>NZ_ATWO01000001.1:3013384-3616061 GCF_000421285.1 Desulfotignum balticum DSM 7044
ATACATGGACGAGTTTCCGGAATTAACACAAAAATGGGGGACAACCCCTGAACACGCCCTGACCTATCTGACCGACCGGTTTCTCACTCAAATCAAAGCTGACCGGCAGACCCTCCAGACCCTGGGCATCCATTCCACACCGGTCTTTTTTGTCAACCAGACCTTTATCAAGGGATTCAATGCCCGGAAAATGGAAGCAGCCATGCCATGACACCCCGAAAAAAAAGCGTATGGCATTGATCAAACAGGCGGGAATATTTTGCCGTGGTGGTACCCAACAGGCAGATCCTGAAACCGAATTTACTGATCAATCATTTTGATTCCAGGGATTACCTTTTCCATGAGGGTCTCCCTGTCCGGGAAAATCTTCTGGACGACCACCACCCTGAGAGGTTCCCTCATCATCACCGGTTTGGGTATCCTGGTCTGAATCTGAAGTGTTATCATCCTTTTTTTCCCAAAACCCCTCAGTTTCCGCAGTTGAAGCAGTTCTTTGCACATTGACGTCAATGGATCCGAACGTGATGGTGCCTCCGGTCGTGGAAGGACCGGCCGACCAGATGAATTTGGCGCCGATGTTTTCCGGATTCACCCGATTGAAAACGACACTGTCATCATGATCTTCTTTGGATTCAAAATGCGTGGCCCAGATCAGATATTCCCGGTGATTGAGATCTTTGATCACATTGTCCACCATCTTGCGCCGGATACGATCCTGGATATTGAAAAAATCGGGCAGGGCCACAGCCGAAAGAATGCCGATGATGACCAGCACGGAAATGATTTCCACAAAGGTGAAGCCGTGTTCCCGATTTTGTTTTTTCATGCTGCAGGCCTTTTCATCATCCAGTAGATGTCAACTTTCATTCTCATGTTTGTTATACCGGGTCCCGGGCGGTCAATTCTTCCAGGTTTTTTCTGAAGTCATCGATGTCTTTGGTACGTGAAACCCAAAATAACCTTTTCAGTGATTTTATTCAAGATTGTATTTGAACCAATGATACAATCGGTATTTACGCCTTTTGCCACAAATAGCAAAAGGCGTAAATACCGATTTATCGAAGGATTTTTCCGTCCCGCAGGTGGCGCAGAAGCACGGCTGGCCTGAATCTCTGGTCTGGTCACAGGCGTTGGTAAATGCAAATGATTTTGACCGGTTCAAGGCACCTCACCGCTGGACCCGGAAGCCAAACGCTTAGGTGTTGCGCGTCAATCAATTATCAAAATATGGCTTGCGGAGCGATTGCAGAAAACCGCGTCTGTTTGAGAAAGATGCTGCCGGGTATATTCCTCTGATACAGGCATTGATGGGACTTAATCTGGCATTTTTCCTGCTGTAAAGCCGGCACCGCCCGACATTGCCATTCATCGTGCCTGTTTTTCCTGTTATGGCACATCTTTGACAACCGCCAGCGTTGAGATGTCGATTTCATTGTCGTCGTTGATACTGTGATAATACCATTTGCCATCTTCCATGGAATACCACAGGCTCCAGTTGTAACTGGATTTCAGAACCCGGTCTTCACCGTTCGTCCCGGTCACATGAAACTCAAATCCTTCTGCGGGTGTTGCTTTTATCCGGTTTCCACCTGTCGCGTAATACACGCCGTCCACAGGAGTGTTCCAATCATCGGGGTCCAGACCCACGTCGGTAAAGGCATAGTCCCCCCAGCTTCTGGGATAGTAGCCGTTTTCATCATAATACTGCTGCACCCGGGTGATCATGGACCCGGCTGTTTCATTGAAAGTCGTTATATCGTCACGGCTCACCCGTTCCCAGATGCCTGCCGCATCCTTGTCTGACGGGGTCCGAACCACGTCCACCAGAACCCGGCCGAACCGGATGGTACCGCCGGCCTGGCCCGGTCCTGCGGTCCAGGTGAACTTGGCCCCGATATTTTCCGCATGGACTCCATCAAAAATGATCGTATCATCATGCGTGCTGTCAGATGCCATATGCATACTCCAGATAATCTGCTCCCGGTGATTGAGGTCACTGATCACATTATCCACCATCTTGTGCCGGATCCGCTCCTGGATATTGAAAAAATCGGGCAGCGCTACCGTTGAGAGAATGCCTACGATGACCAGCACGGAGATGATTTCCACCAGCGTGAATCCGCTTATCTGGGAATGTTTCATGGCCGGCTTGTCTTTCATCACCGATACTTCCATCCAGCTGCAATTGTCATGCTTTCTTATTCAACACTCATGGGAATATCTTCAGGGTTGTCATCAAAAAAGTCTTCAATACTTTTAAACGTGACAGTTGTTCCGCCACTGGTAACGTTAAAACCGTCTCTGGCTATGACGGTACCTGTAAAAAACCCTCCGTTAAATGTCACTTTCCCATATGGAGCGAACAGTACACCTGTCAATCCGCTGCCCCCCAGACCAGTAATGGAAATATCCCCTTTACTGACGATAACCACATCCTCTGCCGCTGGGCGCCAGCTGTTCGAAACATAGCTGTCTGCAAAAATTTTCAAATCATCAACCAGGATTCCCGACGAGGCATATCCTTTGTCGGCATACCATTCATCGGATCGTGGCTCTGGAATCCCATAATCCGGCATTGCAATGCCTTTTATGTAACCAGGGGCATCTTCGATATTGTCAACCTTTATTACTTTGTCAAGAATTGAGGTATCATAATTATTAGGATGAGATAAGCTGCCTGTATAATAAATCCGTGATTCGTCGGCGAGCCATGGTGTCCACCCCAGTTTCACATCGCCATTGTCTCCATTATCGCCCTCCACATAAACGTTGCCATAAATCCGGGCATCCTTGAGCTGAAAATCACCTTTCACATAAACATCCCCGTAAATATTCCTTGCGCCTTCCCACAAATCAAGATCACCGTTTATGAATATAATTCCGGGTTCACTGCTTGATCCAAGGCTGGCACTCCCGGAGTTTAGTTTCACATCGTCACCGAAAAAAATATTGGATACACTGATCTCTGCCCCCCTGTTAAGATCCGGAGTCTTCAATCCTTCCTGAATCACGATGGTAGCGCCGGGGCCTTCAACAATATCGCCTGAAAATTCCAGGTTGCTTCCATAGAGAAAGGCGTCTTTAATTAAGTCCAGAAAATTGTCCCCCCCATTGTTCCCAGCGATAGAAAAATTGCTGGTGCTTTCTCTTTTTGCCAAAGGCGAAGCTTGACTTCCAACCCAGCCTGTAGCAGTCACTTTACAATCGTTCCCAACTAATATCGCTTCTTTTATTAAAAAATCTGCTTGGACTAATTTTTCATCATTCGTTTTTTCTTGGTTTAGTTTAACCTTTTCGCAATCCGTCCCCTCGTTCGTGATAGTGTATTGCGCCCACTCCAAGCCACTCTCCGCCGCATACAACGCCTGGACAGACAGGCTGTGATTCGCCCCGGTCCTCGCCCCGGAACTGACCATAGCAGCCAAACCCGCACCAATGGCAGCGATGATTGTGATACCGGTTATGACAATAACCAATACACTGCCTTTTTCCGAAAAAATCACTTTTTCCCCCCACCTTGGTTTCCTCCACCTTGGTTTCCTCCACCTTGGTTTCCTCCACCTTGGTTTCCTCCACCTTGGTTTCCTCCACCTTGGTTTCCTCCTGCCGCTGAAATCATTCGTGGAAACGAAGAAGCTGATAATTCAAAGGTTCTTTCACCGCTCATCTCTACAACCAATGTCAAAGTAATGAACTGATAGCCAAGCGTATCGATTTTATTATCAAACTTGCTTTGACTATCATCCAGATGCTTAGCCAAGACCTGACCATCCAAAAGCAGATTTCCCGTGACAATTTCATAAATCACATCAGATCCGTCATTTTCAAGAGTCATCTTCTTCTGATTATTATTGACAGTTACACTATCAGCTCCACGCACATCCCGGACAAACCGTTCCAAGGCCATGACTGCCTGACCCTCGCGATGGCTGAGTTCCCGGCCCTCTAAAAGATTGGAAAATATATGCCCCACAAAGGGAACAACCATAAGAGCAGCTATTCCCAAGAGGACCATAACCAGAACCATCTCAATGAGCGTGAAACCACGCTTTCTCTTAACGGACGAAAATGGTCTATATTGCTTGAGATCAGTCATATTTATATAAATTCATATAATAATCAGTGCCTTCAACGGTTACTTTAACCTTACAATATTTAAATATTTCACTACTTTGACACCCATTGATTTCAGTGTTATCCTCTTTTACTCCTTTAAAGATAACAGATACAGCATTATCACAAACATCATCCAACTCTGTATTGCCAGAATTACATGGATCTGGACCACATTGTAGATCATTTACACCATCACAATCCTCGGGAAATCCAATCTGACTTTTTCTTTTTTCAGCCAGAATCAATTCCATCCGCTGCTGGGCCAATTGTGCGTTTCTTGCATTGATTCCTTTACCGATACGCTCGAAAGATATGAAACTCACCCCTGCCATGGCAACGGCTACACCCACAATCACCATGGCTGCGATCAATTCAATCATGGTAAATCCCTGTCGGGTCGATATCACTGTTTTACCCCTCATTGGATCTCCACATATCCGGTTTCACTATACACATTAATGATGATGGAATTATCGCCGCGTTGAAGTGTTATGGTCGTCGGGTCTGAAGCAGCATTCACCATCTTGCCTTTCGGGTATTTAAACGTGATGCTGACATCCTGGGTAATCGTCGTGCCTTCCTCGATTTTCCAATCTTCTCTGGCTCCGTCTGCGAACCAGAGTTTATCCGTTTTCCCTTCATTATCTAATTTCCAGCCAGTGTCAGTAGTTACGACTGTCACTTCACCATCATAATCACCACCTTCATCCGGGGCCCGGGTCATGGCCAGAGACTGGGCATAACGCAAATCCGCTACCAGACGATCGGCATCGCCATAAGCAGAAATCCCGGTACCTCCCATGCGTTTCACCGCCAAAACAGACAAAATCGCAATGATCACAAGAACCGCAGCAATTTCGATCAGGGTAAATCCGCTATGACAGCGCAGTACTTTCAAAACGATCAGTCTCCTCCAAGGCTTATGGCAGTTCCCAAGTGTTATCTATCTCATCAGACTGACTGTAATCCACGTCTTTGATTTTCGTTACAGTGATCGTTGCTATCGTCCCATTGTGACCGCTCAAGGTTACCGTGTAATTATCCATCTGTGGTACTTCACCTGAACCGGCCGGTAACCCTGAGTCATCTATCCCGGCAATATCACCTATCGTATCGGGTTCTGATTTTTCTTCCAAAAGATACTTGGCATAGGCAAGTGACAACCGGGATTTAACTTCCGCAATAGCGGCCTCGGCTGCCTTTTCCCGTGATCGATCCATAGTGGCCTTGTAACTGGGAACCGCGATGGCAGCCAGGATTCCGATGATCACCACCACTGACAGGACTTCGATCAGGGTGAACCCTTTCGGGGTTTTTAAAACAGCAGTCGGCTGCATTCTTTGTTTCCTTTTATGGTGTGTTCGTGTGACATACATTCTAATACCGGAGGGTGGAATAATCAAGCCGGCAGATGGGCGAACCACCGGGTCAGACAATGTTAGCCATCTCCCACATGGGTTTGAAAATGGCCAGGATGAAAAATCCCACCATGGCGGACATGGCCACCATGAGCAAAGGGCCTAAGGCTTCGGCCAGGCGTTTGGTGGCATATTCCACCTCGGCATCGTAATGATCGGATATTTCTTTGAGCATGCCGTCCAGGTTACCGGATTCCTCACCTATGGCCACCATGCTGACCACCATGGGGGGAAAATATCTGGCCCGTTTCAACGGGCCTGAAATGCCCCGTCCTTCTTCCAGCTGACTCCTGATTTTTTTGAATTCCACGGCAATGGCTGCATTGTCAATGGTGTCTGTCAACACCCGCAAAGATTCCAGAACACCGACACCGCTGGCCTGAAGAATGGAAAAAATACTGGAAAACCGGGACATGGCGGATTTGACCAGCAGCTGTCCGATCAACGGCAGGCCCATGAGCAGCCGGTCTTTCATGAGGCGCCCGGTATCGGTCCGGACATAATAAAATCCCGCCACCACCAGGACTCCGGCAGTCAGTAGCATATATCCCCCGAACTGGGATAAAAACGTGTACATCATCATGCAGATCCGGGTGGGCAGAGGAATTTCCACACCGCCCTGCTCAAAGATATCCACAAACCGGGGCACCACAAAGGTCAGCAGCACCAGAAACGCCCCGCCCAGCACGGCCAGGACAAACATGGGATACCGCAGCGCTCCCTGGATATCGTTTTTCACCTTTTCTTCATGGGTGATCACATAGATCAGCCGGTCCATGATCTCGGGCAGGGCACCGGACTCCTCTCCGGCCCGGATCATGGCACAGTACAGGCGGGGAAAAATCCGCGGATGGTCGGAAAACGCCTGAAACAGGGACCGGCCTTCCCTGATATTCTCCACCATCTTAGCAATGGCCTTGCGCAGATGGGGGTTTTCGGTCTGCTCGAACAGGATCTGAAACACCTGGACAATGGAAACACCGGCCTGCACCATGGTCTTGAACTGTTTGGTGAACAGGATCAGGTCTTTGGTCTTGACCAGCCGGCCCGGCAGAGGCAGGTTGTTCAAAAACCCCATGATATCGGACCTGCCTGATTTCTTTTTCGCTGTCTGGGGAATCAGGCCCCGGGCCGCCACAAGCCCTAACGCCGCATCCCGGGAGTCTGCCTCGATCTCTCCGGAAACCGGTTGGCCGTTCTCGTCAATCGCCTTGAACTGATACAATGCCATGCTGTTTATCCTGCCTGCACAACCGGTTTATTTCACCTGAAGGGCGGACATGGCCTCCTCCGGGGTGGTGATCCGGTCCATGACTTTCCGGGCCGCATCTTCTTTCAGGGTCCGGAGCTGGCCGGCTTCATGGGCCAGCCGGCTGATCTCCTTGGCGGTTTTTCCGCTCAGAATCATGTCCCGGACCGCATCATCGATATACAATATTTCGTACAGCCCCACCCGGCCCCGGTATCCGGTATCCAGGCAGTGGCTGCATCCTTTGGCTTTCATGAACCGGATGCTGTCCTTCGGGGGGATTCCCCAGTATTCAAGCAATTCAGGCGGCGGGATCACCTGTTCACCGCAATGGGTGCACACCCGCCGGACCAGGCGCTGGGCAATGATCACCAGCATGACCGAAGAAACCAGAAACGGGGCCACACCCATTTCAATGAACCGGGTCACAGCCCCTGCCGCATCATTGGTGTGCACGGTTGAAAAAACCATATGCCCGGTCAAAGCCGCCTGCACCGCCACATTGGCGGTTTCGGTATCCCGGATCTCCCCCACCATGATCACGTCCGGGTCCTGGCGCAGAATGGACCGCAACCCCGAGGCAAATGTCATGCCGGCCCGCCGGTTCAGCTGGGCCTGGCGGATATGTTCCATCCGGTATTCCACGGGATCCTCCAGGGTGATGATGTGGGTGTCCGGTGAATTGATCTCCTTGAGCATGGCAAACAGGCTGGTGCTTTTCCCGCTGCCCGTGGGGCCGGTGCACAGAATCATGCCATAGGGCATCTTGATCATTTTTTTGATCCCTGCGATGTCATCGGCTGAATACCCCAGCTGATCCAGGGTATGAATGCCGGAACTGGTGTCCAGAAGACGAAGCACCACGTTTTCGCCATAAATGGTGGGAATGGTGGACACCCGGACATTAACCTCCTTTTGATGGACCTTGATGGTCATGCGCCCGTCCTGGGGAATCCGGGAGATGGAAATATCCAGATTGGCCATGATCTTGATGCGGGACACCATGGGCAGAAACATTTTTTTGGGTGGGTTGGGGATCTTGTGCAGTTTTCCGTCTACCCGGAACCGGATCTCGATGTAGGTTTTCTCAGGGCTCAGATGAATGTCCGTGGCACCTTCCCGGACCGCCTGGGTCAGAATGGAGTTCACCAGTTTGATGACCGGTGCGTCCTCGGCCATGTGCTGAAGGTCGGTTTCGGTCAGAGATTCGGAACCCTCGTCATCATCGGGTTCCGAATCCATCTCGGAGATATCCTGCACCTGCTGCATGACCCCGTCTTTACCGGCATATGCACCATAGATGGCAGACATCAGATAATTGAAATTCTGCTCTGTGCAGATAACCGTCTCCACTTCCATGTCAGTCATCACTTCAATATAATCCACCGTGATGATATTCAATGGGTCCGTCATGGCGATGGTGATCACACCGTCGCTTTTTTTCACGGGCACGGCTTTGAATTTGGCGGCATTGTCCACATCCATGATTTGGGCCAGATCCGGAGAAATGTCATATTCCCCGGCTTCAAATTTTCTGAGATTCATCTGGGAAGCCACCGCATCCACAATGATGTTTTCAGACACGATCCCTTTCAGTGCCAGATATTCCCCGAGTTTGAGTCCGGTTTCTTTGAATTGGGACAACGCGGTCTTCAGCTGGTCCTGGGTGATGACCCCTTCATCCAGCAGAATTTCTCCCAGTCTTTTTCGAACGGCCACGTCTTTTTATCCTTTTTTTGCCGGCGCAATTATTTGATTGTCCAGAATATGCGGGGTGATGAAAATCAGAAGTTCTTCTTTTTCATTTTCATTGTTTGTGCTTTTGAACAACCACCCGAGCCCCGGCATTTCCTTGAGCCCGGGGACCCCCTGTTCGCTGTCGCTTTTCTTTTCCTTGTTCAGCCCGGCAATCACCGTGGTCTGTCCGTCCATCAGCATGACCGATGTCTCTGCGTTCTTGGTGATAATGGTGGGATTCCCGTTGACCGATGCAGTGAAATCCAGTTCATCCTTGTTGGTCAGAATATCCAGGCGCACTGCCTGGCCATCGATGATATGGGGGGTGACTTCCAGTTTGATGACCGCTTCTTTCCATTCGATATTGACGGTTTGGTCTGATCCCGTGCCTTCAACCGTCTGGTAGGGGACTTCCTTGCCGCTTCGGATGATGGCTTTCTGATGGTTCTGGGTGGTGATGGAGGGTTTGGACAAAATATTGAGCACCCCTTGCTCCTGCAGGGCCATCAGCTGGGCGTACAATACAAAACTGCCCATTTTCTGGGCCATGACGCCCAGGTTCATCCCGGTTTCCGCCACCATGGGCAGGTTGACCACATTGCCGTCCGCAGGATTGAGAAACGTGCCATCCTGAAGTTGCTGTCCAAACGGAGAGATATCTCCGCCCACGGAAATCTGCTTGTCGGAACTGGTTTTGAAATTGCCCAGCCCGCCCCACTGAATGCCTAAGGCTTTGCCGGTATTGGATTCCACCTCGACAATGTGGGCTTCGATCAATACCTGTTTTGACGGCTGGTCCAATTGTTGGATGATGGGCATCAACTGATCGATATCTGATTGAGACGCATGAATGATCAGGGCATTGGATGTGGCATCCATCATGATGCTGCCCTTTTCTCCGGGACGGATCTGGGCGTCGGCTTCTGATGCGGCATTACCAATGGGCAACATGGCCGACGATATATCCAGGGAAGCGGTTTTTTCGTTCCGGGCGACTGCCAGGTACTGGTTCAGGTTCTGATGAAGCGATTCCAGATTGGCATAGCGGATGGTCACAATTTTTGTAATCAGGGGTTCCTGCCGCCGCTTCTGGTATGCCAGCTGCGATCGTGCCAGTTCCTGCCGGATTTTGGCATTTTCATAATCGTTTCTGGCCTCCAGCAATGACTGCCTTTTTTTGAAATCCGCCGCACTGAACACCTGCAGGATATCTCCGGTCCATTCATAGGCCAGCCCATAGGCATCCAGAAGACCCAAAAACACCTGATTCCATGGAGATCCTTTTACCACCAGCTGGGTCTGTCCGGTGATACCGTCATTGATCATCATGTTCAGATCCGCAATTTTTGCCAGGGTTCGCAGCAAAACCGGCACGGACACATCATTCATATTCATGGTCACCGGCAGGTCGGGCAGCTTGCGAATCTGTGCCGGAACCGGCCCTGATGGGTCATCAGGCGATGACAGATCATGGACCACAACCGGTTGAAGGCCGGCAGGTCCAGGCGGTATCGGATCTTTGGCTGCGGACGAATCCAAAGATCCGGACGTGTCCGGCGGGGTTGCGGCCGCATCATAAGTTGTTTTTGCCAGCTGGTGCCATTTTTCCATGGGATCGGCCGGGGTCTGATCCGATGTTTTGGCAGCAGTACACCCGCCCAGAATCAATCCCAGACAAAATATCCACAAGAAAGCCGGATATTTCAGATGTGATTTCCCTGGTCTCATCAGCCCTGTTTCAGTCCCCGTTGAAAAATATTTCACCTGTATTCTGATCCTTTTGTATAACCACCTTGTCAGGTGTGATGCGGGTGATCCGGTATCCGGTATCCATAATAATGTCGCCGGTAAAATACTCCATTCCATTGACAATGGCCATGGCATGTTTGCCCGACGAAATAAAACCGGAATACACCAGATTCGGCAGAACAGACATGGCTTCCTCTGATTCTCCGTTCGATTGTCCGGCTTGCAGCCCGGGCGGGACAAACGGATCCCGCACCCATGGGGTTTCAATTTTTTCGATCATCGCTTTTTTGTGCGGGTGTTCTATTTCCATATTCATGATCTTTGCCATCATTTTATCAACGGTTTCAGCCGATGATCCGCTTTTTTGTGTCACTGACCCGGGAGACGGTTTTTCCGGAGAAAAAACAAACCACTCCAGCCCGCCATAAACAAGCGCTGCCAGGGCCATGAACAATATAATTTTTTCCCGTGTGCTCATGATGTCTGCGCTTCCAGCCACAACCGGATATCGATGGTGTAGTATCTGGTTCCGGCATCGTCTGTATAAATATGCAGCCCGTCCATGGCATTGAAGCTGTCCAGGGCCATGACATCCACCAGATATGCCCTGAATTTGTTCCACCCGCCTTGGAGCTGAACCGTCATGGCAATGGACCGGGACTGGTCGGTTACGCCGTTGATATGAACGGTATGCCCCAGGATATCCAGTTGATGGGACCCGGCAATTCGGGTCAGCTGCCGGGTCACGGCAATCAGGTTTGTCCGGGGCAGACTGACGGTTTCCGGCAGCGGCAGGTGTGTGTCAAACGGCGTTTGGGTCATCTGCCGGGCTCTGGCATAGGTGGCCGCCATTTGTCTTTTATTTTCCAGAACCTCCTTTTTTTCATCAATAGCCTGCCGGGTTTGAGAATATGCCTGATACGAAGGATATACCATAAAACCGGCATACAGCACGCACCCCAGTACAAAAATCCCGCCCAGGATCACGGCGGGGACCGGTATTTTTTCCCAGAAATCAGGGCCCTTTGATTTCAAAATGCCTCCAGCGTCGCTGAGAACAGGAGTTGATCCTGAGCGTTTTTCACTTGGGTCCGCTCTTTTGTCACCTGAATGTTACCAAACACCGGAGAGGCAGACAATGATAAAATATAATGGGCCAGTTCCGCCTCCAGCGTCAGGCCCGGGCCGGTAATTTGGCCCTGGATCCGGATGGTCCGGACTTCCTCTTTTTGGGCCCCTGTTTTTCCATAGGCCAGCGACGTCAGGCGGATATGGGGCGGAGTGATCCGGCATAAATCATATATCACGCCTAAGGGCCGATACCGGTCGATATAAACATCTGCGTGATTGATCTTTTTTTTGGATGCATCCACAATCTCATCGATATCCACGGGTGTGATATCTTTGCCGACCCGGGTCAATTCCCGGTCCAGCTGGCCCAGCAATGCCAGGTCTTTTTTGTGCACCGTGAAAAAAAACAAATTCATTGCCACCAGGGCAGCCAGAATCATCCCGCCTGCCAGACACACGGTGGTGGTGATGCGTTTCCGGCGTATCTGCTTTTGTTTGTCCTGATGGGTATGAATAAAATTCGGGGTCCGATCTCGACCGGATAGCGCGAGACCCCATGCAACCAGGACAGCACTGTGTTCATCCTTTTTTTCAGGCAATGCCGGCAACGCCGCCGGCATGTCCCGGGTCAGCGGTTCAAACAATCTCACGCCGCCCGGAATCATGTTTTGCGCCAGATCCATGAACGGTGCGAACATATCGACTTCACCCAGAAAATAATAATGGGTGATGGGGGTGTTGCCGGTATAATGCTGGGCACAGTAATCGCCGGTACGAATAATTTTGCTGACCAGACGTTCGGACACTTCCTGCACCTGGGGGGAAACAGACGGCGGAACTTTGGGCTCATCACCCGGCAGAAAAAGCCGGGCCATCTCCGGATTTTCGTCCAGTTCTTCCATCAGGTTCAGGGCACCGGTTCTAAGGCTCCGGACCAGCAACACCCCTGCCCGGGAAAAACAATAAATATCAGACGTATCCTGGGAAATATGAATCACTGCGAAATAAGGCACATCCAGATCCACTTTTCGGGTGCGGACAAAATTCTGCAAAGCAAACGGAATGGCAGTAATACCGCATAAAGGGTATCCGGCCCGGTCAAACATTTTTTTCAACGACTGAATCCGGTTTTTACCCGCACTGAAAACAATCAGGTTCTTTTTTTTGACCCCGTCCACCACCTCATCTTCCAGGACCTCGAAATCAAAAATGTCGGTTGTTTCATCAAAATCGGTTTCCCGTTTCAACCCCCAGAATGCCGCATTGCTGACTTTTTCCATGGGCATATCCGGTATGACGATATGTTTGATTTTCAGCATCGATGGTTCGATAACACACCAGACGTCCACTTTTTTGGCCTGGCCGGTAAATCGGGAAAGGCTTTGTTCAAGAATCTTTACCCACTGGTCCGAATCAGGATCCAGATCGTCAGGCAGGGGGACACATACCCAGTTGATCAGGCTCTGGGGCGCATTTTTTCCGGAAACCCCGGTCATCACCAAGGTCAGCATCCGGGAAGAAAAAAAAACCCCCACCTGCAACTGTTTCATGTTTTTTATTTCTGCAGGACAAGTGATTGTAACATCCTGGAGAATGTCGGATCTATTCATATTCGGATGGGATTCCCTGCAGTTTGACTGTCTGTGTGTGTATTTCCTGCTTTGTTCCATTTATCAATAGCTATTTGCGCATTTGATGTCAACAAAAATGTCTGTTGACACGTCCCTTGCAACTTACAGGTTGACTTATTCTGCACGTCATATAAAAATGCCATAACCCTTGACGAATGTTTGCCGAACAAATTTATATGGTTTCAGGAGCCGGTAATGGACAAACTACAGTTAATCAAAGAAATTTTGAACACAGATGCCCAGACCGACAATAAAATATTTCAATTGATTCAGGCTGCAAAAGTGTGTGGACCGGACAGTGAAAAAGTGATTCAGATCGATGAACGGGAAAATACCCGCAAACCGGTATCGCTGCGGGTGAACATCAACACGGGCAAAGAACGGATCATGGCCACGGTTGAAGACGTCTCCCTGGGCGGCGCATTTATCAACACACACAAAAAAATCCCGCGGGGGGAACAGCTGGCGGTTCGTCTGATCAGTTCCGCAGGTGAAGAATTCGACTTCATCTCTGAAGTGGTCCGGGTGGAAGAATCAGGGGTCGGCATTCTGATCAAAAGTATCAGTCCGTTTCAGGAAGAGCGGTTCCGCCAGTTTATCAAGCAATTGTAGAACCGTCTCTCATCGATAATGAATTCCAAAGACGATCACATCAAAAAAGCATTTGCCGAAGAATCTTTAGAGCATTTGTCTTCCATTGAAGAGGACCTGATCCGCATTGAAAAAGGAGACACGGGTCCTGACCGGGAACGGGTCAACAAAGTATTTCGTGCCGTTCATTCCATCAAAGGCGGCTCCGGCTTTCTGGGCATCCGGAATATCACCCGGCTGGCCCATGCCATGGAAACGGTTCTTGGACTGATCCGGGAAGGCACGCTTGATCCCAATGCCGAGGTGACCCATTTTCTGCTGAAAGCATCAGATGCATTGACCCACATGATCCAGTATCTGGATCACAGTGACAAAATTGATATTTCCGAAACAGTCACCGCGCTGGAAAACATCAGCGCGGGATCCCGAAAAAATACCGACATCCCTTCCCCGGAACCGGATCCGAACCCGGATGCCTTTGCTGACGCTGCATTGGATTCAGATCCCGGGATACAACCGGACACGGAAACACCCCATGACGATGACCCGATCATCATTTCCGCCCGGGACGGCTCTTCCGTGTTTGTTTTGGAAAAATCGGATTGCCGCCGGCTGGAAAATGAAAACAAGCTTGTTTTTTTTGTGGAGATTCCCCTTGAAACCATTGATGTCCCTGGGGAAAAATATCTGGAAATCCTCTCATCCAAAACAAAAGCATATGGGACGATGCTTGTGTACGGGATCGAAAAAAAATATGTCCCGCTGGCCGGCACGGATGTGTCCGGTCCTTATATTTTATTGCTGTTTGCCTCGGTGCTGGCCAAAGAAGAGATCCTTATCGTATTCGAGCTTGATGACCGATTGATTCATACCCTGAACAAAACCAGCGGTCTGTTGCCGACAAACACCCGGGAGGACACACCGGCTGAGGCGCCTGTGCCGGATACTTGCCTTCCGGAAACAGCGATGCCTGACCCAGATCCTGTGGAAACAGATACCTGCTTCGAAAAAAAAGCCCCCAAAAGGCTTCAGCGACATGACCGGCTGATCCAACCCCCTGTTCGGGTGGACCTGACACTGCTGGACAATCTCATGACTCTGGCCGGAGAAATGGTCCTGAGCAGAAACCAGCTGCTGCAAGCCATTGCCACCCAGGACCCCCAGGCCATCCAGCGGGTGGGACAGCGGATCAACCACGTCACCTCAGAGCTTCAGGAAACCGTGATGCTCACCCGCATGCAGCCCATGGGGAAAATTTTTGACCGGTTTCCCAGGCTGGTGAGGGATCTTTCCACGGCTTTGGGGAAAAAAATTCATCTGGTCATCAAAGGCCGGCGGGTCGAACTGGACAAAAATCTGCTGGAAGCAGTGACCGACCCGCTGCTTCACCTGGTGCGAAACAGTATCGATCATGGCATCGAGCCCCCGGATATCCGTGAAAACCAGGGCAAAGCCCCGGTGGGAAAAGTGGTTCTCAAAGCCAGCCAGGGGGCAGGAAAAATTTTTATTGAAATCATCGATGACGGCCGGGGAATGGACCCGGACAAACTGGCAAAACGGGCGGTCGCTTTGGGCCTGATCACGCAGAATCAGGTCCGGAACATGGATGAGAAGGCAAAATGCGCTCTTATTTTCATGCCCGGATTTTCCACCTCCCAGGTGGTAAATGACCTGTCAGGCCGGGGCGTCGGCATGGATGTGGTTAAAAGCAATATTGAATCCATCGGCGGGAAAGTCACAATTGAATCCCAGCCCGGACGCGGGTCCCGGTTTTTGATTGAGGTGCCTCTGACACTGGCCATTATCCCCAGCCAGATCATTCAGACGGAAGCCCAGCGTTTTGCCATCCCCCAGGCAAATCTGGAAGAACTGGTTCGGATCCCACCGGGCCGGGTGGCGGAAAAAATCGAATTCATCAGCGGCGCCCCCGTTATCCGGCTGCGGGAAGAGCTGCTGCCGCTGGTCCGACTGTCGGATATCCTTCAGCTGCCCCGCACCTATATCTGTCCTGACGACGATGTATTGAAAACCGACCGGCGGCATCACATTGCCGACCGCCGATCCTCTGAAACCGGAACAGAATCTGCCGAAAACCGGGACCGCAGAACCATGCCCGGGAAAGACCGGCGATTTCATGCATCCAGTGCGCTGAATATCGCCGTGGTTTCCACCGGTTCTTTAACCTATGGGCTGATTGTGGATGAACTCCAGGATGCGGAAGAAATTGTGGTAAAGCCTTTGGGCCGGCATCTCAAATCATGCGGTGCCTACGCCGGGGCCACCATCATGGGAGACGGCCGGGTGGCTTTGATCCTGGATATTTCCTCTTTGGCTGAAACCGCTGAACTCATGCCGGTCAAACCATCTGAAACCTCTTATGAAAAAACAGACCCATGTGTTACTGAAAAAAAAGAGGTGCGTTCATATCTCACCTTCCGGGGCGCCCCGGAGGAACGATTCGCCATTCCTCTGGACCGGGTGATCCATATAGAAAAAATACCGGCCCGGCACCTGGAAACCATGGGCAATATGACCGTTGTCCAGACCCGGAACACCACCCTGACTTTGTGTGCCATAGATGACGTGGCAGACATTCGCCCCGTGCCCATGGAAGAGATCATGGTGGTGGTGGTGTGCGATCTGGGGGATCGAACCATGGGGCTGCGTGTGACCGGACCTGTGGATGCCCTGGAAACCAGTGAGATTCTGGACAGACAAACCCTGTCCCAGCCCGGCATTTCAGGATCACTGACTTTGGACGGGCACACGGTCATGGTGGTGGACCCGGACCAGGTGGCCCGAAAACGATACCCCCAATGGTACAAAGACACCCCGGTGCAGGTGGAATCCAGTGATTCGGTGAACAAAAAAACCATTCTCATTGCTGAAGACTCCGCGTTTTTCAGAAACCTGATCAAAACCCGGATCGAAGCGGAGGGGTTTCATGTGATCGCTGCCCAAGACGGACAGATCGCCCTGGATCTTATTAAAACACATGTGAAAGACCTGTCTCTGGTCATCACAGACCTGGAAATGCCCCATATGGACGGATTCACCCTGACCCGGACCATCAAGAGCGACCCGGATCTGGCCCATCTGCCGGTCATCTCCCTGTCCACCCTGGCAGATGACTCGGATCTCGAAAAAGGACAGGCCGCCGGTGTCGATGATTACCAGATCAAACTGGATCAGGAAAAACTGCTAAAAAGCATTCACACACATATTTTGGATATATAAATTTTGAATTTATCAGGAGGGATGAGTAAATGAATATTAAGAACTGGCGTTTGAAATCAAAATTCATTGCTGCACTGCTGGCGGTGGGCATCATTCCTTTTGCCATACTCGGAGGGGTTTCCCACTGGATGACCATTGACGGATTGACCCGCCAGACCTTTGAAAAATATATGGCGATCCGGGATTTGAAAAAACACGAAATGGCCCAGTTTTATGCGGACCGGGAAAACGATGTGGCGATCCTGGCCCAGACCCCTTATGTCAGGGAGGCCCTGGAATCCCTCTCTTTTTCCTTTAACACGGAAGGCGGGGTAAACAGTGGACGGTTCGTCGGGCAAACACAAGGTCAGTACCAGGCCCCTGTCAATTACCGGCATCTCCATGACCCGTTTTTTCCGCAATTCGCTTTTCACATGGCCCAGCAAGGCTATCATGACATTTTTCTGCTGGATGCCAAAAAAGGGAATATTGTTTTTTCCGTGTCCAAGGAACCGGATTTCGGTACCCGGGTGACCACGACCAGTTCCCAGCTCCAGCATGCGTGGCAGGCCGCATCCAAAGGCCGGGTCCTGGTTTCCGATATGGCACCCTATGCACCGTCAGGAAATATGCCGGCCCAGTTTGTGGCGGCACCGGTCAAGAAAAACGGGGATATCATCGGGGTGGTTGCCATCCAGTTGTCCATCGATACGATCACAAAAATTCTGTCCGCAGACAGCGGCATGGGGAAATCCGGAGAACTTTTTCTGGTGGGCCAGGACATGCGGATGCGTTCCGATTCCATTCTGGATCCTGAAAACCGTTCTGTGGCGGCTTCATTTGCACAAGGCGATAAAGGCAAGGTGGACACACCCGCGGTTCAGGCTGCGTTAAAGGGTGACACCGGAGAAATGATGACCACCGATTATAACGGCACTCCGGTGATGTCCGTGTTCACTCCCTTTGAAATCGGCGACACATCCTGGGCCATCATCACCCAGATTCACAAATCCGAAGCCCTGGCCCCGGCAATTGTCTTACAGCGAACCATGGGCATCATCGCCATATGCTGCATCCTGGTCATCATTGTCCTGGCATATTATTTATCCCGGACCATGACCCGACCCATTGTCCAGGGAAGCTGGTTTGCGGAAAAACTGGCAGAAGGGGACTTCACCCATACACTGCAAATCAAACGAAAAGATGAGATCGGTCTGCTGGCAGACTCTCTGAACACCATGGCCATGAAACTCAGGGCCATGTTCAAGGATTTGGCTGAAGGCACGGTGACCCTGGCGGGATCATCCACTGAATTGTCCACCATCTCAACCCAGATGAAGTCCGGTGCGGAACAAACCGCTCAACGGTCCAATACCGTGGCATCCGCCGCGGAACAGATGAGCACCAACATGACTTCCATGGCCGGTGCCACGGAAAATGCATCCGCCAACCTGAACACAGTGGCGGCGGCCGCAGAGGAAATGACCGCCACCATCAGTGAAATCGCTGAAAGCGCCGACCGGGCCAGACATATCACCCATGACGCAGTGGACCAGGCCACCCAGGCATCTGACACGGTGAACCAGCTGGGGACAGCGGCCCGGGATATCGGCAAGGTGACCGAATCCATCACGGAAATATCCGAACAGACCAACCTTCTGGCGTTGAATGCCACCATCGAGGCAGCCCGGGCCGGGGAAGCCGGCAAAGGATTCGCCGTGGTGGCCAATGAAATCAAGGAACTGGCCAAACAGGCGGCCACAGCCAGTGCAGAGATTAAAAATAAAATTGCAGGTATTCAGCAGTCCACGGATGGCACCGTTAACCGGATCAGTCAGATCACCGGTGTCATCAACCAGGTGGATGAGATTGTGTCCACCATTGCCGCCGCCGTGGAAGAACAGTCCGTCACCACCCGGGAAATCGCAGGCAATGTCAGCCAGGCGGCCCGGAACATGACCGACATTACTGAAAATGTGACTCAGAGTTCGACCGCAGCCACGGAAATCGCCAGAGATATCGCTCTGGTTTCCAATTCTGCAGTTGAAATTACCGACAGCAGCACCCAGATCAATGAAAGTATCGCTTCGTTGAGCGAATTGGCTGAAAACATCAAAGTCAGAACCGACCGATGCAAATTTTAACGGATAGACATGGCTGAGGAAATCAACAGGATCGTCACATTTTTTGCCGGAGAATCCCTGTGTGGTATCGATATCCTGGAGACCCAGGAAATTATCAAGACCACGCAGATGACGCCCGTGCCACTGGCACCGGACACGATCAGCGGCATTATCAACCTGAGAGGCAGCATTGTCACGGTGATTGACCTGAACCGCCGGCTGGGACTTTCTGAAGAAAGCGGTTTCACCGACCCTGTTTCCCACAGGATCATTATCGTCAGAATTCAGGAGGAATCCATCGGGCTGGTGGTAAACGCCATCGGGGACGTGATTGACATCGCTCCCGGGGATCTGGCCCCTCCCCCCGGCAATATTCAGGGAATTCAAGGCCGGTGCTTCAAGTCGGTGCTGCGGCATGAACAGGGACTGATCGGCATACTCGATGTGACCACGGTGCTTGAATGACCCTTTCACAGAAAAATCTTCGCATACTGGTGGTGGATGATTCCATTGTATTCCGGATGATGATATCGGACGTCATCGGCAATATCCCGGGCATGGAAGTCGTGGGAACGGCCCGGGACGGCCATTCCGCTCTGGCCAGGGTGACGTCGCTGAAACCGGATCTGATGACCCTGGACATTGAAATGCCGGGCATGGACGGAATGGAAGTGCTGACCCGGCTCAAATCACAATCCCCCCGGGTGGGTGTCATCATGCTCAGTTCGGATGCCGGCCGGGGCGGCCGGCGTATCATCACCAGCCTGGAGGCCGGCGCATTCGACTTTGTTCTCAAACCCTCGGAAAAAAATGTCACAGAAAACAAACGCAAACTGGAAAAAGACCTGGCACCTTTGTTACGCTCGTTTTCCAGAAGAATGGAAATCCGTTCCATCCTCAACAGCCATCGCACAGACGTTTCTTTGGATCGATCCGTTTTGCCCCCCATCACCGAAACAAAGACACCTGACCCCATCGTTCCGGCCTTTACCGCCGATTTTCCACGAAATTCATCCGACGTGATCGCCATCGGCGTTTCCACCGGCGGTCCGGCCGCACTGGCGCGACTCATTCCGGCCCTGCCCGGGAATCTGACCGTGCCGATCCTCATTGTCCAGCACATGCCCCCCGGATTTACCCGGGCTTTGGCCGAAAGTCTGGACCGGCAATCCAAAGTGCCGGTTGTGGAGGCTCAAGACGGGGACATACTGGTTCCGGGCAAAGTGTTTATCGCCCCCGGCGGAAGTCATATGAAAATCGTTTCAGCAGGAAACAGGACCAAACAAATGATCCGCATCACCCAGGATCCTCCGGAAAACGGGTGCCGGCCGTCTGCCGACTATTTATTCCGGTCGGTGGCCCATCATTTCAAAGACCGGGCCACCGGGGTCATCATGACCGGTATGGGACAGGATGGTGACAAAGGCCTGGCTTTGATGAAAGAGCACCGGGCCGTGATCATTGCCCAGGATGAAGCCACCAGCATTGTGTTCGGCATGGCAAAACAACCGGTGGCTTCCGGAATTGTGGATATCGTGGCCCCCCTGGACAACCTGGCCCGGGAAATCATGAAAACCGTCAGACCCACTTTTGGGATGTGATCCATGACACCCTGCAGTGACCGGCCTTTGCTGAAACCGAATCGTTTAAACACCCCATGCTGAAGATACGCCCTTCAGAATGTGAGCTTCTGGCGGATTACATCCGGGAAATATCCGGTATGGACATCCTTCCTTCCAAAACGTATCTGTTTGAGACCCGATTAGGGAAAATGGCGGATACACTCGGATTTCCATCCTATACGGCATTGTATGAACAGGCCAGAGCAGACAAAACCCATGCCCTGGCCCAGCAGATCATTGATGCCATCACCACCAATGAAACATTGTTTTTCAGGGATGAAAAAGCGTTTGATCTCCTCAAATACAAAATTTTACCGGACGTGATCGACCATCGAGCCGGATATCTGAAAAAAGGACTACCCATTCCCATCCGCATCTGGAGTGCGGCCTGCGCCACGGGCCAGGAAATATACAGTGTCGCCATGGTACTCAAAGACCTTCTCCCGTGCATGAATGCATATCGCATCTATTTACTGGGGACAGATATATCTGCCAAAGCACTGGCCAAAGCCAGCGCCGGTTATTTCAGCAGTTTCGAAATCACCCGGGGCTTGCCTGTGGACAAACGGGACCGGTATTTCACCCCATTGGAAAATCAATGGAAAATCAATGATGAGATCCGGGCCATGGTTTCTTTCCGAAAAATGAATCTGTTTCATTCTTTTGCCGGAATGGGCAAATTTGACTTGATCCTGATGAGAAATGTTGCGATATATTTTAATATGGAAATGAGAAAACGATTGTTTGAAAAAACAGTGGCGGTTCTGGAACCGGATGGATATCTGCTGTTGGGTGCCAGTGAGTCTCTTACCGGCATATGTACCGATCTGGAACCCGGACGTCACCTGAAAACCATTTTTTATCAACCCAAATCCCGCACAATAAATAACCAACCCGAAAGAACATGATGACTGAAACGAAAAACCATCCCCCCAATTCATCATCCACCTTTCTTCAGGTCCTGGTGGTGGACGACAGCGCAGCAATGCGAATGGCCATCAGGGAAGAACTGGAACCCGGCGGTTATGAAATCATCGAGGCGGCCAACGGACTGGACGCCCTGGTTTCCGCCTGCACGGACCGGCCACCGGACCTGATCACCCTGGATGTGGAAATGCCCGGGCTTAACGGATGGGAAACCTGCAAAAAACTGCGAAGTCCCCATTATGCCGACCGGATTTCACGACATCGGAACAGCCGGATACCGGTCATTTTTGTCACCGGCCAGAATACGATGTCGGAACGGAAAAAAGGATTTTCCGCAGGCGCGGCGGATTTTATCACCAAGCCCTTTGCTGAAGGAGAACTGCTGGAAACAGTGGACCGCATTTTAAAACCCGTGGCCCTGTCCCAGGGTATGACCGCCCTGGTGGTGGAAGACAATGTGGTGGCCAGACAGATTGTGGCGGATATTTTGATCCAGGAAGGGCTCCAGGTGATTGAAGCCAAAGATGGTCAGGAAGGATATGCACTTTTCAGCAGTCACGCGGATGACATCAATGTGGTGATCACAGACCTGTTCATGCCCAACATGAACGGTGATGCCCTTTCAAAAAAAATCCGCAAAGAACTGAACCGGTCCGATCTGCCCATTATCTGCCTGACCGCCACACCGGATCAATCAGAGTTGTTGAATGTTTTCAATGCCGGGGTATCCGACTATCTGGTCAAACCGTTTGCCAAAGAAGAACTGCTGGCCCGCATCACCGTTCATCTGGAACGGTACCGGTTGAGCCGGCAGCTCAAGGAAAAGATCAACGACCTGAAAATTTCCAATGAAAAAATCAGAAAACTGTCCATCACTGATCCGTTGACCGGATGCTACAACCGGAATTACCTGTCCCGGCAGCTGGCCAAAGAGATCACGCGAACGCAACGGTATCAGACCCCCATCTCTTTAGTACTCACGGATATCGATTTTTTCAAAAAAGTCAACGACACCTTTGGTCACAGTGCCGGAGACACCGTGCTCGTTGAATTTGTCAACACCATACACCGTGTGATCCGAAAAGACCTGGACTGGGTGACCCGGTATGGGGGAGAAGAATTTGTCATTGTCCTGCCGGAAACCGCATATGATCAGGCATGCCAATGTACCGAGCGGCTGCGAAAAAAAATAGCCGACACCCCGGTTACCCATGATGAGGTGCCCATTTCCATCACTGCCAGTTTCGGGGTCACCTGCCTGGACCCGGCCCAGATCACGGATGATTTTTCCACGGATCGACTGATCGACACCGCAGATCATTTCCTGTATCAGGCCAAGGAAAACGGAAGAAACCGGGTGGAAGGAAGCCCGTTCAAACCGGCCTGATGCGGTTTAAGCGAACCGGGCCGGAACCTGCAGGCGAACAATCGGTCAATTTAGAATCAGCCCCTCATCCTCGTTGGGATCATAGGGACTGAAAATTTCCAGCATCCCGGAATCCGGATCGATCCGCACCGGGGTATGATGATAAAAGGAAAACCACACACCGATCCGCCTGCCGGCCGGATCCAGGATATCGGCCGCCCGCATGAAGCGGGCATTCGGATGAATATCACTTAAATTATAGATCTTTTTGTATACGTCATCCATGGTGTCTATCCTGAACCAGAGCCGGTCATTGAACGGGTATGTGTCATCGATTCCCACCACGGCATATGGCAGCCCGGACCGGCCGCAGTAATAATACTGAAGATCGGACGGCAGGGTCTGCTGCTGATATTGATCCCGGGACACGGGGCTGGACACCAGTTTTCCATAGGATGCGGCACAGGCACTCATTATGGCGGCACAAGCCAGCAACACCAGGATACGTGACCGCATCATTTAATCTCCTTCAAACTCGACCATGGCAAAGACCGGGCATCCGTCAATCTGGTCCCGTCCCTTGAGATCAGGCAGTTCCACCACAAACGCACACTCCAAAAGATCCGCTCCCAGATTTTTCACCAGTTTGACTGCGGCACCCACCGTGCCGCCCGTGGCAATCAGATCGTCCACGATCACCACTTTTTCTCCGGGGGATATGGCATCCTCATGGATCTCCAGGGTGTCGGTGCCGTATTCCAGCGCATAGGTTTCCTGGATGGTGCTGCCGGGCAACTTGCCTTTTTTTCTGACCGGCACAAATCCAATGCCCAGTTTATAGGCCACCACCCCGCCGAAGACAAACCCTCTGGCATCGATGCCCACAATTTTATCAATGCCTTTGTCTTTATAGCGGTCGTACAGCAAATCACACGCATATGCAAACGATTTCGGGTTCTGCATCAAGGTGGTGAGATCCCTGAAAACAACCCCTTCAATGGGCCAGTCCGGAATACTGCGAATGGTTTCCTTTAAATTCATTTTTCTTGTTTTTTTCCTCCGTGGCATAAACCGGTTCAATTTTATTGCAAATGCCGGAAACATACCATTTTCAGGCACGGGACACAATAGTTTGTCGACCAGACAGACCCGCCTGTTTTACACATTACAGGCCGCCATCATCGTTTTTTTCTCCCCTGGCTGTCAGGACCACGGGATCATTTTTTTTCACATGGAGCCGGGATGCTGCATCCCCGTTTTTAACGGCAATTTCCATAAATCCGGCAGAATCGGTCATCACAAAGGGGATTTTTTCCGGGGCCGCTGCATATGAATGGTAATGTCCGGTGATATCTGCTTGATTCACCCGCATGCAGAATCCTTTATCCGCAAACCGCCTGAACTGCTCCCGGGTCAGGTTCAGACCGATATTGCCGAAGGTATCGATATGACGGACTGTCAGAATCATTCCGCCAGCTATGGGCTTTGGCTCTGGAAAGGCAAATGGGGTCAGACAAGACACCTGCGGGCCGAACGCCCCGGGATCAATACCGGCGGACAGATGGGCCGCCACCGGCCCAAAGATGTCCCGGCCGTGGAATGTGGTGCTTACCTGGGGAAGAAAATACCGGGACCGGGTCAGGTGAATGATCCGGCGGATCTTGTTTCTGCCGGCCGCCGGCCACAGCACCCCGTTGTCCGGGCCCACCAGAAAATAATCCGTGGTTTCCACCAGCACGGCCCGCCGGGAGGATCCCACACCCGGATCCACCACTGCACAGAAAATCGAGCCCTTTGGAAAATATTCCAGGGAAATGTCCAGCAGGTGGGCCCCATGCCCGATATCCTGGGGTGCCACTTCATGACACAGGTCCACAATCCGGGCTTTTGGATGGATGGACAGAATCACGCCCTTGAGAATTCCCACAAACGCATCAATATGACCGAAATCCGTCAACAGGACGATGGGCCGGCTATCTGTCGGGTGCGGCATGCGCTTCTCCACAGGTACTGGTTGGTTTTCAGAAAGGAACCTGGTTTAACCGGGTTCACATCAGCAATGGATATGGTATAGTAAACCATTTTTTATGTAAAGGATCATGCCATGGGCATTGAAATTGAAAAAAAATTTCTGGTCAAGACCCTGCCAGGGGACCTGACCCCGGGGGTACACATCTGCCAGGGATATCTGCTCAACACCCCGGAAAAAATTGTGCGGGTCCGCATCAAAGGGGAAAAAGGAGTGTTAACCATAAAAGGCCTCCCCGTTGAATTGGTGCGGCCGGAATATGAATATGAGATTCCAGTGACAGATGCAAGGCAGATGCTGGACCGGTTCTGTGACGGCAAGCTCATTGAAAAATGCCGGCACACCTGTCTGCATCAGAGCATGACATGGGTGATCGACCGGTTTTCAGGGGCCAACCAGGGGTTGGTGGTGGCGGAAATCGAGTTAACCGCCCCGGACCAGCCGTTTTCAATCCCGCCCTGGGCCGGCCCGGAAGTGACTGATGATCCCCGGTATCTCAACGCCAACCTGATCCACAATCCTTACACCCTCTGGCAGGCAGACAAATGATCTGGACCAAATATCAGGACCCGACACAGCTGGTTCAGTATCTCAACCATCATGCCCAGATTCTGCTTCTGATCCTGGACAACACCGGCATTATCCAGCATGCCAACCGGTTTGCCGACCATTATATCGGCGGTCCTGTGACGGGCAAACCGTTCCAGGAGCTGATTCGCGACTTTCACCAGACGTTTCAGCTGGATCAGGCTGCCACCTGTCCGGACACGGTCCATCTGCTGGAATTTGACACCCCTTCCGGCCTGTCCCAGACCTGCAGGTTCCATTTTTATGCCTCCTCCGGCCATATACTGGCCCTGGGCCAACTGGATGTGGAGGAAATCTCAACCTTAAGCGATGAACTGGTGGCACTCAATCAGGAACTCAACAACCTCACCCGTCAGTTGAATGTCAAAAACCGGGAACTGACGAAGGCCAATAAAACAATCCTGGAGCTCACCCGGATCGATCCTTTGACCGGACTGGCCAACCGGCGGTTTTTCTCCGAACGGATCCAGGAAATGATTTCCCTGGCCCTTCGGCGGTCTCAGCCCCTTTCGTTGATCATGACCGATATCGATCACTTCAAGCGGGTGAACGACACCTGGGGTCATGATGCCGGGGACCGGGTGCTCAAGGCATATGCCGACTTGATGAAAACCCGGACCCGGGCCGAAGATCTGGTAGCCCGTTTCGGTGGAGAGGAGTTTATCATTTTAATGCCGCTGGCCGATGTTCACGAGGCGTTTGCGTATGCAGAGCGGATCCGATGTGCCCTGGCAAAAGCAGATCTGATTGAAAGCGGTGATCCGGTCACAGCCAGCTTCGGGGTTGCCGGGCTTGTTTTCGATGAAACCGGCGACGATATCATCAAACGGGCGGACACCGCACTTTACCAGGCCAAGGCATCGGGCCGCAACCGCATCGTGATCGCTTCCGAAACTCCTTTGAAAAATGGATCTGACAGCCTTTGAATATCTCCAGTGCCACGTCTGCTGTCGGCAGACGGGCTATGTCGACGAGTTCAAGGCGGAAATCACCAATGACAATTTACGACGGCCAGATCAATCTATAACGCCCATTTTATAAAGGAATCAACCAGGGTGATGCACAGAGCCGCAATGAATGTGGTAAAAAAATCCCTGATTTTAAAATCCTGAACCAATTTATCCGTGCCCCACAAAAGAATGGCATTGATCACCAGTTTGAACAAGCCGAATGTAATGATTATAAACGGCAGGGAAATCAAAATCAGGAGCCAGCCGAACAGAAAACTGATCACACTGTAAACAATGGCGACAATGACTGCGGTCATGAAATTTTTTATCCGGATACCCGGAAGAAAGTTTGCGACCAGAAAAACAGCAATACTTAGAATCAGAATGTTGACCAGCGTGGACATAAAAATTTCTCCTCATTCCCGGGGTATCTTTTAAAAAAAATAATATCAGGCATGCCTATCCCTGAAATTTCGAATTTTTTGCACTATAAATGTCCATGGCCGATCTGTCAAGAAAACCGGGAACACCCATTTTTCATCAACCTTTTTGTTGATCCTTTTTCCATTTATTTCAAAGAATAAATAGCATATTGGAAATTAATTCCTTGTAAAACCATCAAATGGGTGTATGATACCTTGTTCTACTGATCCATCAGATCCTGTGTTCTTCCAATTGACATACCATACAGGCTTTAAACGATAGCACCGGCTAAGGATTGGAAACCGGTGTGACTGCATAAATATTTAAGGAATACCATGCCTCAAAAAAATTTACCCGCGACCGGGTTTGAGCAAATGAATCTAAACCCGATTGTGTTTTCCGCCCTGAAAGATCTGGGATATGACACCCCCACCCCCATCCAGTCCCGGACCATTCCCTGTCTGATCCAAGGAAAAGATGTACTGGGACAGGCCCGGACCGGCACGGGAAAAACAGCCGCTTTTGCCCTGCCTTTGCTGTCCCGCATTGATTTGACAAACAAAAAGCCCCAGGTGCTGGTGCTGACTCCCACAAGGGAACTGGCCATCCAGGTGGCAGCATCTTTTAAAGACTATGGCAAAAACATGCCCGGACTGAACGTTCTGCCGGTCTACGGCGGACAAAGCTATGGCGTTCAGCTCAACCAGCTTAAGCGGGGCGTCCATGTGGTGGTAGGGACCCCGGGCCGGCTCATGGACCATATGAAAAAAAAGACCGTGTCTTTTTCAGATCTCTTCTGCCTGATTTTAGATGAAGCGGACGAAATGCTGAATATGGGATTTATCGAAGATGTGGAATGGATTCTGGACAAAACACCCCGGGGTCGCCAGTCTGCGCTGTTTTCCGCCACCATGCCCGGACCCGTGCAAAAAATCGCCCGGAAATACCTGAACACACCGGAGCAGATCATACTGCCCCAGGATACGCCGGACTCCGGTAACATTCACCAGCAATACTGCATGATGGATCAGAGAAAAAAAACCGGTACACTGGTCCGGATACTTGAGTCGGTTCATTTTGACGGCGTGATTGTCTTTACCAAGACCAAAGCGGCAACCCTTGAAGTGGCCGCAGCCCTCGAAGCCGGCGGATTCAAGGCAGAGGCCCTGAACGGGGACATGGCCCAGAACGCCCGGGAACAGGCTGTGAACCGTCTGAAAAAAGGACATGTCGATATCCTTGCGGCCACGGATGTGGCAGCCAGGGGCCTGGATGTGGACCGGATTTCCCATGTGGTGAATTTCGATATGCCGTCCAAGGTGGCGCCCTACATTCACAGGATCGGACGCACCGGCCGGGCCGGACGGACCGGCGAAGCCATTCTCCTGTTGAACAGAAATGAAAAATGGATGCTCAAAGCCATTGAAAAACAGACCGGCACAAAAATCAAAGAACTGGTCATGCCGTCCAGTGAAACCATTAACAAAAAACGGATCACCACGTTTTACAACCGCATTTCCAAGGCGCTCTCAACAAAAGATACCGATGCAGACGTTTTTGAAACCCTGATCAGCGACTATGCCCAACAGGAAAATGTGCCTGTGGCAAAAGTAGCCGCAGCCCTGGCAAAGATGGCCCATGGAGACACTCCGTTTTTTCTGAAGGATATGCCGGCAAAGGTCTCTCGAACCGCTGTCAGAAAAGCGCCTGGAAAACCGGCGACGTCTAAAAGAGCAGCGTCTAAAAAACCAGCATTCCCCAAAAAAACAGGGGTTGAAAAACCAGTGGTCTCTAAAAAAACAGCGCCGGTAACACCGGAAGCCCCCCATACGCCTCCCCCTGAAAAAGGAATGGAGCGCTACAGGATTGAGGTGGGCAACAGCCATGGCCTGCGGCCCAAAGATATTGTGGGGGCCATTTCAAACGAGGCCGGCCTTGACAGCCGCCATATCGGACAGATCAACATTGAACAGGAATTTTCCTTTGTGGATCTGCCCTTTGGCATGCCCGGCAATACCTTTCAGATGTTGAAAAAAACCTGGGTCAGATCCCGCCGCATGGCTATTTCAAGGTGTGCCTGAATCCACAAACAGGCATCACCGCCCGGAAAACGCCAGCCTGGCCCCCAGCATGGCAAACATGGCGGCAAAGGTGCGCTGCACATATTTGACCTTTCCCGGAGAATTGGCAATCCAGATGCGGGCTTTGTCCGCCAGCAGGGCATACACAATGAACACGACCCATGTCATCCCCATAAACACACTTCCCAGCACGAGCATGTTAAGAACAGGCATAGGTGCCTGGACCGGGATGAACTGGGGCAAAAAGGCCAGAAAAAAAATGGTCAGCTTCGGGTTGAGGATATTGATCAAAAAGCCTTTGAATGCGATCTTAAACATGCTTTTCCGGTTTTCTTCAGCCGTCAGCTCCAGGGTGCCGGTCTGGCGCCACATGGACCAGGCCAGATAAAGCAGATACGCGGACCCGGCAAATTTCAGGACCTGAAACGCCAGGGCACTGGTATGAAAGATGGCTGCCAACCCCAGAATACAGGACAGCATGGACGGAATAATCCCGGCCGTACACCCGGTTGCCGCAAACACACCAGCCCGAGTGCCCCTGAACAGACCGGTGGAAATGGTATAGATTACCCCGGTTCCAGGCAACACCACCACAATGAACGACGTAATTAAAAATTCCATGCTGATCATAAAAACCTCCAATAGGTCCTGAAAATAATATCTGAATCCACCCTGTTGTCAGGCCTGTGCGCACCTGGGATGCCGACCGTCTGCTTTAAATCCGTCGTGGAAAACAACGGTTCCCTGCGGCACATACCCGGTGAAAGGCAAAGCAAAAAACACCTCTAATGATTTTCGTATTCATGATTGCTTCTTCTAATTGTTGTTGAAAACGCTATGGCTTGCATTTTTCTCCAGCAGCTTACAGCAATTTCATACCCAATGGCACCGGCTTGTCCGGCACACAAAGTGCCACTTCACCATCGGCATTATGGAACCCGGTCACCAGACACTCCGACATCAATGGCCCAATCTGTTTTTTGGGGAAATTCACCACCGCCACCACCAGCTTGCCCACCAGTTCCTCCGGTTTATAAAGATGTGTGATCTGAGCACTTGATTTTCTGATCCCGATTTCTTCCCCAAAATCCACCTGCAGCACATATGCCGGCTTACGCGCCTGGTGAAACACCTCTGCACTCAGCACCCGCCCGACACGTAATTCCACTTTTGTAAATTCATCCCAGGAAATGGTTTGCATGATTATCTCCCATCACAGCCTCTGCTTGTGTTAAAAATTGCCACTCAAACCTTAACGAAACCTGTCATAGCACCTTTTACAGGGTGTTTCAACTGTAACTCCCGCATTACCGTCAACCTGATGCCGCTAATCTTCTGTAATGTTCCATGCCCTTCATGGGGTTTTATATTCCAAACCGCCGGGGAATATGATATTTTATCAATTTTAAATTGCACAAACATGAAAAAGGCATATGTTGACACACATGGAAACATTGGATATCAGAATCGGCATGGGCACGGATGTGCATGCGTTTGCCACAGACCGGGACCTGATTCTGGGCGGGGTGATGATCGACCATGACATGGGCCTGGCCGGTCATTCGGATGCAGATGTGCTGATCCATGCCGTGTGCGACGCCATCTTAGGTGCAGCCGGCATGGGGGATATCGGGGATCTGTTTCCGGACACGGATCCGAAATACAAAAACATCGATTCCCGCATCCTGCTGGCAACCTGCGCCCGGAACCTGGCACAGGCCGGATACCGGATCATGAACCTGGACTGCACGGTGTTTGCCCAGGTCCCGAAACTGGGGCACAAAAAACAGGAAATGGCCGCCAGCATGGCTGAAACACTGGAGATATCACCCGGATGCGTAAACGTGAAAGCCACCACCACCGAGCATCTGGGGTTTATCGGCCGAAAACAGGGAATCGCAGCCCAGGCCATTGTATTGATTGCCGCGCAAACCAACCCAAACATCAGGGAAACATGATATGAGCTTAAAAATATACAATACACTTACCAGTAAAAAAGAAACGTTTATTCCCATTGAAAAAGACACGGTCAAGATGTACGTATGCGGCCCCACGGTCTATGACACCAGCCATATCGGCCATGCCAGGTCTGTGGTGGTATTTGACATGATCTTCCGGTGGCTGACCCGCATCGGATATGCAGTCACTTATGTACGCAATTTCACGGATGTGGATGACAAGATCATCAAAAAATCCAATGAAACCGGGGAGGCGTGTGCCGCCATCACGGAAAAATATATTGATGAATTCCACAATGAAATGGATGCGCTGAATGTCCTGCGGCCCACCATGGAACCCAAGGCCACCGAGCATATCACGCATATCATCGCATTTGTGGAAAAGCTCATTGACAAAGGCAAGGCCTATGCCGTGGATGACGGAAACGTGTATTTTTCCATTGACGCGTTTGAAACTTATGGCCGGCTGTCCGGCAGAAACCCGGAAGACATGCGGGCCGGATCACGCATCGCCGTGGAGGAAAAAAAGAAAAATCCTTTGGATTTCACCCTGTGGAAGCCGGCAAAACCGGGCGAACCCTATTGGGAAAGCCCCTGGGGCAAGGGACGGCCCGGATGGCACATCGAGTGCTCCGCCATGAGCCATGAATATTTGGGCGAAGGGTTTGACATCCACGGCGGGGGCAAGGATTTGATCTTTCCCCACCACGAGAACGAAATCGCCCAGAGTGAGGCCCTGTTCGGTACCCAGTTTGTGAAATACTGGATTCACAACGGATTTGTGGACATCAACAACGAGAAAATGTCCAAATCTTTAGGCAACTTCACCATGATCAAGGATGTGCTGGAAAAATATTCGCCCGAGGTGATCCGGATGTTTCTGTTGTCCAATCACTACCGCAGCCCCATTGACTACAGCGAACAATCCATGTACGAGGTGGGGATGGGCCTGGACCGGATCTATGGATTTCTGAAACGCCTGGAAAACCTGGGCATCACTCCGGATGCGGGAAACACCCCGGGAGGCGGGCCCCTGTGGCAGGCATTTTCCGATGCCATGAACGATGATTTCAACTCGGCCAAAGCCATGGCTGCGGTGTTTGAAACCGTGAAAAAAGGCAACAAGATGCTGGACCAGGCATCGGACCGGCCCGATGAAGCGGTCTTGTCCGAACTGGCACAGATCAGAACGGACATGGCTGCCATCTCCGGTATCCTGGGCATTTTTCTTGAAACACCTTCTGCCTGGTTTGCCGCCAAAAAGGACAAGGGCATGGCGGACATGGCCGTGACACCGGAACAGGTGGAGGCATTGATCGCAGAGCGGACTCAGGCCAGAAAAGACAGAAACTTTGCCCGGGCCGATGAGATCAGAGACCAGCTTCAGGACATGAACATTATTCTGGAGGACGGCCCCGGCGGCACGGTGTGGCGGTTTGCCTGACTGACTGACCGGCCTGTCCTGAACCAATCCCGGAGAAGGGTCAGGCCGACAGGGTCACCCCCACCCGGAACGCCTTGAGTCCCATGACATCGGGCATATCGGCCAGGTCCAGGCGCTCCAGGTCATTTTCCAGTTTTCCCTGATCCGTGAGAAACCGGATGTGCTGCACAATCTCCTTTTCTTCATTCGGAGTGGCATACACCACGGCAATGCGCCCCGGCTGGGTCAGGCGTTCTCCGGTGCCCTTGATCAGGGCTTTGTCCAGCCGGGACTTGATGATTTCATGTCTGACATCATAGGCTCCGTCCACATCAAATCGTTTTTCATCATACCGGAACCGGATGGACAGCGGGGTGTGGTTCACCAGAATGAGATGACAGGTATCCAGCGGGATCTTCAGGTCCGGCTTGATCTTTTCCGTGCAAAGCGCCATGCCCCGGGCCGCCATGATCTGCCACAGGGTCATATCCCGGATATGAAATGACGGCAGGGTACCGGTTTCCATCATGGCGGCACCAATATACATCATGTAGTCCACCCCGTCGGTCCGGCGTTTTTCAAAATAATGGGGAAACGCCTGCTGAATTTTTGCATCTTCCTGCTCCAGATAAGCGGAAAGGCCTGAATTCAGGGCTGCCACACTGTCCTCATATTCTTTTTGCCGGTGATGGATCATGCCGCTCACCGGATCCACCTCCTGGCAGTAACCATGGATTTTCTCATCCAGATCACCGGCAATTCCTTTCAGCGAGTCAAAGGTTTCAGTCACTTCCTGATTGAGAAGTGAAAACACACTGCTTTCATGACTGGAGGTCATTCCGCCGGACAGAGCCGTCAGCAAAGTTTCGATCCGGAACACATATTGACGCAGCAATGGCCAGGGCCGCGCTGCCGCCGCTGATCTCATGATATCCAGTGCCAGGGTGAGCTGCCGGGTCAAATCCTGCTGAATTCCCTGGTTTCTGGCCCTGGAAGATCCCCGGACGTCAGACTGCCCGTAAAACGGCACCACATCCTTGAAAACAATATCCTCCATTCTCGGGGAACGCTTTCCCCGGCGCAAGGCATCCAGATGGGCCAGGGCCGCCTTTTCAAACCGCCATTCCACAGAGGGGTGCACCGCGGTGCACTGGGCCTTTATCACGGTCTGGACCTGTTTGGTCAATTCATCCTGGCCCCGTTTCAGGGCCACGGCAAACAACGGGGTCACCTGGCTCATGAGGATCGCTTCAAACGGGCCGAAATCATGGGGATGGGGAGAAAAAACCTCCAGCAACCCGATCCGTTGACCCTGATATACCAGAGGCGACAGCAGCATGGACCGGATACCCGCGGTCACGGCTTCTGATTCGGCATGAATCAACGGCTGTTTTTTTGACAGATCCGCCACCCGGAACACGGCATCTCCCTGGGCTGCCGTCATCCATACCGATCCTTCCAGGTCTTTGAGACAAAAATGATGGGAATTTAAAAACAGGCAATCCACCTTGGAGTGGTGATCATTTTTGGTCACCATGACCTGGTCTCCCTTGAGCGAGGAGATGGACACCCCCAGGTCCGGCCGCCGGAACAGGGATTGAAGCCGTGATTCGATCTGCTGGATCCCCGGAGATGCAAAAATGGAATTCTCATCCACCAGGTCCCGCTCCAGGGCCGACAGAATCGCTTTTTCCGTCACATCCTGAACCCGGATGATCACAAATCCCCTGAATTCAAACTGTGACAGATCAATGAGCCGGGCCAGCTGGACCTGATCGGCCAGATGATCCAGTATCCATTCATGATCCGCTTCCGACAGAGGCCGGGGCACACCCACCGGGGTCAGATCCACGAACCGGTAGTCCGGGACCTCTTCATAATACCGGTCCAGTCCGGTTTTCTCATCAGTCAGGACCCGGGTGTGCAGGTTGCTCAGCAACGGGCCGGAAAATCCGTAAATACGCTCCAGAACCAGGTAATAGACGCTGAGAAACCGCTGGTCCATGTCGGAATCAAATTTTTCTTTCAATGTGGGTTTCAAGGCATGGCCCCGGTCCAGAAACAGGTGCTGAAACCCGGGGGTGGCATAAAACCCTTCAAATGAACAGGGCGCGAACGCTGCTGTCAGTTCCCGGTCATAGGATGCCGGGGACACCACGGCGGTCATCAGGGTATGAACGATGTCCGGATATTCTGCCAAAGCGGAGATGTCCTGAATGTCTCCCTTAAGCGACAGGGGCAGACGCTCCATGATGCCGTCAAACAGATCCGCCATATGTGGGCACCGGGGAATCAGCTCGGTTTTCCAGAACGTGAGCAACGGGGCCAGGCTCAACATGGAACGGGCCTGAACGCAATCAGACAGGATCATCAGTCCAGAAACCGGGCTGCGGGCTGGTGGTTGAATTTTCTGGCCGTCACATAAGCGGTCAGGGCATGTTCCAGTCCCGGGTCGATGGGCGGTTTTTCGTAATTTTCCAGCCGGGGCCCTAACGCTTTGTATGCCTGATCCTCCACCCGCATGGCCCCGCTTTTTTGCCATCGGGAGTAGTCTTTGCGGTTAAAAAGACGCGATGCAGACAGGTTCCGGAACTTCTGAAACGTGGAAGGATGGGTTAAATACTGCCCCCCGATGCCCACCTGGTTCACCAGGTCCGTGTCAATGGTTTCCCCGGCCGGAATCATGGGAGTGAGGATGTTTCTGACCATGCGGCAGATCTCCTCGTCCAGAAGCCATTTTTCATACCCCATGGAGATATACGACCCCATCTGGCCGCAGGCATGATAGATGAAATGGGCCCCGTTGCGCACCACCGTGGAAAGCATGAGCGTGCCTTCGGCCAGGGCCTGGGCATCGGGCAGATGGGCGTCGGTGAGGCTGCCCCCGGCCCGGCAGGGAAGCTTGTAGAACCCGGCCATCTGGGCCGTGGCACTGGCGATCTTGACGGCTTCGGACGTGCCCACGGCCGACACCATGGTGCGCATGTCAATGGGTGCGGAAGAAGAGCCATACAGCACCGGGGCTCCCGGACTCACCAGCTGGGTGAGCACCACACCGGCCAGCACTTCCGCGTTCTCCAAAACCAGCAGTTCCGGCAGGGACACCGGTCCGCTGACCCCGGCCAGGATCATGTTGGAAATCACCACGGGCTGGCGCCAGCCCGCCATCTGCAAAATCACATCCCCTTCTTCCTTGGAAAAACGTAAAGGGGACAGGGTATTGGCCACGGCCGCCACCACCGGCATATCCAGCATCTTTTCCCGGCCCCCGAAAATAATGGCGGCCATCTCCAGGGCATCTGCCGCTTCCTGGCCACTGCCCGAGGCCCCGAAAACGGGTTTGTCGCACAGGGTCATGTAGGCCAGCATCATGTCCAGGTTGGCGGTCTCCCAGGGCAGGTCCGTGGGTTGAACCATGAGATACCCGCCCATATCCACCTGATCCGAGGTCTGAACCAGTTTGCAGCAGGCCTTGAAATCGTCAAATGTGGCCGGCCGCTGGGTCCCGTCAGTGCCGGCAATATAAGTAGCCCCGCCTGTGGGGATGAACACGAACCCGTCCGGGCCGCCGATGGTCACGTTTCTCGCCGGATTTCTGGCATGCAGGGTAAAGGACGGCACCGTGGTGGAAAGCGCGCGGTAGATATCGGTTTCTTCAAAATAAACCCGGGTGCCGTCTGTTTTAAATCCCCGGGACTTGAACAGGCCGGCGATACGTTCATGGTTGAAATCAATGCCGGTGTGGCGCAAAACATTCATGGATGCGTCGTGAATCCGGGTCAGGTCCTGAAAAGAGAGCCGCTGCATCCGGTCGATCATTATCTGCCTCCCAAGCGTTGTTATCGGGTTTGAGTCATTATCGTTGTTTTCCCGTTACTTTGGCCCAGGTATCCCGCAGGGTCACGGTGCGGTTGAACACCGGAGCGGATGAAGTGCTGTCTTTGACATCCAGACAGAAATACCCCAGGCGCTCAAACTGAAACACCTGTTCCGGCCGGGCATGGGCCAGATTTTTTTCCAGTTTGCAGTCATTCAGGATTTCCAGGGATGCGGGGTTCAGATTCTGTGTAAAATCCTGTCCCCCTTTTTCCGGATCTTCATCCATGAACAGCCGGTCATAGAGATTGACCCGGGCGGACAGGCAGTTGCCGGCATCCACCCAGTGAATAGTGCCTTTCACCTTTCGACCGTCCGGCGCATTGCCGCCTTTTGTTGCCGGATCATAGGTGCAGATCAGGGATGTGACATGTCCCTGATCATCTTTGACCACTTGTTTGCAGGTCACCAGATACGCACTGCGCAGCCGCACCTCCCGGCCCGGGCCTAAGCGGAAGAACTTTTTCGGAGGATCTTCCATGAAATCATCCTGCTCCACATAAATCTCTTTTGAAAAAGTGATTTCCCGGGTGCCCATCTCCGGTTTCTGGGGGTGGACCATGGATGTCAGGGTTTCAGTTTTATCTTCCGGATAATTTTCAATGATCACCTTCAAAGGTCTAAGCACCCCCATGGCCCGGGGCGCGTTTTCATTGAGGTCTTCTCTGAGGCAGGACTCCAGCAGGCCCACGTCGATGCGGCTTTCTTTTTTGGACACGCCAATGGTGTCGCAGAATTTCCGGATGGCCGAGGGCGTGTACCCCCGCCGCCGCATCCCTTCCAGGGTGGGCAGCCGGGGATCGTCCCAGCCCGCCACATGGCCCTGGTCCACCAGGAGCTGGAGCTTGCGCTTGGACAAAACCGTGTAATTGATATTCATGCGCGCAAATTCGATCTGCTGCGGGTGACAGGGCACGGACAGATTGTCCAGGTACCAGTCATACAGGGGCCGGTGGTCTTCAAATTCCAGGCTGCACAAAGAATGGGTAATGCCTTCCAGGGCATCGGACACACAATGGGTAAAATCATACATGGGATAGATGCACCACTTGTCCCCGGTTCGGGGATGGGGGGCTTTTTTAATGCGGTAAATCACCGGGTCCCGCAGATTGATGTTGGGGGAGGCCATGTCGATTTTGGCCCGCAGGGTGTGGGTTCCTTCTTCAAACTCCCCGTTTTTCATGCGTGAAAACAGATCCAGGTTCTCGGCTGCGGACCGGTCCCTAAACGGGCTGTTTTTTCCCGGTTCTGTCAGGGTGCCCCGGTATGCCCGGATCTCTTCGGCCGGCAGGCTGCACACATAGGCCAGGCCTTTTTCAATGAGTTCTTTGGCAAAGGCATATAATTGATCAAAATAATCCGAGGCAAACAAGGCGCTGCCATAATCAAACCCCAGCCAGTGCACCGTGGATTCAATGGAATCGATATAGATCTGTTTTTCCTTGGCCGGATTGGAGTCATCAAACCGCAGGTTGCAAAGGCCAAAAAATTTTTGGGCCATATTAAAATTCAGGCAGATGGATTTGGCATGCCCGATGTGCAGGTATCCGTTGGGTTCCGGCGGAAACCGGGTGGCCACCCGGCCGTCGTTTTTATTGGTTGCCACATCCTGCCGGATAATGGTCTCGATAAAATGGCCTCTGTTGATCGTCTCTTCCATTGTCCCCTCTTTTGTCAGCAGGCATCTGTGCCTGTTATCCCCATACGGTATGCGTTTTTCGGCACCTGATGCCGCAATAATTTTCAACGGATATAGCAATGCATTCAAACTTGCATAAATACCATATTCCAAATCGGGTTGAAAGAGATAAATTGTCGGGGCCAGAAGATAAGTTCTGACCCCGGGGGGAAGGATTTACGGCCGGGGGAGAACGCCGGCCCGTTCGGCGATTTCCGGAACTTTATGCTCCCATTCAATGGCCATGAGGTGAACCCCGGCCACGCCTTGCATTTCCTTGAACGCTTCGATCTGTTCAAGGGCGAATCGGATGCCCTCTTCGGCCTGATCCCGCTTGTCCACGCCCTTGAGGCGCTTGATAAGCGATGCCGGAATGTCCATACCCGGCACATACTTGGACATGAAGTTGGCCATGCCCGCATTTTTCATGGGCGTGACCCCGGCCAGGATGTAGCAGCGTTCATGGAGTCCTTTGTCCACCACCTGTTTCATGAAGTCCCGGAATTTGTCCATGTTGAAAATGCACTGGGTCTGGATGAAATCCGCGCCTGCTGCGATCTTGGTGGCCAGGCGGTGAACCCGGAACTCATAGGGATCGGCAAACGGGTTGCAGGCCGCACCGATGAACATCTTAGGCGCCACATCAATGTCCTCGCCGTTCAAAAATTTCTCCTCGTCCCGCATCTTTTTCACCAGAGCGATGAGCTGCATGGAATCGATGTCGTGCACGTTCTTGGCTTCCGGGTGGTTGCCGAAACTCTGGTGATCCCCGGACAGGCACAGCATATTCCTTACCCCCAGTGCATAGGCCCCCAGAATATCGGACATCATGGCCAGGCGGTTTCTGTCTCTGCACACCATCTGAAAATTGGGCTCCAGTCCCTCGGCCTTCATCAACGCGGATCCGGCCAGAGAAGACATCCGCACCACTGCGGTCTGGTTGTCGGTCATGTTGACGCAGTCCACGTTGCCCTTAAGGTATTTAAACTTTTTCCGCAAGTGTGCCACATTGGCGCCTTTGGGGGGACCGCATTCTCCGGTAAAGGCAAAATGACCGGCTGTCAGGACTTTTTCAAGATTGCTGCCTGATTGGGTTGCTGTCATGGCATGTGTCTCCTTTTATATGGTTCCCTTGACCAGTTCTTCTCTGATACTGCGCCGGGGACCGCCGTCCCGGGCCGTGCGCCAGTCCTTGAAGGGCTTGATCGCCACCAGATCTTCCAGGCGGCCGGTTTCCAGTTTCTTTTTTACAATGGCATCCCAGATGCACGCCGTGTCCTTGTGCACCTCGCAGATGCCGTTGGAAGACCCGCCGCAGGGGCCGTGTAACAGGCTTTTGGCACACCGGGCAATGGGACACAACCCGCCGAACAGATGGATGGCACAGGCCCCGCACCCGGCGCAGCGCTCCTCCCACACCCCGTGCTGAACCGCGCCACCGAAAAACGTGGTGTTCACCGCCGGAAAAAACACCTGGTCCGGATACATTTCCGACAGAAACTGGGGTCCCACGCCGCAGGCCATGGACACCACCGCATCATAATCTGCCACACTATCGGCCAGCTGGGCCACATATTCGTTGTCACACTGGCGTTCCAGGGCCCGGTGTTCCACCTTGACCGGCCGTCCTTCTTTCTTTCGGGCGATCTTCACCGTTGAAGCCAGAATCTCCGCCTCCTTGAGCCCGCCCACATTACACACGGTCACACATCCCTTGCATCCGAGGATAAGAATTTTATCCCTGTCCGCCACCATCCCCAGTATCTCTTCCAGAGACTTGCGATCTGCAACTATCATGTTACCTCCCTTCCGGGGTCAACTTCAGCTTCGGGGTCAGGCCTGCGTTATTGTAGTTATTCAATAAAAAATAACTACAATAACGCAGGCCTGACCCCGTTTTGACCCCAATATTGTTATCGGACCGGGGTGGGGCCCAGGTCTCTGATCTGCTCCACCATCTCGTTGGCAATCTCAGCGAACCGGGCGCCCTGGGCCGAAGACAGGTTGTACATGGCCACCCGCTCCGGTTCGATGCCCAGTTCGGCGAGCACTTTTTTCACGTATGCCACCTTGCGCCTTGCCTTGTAATTGCCTTCCAGGTAGTGGCACTCCCCTTCCAGGCATCCGGCCACGTATACCCCGTCCGCCCCGTCCTCCAGGGCGGACAGCAGGTGAACGATGTCCACCCGGCCGGTGCACGGCACCTGGATGATCTTGATGTTGGCCGGGTAGGTCAGCCTCATGGAACCTGCCAGGTCCCCTGCGGCGTACGCTCAGTACTGACAGCAGAACGCAATGATTCTGGGTTCATGCACCTGGGGGTTCATGGCACTTTTTTCCTGTTCACTCCGGTTGTTGTCTCGATCCTGTTGATCCGGTTTCATGATGCCGCCTCCTCGGTCTCCAGGGTTTCTTCAAACAGGGCATGGGTCTTGGCAGTGATCTGCCGGTCTGTGAAATGGTTCAAGGTGATGGCCTTGCCCGGGCATTCCGCCACACAGGCCCCGCATCCATGACATTCCGATGCCTCGATCTGCGCATATCCCTCTTCATGGATAAAGGGGATCCCATAGGGACAGGTGCGCACACAGGTCAGACACACGGCGCACTTTTCCTTTTCCACCGAGGCCACGATGCCGCCCACCATGAGGACATCCCGGGAAAGGATAATCATGGCCCGGGCCACGGCGGCCCTTGCCTGGGAGATGCTCTCCTCCAGGGGCTTGGGATAGTGGGCCAGCCCCGCCACAAACAGGCCCTCCGAGGCAAAATCCACGGGCCGCAGTTTGGCATGGGCCTCCACCAGGAACCCGTCGCTGTTCACCGGGACCTTAAAGGTTTCATACAGTTTTTTGTTGTCCGCCGACACCACGCCCGAGGCCAGGACCACCACGTCCGGGGAAAGGGTCACGGGCATCTGGAGCACCGGATCAAAGACCCTCAGCACAAGCCCCCCTTTGCCGTTGTGGGCCCGGCTCAACTCAGGCATGCGTTCCAGGTCGTACCGGATGAACAGCACCCCCCGTTCCCGGGCTTCCCGGTACAGGTCCTCCCGGAATCCATAGGATCGGATATCCCGGTAGATCACGAACACCCGTTTGCGGGGATCCATCTTCTTGAGGGCGATGGCGGACTTGAGGCTGTGGGTGCAGCACAACCTTGAACAGTAGGGGTGTTCCTCGTTTCTGGAGCCCACGCACTGGATGAACGCAAAAGACCGGCCCTTGAAAATCCGGGCATCGTTCTCCCGGAACGCCGCATCCATGTCCAGGTGGGTGAGCACGTCCGGGTGATCGCCGTACAAGTATTCATGGGGGCGGTATTCCATGCCGCCGGTGGCGATGACCGCAGCCCCGTGTTCAACGATGAATTCCTGCACGTTCGCCGGATGGTCCGGACCGCTGCCTTGCACCAGGGTGGTGGTGAAATGCCCCATGGATCCGGTGGTCCGGGCCACCTGGGTATTCAGATGAACCGAGATGTTCGGGTGGGCCAGCACTTTTTCAGCCAGATCCGCCAGAAAGGCGGCCACAGGCTCGCCCTGCCAGGTGGCGTTCAGATGCCGGGCGATTCCCCCTAAGGTATCGGTCTTTTCCACCAGAAGAACCGCCACGCCCTGGGCTGCTGCGGTCAGAGCCGATTCCATGCCGGCCACCCCGCCCCCCACCACCAGCAGCGATTTTTTGATGGGCAGGCTCACCTGGTGCAGCGGTTCCACAAACGCGGCCCTGGCCACGGCCATGCGCACCAGGTCCTTGGCTTTTGCCGTGGCTTTGTCCGGTTCGTTCATGTGGACCCAGGTGTTCTGGTCCCGGATATTGGCCATTTCAAACAGATACTTGTTGAGCCCGGCATCCCGGATGGTCTCCTGGAACAACGGCTCGTGGGTTCTGGGAGAACAGGATGCCACCACCACCCGGTTGATCTGATTTTCAATGATCACCTGCTTCATGTGGTCCTGGGTATCCTGGGAACAGGTGAACAAATTGTCCTCCACATGCACCACATAGGGCAGGGTTTTTGCGTAATCCCGGACCGCGGGCACATCCGCCACCCCGCCGATGTTGATCCCGCAGTTGCAGACAAACACCCCGATCCGGGGAACAGCCCCGGCCACATCGGTTTCCGGCGGCAGTTCCCGGGTCCGGGTGAGGGTCCACCGGTCTTCGGCCATGGTCATGGCGGCGGTGGCGGCGGCAGCTGAGGCTTCCATGACAGAAGAAGGGATGTCCTTGGGCTCCTGAAAGGTGCCGCACACATAGATGCCGGGCCGGGATGCCGCCACAGGGGACAGATCCGTGGTGGCGGCAAATCCGTGGGCATTGAGGTCGATGCCCATTTTTTCCGCCAGGGCCGCGGCCTCCCGGTTGGGGGCCAGTCCGATGGACAGCACCACCATGTCGAAAATTTCCTCGGCCAGGTTTCCGGCCTCGGTGGCATACACCAGCCGGTACCGGTCCCCGGGCTCCGGAAAGACGGAATGAATGCGGGACCGGACATACCGTACCCCGGCATCGTCTTCAGCCCGCATCTGATATTTATCAAACTCTTTGCCATGGGTGCGCATGTCCATGTAGAAAATGGCGCAGTCCAGTTTTTCTCCGGCATGCTCCTTGGCGATCACCGCCTGTTTGGTAGCATACATGCAGCACACCCCGGAACAGTAGGCATGGTCCCCCTTGTTGATGTCCCGGGACCCCACGCACTGAAGCCAGGCGATCTTTTTGGGTTCTTTTTCATCGGACGGCCGCACCAGGTGGCCGGCATACGGGCCGGACGCGGACAGAATCCGCTCAAATTCAAGGGAGGTCATGACATTGGGGCTGTGGCCGTAGCAGTAGGTAATCATCTGTTGGGGTTCAAACGGGGTGAATCCCGGGGCCAGGATGATGGCCTTGACCTGCACTTTATGGATTTCGGGCATCATGAAATGGTCCACGGCATCGGCCAGGCAGGCATCCACGCACTGCATGCACTCAGAGCAGTACCCGCAGTTCAGGCACCTGGCGGCTTCTTTCTGCCCGTCAGCCGGATCATACCCCAGTTCCACCTCATCAAAATTGCCGGCCCTTTTTTCGACAGGGAGTTCCGGCATCCGGTATCGGGCTTCATGGGGCATGTCCGGATCCACCGGCCGGTAGACCGGCTCTTCCGCCACCGGCACATCCCGGCCTCCGGCCATGTCTTTGCCGGTGAGATACCGGAAGATCGATTCCGCCGCCGCCATACCGGCAGCCACCGCGCCGATGGCCACCCCGGGACCGGTCTGCACATCCCCGCCGGCAAACACGCCGGCCCGGTCCGTGGCCAGGGTGACCGGATCCACCTCCGGGGTGTTCCACCGGGTGATTTTTACATCCGCCAGATCCTCGATCACGGAAATGTCGGGCTGCTGGCCGATGGCACTGATGAGTTGATCTATTTCGATGTCGTATTCGCTGCCCGGCACAGGCACGGGCCGGCGCCGGCCCGATACGTCCGGCTCGCCCAACTCCATTTTGATCACCCGCAGGCCCGCCACCCGGCCGTTCTTTTCCAGAACCTTCTGCGGGGCCGCCAGATAGGTGATGGCCACGCCTTCGTCCTCGGCGGCGCAGATCTCCTCTTCCCAGGCCGGCATCTCGTTCCGGGTTCTTCTGTAGATAATGGTGACATTCTTTGCCCCCATACGTACCGCGGACCTTGCCACGTCAATGGCCACATTGCCGCCGCCGATGATCCCCACCTGTGTTCCGGTTTCCGTTTCACCATTTAAATTGAGTTCCCGCAGGAAATCCACGCCCTGGCGGACCCCGGGCAGATTTTCACCGGAAATATCCAGAGACAGCCCTTTGTGGGCGCCCAGGGCCAGGAATACGGCATCAAACCCTTCGGCCTTCAGGCTGTCCACGGTAAAATCATGCCCCAGGCGCTGGTGGCAGTGGATCAGCACGCCTAAGTTGGTGATCACATCGATATCTTTGTCCAGCACGTCAGGGGGAAGCCGATGGTCCGGAATCCCCACCCGCAGCATCCCCCCGGGTTTGGGCAGGGCTTCGAAAATCACGGCATCCACCCCTTTTTTCGCCAGATGAAACCCTGCGGACAGCCCGGCCGGGCCGGAACCGATGACGGCCACTTTCTTTCCGATCTTCGGCGCACAGGGAATCTTGATATCCCGGGGATCAAACTGGTCTGCAGCCAGGCGCTTGAGATCTCTGATGGCCACCGGGGCCTCCACCTGACAGCGGCGGCAGGCATCCTCGCATTCATGGGGACAGATCCGGCCCAAAACCCCGGGCAGCGGCAGCTGCTCCATGATGATCTCCAGGGCCTGCCTGTATTTGCCCTGCTTGACCATCTGCACATACCCCTGAACATTGAGCCCGGCCGGACAGGTAAGGCGGCAGGGTGCCTTGTCTGCCTTTTCAATGGCCCAGGCCGAAGGCATGGCCTGGGGATAGAGCTTGAACGCGGCTTTACGCTCTCCCAGATTTTCGTCAAACCGGTTGGGCAGGGTCACCGGGCACACCTTGCCGCATTCCCCGCAGGCCGTGCATTTTTCCAGGTCAATATACCGGGGATGCTGCGTCAGGGTCACCGTGAAATTGCCGGCCTCCCCGTCCACGGACTCGATGTCGCTTGAGGTCAGCAGTTCCACATTCAAATGCCGCCCCGCCTCCACCAGCTTGGGGGAGATAATGCACATGGAGCAGTCATTGGTGGGAAAGGTCTTGTCCAGCTGGGCCATGGTGCCGCCGATGGCCGTGTTGTTGTCCACCAGGTAGACCAGGTGCCCGGAATCGGCCAGATCCAGAGAGGCCTGGATACCGGCGATACCGGCGCCCACCACCATTACCGATCCTTTTTCCATTTCGGTCATGTCATTCCTCCTTGCATTCAGTCCCACTTGGGGCATTTAGTCCCACCCGGGGTCAAAGTCCCACGTCGGCCAGGTCCGGGCCGAGATAGGCGCGTTCAGTATCCGCCAGAACCCCTAACGCCAGGCAGATGATGGTCCACAAATGGACCACGTGATACCTGCCGCCGTAGTGGTGGCCGATATCCTCGATCTGGCCGTGACAGTTGTGGCAGGGGGCGATGACGTAATCGGCCCCTGTGGCCATGATCTGGTTGAACTTGATTTTGCCGTAAGCCCGGCGCTGGTCCGGGAACCCGGCCTGCAGGGCCCCGCCCCCGCCGCCGCAGCAGAAATTGTTCATGCGGCTGGGCACGGTATCGATGAAATTCTCTTCGCCCACCACGGCTTTCACCACAAACCGCAGATCGTCTACGATTTTGTTGGACCCGCTTTTCCGGGCGATGTTGCAGGGATCCTGGACCGTGAATTTCGCACCGATATCTTTGTTCCAGTCTGAATTGACCTTGAGTTTACCTTGTTTGATCCACCGGGCGTACAACTCGATGATGGTGATGAGTTCAAACTTGTGGGGAATCTTGTATTTGCGCAATCCCTCCAGGATTGCAAAATAGGAGTGGCCTCACTCAGTATTGACCACCAGAGGACTTTTAAGATTGTTGTCCACATGCAGGACAAACTCCTCGATGATATACCGCCACCCTTCATCGTCCGCCAGAAACATGCAGTAATTTTCACCGGCCCACATCACCGAAGGGTAGGTCCAGTCCGCCCCCACCAGGTGCAGGATCTTCCACAAGGGTCCCATCTCCTCGGGTTCGGTGACCGGTTCCCGGGAGTTCTGGTTGAGCACCATCTGCGCGCCCACCCGGTCCACAGTGACCTCCAGGTCCTCGAACCCGGGATGGTCCTCTCTGATCTCCTCGGCCACATCCAGAACCGTGAATTCAAAATCCTCTTTGGCCGCACCCATGGCCGATCCTGTGCGGATATGCTGGTCGCAGGAGCCCAAAATGCCTTTGGGCCTTTTTTCCCGGGCCATCCTGGCCCGGATGTTATAGATGAGTTTGGGAATATTGATGTTCATGGGGCATGCCAGCTGGCACCGGCCGCACATGGAGCACACCCATTTCCAGTCGGATTTGAGGATCTCTTCATCCATGCCGAAATTGAGCATACGGATCAGTTTTCTGGGATCCATGCCGAACTGCTCGGACGCGGGACATCCGCCGGTGCAGGTGCCGCAGGTCAGGCACAGATCAAAGTTTGCATCCGGTACCTTGTCCAGTACCGCTTCCTTGAGTTCGACATCAAGGGTGTCTATCTTGATTGCCTCTGCCATGGTGCGTCCCCCCTGTATTCGGTTGAAGGCTTATGTCATTTGATCATGCCTCACCTGAGTTTGGCTGCGTTCAGGTACCGGGCCAGTTTGTCCTCACCGCCGATGGTTACGATATGCACGCCCTGGCAGATATCCTTGAGGCTTTTGACGGTATCTGCAAACAGCTCGATGCTGGCCTTTGTCCTGTCCGGTGCGTTGAGCAGCTTCTGGATCACCCATTCCGGCACCAGGCCGGACTTGAAGTGGCGGTTCAGAAACTTGCCCATGCCGGCCGTGCGCAGAATCATCACCTCAGCGATCACCGGGACCCGGAACGGGGCCACCTGTTTCATGAACTTTTCAAACTGGTCCACGTCAAAAATCGGAGTGGTCAAAAAATAGCCGGTCCCCACATTGAGCATGTCCTCCAGTTCCTCCATACCTCGCTTGGGCATTTGCTTTCCCCAGGGGGTTTCCACACCGGAACCTAAGGTAAATTCAAAATTTTTGCCTAAGTCATTGCCTTCGATGGTGACCCCCTGGCGCAGGTGGTCTAAAACCGATGCCAGCTTGCCGGAATCCACATGAAAAAACATGGATTCCTGGAGACTGTCGCCGGAAATCCGGTAGTCCTCGGTGAACACCAGCAGGTTATCCACCCCCACCTCATGGGCCGAAGTCAGGTCCTTCTGGAGCTGATACCGGTTCTTGTCTCTGGTGGTGGTCTGGTAAATGGCATTGAACCGGTTTTTCAGCAACAGGTCACAGGTCTGAATGCTGTCCCCCACCACGCCTTCAAGTTCCACATCAGACACGGACACGCCGTCCACCCTGCCCCGGACCCTGCTCAGGCTTTTTACCAGTGCTTCAGGTTCGTCATCGCCAAGGGGGGCCTGAACTTCAGAGGTCACAACAAATCTCTTTTTTTCCAAAGATTCTTTTAAATTCATGATCTGCCTCCTTGTTATTTAAGTCCAAGCAGTTTTGCGACTTCTTCTTTGAGCTGGTGCAAAGGCAAGGGCTTGGAAAAACAGACATCCGCACCATTTTTCTTCATCCGGGCGAATTTCTCGTCGTCCAGATACGCAGACAGCACAATGATTTTCGTATGTCTTGTCTCCTCGTTGTCCTTAATTTTCTTGCAGACCTCATATCCTTTGATATCAGGCATCATGATATCCAGGATCATCAAATCCGGCTTGAAATGGTTGACCTGAAGTCCTGCCTCAAACCCGTCGGACGCCGAGATCACCTCATAGTCGAACTCGTCCTCCTCCAGGGCCTGGACAATGGATTCCACAATGATCATGTCGTCATCCACCACCAGGATTTTCTTGCGGGCACTGTCATCTTTTTCCTCCGGGATGGGAATTCCCTGATCGCGCATAAAGATTTCCAGGTCGGATTTCTTGATGCGGCGATGGCCGCCCACCGTCCGGTACGCCTTGATATGGCCGGCCTCCACCCAGTTGATAATGGTTTTAGACGAAACATTGCAGTACTTGCTGGCCGTGAATACAGTCAATGTGTCTTCCATAATGCCTCCTTTGCATTGATGGTTTATAGTTTTTTTATTTATTATATAAAATTCTATCTGTCAATAAAAAAATAATACCGATAATAAATAAAATAACTATACCACCTTCCCGTTATTGAATGGGCATATTTTTTACCACAAAGGACACGAAGATCACGAAGTATATAAATAAAGGGGCATATCAGGATTTTTACAGGTGGTCTGTTACGCCAGAGGCAGTTTGATGGTGAACCGGGTCCATTCGCCGTATTGAGATTCCACGGTGATGTCACCGTCATGATCCTGAATGAATCCATAACACACCGAAAGTCCCAGTCCCACGCCCTTGATACTGTCGGTCTTGGTGGTGAAAAAAGAATCAAACACCTTTTCCAGGTGTTCGGGCTTGATGCCGGTGCCGGTATCTTCCACAATGATATAAACCATATTCCCGTTGGGCCGGGTGGAAAGCGTCAGGATGCCGCCGTCGGGCATGGCATACATGGCGTTGGAAAACAGGTTGATGAACACCTGGCGCAACTGATCCCGGGAAGCCATGATGATGCCCGGATCCGGGGTCAGATCCAGTTTGACCTTGATGGAATTTTCCCGGAACCGTTTGTCATAGAGCACCATGAGCTCGTCGATCACGGTGTTGACGTCCAGCGCTGCCCGTTCGGTTTCATCCGGCCGGGAAAAAGACAGCATTTTTTTGAGCATGTCCGCCAGGCGAACGGTTTCGGATAAAGACATGTCCAGAAGCCGTCGCCGCTTGTTGGAAGGCGGGATCTCGGTTTTCAACAGTTCCAGGGTATTCATGATCCCGAACAAAGGGTTGTTCAGTTCATGGGCGATCTGGGAGGTGAGCCGGCCCATGGCAGCCAGTTTTTCCGACTGGAGCAGGTGCTGCCGGGCTTCGGCCAGCTCCCGCTCGGTCTTGAGGCGCTCTCTCAAGTCCATGAACAGCGCCACGGTGGCGGTTTCTTTTCCTTGTTCATCATAGAGAAACGACGCGGACAGGTTGCCCTCCAGCCGGACCCCGTCCCGGCGCTCAAAGGTCAGCGGATAAGAGGTCAGCCGGCCCACTCCGCCATATTCTGAGTCCCGCATCATCCGGGTCACTTCCGCCGCCACCTCCCTGGAATAGATCTGCTGGACCGTCATGTTGTCCACCACTTCATCGGCGGGCAGTCCGAACAGATTTTCCGCTCCCCGGTTCCACAGCATGATCCGGCCGGTCATGTCCATGGCCATGATGGCATTGGGAGAGCAGGAAATAATGTTGTCCAGAAAATCGTAGGCTTCCCGGATTTTATTTTCGCTTTTCTTGCGCTCGGTGACATCCACCACAATGCCTTCGTACCCCAGGACTTCACCATTGGTGCCATACCGGACATGGGAGGTCAGCAGGATGTCGATGAGATGCCCGTCCCGGCGCCGCCACTGGAGTTCGTAATCCACCACCCGCCCTTTTTTCTCGATAATCCGCTGATATCTTTCCCGGTCCCCGGGTGCCAGATACACATCCCGGGCCAGGTCCAGAGCCAGGAATTCTTCCTTGTCCCGGTATCCCAGAATCCTGAGCAACGCCGGGTTCACATCCAGAAACCGCCCCTGTTTGCTGGAAATAAACACCCCGCACCCGGCATGGGTGAACAGGCGCTGATAATTTTCTTCGGAAAATTTAAGCAGGGCCGCCTGCTCCTTGCGCCGGGTGATGTCCCGGTAGATGGACAGTTTGGACCGGGTCCCGTCCCGGTTGGTCACGGGAATTTCAGACAAGGCAAAGGTTTTTTTCGCCGATTCCAGATAAATTTCTGAATGCCGGGTTTCGTTTTTTTCGAAAATCTCCCGGTAATTACACCAGTCACAGGGGGTTTCATAATTGAGCAGCACCTTGTGGCATTTTTTCCCCACCCCGTCTCCGAACAGGTCTTTCATGAACCGGTTCATATACTCCACTGTAAACTCTTCGCTCACAATATAGATGCCGTCTTCGAACGCATCCAGGGCGTCCAGCAGCCGCGGGGTGTGGTCACTCATACCGGGTCTCCTTATTTTGAAGGATTTCGAAGATTTTTCACAGTATCGCCCGGGACCTCATTTGTCAATATCGACACGCCCGGGATATCCATGATATATTTGTACAAACATACCCCCTAAAAAAAGCAGGAGGCACCGCACATTTTGAAAACCGAAAAAGAGATCAAAAAAAGACTGGCGGAACTGGAAATACTGATTAAGGACACCAAAGCCCGGCTGCCGGCCCATTCGGTCAAACCACCGGTGATGATGGATCTTCTGGCGTATGAAGATGAATACGATGACTTGATGAAACAGCTGGCGGATCTGAAAAAATGAACCAGGTGCCGGCCCGGCTAAGACGGAATGGATTGTAATTTTTTATACTCATCCATCAATGGCTTGTATTCTTCATACGCGCTTTTGGCCCACCAGAGCTGTTCTTCAGAAGGCCGTCCCTTGATCTGCCCGGGGGCCCCGAACACCAGGGAATAATCCGGAATGATTTTACCGGCCCCCACCAGGGCGGCCGCTCCGATCAGACAGTAATCACCGATGCTGGCTTCATGAAGCAGGGTGGCATTCATGCCGATGAGCACATAATTACCGATGGACCGGCAGTTGAGCACGGCCCCATGTCCGATGACCACCCGGTCCCCGATGAACACATCCCCGTCTCTGCCGTTGGGAGCGCCGGCATGGATCACGCAATTGTCCTCCACAATGGTCTTTTGTCCGATGGTGATTTTTCCCAGATCCGCCCGGATGACGGCACCGGGCCACACACTGGACTCTTCTCCGATTTCGATATCTCCGATCAGCACGGCCGTGTCGTCCACATAAGCCGATGGCGCAATCCTGGGTGTTTTGCCTTTAAACGATCGTATCATGGGTGGGTCAGTCTCCTTTCATTTGTTTGGAAAACGCCTTGCTTTCCGGATGAGACATAAAAAAACCTTATTGTTGTTTGCGCAGTTCTGTCACGGGAATGCCGCCGACGCCCCAGTTATCCGTGTCCACTTCATCGATGGTCACAAACGTGGTGGCGGGATTTTTTCCCAGCACATCTTTAAGCAGCCGGGTCACCCCTTCAATGAGCTCGGCTTTCTGTTCCTTTGTGGCGCCTTCTCTGGTAATTTTAATGTTCACGTATGGCATAAGACCTCCCCCGGATTCTTACAACACCCCGTCCAGCTCATGTTTTAAAGAGCGGTTCATCAGGCGCTGTATGGTTTCTTCCAATGGATAATTCTCAAACAAAACATGATAAACTTCATTGCAGATGGGCAGATCCACGCCCAGTTTTCTGGACAGGTTGTACACGGACCGGGTGGTTTTCACCCCTTCGGCCACCATACGCATTTCCGAGATGATGTCATCCAGTTTTTTGCCCTGGCCGATCTGCATCCCCACCGTGTAATTACGGCTCAACGCACCGGTACAGGTGAGCAGCAGGTCTCCGACTCCGGCCAGGCCGGACAGGGTCAGCGGGTCCGCCCCTAAGCGGGTGCCCAGACGGTTCATTTCCGTCAGACCCCGGGTGATCAGGGCGGCTCTGGGGTTGAGTCCCATGTTCATGCCGTCGCAGATGCCTGCGGCAATAGCCAGGACATTTTTCATGGCACCGCCGATCTGGGTGCCGACAGGATCATGGTTGACATACACCCGGAAAGTGGGGCCGGCGAACACCGCCTGGACAAACCGGGCCACCCGGTCGTTCACAGATGCCGCCGCCACCACCGTGGGAATCTTTGCCGCCACCTCCTTGGCAAAGCTGGGACCGGACAGCACCGCCAGATTTTCCGGGGGCAGAAAATCCAGAATTTCTTCCAGAATACCGGTCATGGTGAGATGGGTCTTGTTTTCAATCCCTTTGGACGCACTGACCACCACAGCGTCTTTTGCAATGAACGGTTTCATCTGCATGGCCACGGACCGCATGCAATGAGAAGGAACGACAACCAGTACCAGATCCTTGTTCTTGACCACGGTTTCAATATCATTGAACGGATGAATGGTTTCGGGAAGCAGAACCCCCGGCAGAAACACCCGGTTTTCCCGCAATGTTTCAATCTGTTCCTTCACTTCGGATTCAAACACCCAGAAATCAATATCAAAGCCTTTTTCAGCCAGCAGTTTGGCAAGCGCAGTTCCCCAGGAACCGGCCCCCACGACCCCGATGCGGGTCGATTGTATGTCATCTATTTGTTTCATGTATCTTTCCTGACGGTTTCAGACCTGAAAAAAGGTCTGATAAATTTTAAATTTTGAAAGGCCAAATATACAGCAACCCTTTGGAACATTCAATGCCCGTTTTTTTCAGTGATAAAAAACCGGGTGTGCGGTCTGAGTTTCCAAAAACAGCTCGATATCGTCAAGCAGGTCCAAACGGCAGGTATCAAACAAAGCAGAGGATATCTGACGGCTGAAACGGGTTTTCAGCAGCAGTATCCGGGAAAGTGTCTGTTCTTGAAATAAAAAAATGATCACATTATGATTGCGGTATCGGGCGATCCATACATCGCTGGCATCCAGTTCCGGTGTATGGGTGAAATGACGTTGGGTCAAAAGCGTGGTTTCAGAATCCGGCGTGCAGGTGATCAGGGTCCGGATGGCAGGCACCCGGTTGATTTCCGCCAGGATTCGCTGCCTGGGCGCACCGATCTTGAAATTCCGGTACCCGGTCAAGGTATAGGAATAGATACCGGCCGGAGAGATCGCCAGCACTTCCACCAGGATGACAATCACCAGCATGCCCAGTCCCAGAGATATCTGCAAGGCACGCTGCCGCTGTTTTTTCATTATCTGCACCCGCCGGTCCGGCCGAAACAAGCCAACCTAAAGGGCCAGACCTCCTTTGACATCCGCCAGGACCTTGTCGTCAAACAACTGGCGGACCAGGGTCAAGGCGAATTCCAGTGCCGTGCCCGCGCCTTTGCTGGTGATGCAGGGTCCGTCAATGACCACGTTGCGGTCCTGGACCGTGCCTCCCTCAATCCGGCCGGCAAATCCCGGATGGCAGGTCACGGCTCCGGGCGTGACCAGTCCCAGGGGATGAAGTACCACGGCCGGAGACGCGCAGATAGCCCCATATAATTTTTTCTGGGCCGCCTGTTTTTTGAGCAGTTCTGCCAGCGCTTCTGATTTTTGAAGATTTTCTGCACCCGGAATACCCCCGGGCAGGACAATCAGATCAAAACTTTGTTCCCGGCAGTCCTTGATCAAACAGTCTGCTTTAAATTCAATGCCCCGGGCCGCTTTGATGGTCAGATCATCCACCGATGCCACCACCACCCGGGCCCCGGCCCGCCGAAGCACGTCAATGATAGTAATGGCCTCCATCTCTTCGATTCCCTGGGCCACCGGCACCAATACGTTTTTTTCCATAATCACACCTCCGTCATAAGATGCCCGGCCATGCTCAGGCACTGACACTGTCCTGATGACCCAGCAACTGGTTTGTATACAAAGACGCGGTGATTTTCACCACCTTGATGATATGGTTTCTTGTAGCGGTTTTGTCTGTCACGGGTGAATTGCGGAAAACCATGAGAATCCCGGTGATGGATGCCACAAACGCGTGGGAATAGATACGGGCCTGTTCCTTTGCCACACCGTGGCGACACAGTAATTCAGCAAACAGATCAAAAAATATTTTGGTGACTGAGTCGAATTTTCCCATGACCGGATGGGACAGGTTGTCTTTGAGCATCAGATAAGCCATCATCTGAAACGTGGATTCGTTATTGATGAGATGATCCACAAATTTTATGCCGAACTGCTCGATACTTGCGGGCTTATCCGTTTCAACCATGGTTTTGAACTCTTTGCTGGCAGCGGAGATATCCTGAAGAAAGGCCTCATTGAACAATGCCTGCTGACTGGGAAAATACCGGTAAATGGTAGCCGCGGATATACCGGCCTCGTCCGCCACTTCCCGCATGCCCACTTCATAAAACGGTTTTTTTGCAAACAATGCCAGAGCGGATTCAATGACAATCTGCTTTCTTGCCAGCTTTTCTTTTTCCTTTAATTCCGCAAATCGAGACTCAGCCAATAATGGAGTATCCTTCATTTAAAATGGTTCAAAAAGGTTTTTTTGTGATGTTTCCCTTATCATGTGTTGATCCGTTAGACAAGGCAAAAGACCATTCTAATTTTTTCCTGTTGTATTGACGGTGCCGCGCCATCTCTGGTATAGTGCGTCACTGTGAATGATCAGAGAAAAAATGCCATGAAAACACATACCAACAGAGATCGGTTCGATTTTGAAATCGGATACCTGACCCGCAGCCCCTGCCTGACCTGTGAAAATAAAAAAAATCTGCCCGGATGTCATCAGGATTGCGCGGTTTTGGATATTATCCAGACCACCCTGGCCCGGGGCATCTCTTCCCAGGCCTCCGGTTATGGCAGCTGATTCCGGGGATGGGGCGATTTTTCCTGAACATGCCGTTTCTCTGGCCCATCGTTTTTTAACCCCGTCTCTGTTTGACCGCCTGTCCCGGCTGAAAACCGGCACCGGCTTCACCCTGGAACAGGCGATCCGGTCCGGCCGGGAAAATCCGGATTCCCATATCGGCATCTATGCCGGCGATGCACAAACCTATGCCCTGTTCAAGGAAATTTTCGATCCGGTGATCCGGACATATCATCAAATCACCGGTCCCATCTGCCATGTGTCACGCCTGGATCTTCTGGATCTGCCGGACCTGGATCCCCACAACCGGTTGATTGTTTCCACCCGGATCCGGGTGGCCCGAAACCTGTCCGGCCACGCGTTTCCCCCCAGCATCACCCCTCAAAACCGGCAGATCGTGGTCCGGCAGATAAAGCAGACCCTGGATGCCTTACCTGAACCGCTCCAGGGACACTTTCACGCCATGGATGCATTGACCCTGGATCAGATCCGCAACCGGGCGCTTACAGGCACGGCATTTTTACCCGGTGACCGGTTTCAGGCATCCGCCGGCATCATCCGGGACTTTCCTGCATCCCGGGGAGTGTTCATGAGCCATGACAGGACCTTTCGTGTCTGGGTCAATGAAGAAGATCATCTGCGCATTATCTGTCTTGAAAAAACCGGGAATCTGTCAAAGGTTTTCAACCGGATGGTGTCTGCGTTGGCACACATCAGCGACACACTTGAATTGGCATCTGATCCCAGGCTGGGATATCTGACCGCCTGCCCCACCAATATCGGGACCGCCATGCGGGCCGGCATGCATATCCGGCTGCCCAATCTGGAAAACCACCCGGACCGGCTCAAAAGACTGGCATCCACCCATGGATTGCAGATCCGGGGAACCCGGGGGGAAAAAACCGCTGTAACAGAATCCGTGTTTGATATCAGCAACCGCTTCCGGCTGGGAACAGGCGAAACCCAACTCATTCAGACCCTGCACACCGGTATTGCCGCCATCATTAAAGCGGAAACACAGTTGGCAAAATCCGGTCCAGAATCCCCAGAACCATGAAAATCAGCATGGACAGATTAAGGGTGGTGAATCCGCCGGCTCCGGCGTAAGCCGGAAATCTTGTGAAAAACAAACCCATCACTCCGGGCAGGACCAAAGCCATCCCGGCCAGGCTTGCTGAAAACCCCGGCAACACAATCCCGCCGTTGAGAAGAAACCAGAAAATCCCCAGGCTGTAAACACAGACCCACACCAGAATCTGAAGAAAAAGTTCTGTTTTCGTCCACAGGCGGATAAAGCTGGGAAACCGGTCCGCACCCGGATCACAAACCGGCTGGGCCGCGGCCAGTACCAAAAAATGGGGCACCTGCCAGATGCCCATCACCAGCATCACCCCGAACAGCTGGATCCCCGTTCCATGGCACAGGGCCTGGGGTACCGCTGTCCACCCGATGGCCGGAGGCAGCATACCGCAGATCACACCGGGCCACACGGCAAACAGAGTTTTTTTCTTCAGCGGGGTGTACAGGCCGTTGTAGCAGGCCAGGGCCAGAACCCCCAGAATCCATGGCAGATGTGTATCCAGCCCCCCGGCAAGAAGCGCCAGACCGGAAAAAACCAGGCCTGATGCCACCCATCCCGCCGTCTGCAAACCTACCCGATTCTGTACCAGGCACCGGTGCCGGGTTCTGGCAAACCAGCGGTCATACCGCCGGTCCTGAATATGATTGAACACGGCAGCTCCGGCAGCCAGCAGCCACACACCGGCCCCGGTCACCAGGGTATCGATCCCTGGGGCCGGGGCCGCCAGGATATGCCCGAACATGGCGGACAAAGCGATAAATCCGGTGAGCCGGAACTTGGTCAGCTCGATTGCCGCACGGATACCGCCTGTTTCTACCATCCGTCATCCTCTTCCACCCATTCATCAAACGCGTCTTCAGACACCACCCGGACCACGCCGGTCATGTCCGCATGCCCTACCCCGCAGAACTCCGTGCATTGAAGAAAATATTCCCCAATGGTTTCCGGCAGAAACCAGGCATAGGTGCTCAGGCCCTTCACCGCATCCACTTTGACCCGGAACGCCGGAATATACAGACTGTGAATCACATCCATGGAAGTGATGTTGAGTTTCACGGGCGTATTCACGGGCACCCGGAGTTCGTTTTCCGTTTCCTTGCCCGTGGGATAGATGAATATCCAGGAAAAAGACTGGGCAATGACATCCACCTCCAAAGCCCCTTCAGGCACATTGCGCAGCCCGGTATAGGCCTGCCACCCGGACACGAACATGGCCAAAGCGATGAGGGTGGGAATGAATATCCAGGCGGTTTCCAGCTTCCAGTTTCCCCGGATATCCGCAGGCACCGGGTGCCGGGATCGACGGTACCGGATCACAAAATAGATCATCACCAGAGTGATGGCAAACAGAAACACAAAAGAAAATCCAATGATAAAATAAAAGGACCGGTCCACCAGGACCACGGGATTGATGATATCAGTCATGGGGTCTCCTCACCTGAATGCCACGTCCCAGAAAATAAACCCGATCATGACGGCCAGAAACAGCACCGTGGCCAGAAACGACCATTGCAGTGTCCGGCCTTCCCAGCGCATGTGCATAAACACCAGCAGCACAAACCCGGCCTTGACCGATGCGATCATCAGAGCGATCCAGACATTGACCCGGCCCAGGTCGATGGATGCGGCCCCCACGGTCACGCCGGTCAGCACCAGCAGGGCCGCCAGGGTCAGCCCCAGGGTTTTGTATTCAATAATATGGGATTCAGATGCCATAGAGGACTCCTTGTATCAGACCACCAGGTAAAACAAAGGAAAAATAAAAATCCAGATCAGGTCCACCAGGTGCCAGTACAGGCCTGAATTCTCCAGCATGGCATTGCTTTGGGCCGTGATCTTTTGCCGGGTGACCAGCACCAGACTGACGGCCAGCAATGTCATGCCGATGATGATGTGAAGCCCGTGAAGCCCGGTGACCACGAAATACAGGCCAAAAAACAGATTTTGGCCGGCCGGGCCGTCCACCAGCCGGTCCGATCCCGGATAAATGCCGTACGCAAATTTGTGCCCCCATTCAATATACTTGTTCACCAGAAATATCGCCCCGCAGGCCAGGGCCCCCCACAGGCCGGCCAGAGCGATTCGGTTGTGGGCCTTTTGCACCGCTGTGACGCCGGCGGCCACACAAAAACTGGAAATCAGGAGGATAATGGTGTTCACCACCCCGAAAAACAGGTCCAGCTCTTTGGCGCCGGCAATGAAATCTTCGGTGTATCCGGCAAAATACACGGCATACAGAACAAACAGACCGCCGAACAGGACAATCTCCGTATACAGAAACAGCCACATGCCCAGTTTTTTACCGGTGGGGTCTGTCTGAGCCGTCATTTGTCCGTCTCCGGATCCATGGACCCGGCACCGGGTCCGGCGGCCGCCACCTTTGTAAAATCGTAAGGATAATCCATCACTTCCGGGTCTTTGTCAAAATTGTGCAAAGGCGGGGGCGAGGGAATGGTCCACTCCAGAGTGACCCCGCCCCAGGGATCATCCGCAGCAGCGGTACGCTCTCTTGCCAGAGAGCCCAACAAATTCACCATCATCAGGCCGATGCCGGCAATCATGCACAACGCCCCGAATCCCGCAAAAAAATTGCCGGCCGCATACTGGGGGAGATAGTCATAATAGCGCCGGGGCATGCCCTGAAGTCCCAACACAAACATGGGCACATAATGAAGCATGAACCCGGCCGTGACCAGAATGGCGGCGATATAGGCTTTTTTGAAATCATACATCTTTCCGAACATTTTGGGCCACCAGTAGTGCAGGGCTGCAAAAAAGGCAAACCCCGTGCCCCCGAACATGGTGAAATGGAAATGGGCCACCACAAAATGGGTGTCATGCACATGGATATTGGCCCCGGCCGCCCCCAGCACCAGCCCGGTGAGCCCGCCCACGGAAAACAAATAAACAAAGCACAGGGAAAACAATAGCGGCGGGGTCATCTCGATGGCCCCTTTGTACAGGGTGGCCACCCAGGAGAACACCTTGATGGCCGAAGGGATGGCCACCACATAGGTGAGCAGGGAAAACACGAACACGGCCGTGTCGCTCATGCCGCTGGTGTACATGTGATGGGCCCACACCAGAGATCCGGCAATGGCAATGGCCAGAGACGAGGCCACAATGGCCTTGTATCCGAAGATCGACTTTCTGGCAGATACCGGAATGATCTCTGAAATCACGCCCATACCCGGCAGGATCATGATATACACAGCCGGATGGGAATACATCCAGAACAGATGCTGGTAAAGGATGGGGTCACCGCCCCGGGCCGGGTCAAACAGCCCCACATTGAAAAACCGTTCCACCACCACCAGCACCAGGGTAATGGTGATCACCGGGGTGGCCAGCAGCTGGACCCAGGCTGTGGCGTACAGGCTCCAGGTGAACAAAGGCAGCTGAAGCCATCCCATGTTTTTTGCCCGCATCTTGTGAATGGTGGTGATAAAGTTGAGCCCGGTGAGCATGGAGGAAAATCCCAGAATGAATGCGGCAAACACGGCCGTGGACACATTGGTGTTGGTGGAAATGGAAAACGGTACGTAAAAGGTCCATCCGGTGTCGGGAAATCCGTCGGAAAACAGCGACACAATGGCCACGATGCCGCCGGCCATGTACAGATACCAGGACAGCAGATTGAGTCTGGGAAAATACACATCTTCGGCCCCGATGTGGATGGGCAGAAAAAAATTGCCGAAAATGGCCGGCAACGCCGGAATAATGAACAAAAAAATCATGATCACGCCGTGCAGCGTGAACACGGAATTATACATTTGGGCGTCCAGAACGGTTTTTCCCGGAAACATCAGTTCCAGGCGGATCAAGCCGCCCAGGGTCACGGCCAGCAAAAACCAGAACAGGATGGAAAACAAATACAAAAGGGCAATGCGTTTGTGATCAAAGGTGATCAGCCAGGACCGGATCCCGGTAAATCCTGCCGGCTCAGGAGTTTGGTAAAATGATGTCATGCCTGAATCTCCTTAACCCCCCGGCCGTCTGTGCCCGGTTTTCTTTCCCGGCCGAACCAGAAACACCACAAATCCGGCCAGCAGAATCAGAATCACCGTTCCCGTGATTCTGAACAGCCGGAACACATAGGTGTTGTTTTCCGAATCATAATCAAAGCAGAAAGAAAGTACCCGCCGCTTGATGGACACCCCGGGTTCCCCTTTTCGGGCCTCGGTCAATGCCATGCCCAGGTCAAACGGCAGAAATCCGGGGCCATACAGATAGCGGATTATTTTTCCATCCCCTGCCAGCACCACCATGGCGTTGGGATGGATGTATTCATGGGGCTTTTTCTTGACAAAATAATATCCCAGAGAATCGGTTACCCGCCGGATATTTTCCTCATCCCCGGTGAGATAGAACCAGTTTTCCAGAGGAAAATCGCGCTGGAGCAGGTTGGCATAATTGTTTTTGGCGGCCAGGGCATGGGAAGGGTCTTCATCATCTGAAAAACTCAAGGTAATGATATTGAACGCTTCCCCGGGCGGCTGGTCCACCCGGTTCAATGCCTTTGCCAGATCCGCCTGGAGAAACGTACACACCGACGGGCAGAAAAACCAGATGGGCAACAGCACCACAGGCTTGTCAAATATTTCCCGGATGGTGACTGACCGACCCTGGGCATCCAGAAACCGCGCCTCCAGGTCGATATACTGGCCCAGTCGTTCCTCGACTTTCACCTGACCTGCCAGCGCGTTTATGTCCGTCCCCTCATCCATGACCATGGCATCATGGTCATGATGGGGATCTGCCGGATTCACCCGTGTATTCCCGGCAGGATCATGAGGGGCATGATCCAGTCCGCCATCCTGTGCAAACCCGGGCACCGCAATGGTCAGCATCAGGCAGGTGACCCACCCTGCCATGGCCGGACCCGCAACTTTTCTGCAAAACATCATTTGATTTTGACAGCCTCACCCGTGGCAAAATCAATATCATATACCGTCCGAAACTGATGTCCGGCGATAAAGGAGTCCCTGCCCGTACCAAAGGCGATCATGACCCTTGTCTTGCCGTCTGTGCGTATGGGCTTGTCCCATTGTTCCAATGCGTTCACCAAACGGGTGAAAGAGAGGGTGGTCACCCCATTTTCCTCTTTTCCCGCCGGATCAATCACCTGATTGGTTCCCCCCAGTTTATCATCTGAAGAATGACCCCGTTTTCTGTCCGCAAAATGGTCTTCGATTCTCACCTTGCCGTTTTTAACGGCCCCGATAATAATATCGCCACCGCCCATGGCATCTTCCGGATCGATACCAATGGCAACCCAGCCCGTGGTTTTGGCACTCAATTCCATCTGGATCTGGTCACTGTCCAGTGTCCAGGACACGGTCATGTCTTTGACTTCCAGTTTGTGGGCATAGTCTGAAGCAAACAGGCTGCCCGGCAGAAAAACAGCTGCGGCCAGCATCAACAATCCGATTTTTTTCATCATTTTGACACCTTTTGCCTTTTTGTTATCATTGATCCTTATGAATGACTTAAATTTATAAAATTTCCGGCATTATCCATATTGGAGTTCGCCGCCGGAAAATCCCAGTCCGATGGCCACTAACGCCATGAGCACATACCATCCGGTGAGCCGGTTAAATCCGCGGTTTTCAGGATCATCCTTGATGGCGGTCACCAGCAGCAGCACGGTGAGAACAGCTGCCAGAAACATTTTCAGGACGATCAGAAACTCCCATTCGCCCCCGAACCGGTGCTGCCAGTCCAGGTAGCCGGTGAATATGGTGGGGATAACCCCCACAAGTGCCAGAATCACACAATGGTATCCGGTTTTTGCCAGCATTTTCATTCGGGGCAGAAAAGATACCAGCCGAAAGACCACTGCGCCGAGCACCATGCCCATGGGAATATGAGTCAACGCCGGATGAAGCGGATGGGTAAAACCGATACTGTTCAGGAAACCAAAAATAACATCTGTCATGGAATCACCTTTTCAAATTATTCATTATGAATTGACTGAAACGATTTCACAGTCATTGCAATAAAAATAATTTACCTTTACTATAATCTTAGCGATATCACAACCAATTCCTGATGTTTTACCATGGTGAAACCTGGAAAAAACCCATCCAAATCCAAAAGGAAGGTATGTATGGAAATCAAAATCACCTATTGTTCCGTTTGAAACTACGAACCACGGGCTGCCGGTCTGGCGGACCTCATTGAAAAAGAACTGCACATCACTCCGAAACTGGTTGCCGGCAGTAACGGCATTTATGAGATCACGGCCGGTCAAACCACTGTTTTTTCCAAACGCAAGGCCAAACGATTTCCTGACAACCAGGAAGTGATCGATCATTTGCGGCAACTTCTGCCATGAGAATCGTTTTCACGGTCATTTTGATCACCAGCCTGGTGCTGGTGATCCTGATTCCGGCAGGTCTGGTCATCATGGTCTTTGATCTGCACCCCCATATCCGGATTTCAGGGCCTGTGGCCGGGGCGGATATCCAGCGGGCCAGACAGATACTGGCCCCACTGAAATCCAGCCAAGAAAAATCCATGGCGTTGACATCTCTGACGATTTCGGAAAATGATCTGAACCTGCTGCTCACATATGGATTGACTCAGTTTGCCGATGTAGAAAAAATGGCATTTCAGGCCCACCTGTTTCCGGAAACCGCTGTGGTGTATGCCTCGATTCAGGTGTCGGACATTTTTCCAATCAAATGGATCAACCTGGCGGCGGCCGTGCATTTGCAACCCGGCAAACTAAAAATTCAGCAGCTGCGGGTCGGCCGTATCCAGGTCCCGGACCCCATTGTTCAATGGATGGCAGATCAAATCCATGCAAAGGGGATGGACACCCCCCGATATGCCCACGCCATATCTGTGGCCCGGCAGATACAGACCCTGGACATTGATAAGGACCGGCTAACCCTGGAATTCCAGTGGAATCCGCTGATACTGGCAACCCTGACAGGTGAGGCAAAAAAGCAGCTGTTCTCTTCAGAACATCAGAAACGCCTGATTGAATACCACAATTATCTGGTCAAACTGTCTTCATCCTTCAGGCAAAAGAAACAATCTTTAAGTGCCGTTATGAAACCGTTGTTCCGGCGGGCCGTGGAAAATACGGCCCTGTCTCAGGACCCGGTCTCTGAAAACACGGCTGTTCTCCAGGTGATGGCGGCTTATGTCATGAATCAGGATCTGGGCGGGTTTCTGTCTCCGGATATCCGGCATACAGTTTCATCATCCCGGCCCGATGTCGTCTTTGTGCTGTATGGCCGGGAGGATCTGGCCCAGCATTTTCTCTCCTCTGCCGCCATCACGGTACTGGCTTCCGGCAAACTGGCCCGGTCCATGGGAATGGCCAAAGAAATGGAGGATGCACAGACGAAATCCGGATACAGTTTTGTGGATATCAGTGCCAACGAAGCCGGGATCCGGCTGGCTGAATTTGCCGTTTCAGGGCCTGTCAATGCCCGGCTGATGCAGCAGCGGGCAGCGGAACTATCCCGGGAGAATCAATTCATGCCCGATATCAAACATCTACCTGAAAACATGACTGCCGAAGCGTTCCAGAATCAGTTCAACTCCCCCCATTCCGCTGCCTTTGCCCGAATCATGCATCAAATCGAATCCAGCATCGATGCCTGTCACATCCACCAAAACTGAAAAAGGCTGCCCTTTGGGGGCAGCCTTTTCAGAAAAGGAAAAAAAGATGAAAAAACTAATTGGCGATTAGTTGTAAATGAGTAATGCAATGCACATGCCAACCAGAATATTTTTTTGCAGATATAATAAAATTGCCGCCATCTTCCCTTTTTACAGTGCGTTTCAATGGGCCGGAATCATGGCTGGGTCCATTTTGATCCATACCTGCCAAAAAACAGGGCCCCCGCCTGTTCACAATTTTGAACTTTTCAATGCAACCCACCCGCTGATTCATGAAATAAAAAATTATAACCTTTTGAAATCAAAGAACATTACAACCCAAAACCCTGAAATTCATAAATTTGAACCGCTATTTTTTGGCTGTTTTCGGTTTCGGGGCCGGGGCCGCATCTCCGGATTTTTCCGCTGGTTTTTTCGGTTTGGCCGATGCCTGTTTTTTGGGGTTGATTCCCCTCAGGATCGGCATCACCACATCCTTTTTCTCAGCCAGGAGCAAAGAAATTTTTTCCATCTGATCTTCAGGCAGCTTCAGTTCTGATTTATCGAGGAATTCAAACAAATTGTCGGCAATATCAAGCATTTTATCATAAGCGTCTGCTTCCTTTTTTGTCGCAAATGTCATTTTTTCCTCTCCGTTCCTGACCACAATGTATTTGACAACGACTGCCATACCCTCTCCTTATATCGAAAATAACGTATCCACAGTGACAAGCAATAAAACCAGGGCCCGGAATCCCATCCACCGGCCCTGGCTTTTCATTGTATCTGAAAAGGTCCGTATTTGTCTATACTTCAGGCCTTGGATAAAGCCCGCTTTTTTCAACTATTTCCGGCACTTTTTCTTCCCATTCAATGGCCATGATGTGAAACCCCGCGATTCCGGGCACTTCCTTGAGTTCCTGGATATGCTCCACGCAGATCTGGATGCCTTCCTGGGCCTGGTGCTTTTTTTCCACGCCCGCCAGCCGCTGGATAATTTCATCGGGCACATCCATGCCCGGCACCTTGTTTTTCATGTACTTGGCCATACCCACGGACTTCATGGGCGTCATGCCGGCCATGATAAAAACCTTTTCCGTCAATCCCCGGTCAGAAGCCCTGCGCATCCACTCCTTGAATTTATCGACATTGTAGATGCACTGGGTCTGGATGAATTCCGCCCCACAGGCAATTTTCTTGGCCAGCCTGGGCACCCGGATCTCAAACGGATCGGCAAACGGATTGGCCGCCGCTCCCACAAAAAGTCTGGGCGGCCGCTTGATATCGTCTCCGCCCAGAAACTTGCCTTCATCCCGCATATACCGGACGGTCTGCACCAGCTGCATGGAATCTAAGTCATGCACATTCTGGCCCTGGGCACAGTCCCCAAAACTCTGATGATCGCCGGACAGACACAGCATGTTGGAAATATCAAACGAGGCGGCCCCCAGAATATCGCTTTGCAGGGCCACCCGGTTTCTGTCTCTTGTCACCATCTGCAGCACCGGTTCAATGCCCAGCAGTTTTAAATGAACACAGGCGGCCAGAGAGGACATCCTTGTCATGGCGGTCTGGTTGTCCGTGACATTCACCGCATCCACATAATCTTTGATCAGCATCCCTTTTTTCTTGATCTCTTCCGGATCACTGCCCCGGGGCGGCCCGCATTCGGATGTCACACCCAGGTGTCCGACCTTTAACACGCGCTCCAGTCTGCTGTCGCTCACATATTCGCTCATATCTTCACATCCTCCCTGGTTACGGTTCTGGGTCCGCCGGCCCGGTCAGTGGACCAGTCTTTCACAGGGGCGACTATTTCGTAATCATCCATCTTCCCCAGGGCTTTGAGCCGGTCGATGATCAGCTGCCAGGCACAGTCCGTGTCCTTGGAAATTTCACACTTGCCGTTGGTGGAACCGCCGCAGGGCCCGTTGAGCACCCGTTTGGCACACCGGGACACCGGGCAGATGCCGCCGGTGCGGGCCAGCACACACGACCCGCAGGCCTGGCACCGTTCCGTCCACAGGCCCCGGTCCTCATTGGCGCCTAAGCAGACCGTGTTGACACCCGGCAACACCGGTGTGGTCATATATTTTTCCGCAGCAAACTGAACCCCCACGCCGCAGGCCAGAGATATGACGGCATCATACTGGTCGATCACATCCCGGATCTCCTCTAAATATTCATGATCGCACTGACGCTCCAGGGTTCGCTCATCAATGGTTTTTTCCCGATCCTGGGCCATGAAATTCATTCGAAGGACCGATGCCAGGACCTCCACCTCTTTTTTACCCCCGGCCTCACAGACCGTGACGCATTCATTGCATCCCAGCACCAGAATGCGGTCATAGGCCTCAACTTCCCGGATAATCTCTTCAATGGGTTTTTTCTCTGCTATTATCATGCTCACCTCTTGCTTAGGCGGTTAAAATAGTTCTTTTTCAGGCAGCATCGGCCTTTTGGGTCTTGCGTTGTTTTGCCAGTCTAATGGGGCTGGGCCCCATTTCCTTGACACGATTGACCATTTCCGTGGAATACTGGGCAAACAAAGGGCCTTCACCGGAAGACAGGTTGTACATCCTCACCCGGTCTTTGCCGACTCCGATTTTTTCCAGAACTTTGGCAGCCTGTTCCACCCGTTTTCTCGCTCTGAAATTGCCCTCGTTGAAATGACAGTCCCCCTCCATGCATCCCACCACATACACCCCGTCGGCCCCTTTTTCAAAGGCACGCAGAATGTGGATGATATCAACCTTTCCGGTACAGGGGACCCGGATAATTCTGAAATTTGTCGGTATTTTCAGCCTCATGGAACCTGCCAGGTCCGCAGCGGAATACCCTCAGTAGTTACAGCAGAACGCCAGAATGACCGGTTCAAATTCTTTTGTCATATCATACCTCCTCCAGCAGGGATTCCACCTTGCTGAGCAATGAGTCATCTTCGTACCAGTTGAGCTTGATGGCCTTGGCCGGGCATTCCGAGGCGCAGACCCCGCAACCCTGGCACAGGGCCGGGTCGATGTACGAAACCCCGTTTTCATCCATTACCGGCACATGATAGGGACAGGATCGGACACAGACCAGGCAGGAAGCGCATCGATCCTGATCCACTTCCGCCACCACCGCAGACAGGGTCAGAAACTCCTGGGACAGATAGGTAGCGGCCCGGGATGCGGCAGCCATGGCCTGGGCCACGGTTTCCGTGATCAGCTTGGGCCCGTGGGCCGTACCGCAGATGAACACCCCTTCCGTGCCCCCGTCCACCGGCCGGAGCTTGACATGAGCTTCCATGAAAAACCCTTCCGCGTTGCGCTGGGCCTTGATAATATGGGACAGCTCCTTGGTATCTGTGGCTGTCACCCCGGCGGACAATGCCACCACATCGGCGTCCGCCTCAATATACTGTCCCAGCACATGATCCATGAACGTGACGGTGAGCCCGCCGTCGGCCGATTTTTCCACCCGGGGCGGATCCTCTTTGCTGAACCGGGAAAAGATCACGCCCATGTTCCGGGCTTTGGTGTAATACGCCTCCATCATGGAATAGGTTCTCATATCTCGGTACAGAATAAACACATCCGTGTCCGGGCTTTGTTCCTTGATGGCAATGGCGTTTTTCACGGCATTCTGGCAGCAGATCCGGGAACAGTTGGGATTGGTCTCGTTCCGGGACCCCACACACTGGATCATGATCACCCGGTCCGGATTGCCGAATGTGTTGTCTGCCAGCCGGTCCGCCAGTTCCAGCTGGGTCACCACGGCATCGCTGTCATTGTACAGATATTCCGTGGGCTGATACTCGCCACCGCCTGTGGCCACGATCATCACGCCATGATCGATCTTTTTCTGCTTCATGTCCGGCCCCACCAGCACTTCGGTCTTGAAATTGCCTTTGTACCCGCCGAATTCCACCACCAGGGCCTGCTTGAGCACATCGATATGCGCATGGGTTTCCACGGCATCCGCCAGTTCCTTGACAAACGCCTGGATATCATCCCCCTCGATGGTATGGTGCAATCGCCGTCCCAAACCGCCCAGGGTGTCTTCCTTTTCCAGGAGCGTGACATGGAACCCCTGGTCTGCCAGAGCTTTGGCCGAAGTCATCCCGGCGATACCGCCGCCGACGACCAATGCCTTGTCAATGATGGAGATCTTTTTGTCATGCAAAGGTCCCAGGATACTGACCCGGGCCACCGCCATGCGGATCAGGTCTTTGGCCTTGGCCGTGGCCTTTTCCGGTTCATGATAATGCATCCAGGAATCCTGGTTCCGGATATTGGCCATTTCAAACAGGTACTTGTTCAAACCGGCTTCCTCCAGGGTGTCCATGAAGATCCCCTCATGGGTCTTGGGGGTACACGAGGCCACCACCACCCGGTTGAGCTGGTATTCGTCAATGATCTCTTTGATGGACACCTGGGTATCCTGGGAACAGGTGAACAGATTTTCACCGGTATACACCACATTGGGCAGATTCCCCGCATATGCCGCCACATCATCCACATCAATGACTCCGGCAATGTTGATCCCGCATTTACACACAAACACCCCCACCCGGGGGTCTTCACCCAGCACATCCCGTTCCGTTGGCAATGTCACGGTTTTCGTCAATGAATGACGGGCCGGGGCCAGATGCCGGCCGGCGGCACAGGCCGCGCCTGAGGCTTCGGTCACGGAAGAAGCGATATCTTTGGGTCCCTGAAACGTGCCGGACACATACACACCCGGCCGGCTGGTCTCCAGGGGATTAAAGGTCGACGTTTCCACGAAATTGTACGGATTGAGCGCCACGCCGATGCGGTTTGCCAGATCCACACTGTGTTTGGGGATGACCAGCCCCACGGACAGGATCACCATGTCAAATACTTCCTCATGGATCTTTCCCTGTTCATCCGCGTATTTCAGAATCAGGTTGTCGGTTCCCGGCTCTTCGATCACGGAATGGATCCGGGATTTCACAAACCGCACCCCGTCCTGTTCCAATGCTCTGAGATAATATTTTTCATAATCTTTGCCGAATGTCCGCACATCCATATTGAATATCACGGTATCCAGCTCTTTTTCCGAATGCTCCTTGGCGATCATGGCATCTTTGATGGCATACATGCAGCACACCGACGAACAATACCCGTTGCCGCACCGGTTGGTGTCCCGGGAACCGATACACTGAAGCCAGGCGATCTTTTCCGGTTCTTTGCCGTCGGAAGGCCGCACCAGATGCCCCATGGTGGGGCCGCCCGCAGACAGAATCCGCTCAAATTCCAGAGAGGTCATGACATTTTGGGATCGTTTGTACATATAGGTGTCATCCAAGTCTGCGGGATCAAACGTGTCCGCGCCCGTGGTCATGATCACCGACCCCACTTGGACATCCCTGACTTTTGGCACCTGATCGTGCTCCACGGCCCCGGCCAGACAGACCTCCACACACTGGTAACATTCGGAACAGATGCCGCAGGACAGGCACCGGGCCGCTTCCTGATCAATGAGTTCCCTGGCAAGCGCCTGGGTGACTTCTTTAAAATTGCCTTCCCGCCGGGCCGGCGGCAGTTTTTCCGGCTGCATCCTCGCAATATTCGGCACATCCGTGATTTCCGGTTTGTCATATTCCCAGGATTTTTCCCGGCCTTCGGCCAGGTCCAACCCATTGATGAACCGGTGAATACTTTCCGCCGCAGTCTTACCCGAAGCCACGGCATCCACCACGGACTTGGGGCCGTAAAATGCATCCCCTCCGGCAAACACCCAGTCAACAGGGGTCTGCAACGTAACCGGGTCCGCTTCATACCCGCCGGGCCGGGTCAGTGAGATGCCCTGATCTTTGGCAAACCCGGTTTCCCCCATCTGTCCGATGGCCACAATCACATTGTCCACTTCATATGAGGTGAGTTGACAGTCATCGTACTGAGGATTGAACCGCCCGTTTTCGTCAAATACCGAGGTACATTCCTGAAAAGCGACTTCCGTCACCTGCCCGTCGTCATTGCCGTAGAACCGCATCGGTCCTTTGCTGTTCACGATATTGACTTTTTCTTCAATGGCTTCTTCAATCTCGTAATCCCAGGCCGGCATTTCATCGCGTTTTTCCAGACACACCATGGTAACATCGTCCGCTCCCAGGCGCCGGGCCGTCAACGCCACGTCCACGGCCACGTTGCCGCCGCCGATCACAATGGTTTTTCCGGTCAGTTTCTCCGCCTTGCCCAATGCGGCATCCTGCAGAAATGTCGTGCCCTTGAGAATGCCTTTCAGATCTTCGCCCTTCACGCCCAAAGCCCGGGACCCATGCAGGCCCGTGGCCATGAAAACGGCTGAAAAACCGTCTTTTTTCAGGCTGTCCAGGGTGATGTCTTTTCCGAATTCCACGCCGGTCTTGATCGTCACCCCTAAGGCTTCGATCACGGCGATCTCTTTTTCCAGTTGTGCCTTGGGCAGCCGGTATTCCGGAATCCCCACGGCCATCATACCGCCTTTTACCGGCAGTTTTTCGTACACCGTGACGGCATACCCTTTCTGGGCCAGGTAATACGCCGCCGTCAGGCCGGCCGGGCCGGAACCGATAATGGCGATTTTTTCTTCGCGTTTTTCACCGACTTCAGGGACCCAGGGTGATGCTTCTTCAAAATCCAGATCCGCCAGAAACCGGTGCAGGTACTGGATGGCCAGGGGCTGATCCGCATCGCCTCTGGTACACACGGATTCGCAGGGATGGTGACAGACCCGGCCGCAGGATCCGGGAAACGGGTGTTCCTGTTTAAACAGCTTCAGCGCTTCCGCATATTTACCCTGCTGCATCAGGGCGATAAATCCCTGAATGGACACATGGGCCGGACAGGTCGCTTTACACGGAGCCACCGACCGCTTGGAAATGCCGTACGCCCCGGGAATGGCTTGTTCATATTGTTTAAAAATGGCTTTACGATTGTTCAGGCCCTGGTTATGTTCACTGGACACATCGACAGGACAGACTTTGGTACATTCGCCGCAGGATGTGCATTTGGAAATATCTACAAATCGCGGATTTTCCCTGATTCTGGCCGTGAAATTCCCCTGTTCTCCTTCCAGTTCAAGCAATTCGGTATTCGTCAATAGTTCAATGTTCAGATGCCGGCCGACCTCGACCAGTTTGGGTGAAATCACTCACATCGTACAGTCGTTGGTTGGAAACGTCTTGTCCAACTGAGCCATCATCCCCCCGATGGCATAGGATTTTTCAACCAGATAGACATAATAGCCGGAATTGGCCAGATCAATGGCGGACTGCATACCCGCAATCCCGCCACCCAGAACCATGACAGAGCCGACAAGGTCACTGCTCGGTGTCACCTTTTGCGTCATCACAAACCTCCTACCTTAAGATTTCGCCTCAGTTGTGCATGTATCTTTCCCCGCTTCTAAGTAAAAAAAAGGACTTTTTTTGTCAACAATTATTTATTTTGCCACGTCCAGATGCCGGCTGCAATACCCCACCAGGATCAAAACCGGCAGTCCCATCAGAAAGGTGATAAAAAAGAAGGCCGGATATCCCATCGCATCCACCATGGTGCCGGAATACCCGCCGAACAGTTTGGGAACCAGGGTCATCAAAGAACTGAACACCGCATATTGAACCGCGGTGAAACGGATGCTGGTCAGGCTGGACAGAAACGCGACAAATGCGGCCGACGCCAGCCCGGCCGCCAGGTTGTCCGCCGCGATCACCACATACAAAAGAAACAGGTTGTGCCCGTAAAAAGCCAGCACCATGAACAGCAGGTTGGTGGCCGACGCCAGCAAAGCCCCCAGAAACAGGATCCGGATCACCCCGAATCGAATGGACAGCAGTCCTCCGGCAAATCCCCCGGCAATGGTCATGAAAAGGCCGAAGGTTTTCACCACGCTGGCGATCTGCGATTTTGAAAATCCCAGATCCTGGTAAAACACATTGGATATCACACCCAGCACGATATCGGAAATTCGATACAACCCGATCAAAGCCAGTATCAGCCAGGCCAGCATCAGCCGGTACCGGCTGAAAAAATCCAGCACCGGCGCCACATAACTGTCAGTCACCATTTTTTTATTGACCAGACGGAAGAACAGCCCCAGCCGGCCCACCAGAACCGCCGCCAGAATGCCTGCGCCCAGGCGGACACATTCCACCATGAACCCGCCCAGGGTCGCATTGTTCATCCATTGTCCCAACTGAATTCTGATATCCTCAAGAAATATGCCGGATGCATAAAACACCAGTCCGAACGCAGCCACTGCTACGCCGAACAAGGCCAGACCGGCCAGATAGGTTTTGGCTCCATATGCGTCCGCCGGATTGTATTCCGATGCCGGTTCATCAATGACCAGAGCCGTGGTCATGCCCACGGCCATCATCCCGGCCATGATGAGATAGGTGGCCTGCCAGGCTTCAAACCGGTACCCGCCTTTGGTGGAGCCGAACCACTCCGCCAGAACCAGGGCCCCGGCCCCGGCCACAAGCATGCCGATGCGGTATCCACCGATATACGCCGAAGCCATCATGGCCTGAAGATCCACAGACGCGGATTCAATGCGATAGGCATCGATGACGATATCCTGGGTCGCCGAAGAAAACCCCAGCATCACGGCGGCCAGGGCCATGAAAACCAGGGGATGCTGCCCGGCGGCCGGATCGGTACATGCCATCCACACAATGGCTGCGGCAATTCCCGTCTGGGCCGCCAGAATCCAGCTTCGTCTGCGGCCCAGTTTCCGGGTGAGCCAGGGAATGGGCATCTGGTCCACCAGAGGGGCCCACACAAACTTGAATGAATATCCCAATGCGGCCCAGGAAAAAAAGGTAACTGCCGACCGTTCCACGCCGGCCTCCCTGAGCCACAAAGACAAAGAGGAAAAAATCAATAAAAGGGGCATGCCCGCGGAAAAGCCGAAAAAAAGCATGGTAATCACCCGGGGATGACAAAATGCCTTGACAGCGGTTTGCCATCTTTTTTGTGAAGGCATGTTTTCCCGGTCTGGATCTGTTGATTCAAAGGACAATTTCAAGATCGCAGGCCACCCCGAAGCACCGGGTTTGACTGTTTCTGGATGAAAAAAACCGGTTGCCCTCTTTGACAATGGCATCCATTTCCATATCCGTGCGATCCTGGTTCAGATGCGTGAGTCCCAGCTGACCGACGCCGGCTTTCAATGCCAGATCCAGCACATGGGGAATGGAAGAATGTCCCCAGCCTTTGCGGCGCCGATACTCATCCTGAGTGTATTCCGCATCGTGAATCAGCACATCCGCATTCATGGAAAACTGTCGGTACGCATCCGTTCCCCGGCTCTGGGGATGATCGAATCCCAGCTCATTGTCCGTTAAAAACACAAACGTACTGCCGTTTTCTTTGAACCGGTATCCAAGCGTGCCGGCGGAATGACTGTTGGGAATGGTATCGATCTGCAGCGACCCGATGTTGAAACTATCGTTGAGCCCCGAATCAAATTGAATATCCGCTTGCAGCTCTGACAGCCGGATCGGAAAAAAAGGCGGTGACATCATTTGCTCGAAAACATCTTTTAAGGTGGCCCGGCCAAAGGCCCGGTTCTGAATAATCAGCTGATTTTGCCTGTGAAGCAAGGGTTTAAAAAACGGAAACCCCAGCAGATGATCCCAGTGGCAATGGGTTTGCAGCATAAAATACCGGGTGATATTTTTTTCCAGAAGAAAATTACCCAAGCGCCGGATTCCGGTTCCGGCATCGACAATCACGGTCTCGCCGGATCCGGCTGTGATCTGAAGGCAGGTGGTATCTCCACCATAGGCAACATACTGCCTGCCTGATACCGCTATCGATCCCCGGGAACCCCAGCACCTAACAATCATGGCTCTCCTGCTTTATTCTTCTATCCGCCACCGCATTTTTGACAATCATCCATATGATTGCATACCATCTTATGAATCCATCAATAAATCAATCTTTTTTTTCCCGGCACCCGTTGACAACCCCCTGGTTTTTGCCTAATGAAAGAAGGCAGACAGACCGGTTAAACTATAAACACCCATGAAAAGGGAGCATGTTCACATGGCACAATTGATCGCTGACCGCAGAGATGTTGATTTTGTCCTCCACGAACAGATCGGACAGGTGGATCATGAAATCTTTGCTGAATTCAATAAAAAAACCGTTGATCTGATTGTTTCCGAAGCCCGAAACCTGGCGATAAAAGAGATTCTGCCCACCTTTAAGGAGGGAGACGAGCAGGGCTGTATTTTGGAAAAAGGCAAGGTCACAGCACCTGAATCCTTTAAACGGGCCTGGCGGCTTTTCTGTGAAGGCGAGTGGCTGGCCATGTGCGATGACCCGGAGGTGGGGGGTCAGGGCATGCCGAAAACCGTGGGCACGGCAGCCCTGGAATATATGGTGGGGGCCAATTCCGCTTTCATGCTCTATTACGGCATGACCCACGGGGCTGCCAAACTGGTGGAAGCATTCGGGGATGAGACCCAGAAACGGCTGTACATGAAAAAAATGTTTGCAGGCGTCTGGGGCGGCACCATGCTGCTCACCGAGCCTGAAGCAGGATCTGATGTCGGGGCCCTGACCACCACGGCGGAAAAAAATCCGGACGGCACCTATTCCATCAAAGGAGCCAAGATTTTCATCTCCGCCGGAGAACATGATCTGTGCGACAACATTATTCATCCGGTCCTGGCAAGGATCCCGGGGGCACCGGCCGGCACCAGAGGCATCTCTTTGTTTCTGGTCCCCAAATATCGGGTGAATGATGACGGTTCTTTAGGGGAGTTCAACAACGTGGTGTGCACGGGCCTGGAAAAGAAAATGGGTATCCACGGCAATGCCACGGCATCCTTGTCTTTAGGCGATAAAGGCCCGTGTATCGGCACGTTGCTGGGGCAAGAGAACAAAGGCATGCCGGCCATGTTCAAGATGATGAACGAAGCCCGGGCCTTTGTGGGGCTCCAGGGATTTGCCGTGGCTTCCGCGTCTTACATGTATGCCCTGGACTATGCCAGAACAAGAATCCAGGGGCGGCATCTGACGGCCGGCAAAGACCCGGAAGCCAAAAACGTTCCCATTATCCAGCATCCGGATGTCAAGCGGCAGCTGCTCAACATGAAGGCCTGTACTGAAGGCATGCGGTCTTTGCACTATTATTACGCCTGGTGCAACGATGTGGTTCACACCACGGACGATGCCCAGGTCAAAGCCGACACCGCCGCCATGGTGGAGGTGCTCACCCCCATTGTCAAGGGCTATGTCACGGACAAGGCCCTGGAGGTCTGCTCCCACGGGGTCCAGATCTACGGCGGATACGGGTATATCAGCGAATATCCCGTGGAGCAGCTCATGCGGGATGCACGGATTTTCATGATCTATGAGGGCACCAACGGGATCCAGGCCATGGATCTGTTAGGCAGAAAACTGTCCATGAACGGCGGAAAAGCGTTTCAGTACTTTATTGACCGCATGAAACAGACCATTGAACAATTCAAAGACACGGAAGGGGTTCAGGATCTGAGCACGAAAGTGTCCCATGCCGTGTCCCGGCTGGAGGCACTGGCCAAAGAGATCGGTGCCCGGTCCCGGTCGGAAAAGGTATTGAATGCCTATGCCTTTGCCCACCCGTTTCTGGAAGTGACCGGAGATGTCACCTTTGCCTGGATGCTCTTGTGGCGGGCCGGGGTTGCGGCCCCCAAACTGGCCAAAAAAACCGGCACCCTGGACAGAAATGCAGTGGCCCGGACAGCGGGAAAAAACAAAGACGCCGCGTTTTATGCCGGACAAATGGAAACGGCCCGGTTTTTTATTCATACACTGTTGCCGGCCACCTATGGTAAAATGGATGCGATTCTGGATGGAGATCCTTGTGTGGAACATATCCAGGATCTGTCTTTTGGATCCAAATAACAGGAGAAAAATCATGTTTGAATATGTTAAAAAAAGTCTGCTCACCGGCGTGGGCATGGCCCTGCGTTCCAAATCCGAGATCAAAGAACTGGCCGAAGAACTGGCCAAATCCACCCAGATGAGCCAGGCGGAAGCCAAAGAGTTTCTGGAAGAATGCCAGCATCGATACGAGGATGCCAGAGTGAAACTGGACCGGCGCATGGAAGAAACCGTGGAAAAAATACTCAAACGGCTGGATCTTCCCACCCGGGCTGACATCCGGGATCTGAATACCCGAATTGACGATCTGGTCAAAAAAATAGAAGCCAGAGACTGATACCGTGTTTTCATGCTCAGCATCAAAAAAATAGGTACTGTGGGAAAACGGTACCGGAATCTGATCCGGTACCGGCAGATCATCGGCATCATTCTCAAGTATGGTTTCGACAACATCCTGGGTGCCCTGGACATTGACCGGTACATTGAATCCGGCCTGAAACTGATTCCGTTTTACCACCCCCATGAACGGGTGGAAAAACTGTCCCGGAATCAGCGGATCCGCATGGCTTTAGAGGAGCTGGGTCCCACATTTGTCAAAATGGGGCAGGTGTTGTCCTCCCGGCCGGATTTAATTCCCATGGACCTGGTCAATGAGCTGTCCAAACTCCAGGATGAGATCCCTGCCTTTGGATTTGATCAGGTCAAAGAAACCATTGCCGCGGAATTCGGCAAACCATGGGATGCGGTGTTTCATTCCATGGATGAAATCCCGTTTGCCTGTGCATCCATCGGTCAGGTGCACCGGGCATCGGTCACGGGTGAGGACCGGCTGGCCGTCAAAATCCAGCGCCCGGGCATCAGAAAAATCATTGAAGCCGACCTGGAGATCATCCATCATCTGGCCGGCATCATGGAAAGAAACATCCAAGAAGTGGCGTTTTACCGGCCCGTGAAAATTGTGGAAGAATTTGCCAAAACCATGGAAAAAGAACTGGATTATACCATCGAGGCCGCCAGCATGGAACAGATGGCCCGCCAGTTCCGCCATGACAAAACCATCCACATACCCGGAGTCTTCCCATCAGTATCTTCTGAACGGGTGCTGGCCATGGAGTTCATCAACGGTATCAAGGCCAGTGATATCGATGCCATTGACCGGGCCGGTCTGGACCGGAAACGCATTACCCGGCGGGGCGCGGATTTCATCATGAAACAGGTGTTTGAGCATGGATTTTTCCATGCCGACCCCCACCCGGGAAATATCTTTATCATGGAAAACAACCGGATATGTCCCGTGGATTTCGGCATGACCGGTTTTCTGGACATAAGCACCCGGGAACTGTTTGTGGATATCATTCACGCGGTTGCCACACACAATGCCAGGCGGGCGGCCCGTGTCTTATGCGACCTGTGCGACTATGAAACCCACCCCGATATGATCCGGCTGGAAAAAGACGTGGCCCTGTTTATATCGGTTCATCTGACCAAATCCTTGAAAGACATCAAAACCAGTCGAATGGTCAACCAGTTCATCGGGCTTTGTACCCTCCACAGCCTGAGAATTCCGCCGGATCTGTTTTTGATGATGAAAGCATTTGTTTCCGTTGAAAACGTGGCCCGGAAACTGGACCCGGATTTCAATATGCTGGGGCATGCCGCGCCCTATGTCACCACGGCCCGGTTTTTAAAGTTTTCGCCGTCAAAACTGGCTGAAGAGATGATGGAACTTGCCAGGGAATCCTATAAACTGATTCAGCATCTACCCACAGATACCCTGGAAATATTGCGACTGGTCCGCCAGGGAAAAATGAAACTTCTCATTGACATTCAAGGGCTGGACAAACTGATCGTCCATCAGGACCAGACCAGCAACCGCATCTCGTTTTCCATTATTATTGCGGCGTTGATTTTAGGATCCGCCATTGTCATCAATTCCGATGTCCCGCCCATGTTGTTCGGGGTATCGGTCATCGGCATCGCCGGATTTCTGGCGGGCGGGATCATGGGGATCTGGCTTCTGGTGGCCATTGTCAAAAAAGGACGTTTATAAAATCGTGGGTCGGATTGTCATGATCCTTATGAGAATGTCGTAACCGGCCCTTTAACCCATTTAAGGAAATATTGCCATGAAAATCACCGACCCCGGAATCATTCAAACCGGAGAAAAAAACCTCATTGCAGCGGTACAAAAACATCTGGATTTAGAGACTGTCAAGAAAATTCTCATGGATCGCATGGCTGAAACCTCATTTGCATCCAAAGGAGGGCAGATCGTGGTGCACAACAACCAGATCGCCTTTCAGCTGGATTTTGATCTCAAATTAAGCGGCAGCCTTTTGTTTGACCGGCAGGGCAATTTCATCCCTGATACCTCGAAATCCGATGAAACCATGCCCGCCTCTTCCGCGTCTGAACAAAAAACCATGGATGATTTAAATGACGATGAAGATGATCTGGCACTTCTGCCGGATGACGACGATCTGGCGGAACCCACGCTTTCAGGTGAACCGGAAGCCGAACTGGACGATCTGGACGAGGACGATCTGGACGAGGATGACATTTTAGATGATGACATCGATGATATTTTAAAAGAAAGCCGTGAATTCTGGGACCAGAAAAAGGATGACTGAAAATGACAAACCCGGCTGCCGGAAAAAAATTTCCGGCAGCCGGGCTGTGTATCCATCATGTGTCATGCATACCAGCGGCATGCGTGAACTTAAAAATGATCTGTCAGATTATTAATACCGGTAAAGATCGGATTTATAAGGCCCGTTAACGGGAACACCTAAATAATCCGCCTGTTCCTGGGTCAATTCGGTCAGTTTCACGGACAGGTTCTTCAAATGCAGCCGGGCCACTTCCTCATCCAGTTCCTTGGGCAGTGTATACACTTTTTTCTCCAGTTTTTCAGACGCCAGTTTGATCTGGGCCAGGGTCTGGTTGGAGAAACTGTTGCTCATCACAAAACTGGGGTGTCCGGTGGCGCATCCCAGATTCACCAGCCGGCCTTCGGCCAGCACAATCACGGAACGTCCGGACTCCAGAACCCATTTGTCCACCTGGGGTTTGATTTTGATGCGTTCGGCCCTGGGGTTGTCTGTGAGATATGCCATTTCAATTTCATTGTCAAAATGACCGATATTGCAGATAATGGCCTCATCCTTCATTTCAGCGATATGTTCGCCCCGGATGACATGGTAATTTCCCGTGGCCGTGACAAACACATCCCCCCGGGTGGCGGCTTCTTCCATGGTCACCACTTCAAATCCTTCCATGGCGGCCTGCAACGCGCAGATGGGATCGATTTCCGTGACCAGAACAATGGCGCCGTATCCTTTCATGGAATCGGCACACCCCTTGCCCACGTCTCCATAACCCGCGATCACCACGGTTTTACCGGCCAGCATCACATCCGTGGCCCGCTTGATACCGTCGGCCAGGGATTCCCGGCACCCGTACAGGTTGTCGAACTTGGACTTGGTCACCGAATCATTGACATTGATGGCCGGAAACAGCAGTTCATTTTTAGCGGCCAGATGGTACAGACGATGAACACCCGTGGTGGTTTCTTCAGACACCCCGCGGATCTTGTCAGCGATCTTGGTCCATTTTTCCGGATCCTTGGCATGGGAAACTTTCAACCGGTCCAGAAGACAGCGTTCATCCTGGCTGTGGGTGGGCTGTTCCAGAATGGACGGATCTTTCTCCACTTTCACGCCCTGATGGATAAACAAGGTGGCGTCCCCGCCGTCATCCACAATCAGGTCCGGGCCGGAACCATCCGGCCAGAGCAGGGCCTGTTCCGTGCACCACCAGAACTCTTCCAGGGTTTCACCCTTCCAGGCAAACACGGCGGCCGTTCCTTTTTTGGCAATGGCGGCGGCCGCATGGTCCTGGGTGGAAAAAATATTGCAGGATGCCCACCGGATGTCGGCTCCCAGTTCATACAGGGTGTCGATGAGCATGGCCGTCTGGATGGTCATATGAAGACTGCCCATGATTTTCAGGCCCTTGAACGGTTTTTCAGGGCCGTATTTTTCCCGGATGGCCATCAGGCCCGGCATCTCTTTTTCAGACAATTGCATGTCCAGGATGCCTTCTTCGGCCAGGTTGATATCTTTGACCTTGTATTTCAATGAATGATCAAGATCAATATAAAATGGGGATTTGGCTTGCTGTAACATATGTTGTAAAACTCCTCTTTTTTTGTGTGTGTATTGCGAATGTTCGACGATCATCTGCATGGTTTTGAAAAAGATAAGGTGCCGGGATCCGGTGTGGACCGGATCCCGAACCAGCTTGTGATCAGATCGTAAATTAAATGCCGGCCAGTTCTTTGATCTGATCGGCTTTGTCGGTTCTTTCCCAGTAAAAATCAGGATCATGGCGGCCGAAATGTCCATAAGCCGCTGTTTTCCGGTAAATGGGACGTAACAGATCCAGGGTTTCAATAATGGCGGACGGTCTTAAATCAAACACCTCTTTGACAATATCCACGGCTTTTGATTCAGGAATTTTTCCGGTCCCCATGAAATCCACCATCAATGAGACGGGCTGGGCCACACCGATGGCATAGGCCACCTGTATTTCACATTTGTCGGCAATGCCGGATGCCACCAGATTTTTGGCCACATACCGTCCCATGTAGGAGGCACTTCTATCCACTTTGGAGGGATCTTTTCCGGAAAAACATCCGCCCCCATGGCTGCCCTGGCCCCCATAGGTATCCACGATAATTTTACGTCCCGTGAGCCCGCAGTCTCCCATGGGTCCGCCGATGACGAACCGGCCCGTGGGATTGACAAAAAACCGGGTATCCCCGTCCATCATCTCTTTGGGGATAATTTTCCGGATCACTTCCTTGATCACGGCGTCTTTCAATTCTTCATAAGTGACGTCATTGTTATGCTGGGTGGAGACCACCACAGCATCCACCCGCTGGGGTTTGCCGTTTTTATATTCAATGGTAACCTGAGATTTGCCGTCGGGCCGCAGAAAATCCAGGGCCCCGTTTTTCCGGACCTGGGTGAGCCGTTTGGTCAGTTTATGGGCATATAAAATCGGCATGGGCATGAGCTCTTCCGTCTCATTGGTGGCAAAACCGAACATGATGCCCTGGTCCCCGGCACCCTGTTCTTTATACAGGCCCGCGCCTTCATCCACACCCTGGGCAATGTCCACGGACTGCTGATCGATACTGGTCACAACGGAGCAGGTTTTCCAGTCAAATCCCATGGTGGAAGAGTTGTATCCGATTTCCCGGATGGTGCTTCGAACCACTTCCGGAATATCCACGTAACAGTCCGTGGTGATTTCGCCGGCCACCATGGCCAGGCCGGTGGTGACCAGAGTTTCACAGGCCACCCGGCAATGCTTGTCTTCCGCTATAATGGCATCCAGAATACCGTCGGATATGGCATCAGCCACTTTATCGGGATGACCTTCAGTCACGGACTCAGATGTAAACAGATATGATTTGTTGTCTGACATATTTCGCTCCTTGTTAAAAATTATTGGACAAACTGTGTCATGGGTTAATCCACAAATGTGATGATTGAAATCCTTTTATACCGAACCGAAACGCATTTGTCAATAGTTATCCAGGAATATATCAATATATGTTCATATTTTGCTGGGAACATAAAAACTCCTTGAATTCCTGGCCGCAATTTTCTATGCTCTGTATCAACCTGCCAATTTTTTAAACACCTGAGGAGAAAAATATGACAACCCAGCCATACAGCAAACGCATCACCGGCATCGGATCCGCATTGGTGGATATACTGATCAATGAATCCGATGATTTTTTAAAACACCTGGGCAAAGAAAAAGGCGGCATGACCCTGGTGGAATCCGCTGATATCAAAGCCATTCTGGCCAAAACCGACAAAACCCCGGCCATTGTGCCGGGCGGGGCCGCCTGCAACACGATTATCGGGATCGGCCGGCTGGGAGGCACAGCCCGGTTTATCGGCCGCCGGGGAGATGACAACTTCGGCACCCTGTTTGAAGATGCATTACGTTCCGCCCGGGTGGAGCCCGAACTGACCCTGTCCCCGTCTCCCACAGGCAGCGTGATCTCCGTGATCACCCCGGATGCCCAGCGGTCCATGTTCACCTATTTAGGCGCTTCCACGGAACTGGAACCCCACCGGATCACGGCATCGCTGTTTGCGGATACAGCCATCACCATGATCGAAGGATATCTGCTGTTCAATCCGGAACTCATGATGGCGGCGGTCCATGCAGCCAAAAAAGCCGGCGCCATGATCGCTCTGGATCTGGCCAGTTTTGAAGTGGTCCATGCCAGCCGGGAAATCCTGGATGACCTGATCAAAGACCATGTGGATATTCTGATTGCCAATGAGGACGAAGCCGAAGCCTTTACCGGTTACGCGGACGAGAAAAACGCGCTCAAGGCGTTATCGGCCCATGTCACTTACGGGGTGTTGAAACTGGGAAAACGGGGCAGCCTGATTTCATTTAACAACACCACCACCCGGATCGATGCCAGGACCGGGAAAGAGGCCAAAGACACCACGGGTGCCGGTGATTTGTGGGCTGCCGGGTTTCTTTTCGGTATTGCCAATGGATTTTCCATTGAAAAAAGCGGGCAGCTGGCATCTGCCTGCGGATACGAAGTCTGCCAGGTGATCGGGGCCCAGATCCCTGAAGAAGGATGGGAACGGATCCGTGCCCTGATCTGAGAATTGACAGTCGTCAGCCTGTTTAACCACGAAGACCACGAAGAAGTCCTTCCTTCGTGATCTTCGTGTTCTTCGTGGTTAAAAAAAATCAAATAATCAGGACTTTTCAAACACCCGCCTGAACACGTCACGGTAAACTTTTACAAAGGAAAAATCGATCCCTTCCTTGATGTGGTCCGGCAGTTTTTCAAATTCACTGCTGACCCCTTCAGGCAGAATGATCTCATGGATACCGGACCGCCGGGCTGCAATGATTTTTTCCTTGATCCCGCCCACGGGCAGCACCTTGCCGGTCAAAGTGATCTCACCGGTCATGGCCAGCGGACGGGGAATCTCCTGACCTCTGGCCAGAGAAACCAACGCCGTGGTAATGGTGATCCCGGCACTGGGCCCATCCTTGGGGGTGGCGCCTTCGGGCACATGCAGGTGAATGAACGCGTCATCAAAATATTCCGGGTCGATCCCGAACAACTTGGGATTGGCCCGCACATAAGACAGGGCAATGGTGGCGGACTCCTGCATCACATCCCCCAGCTTTCCCGTCAGTTTGATGCCCGATCCCTTGTTGTGCACCTTGACCGCCTCAATGGGCAGAGTCACTCCGCCCAGAGCGGTCCAGGCCAGGCCCGTGGCAATGCCCACCCCCTTCATCTGTTCTTCCTTTCTGAACACGGGGGGCCCCAAATATTCTTCCAGGGATTTAATGGTCACCCGGATCCGTTTTTTCTTTTCCTTGAGAATGGTGACAATGCTCTTGCGGATGATCTTGTTGAGCTGTTTTTCCAGCCCCCTCACCCCGGCCTCCCTGGCATAGCCTTCAACCAGATGCCGGATGGTGGGATCCGTGATGGTGATGGTGGTGGCCGCCACCTTGTTACGCTTGAGCAGTTTGGGCCACAGATGTTTTCTGGCGATCTCTATTTTTTCTTCAGTAATATACCCGGACAGATTGATGCGGTCCATGCGGTCCAGCAGCGGACTGGGAATGGTATCCAGGGTGTTGGCCGTACAGATGAACAACACCTTGGACAAGTCCATACGCAGATCCAGGTAATGATCTAAAAACTCGGCGTTCTGTTCCGGGTCCAGCACCTCCAGAAGCGCGGATGCCGGATCTCCCTGGTAAGAGGCCCCGATTTTGTCCACCTCATCGAGCATGATCACGGGATTGGCCACTTTGGAGTCTTTCAGGGCCTGGACCATCTTGCCGGGCATGGCCCCCACATAGGTTCTGCGGTGGCCCTTGATCTCGGCCTCATCCCGCATGCCGCCCAGGCTGAACCGGTAAAATTTTCTGCCCAACGCCTCGGCAATGGATTTGCCGATGGAGGTTTTGCCCACGCCGGGCGGCCCCACAAACAAAATAATGGAGCCGGACACATCTTTTTTATAGACGCCTGCGGCAAAAAATTCGATAATCCGCTCCTTGACATCGGCCAGCCCGGCATGATCCCGGTCCAGCACCTTTTCCGCCCGATCAATGTCAATATTGTCTTTTGAATACACGCCCCAGGGAAACGAGGTGATCCAGTCCAGGTAATTTCTTGTCACCCCGTATTCGGATGATCCGGTTTCCAGGACCGACAGTTTTTCAATCTCTTCGTCAAACCGCTTGACCACATGTTCCGGCGGATCCAGTTCGGCAAACCGTTCCTTGAACCGGTCCACATCCGATGTTTTGTCATCTTTCTGGATGCCCAGCTCCTTTTGAATGGCTTTCAGCTGTTCCTTGAGAAAGAATTTGCGCTTGTTTTCATCCACCTGGGTGTTGAGATCTTTGCGGATCTGGGTCTGAAGCTTGGCGATCTCTATTTCTTTCTGCAACAGCATGAGCACATGTTTCATGCGTTCGATCACAGATTCGGTTTCCAGGACCTCCTGAAGCACATCCCCGGACGCCGTGGTGATACCGGCGGCAAAATCGGTCAACGGAGAGGGCTGATCCGGACTGAACCGGCCCAGATACTGCTTGAGTTCTTCTGAATACAAGGGATTGAGAGACAACAGCTGCTTGATGGAACTGATGATGGAAATGGCATAGGCTTTGAGCTTGTCCTCATCTTCTTCCAGGGGTTTGAAATATTCCACCTGGGCCACAAACGGGGGCTTGTCCGACAAAAATTTCTTGATTTTGAACCGCTCCAGGCCCTGGGCGATGAACTGGATATTGCCGTCCACCTCCACCATGTTCAGAATCCGGACCACACATCCCACTTCAGGAAAATCTTCTTTGTACACATATTTGCCTTTGACTTCGGAGAAATAACTCAAACCCAGCAGGTTATGGGATTCATTAACCGCCTTGACCAGGGTGGGTTCCCACCGTTTTTTGCTCACCACCAGCGGCTGGACCTGGGCCGGCAGGTGCGGTCTGCCCGTGATGGGCACCAGGTACAGGATATCCGGCTTGTGACTCTGCCGGACGAGCTGGCCTCCGCCGGTATTCTGTTCCTTTTCCGTGTTTTCAGTCTCTTCCCCGTCACTGTTCACAATCTCAGGGGTAATGGGTCTGTTATCATCGGTCATAGATCACCTCGGCTGTGTAATTTGGGATTTTTTCAATTGTCAATGACTTATACTATAATATTGTTTTTCCCCATGACAACCCAAAAAGGAGCAATTCACGGTTTTCATGGATGCCGGATGCCTTTTTTTCATGCGCTTGATTTTTTTTTCTCTCCGGTTTATATCTCATTGACACATGACGATGCCGACGCCCCATATATTTCATGCCCAGGTCTATTATGAAGACACCGACCATTCCGGTGTGGTCTATCATGCCAATTATCTGAAATTTTTTGAACGGGCCAGAGAAGACATCATCGGAATCGACACGCTATCCGATATGTGGCACAACAAAGGCATTGGATTTGCGGTCTACAAAACCGAACTGAAATTTCATGACGGCGCTGTTTTCGGGGATCTTCTGGAAATCAGGACCCGATGGGAAAAACAGGGAGAGTATCGACTGGTTTTTTTTCATGAGGCCTGGCGCCCCGGAAAAAAGCGCCCGGCCGTCACGTGCAGCCTGGATCTGGTATGTCTGGGGCCTGAAAAAAAATTGCTGCCCATTCCGGATATTGACTTAAGTTTTTGAACCGGTCTGTTTTAATTATATGCCTGCCTTTTTTATTGTTGACAAGCGGTTTTGATCATTATAGCTTTCACTGATGATAGACCGTCATAACGATAGTTTTCTTATATGATAGGCCGTCATTAACCATCAGCATAAGACAAATCGTTTTAACCGCATCAAGGAGGTGCCCGTGAAAGACAAACAGTCGTTGCCGGATGCGCAACCCAAACTAGCAGGAATTTCCCGACGGAACTTTCTGAAAACCCTGACAGGAACTGCCGCTGGTATCGGTATTTCCCAGGTGTTCAACCCGGCGTTGATCCAGGCCCTGGAAAAGGGGCTGGAACGTCATCCCGTTCTGTGGATCCAGGGACAGGGATGCACCGGATGTTCCGTATCTCTTCTCAACAGTGTGGATCCATCCATTGCCGATGTACTGCTCAAGGTGATCAGCCTTCAGTTCCACCCCACTGTCAGTGAATGTGAAGGGGAAACGGCCATGAACCATGTGTATGAAGTGGCCAATGAATACAAAGGCCGGTTCTCTCTGGTCATTGAAGGGGCCATCCCCGTGGCTGCAGACGGCAAGTATTGTATTTTAGGAGAAATCGGCCACAGGGAAATCACCATGGTGGACATGGTTCAGGAACTCGCTCCCATGGCCGGTTCCGTTCTGGCCGTCGGCACCTGTGCCGCTTTCGGCGGTATCCCGGCCGCCAAAGGGAACGTCACCGGCGCCACGGGTGTCAGAGACTTTTTTAAATCAAAAGACATCACCACACCCGTCGTAAACATTCCGGGGTGCCCGCCCCATCCGGACTGGATCGTAGGATCCATTGTCCATCTGCTCAACGCAGGGATACCGGAACTGGATTATGACGGCCGCCCCACCCTGTTCTTTGGTGAAAACATTCATGACAACTGCCCCCATCTTGACGATTATGATGCCGCGTTCATGGCTGCCACACTCTCAGATCCCAAAGGATGCCGCATGGATCTCGGATGCAAAGGCCCGGACACCTATGCTGACTGCTACCAGCGGAAATGGAACTCCGGTTTGAACTGGTGTGTGAACAATGCCGTGTGTATCGGGTGTGTTGAAGCCGGTTTTCCGGATGCCATGTCCCCATTTTATGAACCCGCCTATTAACGAATCAGACAATTTCAAGGAGGTCTAATTATGGCAGGCTGTCAACCGCAGGCCGAACCGGCTCAGACCGGTAAAAAAATAAAAATCGGCATCGATCCGGTCACCCGGATCGAAGGTCATTTAAAAGCAGAAGTGGAGGTTGCCGGAGGAAAAGTCGTGGATGCCCACATCACCGGCGGCATGTATCGGGGATTTGAACAGATTCTGTACGGCAGAGATCCCAGGGACGCCACCCAGATCACCCAGCGGATCTGCGGGGTGTGCCCCACGGCCCATGCCACGGCATCGGCTTTGGCCTTAGATGATGCATTCGGCGTGGAACTCACGGACAATGGCCGTATCGCCAGAAACCTGATTCTGGGCGCCAACTTTCTGCAGTCCCATATTCTGCATTTCTATCACCTGGCCGCTCTGGACTATTGCAACGGTCCGGACACGGCCCCTTTTATTCCCAGATATGCCAACAACGACATGCGGCTGCCCAAAGAACTCAATGACGTGGCTGTGGGTCAGTACCTCGAAGCCCTGGAAATCCGCAAAATCTGCCATGAAATGGTGGCGCTTTTAGGCGGTAAAATGCCCCATGTCCAGGGGATCGTGGTGGGCGGTTCCACAGAAATCCCCACCCGGGAAGCCCTGAACGCTTATGCGGAACGATTCAAAAAAGTCAGACAGTTTATTCTGGAAAAATATGTTCCCATCGTGTACCTGCTGGCCGGCCCTTACGGGGATCTGCTTAAAACCGGTGTGGGTCACAAGAACCTGGTTTCCTGGGGCGTCTTTCCTCTGGATAACAAAGGCAACACCCTGCTGAAACCCGGGGTTTACACGGATGGCAAAGACTATGCCGTGGATCCGGCCATGATCAAGGAATATGTGAAATACTCCTGGTTCGAGGATTCCACCACCGGGCTCAATCCCACAGAAGGCAAAACCCTGCCCAATCCCAACAAACCCGGTGCTTACAGTTTCATCAAAGCCCCCCGGTACAACGGCAAACCCCATGAAGGGGGACCTTTGGCCAGAATGTGGGCCACGAACCCGGAGCTGTCCGCCACAGGTCAGAAAGAACTGGGCGTGACACGGCTCAGAGATATCGGGGACGCCTGTTTCTCCATTCTGGGCCGCCATGTGGCCAGAGCCGAAGAAACCGCGCTGATTGCATCAGCCATGGAAGAATGGCTGGCCCAGGCCCAGCCCGGCAAGGAAACCTTTGTGCCGGCACCGATTCCGGATTCCGCACAAGGCCTTGGCATGACCGAAGCGCCCAGAGGGGCTTTGCTCCACTACATTGACATCAAAGATCAGAAAATCGCCAATTACCAGATCACTTCCGCCACCATCTGGAACGCCAACCCCAGGGATGACATGGGCCAAAGAGGCCCCATTGAAGAAGCCCTGATCGGTGTGCCCGTGCCGGATGTGAACAGTCCGGTGAATGTCGGGCGGCTCATACGATCGTTCGACCCCTGACTGGGTTGCGCCGTCCACGTGCTGGACGTAGAAACCGGTCGGACCGTTAAAGTAGACGTACCCTTATAAAGGAATCGGGGTCAGGCCTGCGTTATTGTAGTTATTGACCTCAATAACTACAATAACGCAGGCCTGACCCCATCAACATTTATGAAAAAACTACTGGTATTAGGCGTTGGCAACACTTTGATGCAGGATGACGGCATCGGGGTGCATGCCGTGCATGAACTGCTCAAGGAAAAAGAAGACTGGCCACAGGTGGATTTCATCGATGGCGGCACCTTTACCCAGGACATCTTTTACCTGTTTGAAGAATATGAAAATATTCTGGTTCTGGATATTGTCCGGGCGAAACATCCGCCGGGCACCATTTTCAGCCTGGAGGAAAAAGATCTGCGCAAAGATGAAAAACAGATGCTGTCGTTGCATGACATCGATCTGCTGGATTCTTTAGGCATGGCCCAGATGCGGGGCCATCGTCCCTATCTGCGGGTGATCGGCATACAGCCGGATACCATCAACTGGGGCACTTCCCTCACCCCCCCCCTGGCCGATGCAATGCCGGATTTTCTGGCAGCCGCAAAAAAACATATCACAGACATTCTGGAAACCCGATAAGTCCCGGATTCACCGGATGCGCTTTTCAGATTGCTGCCGGGAATCTATTTTCCCGGCAAGCGGTCTTATCAACAGATCCGGGGCAGCTGCTCTCCGGTGAGCATATCCACCAGGCGCTGGCCCCCGATGGCGGTTTCCAGAAACACCTTTCCCGGGCGCTGATCCGTCACTTCTCCGATAATGGCGGCATTTTTGCCGAAGGTATCGGCCTTGATCAGATCCAACACCTTTGACGCCTGTTTTTCCGGCACAATGGCCAGCAGTTTGCCTTCGTTGGCAATGTACAAGGGATCAAATCCCAGCAGTTCACACACCCCGTTGACTGGCTTTTTTATGGGCAGATCTTTTTCAAACAATGTCATTCCCACCCCGGATTGGGAAGCGATTTCATTCAAGGTCGTGCCCACCCCTCCCCGGGTGGGATCTCTGAGCACATGCACCTCACACCCGGATGACAGAATCATTTTGACCATGTGATTCAAGGGCGCGGAATCGGTTTTAAGATCCCCGTCAAAGGTCAAGCCTTCCCTGGCTGTGAGAATGGCAATCCCGTGATCGGCCATGGTGCCGCTTAAAATGATTTTGTCCCCGGGAAGTGCCCGGCTGCCGGATACGTTCACGCCCTCCGGGATCATGCCGACCCCCGAGGTGTTAATGAAAATCTTGTCCGCCTTGCCCCGGGGCACCACCTTGGTATCTCCGGTGACAATCTTGACCCCGGCCCGGTCTGCCGCCGTTGCCATGGATTTGATGATTTCCTGAAAATCGTTTATGGGCAGGCCTTCTTCAATGATCAGTCCCACACTGATGTACAAAGGAATTGCCCCGCACATGGCAATGTCGTTCACCGTGCCGTTCACGGCCAGATCCCCGATATTGCCGCCGTTGAAAAAAATGGGATCCACCACATAGGAATCCGTGGAAAACGCCATCCGGCCGGCCGGCACGGAATACACGGCCCCGTCATCTCCCATGTCCAGATACTCATTGCTGAACAGCGGAAGAATCATTTTGGAAAACAGGGCATGGGAGGCTTTGCCCCCGGCACCATGATCCAGTAATATGGTATTGTTAGTTTCTGCATTCATTTTTATGTTGTTCCTGTTTATCCATAGTTGTAATATGCGGCACAGGCCCCTTCACTGGACACCATGCACGGCCCCACCGGTGTCATGGGGGTACAGACTTTTTTGTACAATGCACAGGCAACCGGAGTTTTCAACCCCATGAGAATCTCTCCGCAGGCACACCCTTTGGGCTCGGCCACGTCTGTGAGGTTCAGCTCAAACTGGGCCCCGGCATCAAACGCCTTGAAATCCGGTTTCAATTCCATGCCGCTGTTTTTTATCAGCCCAATGCCCCGCCACGCCGCGTCACCCACGGTAAACACCTGATGCATCACCTCCCTGGCCTTGGGATTTCCGGATTCTCTCACAGCTCTTGGATAGGCGTTTTCCAGGGCCGGCACACCGGATTCATTCTGGCGCACCAGCATCAGCACGGCGTGCAGGATGTCAATGGGCTCAAACCCCGTGATCACGGACGGGACCTTGTGGGTCTCGAACACGGACCGGTACGCATCCACACCCGTGATCACGGACACATGCCCCGGCAGAATAAATCCGTCAATGGATACCCCTGGGGTGGTCATCAACGCCGCCAGAGCCGGGGGGGTCAGTTTGTTGGCCCCATATATGGAAAAATTGGTCACCTTTTCCTTTGCAGCCATGAGCACGGCCGCCGCAATGGTGGGAATGGTGGTTTCAAATCCCACGGCACAGAACACCACCTGTTTTTCCGGATTCTGCCGGGCAATGGTGACCGCATCAAACACGGAATACACCATGCGCACATCCGCGCCCGCCCCTTTTTGCCCGGCCAAAGTGGTGCCGGAACCCGGCACTCTCATCAGATCCCCGAACGTGGTGACAATCACATCCGGCTGCCGGGAAACTGCCACAAACGCATCGATATCTTTTTGTGCCGTGACACACACAGGGCATCCCGGCCCGGACAGCAACGTGATGGTCTCAGGCAGAATATTCCGGATCCCATGCCGGAAAATGGCCATGGTATGGGTGCCGCACACCTCCATGAGCCGCAGGGTAAGCCGGCTTTCTTTATGAATCGCTGTCACCAGATTTTTGGCCAGGGACGGATCCCTGAATTTTTCCAGATATGTCAATCCCATGAAACCGCCTCCTGTGCCGGTTGAACATTGTTTTTTATAAAATCCGGAAGATCTTTTGACAAGGCCCCGGCAACCGCGGCCTGGCCCAGGGCAATCCCGCCGTCTCCAGGCGGCACCCGGGAATGGGTGTAAACAGACAACCCGCCTTGTTTTAAAGACCCCATCATTGCATTGAAAATCAGACCATTGTTAAACACCCCGCCGGACAGCACCACCTTATCCACCCTGTGGGCTGCGGCAATTCTGTGCGCCGCCTGAAAAAACCCATGCACCAGGGTCTGGTGAAACCGTTGACTGATCTGCTGCACCGGGACCCGGGCACAGATATCAGCCACTATTTCCCGGATACCGGGGATCACATCGATGATCCATTCAACCCCATCTGCCGCCGGGTCCGGTGACCGCAATTCACAGGCATAAGAAGCCGGTTCCGGTGCAAAATCTTTTGTTGTCCCCACAGCCTCCAGCTCCATGGCAGCCTGGCTGTCATAGGAGATCTTATGCCGGATCCCCAGCAAGGAAGACACGGCATCGCACAATCGGCCACAACTGGAGGTTTGGGGCGTGTTCACTTTTTTTTCCATCATCTGACAGACAAAATCCAGGCGGCGGGGATCCATCTCATGGATAAACGGCAGATCCAGATCCGAAAAATTCCGGCCGAACGCCGTATACAACACCGCAGCCGCCATGCGCCAGGGGGCCAGCACGGCCTGATCCCCCCCCGGCATGGGAAGGTATCTTAAATGGGCTTTGCGCACAAAAGTCTTGCGGGTGGCCACAAGAATTTCTCCGCCCCAGATATGGCCGTCCGTGCCCAGTCCCGTGCCGTCCAGCACAATGGCGACCACGGGTTCATCCAGATCGTTTTCCACCATGCAGGACACGGCATGGGCATGATGGTGCTGTACGGCCACCCGGGGAATCTGTTCAGCAAAATGGTCTTTGGCAAACCGGGTGCTCATATATCCCGGATGCAGATCATGGGCCACAATTTCCGGGGTGATATCCAGAATGGTCTTGAAATGATCCAGAGTCTGAACATAGAAATCACACGTTTTCCGGTTTTCCAGATCCCCGATGTGCTGGCTTAAAAACGCCTGATTCTTCCGGGTCAGGCACAAGGTGTTTTTCATGCCGGCCCCGCACCCGAGCACAAAAGGCAGATCTTCTGACAAGGGGATCGGCAGCGGGGCATACCCTCTGGACCGCCGGATAAACCGGGTCTGTCCGGCCTGAACCCGGACAATGGAGTCATCGGCCCGAAAATAGATATCTCTGTTGTGGAGCAGAAAATAATCCGCAATATGGGAAAACGCATCCAACGCATCCTGATTGTCAATGGACAAGGGCTCACCCGGCCGGTTGCCCGAGGTCATCACCAGCACTTTGGGCCCGGCATCCAAAAGCAGGTAATGCAAAGGGGTATAGGGCAGCATCACGCCCACACAGGAATTCAACGGCGCGATCTTTTGCGACAGTCCGGTCTGTGCATCAGACCCTTTTTTTCTCAACAAAACAATGGGCCGGTTAAAACCGGTCAGCAGCTGAAGTTCTTCTTTTGACACATCCGCAAACGCCGACACCGCGGATCCGGACCGGGCCATCAGGGCAAAGGGTTTGTGGGGCCGGTGCTTGCGCCGGCGCAGACGAAGAACGGCGGCATCATCACTAGCATCCACGGCCAGGTGAAACCCGCCCAGCCCCTTGACCGCCAGAATTTTGCCCCGGGCCAGCAGGCGCCCGGCCTGGTGGATGGCCGTATCCGGCCCGGCAATGGTTTGGCCCTTGCTGTCGGTTAAAAACACCTGGGGACCGCACACGGGGCAGGCATTGGGCTGGGCATGAAACCGCCGGTCCGCGGGATTGTCATATTCCGCCTGACAGTCCGGACACATGGCAAACTGTTTCATGGCGGTCTGGGGCCGGTCATAGGGGATGTCTTCGATGATGGTGAACCGCGGGCCGCAATTGGTGCAGTTGATGAACGGATACCTGAAGCGCCGGTCCTCAGGATTTTCCATCTCTTTGAGGCAATCGTTGCACACACACACATCCGGTGAAATCAGGGTTGCCCGGGAAGACCCCGTCCGGCTGGCAATGATTTTAAAGCCGCTGGCGCCTGTGACGGGCACGGACGTGGTTTGAACCCCATCCACCCGGGCCAGCATGGGCGGATGGGCCGTGATCGCTTCCACAAACCGGGTCAGGCTGGCAGGTGAGCCCTCCACCCGGGCCCGGACCCCGAAGGCCGTATTGGAAACCTCTCCTGAAATCTTGTGCCGGGCCGCCAGGGCAAACAGAAACGGCCGGAATCCAACCCCCTGGACCACCCCGCTGATATCAAGCTGACTGGCAATGCAGTCGGAATCAGGCATCTGGGTGTGACGAAAGTTGACGGGCATCGTCCGCCGCCAAAATCCGGCGCATGTCTTCCAGGGTCTGTCGGGCCGCGAATTCATCCAGCTTGCTGATGGCAAACCCGGCATGCACGATCACATAATCCCCGATTTGCGCGTCATCGATGAGTGCCAGGCTGGTTTCCCGGATCACGCCGTCCACAGATACTTTGGCCAGGGTGCCCTGGATTTCGATAATTTTTGAAGGTATGGCTAAACACATGGGATGGGTATTTCCTTTTTAAGATCCATTTCATTTTTTGACCCGATCAATATAGCGCCAAGCCGCTGGGTTGGGCAACACTTAATTTCATGTTTGTTCCTGGTGAATTCATTCAAACCGTCAAGCCATATATCTTGGGCACTTATGACCGTCAAATTATTTTACCACGAAGAGCACGAAGAGCACGAAGAAGGGCTTCTTCGTGCTCTTCGTGGTTTAAAAAAAATCAAATCAATGTAAGTCCATGGTTTATGGTTGCACCCCCCCGGGCATTGATCTATAATCCGATCCAATCATTTAACAGGAGGTAGGGTATTTCTGCTTTAAACACACCGGTTCTCACGGCAGTGGCAGCCGCGGAAAACGGAGACATCTTTGATCTGGAAGGATATGGGGCCGTGGGTTTTTCCGGGGACATGCCTGTGCTGCTGACCCGGTCAGAGACGATTGTTATGCCCCATGGCAGCGAACTGATGATGCTGCCGGACCGGGCGTTGATTGCCTACAACCTGGACCGGGACCGGTTTGAAACCTTGACCCGGAACCCGTATGCGCCGGATGAAAAAATATTTCCTGTGGCCGTGTTCAACTCCCCCGGATATGTGAACCGGCATTTCTGTGCGTATTTTGCGATGTTCGATACCGGGCCTTTACCCCTTTTTTCATACGGGGCCGTGGGATTCGGACGTAGCCGTTTCCGTTCCGCGGCCATTCAGGTGGATACCGAACCCCGGCAGGACCTTCGGCAGATGCCCCGAAACAAAGTGGTCCAGGGGGTCGGACACATGCAGAAAAAATATCCGAACAACCGGTTGATGCGGCATCTGGAAACCTGTGCATTGCAGTATGGATGCCCGGCCGGGAAAAACTTTTTTCTCCAGCGCTATGAAGCGCCCCTGCCCACCTCCCGGGTGTGCAATGCCAACTGCTTAGGATGCATCTCTTTACAGCCCGGCCCCGGCCTGCATGCGTGCCAGGACCGCATCGCGTTCACACCCACAGCCCAAGAGATCGCCCAGGTCGCTTTGGAACATATCCGGCAGGTCCCCAAAGCTGTGGTAAGCTTCGGCCAGGGATGTGAAGGCGAACCTTTGACCGCACACAAAGCCATCGTACCGGCCGTGCAAATGATCCGGGAACAAACCGGCCAGGGCACCATCAACCTGAACACCAACGCCAGCCTGCCCGAACACGTAAAAACCCTGTGCGAAACCGGGCTGGACAGCATGCGGGTATCCATGAATTCCGTGCGGCAAAAAACCTATACCGCGTATTTCAGACCCAAATCCTATGCATGGGAAGATGTGCTCAAAAGCATTGACACGGCCAGGGCCCACAACAAATTTGTGGCCGTCAACTACCTGAACTGCCCGGGGTTCACAGATTCTGAAAAAGAGGCGGCAGCCCTGTTTGAATTCATCCGAAATCATGACATCAACATGATCCAGTGGCGCAACCTGAATTATGATCCCCGACTGTATGTCGATACCATGGAAGCGGTTTCCCCCGGTGGAAAGCCCCTGGGAATGGCGGCATTGATCGAATCGCTGAAACAGACGTTTCCCCGTCTGATCCACGGGTATTTCAACCCGCCAAAGGAGCGGTTTTGAAACAATTTCTGGTCATGGATCAGACTCTTCGGGAAGGCATGCAGTTTCAGGGCGTGGTGTTTTCTTATGATCAGCGCATAAAAATCCTGGAATTTCAGGAAGCCTTGGGCGTGGACATCTGCCAGGCCGGATACCCGTCGGCCCATCCCGGGGAAGCCGCCATGGTCAAAGCATTGGCTGATCATGCCCGGCGTCATAATTTCAACATCAAGGTGGCGGGTTTAGGGCGGGCGTTTCTGCCGGATGCAAAAATTTTAGTGGACACGGGCATCAAAGACATCCATTTTCACCTGCATCTGCCCTCCCATGCCACGGTCAAAGAATCGGAAAAAAAATTATCAGAACTGATTCCTGTCATCGCTTTTGTCCGCAATGCCCGGCCCGATGCCGTCATCAGCCTGGCCATGCTGGACATGGGAAAAACCCCGGCCGATCAATTCAACGCCTGTATCCGGTTTTTATGCCGAAACCGGCTGGCCGACATCCTGTCATTGCCCGACACATCGGGCATTATGGCGCCCAACCAGGTGGCGGACCGGATCAGGGATGCCGTGGCCCTGGCCGGGGATATGGCTGTTTCCATCCATTGTCACAATGACCTGGGCATGGCATCGGCCAACTCTGTCATGGGGATTCTGGCCGGGGCAACCGTGCTGGAGGCCTCCGTGTGCGGCATGGGGGAACGCAACGGCATCGGAGACCTGTATCTCACCTCCCGGATCCTGACGGACCAGAATATCTCATGCCGCTTTGCCTGGGACCCTATCGATCAGGTCCGGGAATATTATTTATATGTGGACGATATTGTCAAACAACAGACCGGCCAGGGCCTGATCCATGCCAAAACGCCTGTGTTCGGGCAGGCGGCCCACACCCATGTGGCCGGCACCCATGCCCAAAATTTATACGGCGCCGGCACCACCCCGGATTTTCACCTGAACCTGTTGTGCGGCAACCATTTGGTGAAAAAATATCTGCAGTGTCACCAAATTAAATTTCACCCGGACCGGATTCCGGCCATCACCGCCGCTGTCAAAGAAATGAGTGCCCAAAAAAACCGGCGCCTGACATGTGAAGAAGTCAAAAAAATTGTTGGGTCTTCAGATTAAATCCATTTTCGGTAAAAAAACAATTTGCAAAAAAAAACCTGATTTGGTTTAATTAGGGTTTAGCTGTTTTATTTAAAAAGGCAAACCCTCACTTATGACGATTGATTTTACAGATATTGTGATCGTGGCCGGCAATTACGGCAGCGGCAAAACCGAAACGGCCGTCAATCTGGCAGCCGCGTGCCGGAGAACCGGCAAATCCGTGGCCATTGCCGATCTGGACCTGGTCAACCCCTATTTCAGAACCCGTGAGGCCAGAATCCCTTTGGAAGCCATGGGCATTCAGGTGGTGCTGCCGGACCGCCAGTACCTGTTTGCTGATCTGCCCATTCTGGCACCGGCCGTGGCGGACATTCTCCGGCAACCCGCGGATGTCACCATTCTGGATGCGGGCGGAGATGATGTGGGGGTCACCGTGCTGGCCTCTCTGGCAGCGGTACTCAAAAACAAACCCGTGCGCATGCTCCAGGTGATCAACGCGTTCCGGCCCTTTACCGGGGATGTGGCCGGGTGCCTGAAAATCCGCAAGGGAATTGAAGCCAGCGGTAAAATCAACATCACGGGCCTGGTATCCAATGCCAACCTGATGGATGACACGTCCGTGGCACACATATATCAGGGATATGACCTGGTCAAACAGGTGTCGGCACACACCGGCCTGCCCGTGGAATTCATCACTGCCACCCCGGAGATCAGGTCACAGCTGGACCTGAACCGGATCACCTGCCCCGTGCTGACCTTAGACCGCCACCTGCTCCCCCCCTGGAAACCCACCGGCGCCCCCCCACCCAGTCACTTAACACTTAACACTTAAAACTTAAAACTTAAACATAGGAGTCACATACATGGCATTTCAACACATCATTGACGACGAGCGCTGCAAAAGCTGCGGGCTGTGCGTCCAATTCTGCCCCAAACATGTGCTGGAAATCACAGACAAGGTCAATGCCAAAGGGCATTTTCCCGTATTCCAGGCCCGGCCGGATGACTGCATCAAATGCGGCATCTGCTGTACCATGTGCCCGGATGTGGCCATCACGATTGTTGAAACCCAGGATGCCTGATCAACGGTTTTAAAAAAATTAACTTCAGATACCAAGGAAAAAAATAATGGCAAAGGTATTGATGAAAGGAAACGAGGCCATCGGCGAGGCTGCCATCCGGGCAGGCTGTAAAAATTATTTTGCATACCCCATCACCCCCCAGTCGGAAGTGGCGGAATATCTGGCAAAACGGCTGCCCGAAGAAGGCGGGGTGTTTCTTCAAGGCGAAAGTGAAGTGGCCGTGGGATACATGATTTTCGGGGCCGCCGGGGCCGGCGAGCGGGTCATGACCACCTCTTCCTCCCCGGGCATCAGCCTGATGAGCGAAGCCCTGTCCTATATTGCCGCAGCCCAGTGCCCGGCCGTGTTTGTGAATATCATGCGGGGCGGACCCGGACTCGGCGGTATTCTGCCTTCCCAGGGCGATTATTTCCAGGCCACCAAAGGCGGGGGCCACGGGGATTACCACCTGCTGGTGCTGGCGCCGGACGGGGTCCAGGAAGCCGTGGAAATGACCATGCAGGCGTTCACCCTGGCGGAAAAATACCGGAACCCGGTCATGATCTTAGGCGACGGGCTCATCGGACAGATGATGGAACCCGTGGAGTTCCCCGATGGTTTAAAAACCGAACCCAGCAATAAAGATGACTGGGCCACCAACGGCATGGCCCACCGGAAAAGCAAAAAACGCAATTTGGTGAAATCATTGTTTCTGGATCCCACGGCCCTCAATGACAACAACCTGGCGTTAAAAGCCAAATACGCGCAGATGAAAAAAGAGGAAGTGCAGTATGAACTGGTCAATGCCGACACGGACTACCAGGTGTTGATCACGTCCTACGGCACCATGAGCCGGGTGTGCCGCACGGCCATTGACATGCTCAAGGAAGAAGGGATCGAAGTGGCCATGCTGCGGCCCAAAACCCTGTTCCCGTTTCCGGAAAAAGCCGTGTTTGACGCGTCCGGCAAAGAAAGCTGCCAGGCGGTCATCAGCATTGAGATGAGCATGGGCCAGATGGTGGAGGATGTGGAACGCTGTGTCAAGGGCCGCCTGCCCGTGGAGTTTTATGGCGAATGCGGCGGGGACATTCCGTCACCGGAAAAAATTATCGAAATTATCAAAGCGTTGTTATAGGAGACACCCATGGCAAAAGCATTTTCACGACCCAAGGCACTCTCCGGCACCCATACCCATTATTGTCCCGGATGCACCCACGGCATTGTTCACCGGCTGGTGGCGGAAGCCATTGACGACTTAGGCATTCAGGAAAAAACCGTGGGCATCGCCCCCGTCGGGTGTGCCGTGCTGGCATACAATTATTTTGACTGTGATTTTCAGGAAGCGGCCCACGGCCGGGCCCCGGCCATGGCCACGGGCATCAAACGGGTACGTCCCGATCTGATGGTGTTCACCTATCAGGGGGACGGGGACCTGGCGTCCATCGGCATGGGAGAAATCATCCATGCCGCCAACCGCGGCGAGAAATTCACCACCATTTTCATCAACAACGCCATCTACGGCATGACCGGCGGCCAGATGGCCCCCACCACCATGCCGGGACAGCGGGCCACCACAGCCCCTTTAGGCCGGGACACGGCCCAGACCGGCATGCCCATCCGCATGGCCAACCTGCTGGCTGAACTGGTCACCCCGGGATATATCACCCGCCAGGCCGTACTCAAACCCCAGCAGGTCAACAAGGCCAAAAAAGCCATTAAACAGGCGTTTCAATATCAAATGGAAAACCGGTGTTTCAGTTTTGTGGAAGTGATTTCCACCTGTCCCACCAACTGGGGCATGACCCCTGTGGATGCGTTGAAATGGGCCGAAGATACCCTGCTGCCCTATTATGAGCTGGGTGATTACAAAGTCCCGGAATAAAGGCGCATCCATTTACTTTCACTACCCTAACCCATATGTTTGGAGAAACCCATGCAGACAGAAATAAAATTTGCAGGATTCGGTGGCCAGGGCATCCTGCTCAGCGCAAAACTGCTGGCGTATGCCGCCATGAAGCAGGGATCGTTTGTGGCCTGGATCCCTTCCTACGGCCCGGAGATGCGCGGCGGCACGGCCTATTGCACCGTGGTGATCAGTGACCGGCTCATCGGATCGCCCATCATCAAAAACCCCACCCACCTGGTGGCCATGAACCGGCCGTCCCTGGAAAAGTTTGAAAACGACGTCAAACCCGGCGGCATCATCTTCATCAATTCCTCTTTGATCCCCGTGACCAGTCAGCGCACGGACGTCACCCAGCTGGTGGTGCCGGTCAATGATATCGCCATCAAGGCCGGGTCCGTGCGGGCCGCCAATATTGTCGCGTTGAGCGCGTTTGCCGCCAAAAGCAACCTGGTGGACCTGGAACTGCTCAAAGAATGTGTGAAAAATGAGTTTGCCGCCAAACCCAAAATCATTCCGCTGAACATGGAAGCATTTGATTTAGGCGTCAAAAGCGCGCAAACCGATTAACCAAACCGGAACCGGGGTCAGGCCTGCGTTATTGTAACGCAGGCCTGACCCCCCACAAAGGGGGACCGCCATGATCCGAATTGAAATTTCCTTGTTTCTGAAAAATGTGCCCGGCGAGCTGGCAAGGCTCACCGACCTGTTTGGACAGGCTGACATCAATATCGACGCCATCACCATTCAGGATGCGTCCGCCTATGTCCAGAACCTGTTCGAAGCCCGGGGGAAATCGCTGAAACGCCTGGCATCTTCAGCCAGCTACAGCTCCATGCGCAAGGATTCCGCCGACTTTGCCCTGGTCCGCCTGCTCACGGGAAACCCGGATGCCGCCGTTGCTTTGTTAAAGGAAAACGATTTTCTGTTTGACACCAAAGAAGTGGTGGCCGTGGATATCACCAACAAACCCGGTGAATTTGCCAAAATCGCCAAAAAATTCGGCGAAGAACAGATCAACATCAATTATGTGTATGGATCCGTGTCAGATGCAGACGGCAAATGCCTGTTCGTGTTCTGCCCCGAGGATGTGGCATACGCGGCCTCGTTTTTTGAATAACCATGGGAGTCCGGAGTAAGCTGCGGACGAGCCATCTGGTCATTGTCGGTGGGATTCTGGCGCTGTTTCTGGCGGCGGGATGGTTTGATCAGCCCCGGCCCGTGGTGGCGTTTCTGGAACAGAAAGGGCTGGACCTGCGGTTCAGGCTGCGGGGAGAACGCCCCCCCACGGGGCAGGTGGTGGTGGCCGGGATCGAGACCCGGGGAATTGAGGCCTATGGCCGGTGGCCCTGGCCCCGGTCCGTGTTTGCCCAGCTGCTGGTGCGGCTCAAGGATTACGGGGCCCAAACCGTGGTGTTTGACCTGTTGTTTCCCGAACCCGAAGAAAACCGGACCCGGCCCGTGCTGGAATCTTTGCAGCAAAGCTTTGTCCAGCTGGGACTGAAAAATCAAGATTTCCCCAACCAGATTTTTCACGATGAAATGGATCAGCTCCTGGCCGAATCGGATAATGATGCTTTGTTTTCCGAAGCCCTGGCATGGAGCGGGAACGGGATTCTGGGCACGGCATTTGAAGGGATCCGGGATGACCGGGATTTTTCTGCGTCCCGGTCCCTGGTGCCCACAAAAAAAACCCGGCTCCTGGAACCGGTTCCGGACCTGAAAAATGCGGCCCGGGGGCTTGGATTTGTCAACATATTTCCGGACAGTGACGGCACCATCCGCCGGGTCCGGCTGGTGAACAAAGACCATCTTTGCCTGGCCCTGGCCGGAGCGGCCCATTATCTGGACACCGTGGTCCGGGCCGGGGACGGCCGGGTGGTGCTTACGCCCCGCTTGCCGTCCGCAGACCCGGACCTGCCGGATCAAGGGATCCTTGTTCCGGATGCCGCCCGTTCAGAACGCCGTCTGGCCACGGACGGGCACGGCAATGTACGCCTGAATTTTTACGGCCTGGATCCCGGATTCGACCGGGTCTCCATTGCAGACATCATTGACGGGGCGATTTCGCCGGACCGGCTGGCGGGCAAGGTGGTGATCGTCGGTGCCATGGCCACGGGCATCGGGGATATCTGGCCCACCCCTCTGACCAGTGAAATCCCCGGTGTGTTCATTCAGGCCACCCTGCTGGACAATATTCTGGAAAACCGGCTGTTGCAGACTCTTCCGCACATGCGCTGGGTTAAAACCGGATCCATACTGGTCCTGGTCCTGCTGCCCTTAGGGTTCATGATGCTGTTTACGCCCATGGCATCTCTGGCAGCCGGGGTGGTGCTCATGGGAACCTATGCGGCAGGGGTTCAATACCTGTTCCAGACCCGGGATCTGGTCTGGCCCCTGATGCTGCCCCTGGGGGCCGGGCTGACCACGGTGGCGGCCCTGCTGATCACCAATTTTGCCGCAGAGATCCGCCAGCACCGGTGGGTGAAAACGTCTTTTTCCCGGTACTTAAGCCCGGCCGTCATCGATATTCTGATCCGGCACCCGGACCAGCTCACCCTGGGGGGAGAGGAAAAAGAACTCACCGTTCTCATGGCGGATATCCGCAATTTCACCACCTTGTCCGAATCTTTGTCCCCTTCCGGGCTCATCGAACTGCTCAACCGGTATCTGGGCACGCTCACGGATGTGATCCTTGAAAACGGCGGCACCCTGGACAAATACATGGGCGATGCCATCATGGCGTTTTTCGGCGCCCCTCTGGATGACACCCGCCATCCGCAAAAAGCCTGCCTGACCGCCATTCGCATGTTTGAACGCCTGGAACAGCTTCAGGCGGAATGGGAACGCCAGTGGGTCCCGATCCTGTCTCTGGGCATGGGCTTGAGCACCGGGCAGATGGTGGTGGGAAACCTGGGTTCCCGGCGCCGGTTCGACTATTCTGTGATCGGGGACAACGTGAACCTGGCCTCCCGTCTGGAAGGGTTGTGCAAAATTTATGGGGTAAAGATCATCATTCCGGAACAGACCCGGATGCATCTGGACGGCGCATTTGTGTGCCGGGAGCTGGACCGGGTCCGGGTCAAGGGACGGCAGGCCCCTGTGACGATTTATGAACTGATCGGCCAAAAAAAAATGGGAGATCCGGTTTTTACATGGATCTCCCACTTTGAAAACGGCCTGGCCTGTTACCGGAACCAGGACTTTGGCACGGCCATCCGCCATTTTGAAGACGTCCTGGGTGCAAAGCCAAAAGACCGGCCCGCCCGATTGTTCATCACCCGGTGCCGCACACTGATACAGGCGCCTGAAACCTGTTCCCCGCTTATTGAAACCGATGAATGGGACGGGGTCTGGACTTTCACAGAAAAATAACGACCACAGAGAAAGCCGGACCCCATCATTTTACACGGGGCTGGGCGGGTCCGTATCATCTTCCTGCTCATCCGGCGGAAGGGGTTGTTCCGGCTCCGTCTCCTCTGCCGGTTCTTCTGCAGGCGCTTCTTCTTGTTCGGGTTCGTCCACTGCTTCTTCAGCCGGTTCATCGGCCGGTTCTTCCGCCGGCATCAGCGTATTGGTCTGTTCAATGCTTTCATCTAAAGACTGAATGGCATTGTCTATGGTTTGCGACTGCTGCCGGGTGTTTTCAATGGCGGCGTCTGCGCCGGGATCATCGTCAGCCACGGCCTGTGCAGCCTCGCTCTGGCTCTGAGCCACGTCTTTGACGACACTGGAGGCATCTTCCGCTGTTCTGGCCGCTTGAACGGCTGCGTCTGCCGTGTCTTCGTTTTGGGCCAGCACAATGGCATTTTGTGACGATTGCGTGGATTTTTCAGCGGCAGCCAGTGTACTTTCCGTTGTGGCTGCCAGGCCCTGCATCTTGGCTGCACCTTCCTGGTTGTCCCGGGCCACCATCATGGCCGAAGTATTGGTTGTCTTGACGGTTTCAGCCAGGGCATCCACCGTGTTGCCGGCCGTATTAGCGACAGATGCCGCCGCAGCCAGCTGTTTGTCCGTGGTGGCTTTGCCGGCCAGTTCCACGGCCGTGGCAGCCGTATCCACGGCTTGCCCCGCCAGGTCCACGGCCCGGTCATTCTGGTCTTTGGCGGCCTGGGCCAGCGCAATGCCGGCCTGGTCCCCTTTGATGGTTGCCAGCACCAGGCTGATATCCGCTTTGGTGGATTCCTGGGTGGTCTTTACAAAGGTATCGGCGGTCTGGGATGTTTTTTCACTGATCGCCTTCACCTGAGCCCGGGTGTCTTCGGACCCGGTTTTCTGGGCCGCCGCTTTCTGGGCTTCCGCTTTTTGCGCTTTTTCAATTTTCTGCTGAATCCCCTGAAGGATCGGCGTGATCACGGCCAGTGCCTGCATGACCTGGGCCTGCACCTGGGGATCCAGATTGGCGGAAAAAGTCCGGATTTCCGCCTGGATTTCCTGAACATTGGACAACGGATTGTCCGCCTGGTCTGCTGAATTCAGCGATGCCGTCCAGGTGGGTGAATTCAATGCGTTTTCCAGGGCCAGTATCTGGGGAACCAGTTCCTGAAAAATACCGGAAGTTTCCATGTTTCCTTCGTAGAGTTCGCCCTGGGAGGTACCGCCCTCATCCGCACCAAAATAGCCCCCCGTTCCCCGAAGCGCGGCCACGGCCATGGGCATTTCAATGCGGGTCTGCCGATCGGCAAGGGGCTGTTCCTCATACTTGGTCCGCCCCAGCATCACCCGGATCTTGCGGATTCTCATCTGATCCGATGCCGCTGTTTCCGTGGCCTGGATCTGATCAATGGCCCGGATACTGGAAAACGGATCCACGGTCATGGTAGCCCCGTCCTTGAACTGAACCAGGGCCGATCCCTCTTTTGTGACAATCTTTGCCCCGGAGTACAAAGACATGCCCGGTTCCGGTGCCACCCATTCTTCCGCATTCTTGATCATCACTTCGCCTGAGAATTCTTTTAATGTGGCAAAAGATCCGACCGCACCCGCCGTTCCCTGAAAAATCAGAAAAAAACCACAGACCGCCAGCCAGCAGACACATCGCGACAATCCCTTTTCCAGCAAACGTTTCATGGCAAATCTCCTTTTTAAATGTAGGACAGACTTTCCTTTTTTTCTGCCTGATATCTTTCAATAATTATGCACACAGAAAAAGAGCCTTGTCAATGCACACCAAGAAACCAGGGTTCAGCCGATTCCGGCAACTCAACACCCGATACTTTACCCCCCAATAACGACAATACCGCAGGTGACCCCGGCTTTTTTTACTTAAAACTTCCATGAGAAGGCTTATGTCAAGAACAAATTCGTTCACGAATTGTTCTTTTCCCTCCATCCAACGAGTCTCGACCGTCACGCTTCCATCCGCACTCTTTTGTGGGGCTGCCATTTGCCCCGGTGCATGTTAATATCCGTGGGCAGGAGCTGCTATCTTAACAACGCAATCGTAGACTATCAGCGGCAACTGACTATTGCATAGTGTTAGGCGCAGTCTCCTGGGGGCTGGCCCCCTTAAAATCGGGTTATCTTCCCTTGAATTATTCATGCTTCAGCTATTGAACCCTTTGTTAAATTTGGTGATAATCATCTTCATGCCGCTTTTTTGTTCATGCCATAAAACGGTTGATATTTGTCTTGGGTGACCCACAGTCGATGCATCAGCACCGCCAGCTTCCTGGCCACTGCAACCACCGCCCGTTTCTTGGCGTTTTTGCCTCCCCGGGCGGCAATCGACATCCCATGCAGGCGCAGGTTACTCTCCGGCCCGAACGGCCCCATAATATACTGGGCGCTGCCCACCAGTAACCGGCGCAGATAAGTGTTTCCTGCCTTGGTAATGGGAAGCTGTTTGTCTGTATCTCCGGATTGATCCCGTCGTGGGGTCAGCCCCAAAAAAGGCCCTACTTGACGGCTTTTGACAAAGCATGCGGGATCTTCAATGGTCAACACAAAGCACAGCGCGGTGATCGGACCAACTCCGGCTACTTGACGTAAATATTGGGTTTCCGGATACCGTTCCATACTCAGCTGCTCAATCTGAAGATCAAGCGCCTTTATCCGTTCGTTCAAATGAAAGAGCGTTTGAAACACAGCATCCAGAGCAGATCGAAGCTCAGGGGGTACAAGGGGTTCACATTTCTTGGCAAAGCTGGCGGTACTGCATTTGGGCAAACGCTCTCCATTGGCCTTGACAAGCCCTCGGACATGGTTGATCAGCTGGGTGCGGCTCTTGACCAGTATATCACGAGACTTGATCGATGCCAGGTCCGCTTGTGCCTGGCTGCTGCGGTGTTTCAACGGATGTAACATCCGGGGTTCTATCCGGCAGACCATGCCCAGGATCCGGGCATCACGGGCATCGGATTTATCAACACTGTCCCAGATGAATCTTAATTTGCGGGGGTTACCAACATAGACGGTCAACCCCATCTCGCCCAGCAGACGGCTGATCCATGGAGAATGAGTACCCGCTTCCATGGCCACCCTGGCATTTTTGTACGGCTGAAAAAATTTGCTGACACCGGCCCTTGTATTGGTCACCTGGGCAGTCTCCAGTTCGTTGCCCTCACCGTCAAATACCACTGCTATGTGAAATTTGTCTCCCAAATCGATTCCAATTGTGATAGTATTTTTTATGGCTGGTCTCTCCTCAATCTTTGCAGCGCTTTGGGTGACCCCGCGTTTTCTATTCAACCCCCCTTTGACATTCCCCAAAATCATGTTATCATGAAATCATGCATTAACAATACAGGAGAAACACCATGGATATCATCAAGACAGTGGGCAGCAGCGGCCAGATCACGCTTGGTAAAAAATTTGCCGGCCAGAGCGTGCTGTTGACCGAAATGGACAAGGGCGTCTGGCTTCTCAAGGTGGGACGTTTCATTCCCGACAATGAAAAATGGATCCATCACAGCCAGGTTCAACAGGAACTGGACAAGGCCATTGACTGGGCAGAAAACAATCCTCCCGAAGAAACCGATCTGGAAAATCTGAAGGCCCGGATCAAATGACAGCAGGGAATGCGGCGACCCCCATACGGCTGGACCTCAACAACCCGGTATTTCAAAAGGCACTGTTTGATCTCATTAAAACCGACCAGCGCAATATCCTGAATACCCTAAAAAAGATCACACGCATGACCTGGCCCCAGGTCTATTCAGACCAGGGGCTCAAATGGGAAGCCATTCTATCGCGAAAAGGCCCGGAAGGACGCCGCTTGTATACGTTCCGGATCAGCAGAGGATTCCGGGCCATCGGTTACCGTGACGGGCCATGGCTGCGCATACTGTCCCTGCACCCCGACCACGATTCCGCCTACCAATAAAGGCAATAAAACAACCCTGACCCCGCTAGTTATTGATTGAGCTTGATCAGGGTGTCCAGGACCGTGCGGCGCAGCTGCTCGATGCGGCGGAGGTGACCACATCCCTGGATATGGCCAGGGAACCGAACCCGCACTCTTTGGTGGCCAGGGGCAGCATGATGTGCATGGCGCTGTGCCATTCCATCAGGGCCTGGTCGGTCATGTCCTTGAACCAGCCATAAAACTTGTCCGAGGCCAAGTATTCAAAATATCCCAGTTTTCGGATCATCAGAGCGGCCCCCGCCGGATTGTTCCAGTCTTCAGGACTTTGAACGGTATGAGTCTCATTCAAAAAAGTGGGGGTCAGGCCTGCGTTATTGTCGTTTTTGATAGATTCGGATTTTGGGCAGGAGGGACACCAGGAAGCCTGGGGGTTTCTTGTATCTGGGGCCGGGGATGTATCCGGCCAATGAGTTGACAATCATGGTTAAGCCAGATAAGCTAACCTTTAATAATATCCAATAACATCCGACCAAAGAGAGGTATCCAAATGGAAGTGATAAATATTTTTGATGCCAAGAACAAACTTTCCAAACTGATATCCGATATTGAAACAAAAAACACATCTTATCTGATATGCCGCAATGGAAAACCCGTTGCTGAAATAGTCGCACACAAGGCCAAAAACCGGTTAAAAGGCTCTCCCGAACTGCATGTTGATATAAACGGGGCGCTTTTTGACGATGATATGAGCGGAGACTTTGAATGTCTGCAATAATGCTTGACACCTGTGGATTGATCTGGCTTGTAAACGGAGGCGGCAGGATTTCACAAGACACATTGAAATCAATTGAACAAACAGATATTGTCTATGTAAGTGCCGCAACCGCGTTGGAAGTCGGATACAAAGCAGCTGTAAAAAAACTCGAACTGCCCATGGATGTGGAAAAATGGTATGAAAAAGTCCTTTCAATCCACGACCTTGTTGAAATACCGGTAACCGGTAAAATTGCATTATTTTCAGCCTCACTCCCGCCTGTTCACAAAGATCCGGCCGACAGGATCATTATCGCCACTGCCATTTTAAACCGTCTTCCTGTTGTAACGCATGACACCAGATTCAGCCAATATTCAGTTGAAGTTCTCAGGTAATCGCAAAAAAGGCATAATTCATGAAACATCTCGTGCCTTGCTAATGTATGATAATCACTTACCCATTGCGGTCACAGACTATGCCGACGATCACTTAAAACTTAACACTTAACACTTAAAACTCAAAACAACTACAATAACGCAGGCCTGACCCCACGTCTATTCCACGGGCCTGGACCGGACCAGAAACAGGACCAGGGCCGGATGGGGGTGGTGCGGAGGACGGCCCCGGCGAGGACAGCAAACAGCAGCCACAGCATCAGGGGGATGAACAGGACGCAGGGTCAGGCCCCCAAAACTCACGGTCCAAAAATGTTTTCAGGCTGCAACCATTGAACGGACCGTTAACACATCATTTTCAGTCAACGGGTCAATTGCCGATTCAGCTACTGTTATGACGGTTATGGTATCCCCAAGTGCATTAAAAACTTCCAAGGTATAGCCATCTTCACCATCGGAAACAGGATGATGCTCGACAACAGTAGCAATATCACCCTTTTTTAATTTTTTATCAGGAAAATCTTTTGCCAACACAACTTCTTCGAATAATACAGGTTTCATTGCTTATCTCCTTTTGTCAGGATACATGGTGATAAACTTTGTGATGCCTGTCGCAAACTCAGTCATCCAGATTGTACATACATCCAGACTGTTTCCGTTAGGGCCGCTTATTTCACCTCTGATTTCGTAAATCTGACCATATTCCGAATTCTCAATTGGCATCGCTTCGGTTGATCGTATCAGCTTTTTTAAATCGTTTTTCAATACCCGCCAATTTTCATGGGTATAGCCTGCTTTGGAAAGCCATTGCGATTTATCATTCCGTTTCTTTGAAGTCAGCAAATAGTGTGTCAGTTTCTCACTGGCAATTAATGTGTTTTCAGGAAGTTTCATCATAAATTTCCCGGATCAACTTGTCATGGAAGGTAATCACTTTTATGGTACTTTCCTTTTCTGCCATGATGAAATTTTATCCGGTTCTGCTTTTTCAGTCAAGGTGTATGTATTTATGGAAGATCTGCCGGTTGGCCCCGGCTTTTCAGCGGAAGGAGCGGAGGCCGGCTTCGGCGGTGAACTGGAGATAATCATTGTGGGCGTATCTGGCCAGGACTGTGTAGCCGGGCTGCTGGTATGGGGGATACGCTGTTTCAAAGGTTCCCGGGCCCGTGCCGGCGGCCGGGTTGTCCGCGATCATGTGCCGGGTGCCTTCCCAGAGATTGAGCCGGTGGGTGATGTTGTCTTCCATGTCCCCCTGGGTCAGGGTCATGATACGTTGTACCAAGGGGGTGGAGGCCATCACAATCGCGGCCGTCACCACGATACCGGCCAGCAGATATCCCACCAGCCGCTTGTGGGCGAACCCTTTCAACGACGATCTCCGGGATGACTGCTTCCGCCCCCCCTTGACCGCATCGCTTCGAGCACCAGCACAATCCCGCCCAGGGCCACCATGGCCTGGATCACCGTCTGTGCCCAGGCATGCACCGATCCCCGGAACAACGGCGCAGCCGCGATCATCACGCAAACAATCAAAAAAGCAGGATTTTTCATCAGCTTACGGGGTCAGGCCTGACCCCATCATGACCCCATTTTTTCCTACCAGACAACACGGATATCAGGATATTTGGCGATCACACTGTCTTTGGATAACAAGGTCCATTCATTGGCCTGACACATGGCAATGAGGATTCTGTCAAACGGATCGTTGTGAATTTCGGGCAAACGAACGGATAATGCTTTTTTCGCATCCACAGACAGCTTGGTCTGGTCGGAAGCCATCCAGACAGCCGCATGTGTATCAAGTAAAATCATCTTCCATGAGAAGGCTTATGTCAAGAGCAAATTCGTTCACGAATTGTCCTTTTCCCTCCATCCAACGAGTCTCGACCGTCACGCTTCCATCCGCACTCTTTTGTGGGGCTGCCATTTGCCCCGGTGCATGTTAATATCCGTGGGCAGGAGCTGCTATCTTAACAACGCAATCGTAGACTATCAGCGGCAACTGACTATTGCATAGTTTTAGGCGCAGTCTCCTGGGGGCTGGCCCCCTTAAAATCGGGTTATCTTCCTTTAAAATATTCATGTTTCAGCTATTGAACCCTTTGTTAAATCTGGAACTATTCATCTTCAGGCCGCTTTTTTGTTCATGCCATAAAATGGTTGATAATTATCTTTGGTCACCCACAGTCGATGCAGCAGCACCGCCAGTTTCCTGGCCACTGCCACCACCGCCCGTTTCTTGGCGTTTTTGCCTCCTCGTGCGGCAATCGACAGACCATGCAGGCGCAGATTACTCTCCGGTCCGAACGGTCCCATAATATACTGGGCGCTGCCCACCAGCAGCTGGCGCATATAAGAATTTCCTGCTTTGGTAATGGGAAGCTGTTTGTCTGTATCTCCGGATTGATCCCGCCGGGGTGTCAGCCCTAAAAATGGTCCTACCTGACGGCTTTTGGCAAAGCGTGCAGGATCTTCAAGGGTTAAGACAAAGCACAGTGCGGTGATCGGACCGATACCGGCTACCTGACGCAAATATTGTGTTTCCGGGTACCGTTCCATGCTCAGGTGCTCAATATGACGGTCAAGCTCCTTTATCCGTTCATTCAAATGGAAGATGGTTTTAAACACGGATTCCAAGGCAGATCGAAGCTCAGGCGGCACAAGGGGTTCACATTTTTTGGCAAAGCTTTCTGAACTGCATTTGGGCAAACGCTCTCCATTAGCCTTGACAAGCCCTCGGACATGGTTGATTAGCTGGGTGCGGCTCTTGACCAGCATATCACGGGACTTGATTGATGCCAGATCCGCTTGTGCCTGGCTATTGCGGTGTTGCAACGGATGTAAAAACCGGGGTTCGATCCGGCAGACCATACCCAATACCCGGGCATCACGGGCATCGGATTTATCAACACTGTCCCAGATGAATCTTAATTTGCGGGGATTGCCTACATAAACGGTCAACCCCATTTCAATCAGCAAGCGACTGATCCACGGAGAATGAGTACCCGCCTCCATGGCCACCCTGGCATTTTTGTACGGCTGAAAAAATTTGCTGACACCGGCCTTTGTATTGGTCACCCGGGCAGTCTCCAGTTCGTTGCCCTCACCGTCAAATACCACTGCTATGTGAAATTTGTCTCCCAAATCGATTCCAATTGTGATAGTATTTTTCATGGCTGGTCCCTCCTCAATCTTTGCAGCCCTTTGGGTGACTGCGTTAAAAATTGAGCGTGATTATATCACAGCTCGTCGGAGGGATCAGCCTTCTCATATTATCTTAAAACTTAAAACTCCCAATAACTACAATAACGCAGGCCTGACCCCGCTTTTTTTACCTGCCGGAGCCGGTGATCATCACCCACACCGTGCGGAAGCAGGAACATGATCCTGCTTCAAGCGTTTATGGAAGACGGCCCACATGCTTAGGCGTGACGATATAAAATCTGATGAAAAAGCCTCGATAGGATAGTTTAATTCTGTCTTGCGCTGTTTAAATGTAAGCCTTACAGCCTCTGCAAGCTTGCTGAGTTCAAATCGGAACTGACGTGATAACAGCCAAATATCATAAAAATCCTTCATTCGGCTGTTCAGGTGACCAAGCTTTACCATTGCCTCAAATTTTTCGGCAATGGCACTTTCCCGGCTGTAACATAGTAAAGATGGTGCCGGGAAATCCAACATACATGGCAGATCTGCCTTTTAAGGTTCCGGATAGACTATGTCTCCGAAACCAATATCTATTTGCATGCTGATTCTGACTGTTCCTAAGAAACCGCTAAATCTTACTCTGACTCCTTCGTAGTCGGCATCTTCGGTTATTCGTTCAGTCCGGATCGATTCCGAATCAAAAGCCAGTCCATCAGGATCAACTTCAACAGCGAGGATATCACAAATTTGTACGATGATATTTGCCTCTTCATTCCCTGTCTTGCCAAGCATGTCGATATCCATAGGAGACGTTGTTTTACCGAAGCAGATATGTTTTGGTGTGATGTCATATATTGGCTTCCAAATAGGGGAGCACAATTTTATCCACGCGACAGATCCTGGCGTACTCCAATATCTTTTTATGATCGAATTTCATTCTGCTTTTATAGAGCTTCAACGCCTCAAGCACGACATCCATTCCAATTTTATTCCGAAACTTAAAGCAGTCTGCCAGTGTTTTTTCCGGACTGTAAACCTTGATGTTAACGCCATCGATTTGATGGCTCTCAACGCCTGCCCGAAAGGATCCTGCAGAAAATTTATGAAATTGCATAGGTGGATAGTTGATCACAGGAGGCTTGCTATCCTTTGGTATTGCCACAGAAACTTCGTGGGGAATCTGTGTGGTAATTTCATGGAAGGACAGTGCGGATATCAGGCAGATGACCGAAATGGGAATTCTGGTGGCAACAATAACAAAGTCGGGGTTTGAAACGGTTTCAATCTCCGCCAGTCGGTAAATCCCTCTGGAGAGTTGCTCAAGGTCTCCCATATCCCGCAGCTGATAAAGCGTTCTGGGATGTATTCCGGCCTGAATCGCCTCAGATGTTTTAATCATCCCTCCGCCTTCGCGAATGATCTGTCTGGCCTTTTCACAAGCGCTGGGTTTATTTTTCTTTTCATTCATGGATAATAAAGTCCCTATATATTTATAAGTAGGGTAAATATTATCCATCTCAACAAAAAACGCAAGTAAAATTTTTGTTGGTGCGCTGGGGCGATTCATCCAGGCTATTCTTTCGCATCAGAACCACCAGCAGACCAGCAGTCCCCGGCTCCCCCACCGCAGGATGTCAGGATATGCAGGAAAAGATATGGACTGCATGTTCATTCTACTTTACCCCCCAATACCGACAATGCCACAGGTGACCCCGGCCTTTTTTACTTAAAACTTAACACTTAAAACTTAAAACTCAAAATAACTACAATAACGCAGGCCTGACCCCGAGCTTGCTGAATTTATACACCGCATAAAGAGGATAATTTCTGATTTTGCCATCCTCTTTAAAATTCATCAGAGTTGAGCGTGACAATACAGGAGGGTTGAATTTTTCTCCATAAACACGCAAACTCTTTTTCTGCCTGCTTATTCCTGCTTTCACCTCAAGGGGTAAAATCTGATTTTCCAAGGCAACAACAAAATCAACTTCTGCTGTGTTTTTACTTGACCAATAATATAAATCTTTCCGGCCATGGACGACAAACTCCTGCGCCACATAATTTTCAACAAACGCGCCATTATATTCACTGAACAAACGATCGCCTTCAATGATGGCCTTTTGCGGAACATTGATCATGGCGCCCAGCAGGCCCGTATCAAGAAGATAGAGTTTGAACTTATTATCCTGATATCCGGAAAGAGGCAGTTTTGCAGTCTTGATGTTATTTACTTTGGTCACCAGCCCTGCATCAACCAGCCATTGAATCGATTCATTATACTCCCTTGCCCGGGCATTTTTTTCAATTTGAGCAAAGGTAAATTTTTTATTTTCCCTGGCCAGTTGTCCGGGAATACTTGCCCATATATTGGAAAGCCGGATAGCCTCAGACCTGGTTGTATATTTGGAAAAATCGATTGTATAAGCCGATAGAACCTCATCTTGAATATTTCGCACCTTATTCAAATCCTTATTCTCAGCATATTGCCTTACCGCTTCAGGCATGCCGCCGACAAAATAATACATTTTCAATAAATCTGTAAGCTCGGCATGAAAGCTTTTCGGGACAGGGTTAAAATCGGTTTTATCATCAATAAACAGCCGTAACTGGTTTTTCCCGACAGCATCAAGAAATTCACTGAATGACATGGGGTACATATCAAGAAAATTAACTTTCCCCACGGGAAATGGGGCAGATTGACCCACTTTTACGCCCAGCAGGGAACCTGCCGTGGCAATATGATATTCCGGGGCATCCTCACAAAAATATTTCAAGCTGGTAAGTGTCTCAGGCGAGCTTTGAATTTCATCAAATATAATGAGTGTGTGATCAGATGATATGCGTGACCCGTGATAAATTGAAAGCATATCAATTATTTTTTCAGGTGATGTCAGCGCCGGTGTGAAAATGTCATCAGATGACCGGTTTGAAAATGTATAGTAAAAATAGGCCGGCCAGGCAGAATTGCTGGCCGACCCTTTCCCGTTTATTCTTTCGCTGTTTTCCTCATTCTATAGCTGTCACCCTCGATTACAACCGCTTCTGTATGGTGTAGAAGGCGATCCAGTAAAGCGGAGGTCAGCGTACTGTCATTGTTGAAGATTTCCGGCCACTCCTTGAACACCCGGTTTGTGGTGATCACAATGGCTCCCCGTTCATATCTTTCACTGATGATCTGGAACAACAGATCGGCACCGTTTTTATCAATGGGCAAGTACCCCAGTTCGTCCATGATCAGCAAAGAAGGCTTGAGATACGTTTTCAGCTCCTGTTTCAAACGCCCCGTATGCTGGGCGGCGATCAGATTGTTCACCGCATCAATAGCTGAGGCAAACAGGACCGTATGATTTTTCAGGCAGGCCTGATAACCAAGAGCGGTGGCAATATGGCTTTTTCCCACGCCCACGGAACCGATAAGGACGATGTTGCTTTTTTCCTCGATACACTTGAGGCGGAACAGATTCTTTACCTGGGCCTGGTTGATCTTTTTCGGCCAGGACCAGTCAAACTGATCCATGGTTTTGATGACCGGGAACCGTGCCTGTTTGATCCGACGCTGGATAGACCGGTCCCGGCGCAGGTTGGACTCCTGTTCCACCAGTTCCGATAAGTATTGAATATGGTCCCACTGGTTGCGGGCTGCCGTTTTTCCCATGACTTCATAGTTTTCACGGATAAAGGGCAGTTTCAGATATGACAGAAAATCAGTGATATCTTTCATTTGTCACCCCCTAAATCGTAAATGGACAGATCCGGTTGCTGGATGGTTAAATCCAGAAGGTCGCTGTTCCGGGTCAGGTGAAGCGCACCCGGTTCTTCCACCTGCCGGGACCGCTGCTCCAGAAGGTTGGCGATATAATCGCAGGAAAAGGCTTTAAAATGAAGGGCATCATCGATAGCCCGTTTTACCTGTTCTGAAGAGTAAATTTCGGACAGGGCAACGATCTGGCGGATATGGTGGAACGGATTCATCCGGCGCTGTTCCATCTGCCGGTAGTACTCCTGAGATTTGTCAGACAGACTTAAGAAACGCATGAATATCTTCTGATCCCTGGCTTTTCTCCGTTGAGCCAGAAGCACCTTGGGATGATCCGGATGTTCATAATCGCAGCGGCGGTCATAGCTCCTGACATGCCGGGCCACCAGCTTGTTGTCGTGGTAAAAACACAACCGGTCGGGATACAGTTTTACTGTCAGCCTGACTCCGGCCAGCTGGGCCGGCACACTGTATCGATTGGTATCGATGGTCACCCTGAACTGACGGTTCGCCCGGGCCTGACTGACCGTACCAATATCATACGGTTCCACCGGCAGCGGTTGAAGACTTACTTTTTCTTCTGTGAACATATCCACAGGTCTTTGGCCGGTTTCTCCGTGGTTCCGGACATTGGCCACCGTATCAAGCCAGTGCCGAACAAGCGGTTTCATGATTTTAAAATCAGAGATATCCAAACCATTGAGCAGGTTCTTTTTGACATATCCGACGGCATTTTCAACAATGCCTTTTTCATTGCCTTTTCCCACATTACAGGGAACAATTTTAAACCCGTAATGGTTGGCAAAGTCCATATACCGGGGATTGAAGACCGGTTCCTTGCCGATGCCTCTTTTCAGTACCGCTGATTTGAGATTGTCCACCATGATCTTCTGAGGCACACAGCCAAAAAAATGAAAGGCATTCTGATGGCATCCCAAAAAGTGCTCCATGGTCTGGGACACGGTGAATTCCACATACATCATGCGGCTGTGGCACAACACCATGACAAAAAAACTCAACCTTCTGCTGGTGGACCCCACCCGCACATTGCCAAAGCTGCCCCAGTCCACCTGGGCGCACTCGCCGGGAGCAAACACCAGTTTTAGATACGGCGTTACCCGGGGCGGCCGGATTTTACGCACATAATCGTTCACAATGGTGATGCCGCCGTCAAAACCATTCTCCTGTATGCGCTGGAACACCTGTCTTCCAGTATAAGAATGCTTTTCAAGCATCCGTACGATATCGTTTTTAAAAGGGTCCAGTTTGCTGGCTTTTCTGGCCGATCGTCTGGGCAGATACTGTTTTTCATTGGCCCACCGGGCAACTGTCCGGTGATCCAGCGCAAGTTCCTCGGCAATCTGACTGTAATTGAGTCCATCCCGGGTAAATAAGGTCCTGATCCGGACATAGGTTTCATAATCAATCATTTGCACCTCCCAGGATGTCTTTCAGGCTCATCATTGACCTTGAACGGTTGTCTCGGCATCTCGGTTCAAGGGACAATACCTGATAAACCGGTTTCTGCCATGCAATCAGGCTTTTTCTGATCAGGCCGGACCTTGCCTGATCCAGGGTGGCCTGATCCATGCTCAGATTTTTCATGAGAGCCGGGTCGCCGTAATAGCTTAACCCCTTGTCATCGGCCACACATACCAGGAACAGGTATAAAGCCGCCTGGCTGTGGTTCAGATTTTCAATATGCCGGTCCCTGACCAGCCGGTGATCGACCCAGCTGAAGCTTTTGGGCACCTTGCGGATACGCTGTTTTAAAATCGGGGATTTGACAATCACGTGCTCCTCCTTTTTTTCGGGGTTTCAGACATAAAATGTCCTGCCCGGATTGTTGCATGGCAAGAAGGGTGTCGGCGATGTCATCTTGTAACGGTGATCCGATGAAATTGGAGATTAATCCTATGATAACAGGTGGTTGTGACAATAAGAGATCTTGTAACGCATCCGCATTAATTTGATCATTATATTCTTTGTTTTCAACTGGTTGCGTGATTAAGGAATCTTGTAACGCTGTTTGGGATACGGCACACTTCCAGTACCCGGGATTTTTCTTTCTCCATGCCCGGACCCGTTCCACGTTTTCAGGGCCTTTATAGTAATCCCTGTTTTCCGGTTTATTCAGCCATCTTTTCTGGCTGGCCGTTTTGCTGGCTTTTCTGCACAAAAGCCTTGAACAATAGTGCTGCCGGTTCTGATTCCGGGGATCAGGCACAAACAACCGTCTGCAATGACGGCACTTTCTCTTTTTAATTCGATTCATCCACAGTCACCTCCAGGTTAAGGTAACTATTGATGAATACAACTTTTATGGAAAGAAAAATATTTGGCTGAAGCCAAGAAAATGGAAGAATATGGATTTAAAATGTCTTTTTTTGAAGAAAATTCACGGAAGAATATCTATACAGTTTCACACCGATGCTCTGGCTGCATTTTTACAACGGCCATGAGAGGTGACAGCCTTCCTGAAAAAATTTCGTTCAGATCCGGGTCTTCTTCAAAATTAAAATAAGCGACATTGTCATACTCCCCTTTCCCAAATTCCTTAAGGATATATGTTTTGCCAACCTGCCGCGCCCCCTTAAGTACGAGAGGCTTTCTTGACGACGATAATTTCCATGAAACCAATTGTTTATAGATGTCTCTTTTCATGGGAAACTCGTATCATTTTTTGTGATAAAATGCAAGAAACACATATATAAAAACGTGAATATTTTTTAAAAACTCGTACTTTTTTCGTGAAAATAAGAATCGCACTAATTCTTAAAAGCCGCTTTTTGCCCCCCAAAAGCACACTCTAAGCCCATTTCATCCCTTATTTTAAGCATTATTGGGCGTAAAAACAACAACTTACCAGGGTCAGACCCCGCTACACCTAAATCAACCACCTCACGAGGTTTGCCACCCCAAAAAATCGCTGATATATAAATATTGGTATCAATAACAATTCTATGGATCATTGCGGTTATATCCCCTCAAACCATTGTCAAAATCTTTGACTAACCATGGAGGAATACATCCAATTCCTGTTCGTTCATCTCGGGGATATTGTATTTTTTGGCCAATGACTCTGTGAAAGCATAAAAATCTTCCTGATATCTTTTATCTTTAACGATTTCCCTTATCAGGGACATTTTTTTGCTAAAAGCCAGTTGGCAAACCAACTCGCGTATCTGATCGTAATCAATATCGATCTCTCTTAATTTCGGCATCTTATTTTCCTGCCTTTCTCTTTCGAGGTTTCAATCATTCCGAATATTATCCTATCCGGGATTTCAACCATATCATAGTTTTCAGTATATGCAGCACACATGGAAAGTCAATCTATAAATACCCATTGCGGTCACAGACTATGCCAATGACCATACTTTACCCCCTAATAACTACAATAAAGCAGGCCCCGAGTCCTTTTTCTGTATAAATCGGTTTTTAACAAATAGCAAATTCAATGGGATGTTTTGGATGATGGGTGTTGGGTAGGGGGTTCTTGGTTGGTAGGTATTGGGGATTGGGAGGAGAGAGAGGTGGGATCAGGATCTGGGGATGGGGGTGGTGCGGAGGACGGCCCCGGCTTGCCCTTCGCAGGATTCCCGGATATGTCAAAGAGGATATGGATTGCATATTTTAAATACCTGACGTGTCAATAACTACAATAAAGCAGGGTGACTCCGTTGCTGATTTAAACGCTGCCGACTTAGCTTAAACTGCTCTTTTTGGCATCAAAAAGTGCGCGCTAAGACGTTTTTGGGTCTTGTTTTAGACAATATCTTATTTAAAAACAGAGACTTACCGGGGTCAGACCCCGCTATATAGGATAAAACAGGCGCCGGGGCTCCTGGATCAACCGTGGCAGCCATTCCAGGCCCAGCTTCTGGAACACGGGTGAGGAACGCTTCACCCGGCCGGTGTAAAAGTCGAACACGGCGCCCACAGCCCCGATAAATCGTACATCCAGCCGGTCCCGGTGCTGGTGGATCCATTTTTCCTGCTTGGGTGCGGTCATCCCCACCCACAGCACATCCGGCTTGGCCGCATTCACCGCATCCACCATCTTCCGGCTGTCCGCCTCGCTGAACACTTCCTTGAACGGCGGCGAATACGCCCCGGCAAACGCGATCCCCGGATAATCGACTGCCAGTTTTTTTTCGATCTTTCCCAGTGTCTCCGGTGTGGACCCCAGGAAAAAATACCGGCACGGCCGCCCGGCAACGCCCTGGTCCACAGCCCGGCTCAGCCCGTAGAAAATATCGCTGCCCGTGACCCGCTCCCGGATCCGCCCGCGCCGGAGCCTGGATGCCAGCACAATCCCGGCCCCGTCCGGCGTCACCAGGTCGGCCCCATGAATCGCGGCCCGAAACTCCGGGTCCGCATCCGCTATCACCAGGGAATGGGGGTTGGCGCACACGAATACTTTTTCGTTGCCTTCCGTTTCAAGCCAATTCCGGATCTGGCGGATGCTTTCGTCTTTAGGAAGCGTGGATATGGGGTAACCAAGAATCAATTCTGGGGTCATGAGTGTTAAGTTTTAAGTGTTAAGTTTTAAGTAGGGGATTAAATCTTGAATGAGGCGGTTGGTGATGAGGGCGTTGCCGTCGGCGTTGAGGTGGCGCAGATCGTAGAACAGTTCGTGGCGGGTGTGGTAGTCTTTGTTGTAATCCAGGAAGACCACCTTTTCGTTGGTGTCGGCCAGGTCGGAAAACATCTGTACCACCTTTGCCTGGGCCGCCGGGTCGATGGCGTTGAGCAGGTCTGCCACGGGGATGAACACCAGGACCACGGTTTTGCCCCGGTCCGTGAGAAACTGCACAGTGTCCTGAAAACATTGCACCGCAGCCGGATTGATCCGGATTTTACGCTCCTGCTCCCGTTCCAGAAACCCCTGGTAATTTTCCAGCCTCATGGTTGAGGATTTTTTGTTCTCGATTTTTCCCAGCAGTCCCCGCAACGCGATATTCAGAGTCTGGTCCCGGAACCGCGAGGTGCGGACCACCCGCCCGGCATAATATTCCTGCCAGGCAGCCTCCTGTTTCATGTACTTTTGCATCACCGGATCATCCATATACGGCAGAAACAGGGTATAGGACGCGGAACTGAGCCCCTCGGAATCAAACAGCCGCGGATCCACGTCATAGACCACCACCTCCACATCCGGCTGCCGCCCGATAAAATGCCGGACCATCCACCACCGGTCCAGGGTATTGGCCCCGGCCGTGGCATATTTGGACACCTTCACCCCCAGGGCCGCCTCCATCTGCTGCGCATCGATCCCCAGAACCGAATGGGAATGCCCCACGCTCACAATCTTTGCCGCCTTGTCCAGCTCGTAATACCGGTCCATCCCGCCCTTGAGCACATGAAAAACCACTGCATCGAACACAAAAAACAGCACCCCAACGATCACCGCCGCCCGTACCGATTTGCGAAAAGATATCATTCCCCAAAAAATTTCCAAAACGGCACCACATCTATCCCGTCCACGGTGGTTTCCTGGTCATAGGTGATGATCGTTTTTGAAACAACCGGGTATTGGGCGTCGAATTTTTTCAGGCCGCCCACTTCCCGCTTTTCGTTCTGGTCCGTCAGCTCATGACAAACCTGGATCGCTGCCAGGGAGTGATCTGGATTTTTAATGATAAAATCACACTCAAACCCTTTGTTGTAAAAATAGATTTCTTTGCTGGCCTTGCACAATTCACTGAATACCAGGTTTTCAAGCAGCCTGCCGCTGTTTGGCGAAAAGGCAAAAGACAGGTTGATAAAGCCGTTGTCTATCACATAGGGCTTTTTCCGGTTGTTCTGCTGTTCTTTGACAGACCAGGAAAAAAGTCTGAGTTCAAACAGCAGATATGCCTGTTGCAGATAGGCGACAAATTCCCTGGCACTTTTATCATGGATGCCCACGGCCTTGCCCAGAGAGTTGTAGGAATAGGTCGCAGTGATGTTTGAAATCAGATAATAGCTCAACTCCCTGAAGCTTTTGATATCCCGGACATGATTGTTCGACACGCAGTCCTTGAGCAGTATGGAATCGTAATACATGGAAACGATGTCCCTTTTCAGGTCTTGATCATCGCTGTCATACACTTCCGCAAACGACCCGTATCTGAGCATGTCATCCACCACGGCAAGCACATCCGCCTTCCGCCGCACCATCTGGATATGGGACGTGATGTTTTTGATGGCCATCACCTCTGAAAAACTCAAAGGATACACCATACCGGAAAGATACCTGCCCGTGAGCAGGGTGGCAAATTCTCCGCTGAGCAAAGAGGCGTTCGACCCGGTGATGAATATTTTTTCAAACATCTCATTGTCATACACGGTTTTTACATATTTTTCCCATCCGCCGATGGCCTGGACTTCATCCAGAAAAAGGTATCGGACTTTTTTCCCCGTCAATTTTCGGGCCGTATCGATGACGTCGTAGAGTTTTTCAGGGGACTGGCTGAACTGGATGAAAAAAGGGTCCTCAAGGTTCAGGTACAAAATTTCCATGGGGTCGTGCAATGCCCCAAGGTGATTGATCATCAGCTTGAACACCGTGGACTTGCCGCTTCTCCGGATCCCCTGCAATACCTGGATATGCCTTGCTGAAAGCTGCCTGACCAGTTTTTGGAACACCTGTCTCGGGTACAGACCTCTATAGGGAGTTTCCCAATGGCGGTTATGGGATATTAATATTTTTTCCATACTATAACATGTAAAATTATAATTTATTTCATACTATAGTGTTTAATACTGACAGTCAAGAACATCCAGTCTGAATTTTTTCTGCATGCCACTGGGAATGCAGCCAACCGAAAAACACCCCAAACTCTATACCCACCGCAACCAACACAACATCTTAAAACTTAACACTTAAAACTTAAAACTCCCTATAACTACAATAACGCAGGCCTGACCCCGGCTTTTCACCAGTCATAAGACGCTTTAATCTCAGAAGACAGGGCTGGATGAAACACCAGACGCTGCATGGCTATGGCCTGATTTGCGTTTTTATTTCTTCCCATGACATTCCGGAGATCTTCCCGGAAAGCAGTTCATCACACCGTCTCTCAGCCAGTTCTTTCCACGCATTGTCTACATCCTCATCATGCTGTGTTTCCAGCGAAGAAATCAAACAATGTGCCATAAATGCCTTTTCACGCGCTGTCAGTACCCTGGCTGATTCCATGACCTCTTTTAATGTCATAAACACCCCACTTGTTTCTTTAAACCCATGACTCTATAATACCCTTGGCAAACATTTTTCGCAACCCAAATGGTTCCTTGCTAAAGCCCGGAATATGGATTCTTTTCCTACGTGGCATGGTTATATTCCGAAGACAAAGCTTAAAAACCCCTTTTTAGCATCAAAAAGCTCACTTTAAGGCCATTTCAGCCCTTATTTCAAGCATCATTAGCTGTAAAAACAATTACTTACCAGGGTCAGACCCTTAAAACTGAGGAATGCGGCATGGGGGGAGAAGCGGCGGTTGAAGCCGACCTTGAGGATCGGGGGGAGTGAGGAGTGTGGGGGGAGGAGGGAGGGGCATTGACCGATCTCGGCTCAAGTTTGAAATCGGTATTTGGAAAGGTTTTGTGAAAAACTGCGGGATTTTACAGAGGGCTTAAAAGAAAGGAAGGAAGGAGGGAGGGAGGGAGGGAGGGACACGCTATATCAAGAAAGTGAAAAGCAAGAAAAACTCAACTGCAAAGGCGATTAAAAATATGACAATTCTGCAGGATTCGCCAAACCCCTCTTCATGCCATGTAAAATTATTCAGAAATTCCGGAGCTGAAAGAATCTCTTGCTCTCCTTTCTCTATCTTTTCAAGCAACCCTTTTACCATACGTATGTTCGGTTCATTTCCGGATTTTTCAATGAACTTTTTCCAGAGGTCAACCGCCGCTTCGATGTGGTTCATATCATAGAAAACAGCGCCAAGCTTGAACAGGATATTGGGATCATCGGGCCGCTGCCTCAGGCATTTTTCATAAAATGAGACCGACTGGGAAAATTCCCTCTGGCCGGCATGTCTTCTTGCCATGTAATACAAAGCTTCAAAATGCATCGGATCAAATTCAAGCGCCTTTTTATACCGGATATCGGCATATTGGTCATTTCCCATTAAGGCGTGAACAGCCCCTCCAAATGCATATTTTGAAGCCTTGCCGCGAAGAGATGTCCATATCGTATATATGGCGAGGCCAAATCCTATTATTGTTGCTAAAATTATTCTGATCATTTCCATTACAGGCGGCATTTATGCAGACATCTTTTTTAATTGTTTCATATAATCCGATTCCCGCCATTTATACATGACGTGGCAAAAACTACAATAACGCAGGCCTGACCCCCGGCTTTTTAGCGGAAGGAGCGGAGGCCGGCGCCGGAGATGGCGATGAAAAGGAGGGCGTTGGCGGGGATCTGGAGGTTGCCGTCGGAGTAGCTGTGGATGAGGAGGGCCACCAGTGCGGCCATGGCGCCCAGGGTGATGCCCTGGGTCTGGCGGCTGCGGCTTTTGAGGCGGTTGAATCCGATTCGGAAGAACCAGTACACGATCCACAGCATCACGGGGATGGCCAGGATCCCGGTTTCAGCCGGAAACTGGAGAAAGTCGCTGTGGGCGTATCTGGGGAGCACTGCCAGCCCCGGTACCTGGTAGGGCGAAAACGCCACGGAAAAGGTTCCCGGCCCCGTGCCGGCAGCCAGATTGTCCGCAAACATGGCCCGGGTGCCGGCCCAGTAGGTGTGACGACCCGTGAGGCTGTCCTCGATCTCTCCCTGGGTCAGGGTGGCGATGCGCTCCACCACGGGTGTGCTGGCCATAACGATCAACGCGGTCACCACCACACCGCCCAGCAGGGTCCCCACCAGCCGCTTGTGTACAAATCCTTTTTTGAACAGCAAGACCAGGGCCATGAACACCAGGGCCACAGCCGTGCCGGTCCACCCGCCCCGGGACAGGGTCAGGGCCTGGCACACAATCAGAAACAGCGCCAATGCGATCATGCCGATGCGGGCCTCAGGCTCTCTGGACCGGGTCAGGAACATCCCCAGCATCATGGGAATGGCCATCTCCAGGAATCCGGCCATGTGGTTGGCATTGACATACACACCGGACAGCCGCGTGCTGCCGTGATTTTTTCCCACTTCCCCGGAATAATCCCACCAGGTAAAGGTCAGGACATCATAGCGTTCCAGCAGCCCGATCACGCCCAGCACCGCGGCCGTGCCCACCACCACCCACACCAGTGCCCGCTGCTCTTTGCGGGATCTTACCGACACCACCACCAGATAGAAAAACCCCAGGTACGTGGCCAGCATGATCAGCCCCTGCAACGCCAGGGCCGGATGGGGCGACATCACCGTGGACCACACCCCCAGGGCCGCCACCGGTCCGATCATCCACCACAGCGTCCGATCCGGGGCCAGCCCGTCCCGGATCCCGGAAACGGCATTTGATTCCCGGCGGTTTCGGCTGTCCAGGCTGTCGTATTTCTTTGCCGCCCGGGTGTCACTGGACCTGCCTTTTTTTCTGCGATTTTCCCCTTGCAGATGATTCACCACCACCAGAATCAGCCCCAGCACCACCATGATCTGGATCAAGGTGTGGGCCCAGGCATGCACCGATCCCCGCATCAGCGGGGTCAAGGCAATCAACATACAAACAATTATAAACACTGGATTTTTCATAAGAACTCTGGGGTCAGGCTTGGCTTATTGGCTTATTGTACAGGGCCGCAATAAGCCAATAAGCCAAGCCTGACCCCACTACCTCGCTACAGCTTTCTGGTCAGTTTGGGTGAGATAGGGAGACATGGGCAGGCTCAGGCAGTGGGCTGCCACGTGTTCCGATACAGGGAAATCGCCGGGCTGATGGCCCAGGTCGGCAAACGCGCCCTGGAGATGCAGCGGGGCTGTGTAATAGGCCACAGACGGGATATCCCGGGATTTCAAGTTGTCAGACAGAGCATCCCGGTCTGTGGCCAAGATGGTATACTGGGCATAGACCGAGGTGTTGCCCGGCGCGATGACCGGCGTGACGATGTCCGGGATATCCGCCAGCAGGGTGTCGTAGCGCCGGCCGATCCGCTCCCTGGCCTCGCATTCCTCCGGGAACAGCGTGAATTTTTCCAGCAGGATCGCGGCCTGGATCGTGTCCAGCCGGCCGTTGATCCCCACCAGGGGATGCTGGTGCTTGACCTTCTGCCCGTGAATCCGGATCTGACGCATCCGGTCCGCAAGATCATCGTCCGGCGTGAAAATCGCGCCGCCGTCCCCATAGCACCCCAACGGCTTGGACGGAAAAAATGAGGTGCACCCGATCAGCGACAGGTTGCACGACCGCCGGCCGTGGTGGGTGGCCCCGAAACACTGGGCCGCATCCTCGATCACCGGGATGCCTTTCCGGCTGGCAATGGCGTTGATCCGGGTCATGTCCGCGCACTGGCCATAGATGCCCACGGGCATGATGGCCCGGGTCTTCGGGGTGATGGCCGCCTCGATCTTCTCCGGGTCCATGTTGAAGGTATCGGGCCGAATATCCACAAACACGGGTTTGGCCCGCAGCAGCGCAATGACCTCAGCCGTGGAGATCCAGGTGTACGGCACGGTGATCACCTCATCGCCCGGCTGGATATCCAAAGCCATGAGCGCCATAAGCAGCGCGTCCGTGCCCGAGGCACAGGTGATGCAGTGGGGCACCCCCACATACTCCGCCAGGACCGCCTCCAGCTCAAACACCTCCGGCCCCATGATATATTTACCATGATCGAGCACCCGCCCGATCCGCCGCTCAATCCCGGCCCGGATTTTCTTCTGCTGTGCCGCCAGATCGATAAACTGCATATCTTCTCCTGTGGTGGGGTCAGGCTTGGCTTATTGGCTTATTGCGGCCCTGTACAATAAGCCAATAAGCCAAGCCTGACCCCATTTTAGATAATTTCAGATCCCTTAAGTTGATAACGCTCACCCGTGTGGGGACAGACAGCTTCGCCCTCCCCGGTCAACGGGAGGTCCAGCTGTTCGCCGAACCGGCTCATCCATCCGATCTGCCGGGCCGGCACCCCCGCCATCAGGGCATAGGGCTTCACCGGCCGGTTCACCACGGCCCCGGCCGCCACAAACGCGTATTCGCCGATATCATTGCCGCACACAATGGTGCAGTTGGCCCCCAGGGTCGCGCCCTTCCCCACCCGCGTGCTGCGGTATTCATCCTTTCTGGACACGGCAGACCGGGGGTTGTACACATTGGTGAACACCATGGACGGCCCGCAGAACACGTCATCCTCCAGCACCACATTGTCATACACAGACACATTATTCTGGATCTTGACATTGCTGCCGATGACCACCTTGTTGCCCACAAACACATTCTGGCCGAACGAACAGTTCTCACCGATCACGGCCCCGCCGCAGATGTGCACCCAGTGCCACACCCGGGTGCCTTCACCGATCACCGCGCCCTCGTCCACAATCGCCGTCTCATGTATAAATGTCATCTTCTTCTCCTTGGTGTGGGGTCAGGCTTGGCTTATTGGCTTATTGCGGCCCTATGCAATAAGCCAATAAGCCAAGCCTGACCCCATCAGCGTTTAAAGGAACGGATGGTGTTCGCCGGTTTTCCCCGTCACTTCCGCATTCCTTATGGTATACACCGTCTCCAGACTCGGCCTTGCCTCTTCCAGGGGAAATCCCCGGCCGGCCAGGACTTCCTGGTAACTCAAGGTGTGCAGATCTGTGAACCCGCCGGAGAATTCGATCTCTTCCCCGTCCACCTGGATGGACCGATAGGTGCGCATGCCCTTGTCCGTGGCTTCTTTGGGCAGATAGTCCGCGTTCACGCTCAAAAACCAGCGCACCCTGGCATGGGCCAGGTCAAAATATCCGGCGGCCGTGTCCGGTTCCGACTTGTGCACGATATTGGTTTTCACCGGCCCGAAAATCCACATGAGCATATCGAAAAAATGGATCCCGATGTTCGTGGCGATTCCGCCGGACTTTTCCTGGGCCCCTTTCCAGGACACAAAATACCACCGGCCCCGGGAGGTCAAATAGGTCAGATCGATGTCATACATCTTGTCCGGATTTTGTGCCAGTTCCGCCGCCACCTTTTGCTTGAGCGCAATGATGCTCGGGTGCAGCCGCAACTGCAGGATGTTCCAGACCCGTGCCCCGTTCTCCGCCTGGAGCTCGGCCAGGGCATCCAGGTTCCAGGGATTGAGCACCAGTGGTTTTTCACAGATGGCATCCGCCCCGATCCGCAACGCAAACCGCATATGCGCATCATGCAGATAATTGGGCGAACATATGCTCACATAATCAATGGCCGCATCACCCCCCTTTCGCCGCAGTTTTTCCGCATGCCGGTCAAACCGCTCGAATTCCGTGAAAAACGCAGCCTCCGGAAAATAGCTGTCAATCACCCCCACTGAATCATTGGGGTCCAACGCCGCCGCCAGGCGGTTGCCCGTGTCGGCAATGGCCCGCATATGCCGGGGCGCCACATACCCGGCCGCACCGATAAGCGCAAAATTCTTCTGTTTCTGTGTCTGATCTGTCATGATTTCTCCTCAAATGAGGTGGGGTCAGGCTTGGCTTATTGACTTATTGCGTAGGACTGCAATAAGCCAATAAGCCAAGCCTGACCCCACTACTTGATTATTTTTACCAATTGTTTGATTTGTGTATCCAGTCTGTCGAATTTCTGCCTTCGGTCCCGGAGATGCGCCACCTGTTTGCTCAGGGTGGAGACATCGCGGTTCAGGCGGGCCGCCACTTCATAAAGGGTGTGGGCGGTATGATCCATGGCCAGAATCGCGATCATGGCCCGGGCATGGGAGACTTGCCGGCTTCTGCCCGGACCGGAAATCATATCTTCAGTCACATCCATCTCATCGGCCACCCGCCGGATCAGGGTCTCCAGATCGATGTCAATCATGTCCTTCCGGGTGCGGATCTTGGGCTCATTGTCCGTGTCTACCCCCGTTCGCAGCTGCATCAGCCGATCCTCATCCACAGGCTCCCCCATGAAATGCCGATACCGAAGCCGGGCTGAGTCTGGATCCGGCCCGAACAGCGCCATAGCCGCATCAATGTCCAGCCAGGATGATACTACTGTCCGGCCCTGCTCAGGCCCCAGATATGCCCGGTGGCTGCTGTTGCCATAATCTTCAGGTGTCTTCACCAGCCCTGCCCGCACCGGATTGAGGTGAATATAGCGGATCAACTCCATCTGGTATGCCCGATCCGCCACCAGGACCGCCTTGTACCGCCCCTGGAACAGATGCCCCACCCGGTCGTATTTGTGATTGACCCAGCCGGTATAGCGCTGGGCAAGGCTCTGCATCATCTTTGACAACGGTGTGTCAGACACCTGCACGGCCATATGCACATGATTGGGCATCCAGCAGTAGGCATAGACCGTTACGCCATAACGGGCCACACCCTCGCCAAGGATCTCCTCGAACCGCCGGATATCCCCGGGACCTTGAAAAATCTCCTGCTTTGCGTTCCCCCGGAGCATCACATGAAAACACGCCCCGGGATAATGGATTCTTACCCGTCTGGCCATATGCCCTCCCAGAGTAGGGTCCCAAAATGGGGTCAGCTCTTTACGCTATCAGATCCGTGATCTCATCCAGTACTGTGGCAAGCGCCGGAGGGGACGTGGCTCTGAGTCTGTTTGATTGGATATGCTTATGATGTGGAAAGGTTTCTATTTCAGGGTGGTGCGGGGCCATATCATATCTGAAAATCAGATTTCCATTCCAATCTTGGTAATGATAAGAATATTTATACACTTCGGTTGTTTGTTTGACGTTTACAAATTCAATAAAATGGAGTATGGATTCATCGATAAAAATGATCTTACCTTCAATAATACCAATATGTAATGAGCGCTTGTCCTTATGGAGATCTATCTCAAGAATATGAATACAATCAGCAAGTTGAGTTTCAATTTGCTGGAAATATTCTGTTATAAGCACAATTCTATATCCTGAAGATCATTGTAATCTTTTTGCAATAGCAACAATGTTTCGTACTCGCCCGCCCAACGGATATATTTGAAATCGTCGCCCAGCTTACCGCTCTGAAAATCGTCATAAAATTTCCGGCTCTCCAGTCCATTTTCTTTTTCAAGGGCCTGCAGTTTTCTCTTTGTCCTGGAGATTCCGGAAAGAATGATTTTTGTTTGATTTTCAACAGCCGACTGGATCAAATCTTTCAGGTTTCCTGAAGTATTGGCCTGAATAACAATCTGTTCCATAATCAAACACCTTTTACATTGCGTTACAAATAAAATCTGTCAAACTTTTAAATCTATGATACCCCCGCCGACAAAAATTTTCAACCCAAAATGGGGTCAGGCTTGGCTTATTGGCTTATTGCGGCCCTATGCAATAAGCCAATAAGCCAAGCCTGACCCCACCACTATTTACTCCTTGCGCCTTTAAAGACAATATTGACAAAGGACTTAACAAAATACCGGATCTGGGTCCTCACCGGATGCTCCAAAAACGCCTTGATATACCGCCGTTCCGACTCGCAGATCTCTTCGAACGTCTCGGGCAGGTCGGCGTAGAACGGGGGCACCAGGCCGGGCCGCACTTTTTTGCGCAGCTCCTGCAATTCCTGGTCATACCCGCTCAGGTACTGGAAGCTCAACGGCCGCACCCCCACCAGGGCAAAATCGCCTTTCACCCAGTTGTACAGCATGGGCAGCTCGTCCAGCCACAGCTTGCGCATCACCTTTCCCCAGGTGGTCTTGCGGAAATCGTTCTCGATCTTGCCGCCCTTTTCCAGCCCGTGCAGGTCAGACAGGTACTGCTGGAGATATTCCGAATAAGGATACATGGTGCGGAACTTGTAGGTGTGCACTGCCCTGCCCCCCAGCCCGGACCGCTTGAGGGCCACCAGCGGGCCATAGGTGGGACTGGTGTCCGCAGACGGGGTCTTGACCTTGCGGACGATAAAATAAAACCGGTTGTCGATCACTTTTGTGGCAATGATCTCAAACCCGCAGAAACTCAACCGCCCCAACACCTCGGCCCGGGAGATGACCCGGTATTTTCCCTTGGTGACGGCAAAATACACCTTTTTGACCCAGGGCAGCTTGGGTGCCACCCGGTGGACCAGAAAATCCAGGGCATAGACGGCATGGGCCATGGGCCGGGGAAACCGCGAATAAATCCATTCATAATGGGTTTTGACGGTATGGGCATACCCGGCAAAATACCCGCCCGGCAGCAGCATCTGGTGCAGGGACAGAAAATGCACATTCAGCCTGCGGCAGTCATTGAGCTTACGCAGCCCGATGAACAGCCGCAGCATCAGATAATCATCATGCAGGGCAAAAAACGTGGCACTGCGCTCCACCTGGGTTTCCACATACAGGATATCGGTCAGATCCACATGCTGCCCAAGAAACTCCAGAAACGCCTGCTCATCCGGCTGAAAACTGCGCTGCAGCTTGTAGATGGCCGGCCGCATCAACCGCTTGCGCACGGTCTCGATATCCACATTCAGGTCATACGGCTCCTGGGCCAAAGCCTGCCGCACCTGGTCCACGGACTCGATATCGCCTTCCTTCTTGCGATCCTTGCGCGCACTGAAATACACGCCTAAGGCCACAGCCTCCAGCACCATGAGCAGCGCCACCGTGCCGAACCCCTGGAACCGCGAATAGTGAAACAGCCGCAGCCCATACACCATCACCCCGGTGACGGCCATGAGCAGAAACCCGGCCTTGAGCCACTGCCACAGGGCAAAATAAAAATTCCTGTGCCGGATCACATAATATTTCTGCGTGGCAAAGGCAGCCCCCGCCCCCAGCATCAGCTGCATCACCATGAGCTGTTCATACCCGGCCAACAGATCAAAATGCCCCCGCTTCATGTAGTTCACGGCAAAAAACGCGGCAAAAAACAACCCCAGATCCACCAGGGCAAACTTGACCGAAAACCGGTCCTGCACGGCCGGCACCTCATCGCCGGATTCGTCCTCCCTGATCTTTAACCCCTGCAGCACGCCCCCGAACCGCACGGCCGCCCCCCACACCAGCAGCTCCAGCCCCAGCAGCACCCCGCAGGTGGCAAACACCTGAACCCGGGAATACCGCACCATCCCGAACATCACCACCACAAACGCAATGGTAAAGGCCAGATACAGGGCTGATTTGACCAGCGTCCTGGCCCCTTCCCGGCCCCCGGCATATTCCCCGGGCACAAATTTTTTGCCCACCACCCCGGACACCACCCATGCCCCATAAAACAACCCCAGCAGCAGACAATACCCTTCGGGCAGCTCAAACGTCCCCCGCTTGACCTGGTTCACCAGCAAAAACGCCAGCGTCATCAACAAAAAATCAACCGCAATCAGCCTGAATCGTGTCATCTTTCCCTTTATCAGCTCCGCTTGTCAATCACGGGGTCAGCCTTGTGTTATTGCGTTTTTGAGGGCCCTTTCTCAAAAATGCAATAACGCAAGACTGACCCCACCACCGCTCCTGACCCCACCACCGCTCACTCCATCCCCAACAACCCAACAACCCAAACCTGCCCCCACCTTTTCATCACCCCCACCAGAGCACTTCCCATCACCACCCCCACCGTATTCCCCAGAGCATCATTCACATTCCAGCTCCGATAAGGCAACACATACTGCACCCCCTCCAACCCCGCAGCCAGGGCCAGGCCCGTCAGTATTATCAGCCACAGGGGATGGCGGGTAAAGCCCAACCGCCACAACACCACCAGCGGCGCAAACACCACCGCATGAACCAGATAATCCAGCCGCAGTTGAAACAAAAAAGTATCTGACAGGGTGGTATTCAAACCGCCCAGGGGCACCACCACCATCACCACCAGAAACGCCAGATACAAGAACAACAAAACCCGATATTTCATCAACAACCCTTCATGTTCGGTGTCCACGGGGTCAGCCGCTTTCACGGGGTCAGCGGGGTCAGCCTTGTGTTATTGTGTTTTTGAGGGCCCCTTCTCAAAAACGCAATAACGCAAGACTGACCCCACCCCCGTCTACTCCATCCTCAATAAGCCAATAACCCAAGGTCACACGCAAGCCAAGCCTGACCCCAGCCCGGCTCACACCCAATCCTGAACATTCAATCGATCAACCCGGCAAAATTCCCGCACATTATGTGTCACAACAGTAAGCCTGTTTGCCATGGCGATGGATGCAATCTGGGTATCCCGTTCACTGATTACCCTGCCTTCTCTTTCAAGTTGCGCCCGGATAACTGCATATTCCTGGGCAGCTGCTTCATCAAAAGCGTACATACCCAGTACAGATATTATCTGATGAATCTTCTCTTTTCGTTCTTCTTTTTTGACCGGCGATTTTTCTATTCCATACAATATTTCAGCCAGGGTAATGGTGGACAAAAACAGCTCAGCTGGCGTATGTGCCTTGATTTTCCGGATCACGCGACTATCTCCGCGCATCCAGTAACTGACAATATTCGTATCAAGCAGAAACATTTAACCCTTTATTCATCCAGACTGAATTCTTTTGACGGCAGTGCTTCAGGCGTTTCAAAATCCGGATCCACGGGAAAAGCATCCCAGAACCCCTCGGGCCATTTGCTTTTCTCAAGCGGTTCAAGAATCACCCTGTCCCCTTTTTTGGATATTTTGACTTCATCCCCCTTGAAACGGAACGCTTTAGGCAAACGCACCGCTTGAGACCGCCCATTTTGAAATATTTTTGCCGTTGATTCCATAAAGCAGCTCCTTTTGTAATTTGATATATATCAGTATATACCCCTCTATGAAAAAGTCAACTTTCCCCTGCTTACCCGCTGCTTTAAAATTTGGATATCACGTCTTCAGATTCGGACTCCGAGGTCAGCCGTCGCGGGGTCAGCCTTGTGTTATTGTGTTTTTGAGGGCCCTTTCTCAAAAACGCAATAACGCAAGACTGACCCCACCCCCGTCTACTTCATCCTCAATAAGCCAACAAGCCAAGCCTGACCCCACCCCTTTTCACAAAATCAAATACAGGATGTTATATATTTCAATACGTCTTTGAGCGTAATGACGTCACTTTCTTCAATGAGGTCATTTCTGTGCATATGGTTCGGATATGTTTTCAAATGTCTATGATGAGGTGCATTATCCCATCGCATCACAAATGCGCCCTGGGAGTTCTGCCAGTGAAAAGAATAATTTCGTTCGAATTCATCATTATATTCGCGGACATGTAAGACACTGTTATCTATGAGCACAATTTGCATTTTGACATACGAGCCGGTTTCCCAATACTTGAAATCGACAATTCTGTATGTCAGAACGATGGGAGAGGAATCAAGTAAACTGAATACTTCCATTTCTAAGATCTTTGATCCGAAGGTCTATATTGTCCAGGTACCGTCTATAGGCTTTCCACTCCATATAATCATCATATTGGGTAAAATTTTCTTCATCGGCGCGCATCATTTTTTCAAATTCATCAAAATTTTTATTATATTTTTTATGAAAAAATGCCACTTTTTCTTCTGTCTTATGCTTCTCCGAGTATGCTTCCACAAGCAGCAACGTAGAAACATGTTTTTTATCAACAGTCACCATCTTGTCACCTCACCCGCTCTTTTTTCAAATCCATTACAAATAATACCCCTGCCGGCAGATATTTGCAACTCATATGTGGGTCAGCCTTCACGGGGTCAGCCTTGTGTTATTGTGTTTTTGAGGGCCCTTTCTCAAAAACGCAATAACGCAAGACTGACCCCACCCCCGTCTACTTCATCCTCAATAAGCCAATAACCCAAGGTCACACGCAAGCCAAGACTGACCCCATCCCACTTTTACCTCATCCCCCGTCTGACCTCATCCAGCAAACCCCTGATTTCACTGGTCAGATAATCGCAGAACTTATCTTTTATAAAAGTTCTTTCCTGAACGTCCATCGGCAGGAAACGCGCCATTTCCGACTTGAAAGCTTCGCCGTGAATGATCTCCGGCAACCGCTGCCAGGTACTTTCCAGCTTGAGGTCATAATCATTGACGCAGTAATCATCGATCTTGTTGTTCACCCACCCATGGTTGATTTCCGTCCCTGCCTGCTTCAACCAGCGCAAATCCCAAATATCCCGGTGACGTACATAATGCTGGGTATTGACCAGGGACACCAGCTTGTCAGCCATAATCTCGGCAAGCGTTTCAGTCAGAACCAGCGTGTCGCCATACCCATCCGGCAGAAAGTCATAATTGGTTTGCAGGGCCCTGGGAATACGGGAATACGCAGGAACATTGGCCACTTCAATCTTGATCCGCTGTCTGGGCAAGTGTCTCTGTCCAGGCGCGCTTACGACTGTAAGCTGCCATTTATCAACCTTTAACCCGTCGTGCTCAGGTTCATCCCTCAATTCGCGGGGCTCCTTGACCAGCACATCGAGACTGTAGCGCGCGCCGATGTAGTGCTCAAGACATTCTTTCATCTTCGCCATCTGCCGGCCGGCAAAATCTTTGCCACCGGCAAAGTCAAGATCTTCACTGAAGCGGGGGGCGCCATAGCACAAACGAAGCGATGTTCCGCCCTGAAAGGTCATGATATCAAGCAGCCCTTCTTTGTCGAGACTGAAAAGAATGTCATAGTGCAGCAATTCCTTCTCGATCACCGGCCGCATATGGCCACGCCCGGACAGGATCATGGCTTTCTCCACCAGCGCTGCAAAATTTGCCGGTTCAATCATCGGTCAGCGCCTCCTCGTCCACCAGATGGGTATTGCGGCCAACCCGCTTCAAGTCCCGCCATGCGGCCATCGGGGTTGCCAGCCGCAGGGGGCGGCCGACATTGCGAATACTGGCAAGAATATTGGATGTGGCCCGTTTGGTATGGGTGAACTCAATGGTACCCCAGGGGGTGCGGTATAATCCTTTACGGCCCGTTGTCATAACCGTGAGGCGATCGACCGGAATTTGTGAAATGGCACCGTATTCGGAAAGCACGGATTCCAGGCTGAGGTAGTTGTATTCCCCGCGGCGCAGTGCCACGGCAATCCGCTCAACCGTGTGGCTGTCCATGCTGCGCGCCAGGGAATACACATAAATCCCCCGGCAGGCCCGTCGCAACCAGCCATCCTTCACCAGCCGATTCACCGCCTCCTGAAGGGTTTTGGCACTGTCATCCAAAAAAAGCTTGGCGAGATCATGGCGCGTAAATACATAACGCCCCGCCTCATCCCACGCGGTCAACACCTTGATTGCTGTTTGTTTGTCCATAATACCTCAAGTGCACACTAATACTATAATTATATAGTCCTTATGTCAACTTGAGTCAACTGACTTTTTTTGGTTTTTACCACCACATCATCCACCACACCACCACCCTCCAGGTTCAGACTCCGGAGTCAGCGGGCTCTCGGGGGTCAGCCTTGTGTTATTGTGTTTTTGAGGGCCCTTTCTCAAAAACGCAATAACGCAAGACTGACCCCACCACCACCTCAATAAGCCAACAACCCAAGCCTGACCCCAGCTTTTTTCACAGAATCAAACTGCTTTAAAGTTTCAGGCAACAGATTCCGTCATGATCACTGAGTCGAAAAGCAAACCCGAACATTGCCCCTCTTCGCTGTCAAGACGTATCAACACCCGGCTGGGGTGGTTGGCCCGCTGTAAATTACTGCTGACCATGGCCACAATACGTTGAGGAAGACCCGTAGCCAAATCGTCCGAATCCACAATGAGAACCGGACGTTTCTTACCCGTCCTCAAATCCGAATTCGGAAAGAACACCAAAGCGATGTCACCTCGCTTAAAGGTTGTCATAAGCATCCATCTCCGGACGTTCCCAATCATCAGCAAAACATTTCAAACGGTTTCTCAAATCCACCGCATTCTCCGGATCTATGCCTTGCGTCTGCAAATCCACTTCTCGCCCATGTTCATCGACCAGAAATGTGATCAGTACCGGGATTTGATCAACATCTGCTGGAGGGGAGTTGATGAGTTCGACACGCCCGTCCTTATAAATCCCTCTTACTGTCTGCATTACAATTCCTCCTGATAGCAAACGGATATAATCCATTATGTGATACATTTTTTTCTTATAACATCATCATAACCTATGATAGCATTGATACACAACCTGTCAAGATATCTGGGTAGAGGATCAGCCGGGGTCAGTCTTCACGGGGTCAGCCTTGTGTTATTGTGTTTTTGAGGGCCCTTTCTCAAAAACGCAATAACACAAGACTGACCCCACCCCCGCTCAATAAGCCAACAAGCCAGGCCTGACCCCGGATTCTGAAGAAACATACCTATAAAATAATAATAACAACACCAAAAGACACCCATAAAACAATAATTGGGATTGCCAGAAACAATAAAGAAACGTTGCTGAATATCAATTTAGAACGTTATCCTGAATTAGCACCGATATTTTCAGGTAAAGATCCAACTGAAATTATTCAGCAGCTTGAATTTTTACCAAACATGGGAGAAATCAATAAAAATGCACTCCTTTTCCTGGATGAAATCCAGGCTGTTCCCGAGGCAATTGCTGCATTACGTTATTTTTATGAAGACAAACCGGAAATTCCGGTGATATGCGCAGGCTCTCTGCTTGAGTTTGTCTTAAGTGATCATTCCTTTTCCATGCCGGTTGGAAGAATACAATATCTGCACATGGGCTCCATGACGTTTACAGAATTTTTAGATGCGGTGGGTGAGGAAAAACTGGCATCCTTTATCATGCACTATACCCCGGATCAAAAAATTGGTGAAATTGTACACAATCGTTTATCAAGTTTATTACGTTCCTATTATTATATTGGAGGCATGCCCGAAGCAATAGCAGTTTTTGCAGACAGCCATTGCTCAGGCCTTCCCCTGCAGGCTGATCTTGAAGAAAAAGTGTATAAAACCCTTTTTCTCGATGTCGGTTTGATGAATGCCGTTTGCGGTTTGAACTGGCACATAGTCTCTCAAATGGATGATATAAAATTGATAAATGAAGGTGCCATTGCCGAACAGTTTATAGGGCAGCACTTGCAGCATCTGCTTGCAGATTCTCCAAACAGGGACTTAACATACTGGTTGCGTGAGGGCCGCTCATCCAATGCAGAATTAGATTTTGTTATCGGGATTGCAGGCAGCATAATTCCCATAGAGGTAAAAGCAGGACCTACTGGAAAATTAAAGTCTTTGCACCAGTTTATGGGACAAAAAAAAGCACCATTTGCTATTCGGTTTGATTCATCCTTACCATCTGTTCATCAAATAAAGACAGTTATTAATATCGGTAAAGAGCGCAAGGATGTAAACTATCCATTAATTTCACTGCCGTTATATCTAATTGAACGCCTGGAATTTATTGTTGAGGACTATTTGGAACATCATCCATAACCCCTGGAACCGTGAATAATAAAAAAGCCGCAGCCCATACACCATCACGCCCCTGCCTGGCCAGTGCCATCAGGTGCCCGGTGCTGTTCACCCGGATATCAAACCCGGAATCCACCCGGTCCCGGATGCCAGATCCCGCAGCTTTGCCAGGTTGGCCTGAAAATCCTCCCAGGCCCGGCGATCTTCTAAGCGGCGGATTCAGCCGGGGTCAGCCTTGTGTTATTGTGTTTTTGAGGGCCCTTTCTCAAAAACGCAATAACGCAAGACTGACCCCACCACCGCCTACTTCATCCTCAATAAGCCAATAACCCAAGGTCACACGCAAGCCAAGCCTGACCCCACCCCACAGGCGGCGTGTTGTCATGGCGCAGGGTGATGATCCATTTTGCTGAAGTCAGCTTGAATTCGACAATAAGGCAGGTCTGGGGATTGGTTTGGTTATTTATTGAACCAGCAATCCTTGTAATTCAGGATAATATTTAAATTTTGTATCTGCGGACAATAGCAAGGCACTATTACTGACAGCAGTCGCAATAATGATACGATCTTGCGGGTCACTATGATGTTCGGTTAAATCAACGGCCAGGCTCGGGTGTCAAGAACGATCACTATGCTAAATCCCAATCTGCTGTTGGTGCACTGCTGATAACATCGCCAAAGAAGCGGGTTTTACCTGCAATATCTCGATGCGGTTGACGTTGATGGCCTTCGTTACTGCTGCTCACAACCAAAAAGATTGCTTCAAAATGTTTATTAGCGGGTAGCTTAGGTAGATTTTTAAGTTGTCCAAACTGATCTGTTTCTACAATCATGCGCTCTACTTCCATAACATATCCTCCTGTTTTTCTTGATTATAACATCAAAAAACCCAAGTGTGTCAATAGAAATGAGAGCCCAGAGGTATTTTCCCATCTTTCCCATGGTGGCAGTTTCCGGTTGTTTTTATAAATATAGAACTCATTGCCCCGCCTCAATAAGCCAACAACCCAAGGTCACACGCAAGCCAAGCCCGACCCCCACCCCCGCTCAAAATTCTTTCAATTTTGCGACCAGGTGCTGTTTATCGATCTGACACCAGAGAGAAACTTTGCTCAAAATATCCGACAAGGTGCCTTTTGCAACGGGATTATGATTGGGGATAGTAATTTTATGATTTCCAGCCATTGTCGATTTTACAAGCCTTACATGGCTGCCTCTTTGCCTTGTAATTTCATAGCCTATGGATTCCAGAAAACGAATCAGCGTTTTTCCGGATACAACCGGCATCTTTTCAGACATGGACTTCCCCTAAATCCATCATGGAAAAAATAGAAGGATTCCGATCAAACCCGGCCAGATCTGAAGGCTCATCCTCAAAATACAAAATTATCGCTTCTTTAATATTTTTAACCACTTCATCGAGCGTTTTTCCCTGACTGAAAATATCCAAGTCATCAATACACCTGGCACAATAAAACTCACCATCATGATATATTTCAATCTTAATCATTTTTTTCAAAGCCACCTCCAATAATTCTTCATCACGACCAACACCTCAGTGCTCCCTGACACTGACCTTGATGACAATGATGATACGCCTGTCCAACTTTTTTGGCAACACAATACCCAACCCCCCAATAACTACAATAAAGCAGGCCTGACCCCCACCCCCGCCTCAATAAGCCAATAACCCAAGGTCACACGCAAGCCAAGCCTGACCCCGTCTTTTTTCTTAAAACTTAACACTTAAAACTTAAAACTATCTTTTTAACCCCATTCTTCACATTCTGCCACACCAGCTCCTTCACCCAGGGCCACGCCCGGTCCTCCCACCGCTGGGGATGGGTATTGATCATCACCCGCTCCGGCAGCCGCCCCTGCCTTGCCAGTTCCATCAGTTGCCCGGTGCTGTTCACCCGGATATCAAACCCGGAATTTACCCGGTCCCGGATGCCGGCCCCGGCATGGTTCCACCTTCGGCCGGTATCGCCCCTGCAGGTAGACAGTTTTTCATAATGATACCCGATCTCATGGCCCAGGCCGGCGATCTTTTGGATAACCGCCTCATCCCAGCTTTCCGGCACAGCCCTGAAACAACAGGATGCACTGATCCCGGGGTTCACGACCATGAACCTGCCGGTGTCCACTCTTTTTCTTCAGAGTCTCCCTTGATCACCGGCGCTAAAAACGATTCAACCTCAGTGACAATGTCTTGGAACGAAGCAGGAACATGATCTTGCTTCAAGCGTTTATGGAAGACGGCCCACATACTTCCGCGTGAAGATATGAAATCTGATGAAAAAGCCTCGATAGGATAGTTTAATTCTGTCCCTCGCTGTTTAAATGTAAGCTTTACAGCCTCTGCAAGATTACTGAGTTCAAATCGGAACTGACGTGATAACAGCCAAATATCATAAAAATCCTTCATTCGGCTGTTCAGGTGACCAAGCTTTACCATTGCCTCAAATTTTTCTGCAATAGCACTTTCCCGGCTGTAACATAGTAACGATGGTGCCGGGAAATCCAACATACATGGCAGCTCTGCCTTTTCAGGTTCCGGATAGATTATGTCTCCGAAACCAATATCCATCTGCATGCTGATTCTGGCTGTTCCTAAGAAACCGCTGAATCTTACTCTGATCCCTTCATAATCAGCATCCTCGGTTATTCGTTCAGTCCGGATCGATTCCGAATCAAAAACCAGTCCATCAGGATCAACTTCAACAGCAAGGATATCACAAATTTGTACGATGATATTTGCCTCTTCATTCCCTGTCTTGCCAAGCATATCAATATCCATGGTCGACCTGAACTCCGGCGACTTCCAAACCCGGAGCATGAGTGCCCCTTTCAGGATGTAGTGTTGTGCATGGCTTGACAGGGAAAGCCGGTACAGAAAGCGCTCCATTGCATAATACTGAAGAAGTTCATTAAAAGATCTGTTGTCTTTTTTCGACCGATTGAGGAGACGTTGTTTTACCGAAGCTGATATGTTTTGGCGCGAAGTCATATATTGGCTTCCAAATAGGGGAGCACAATTTTATCCACGCGACAGATTTTGGCGTACTCCAATATCTTTTTATGATCGAATTTCATTCTGCTTTTGTAGAGTTTCAAAGCCTCAAGCACGACATCCATTCCAATTTTATTCCGAAACTTAAAGCAGTCCGCCAGTGTTTTTTCCGGGCTGTAAACCTTGACGGTAACGCCATCGATTTGATGGCTCTCAACGCCGGCCTGAAAGGATTCTGGAGAAAATTTATGAAATTGCATCGGTGGATAAAGGATCACAGGCGGTTTGCTATCCTTTGGTATTGCGACCGAAACTTCATGGGGTATCTGTGTCGTAATTTCATGGAAGGACAAAGCGGATATCAGGCAGATGACCGAAATGGGAATTCTGGTGGCAACAATAACAAAGTCGGGGTTTGAAACGCCTTCAATCTCCGCCAGTCGGTAAATCCCTCTGGAAATCTGTACCAGGTCACCCATATCCCGCAGTTGATAAAGCGTTCTGGGATGTATTCCGGCCTGAATCGCCTCAGATGTTTTAATCATCCCTCCGCCTTTGCGAATGACCTGTCTGGCCTTTTCACAGGCGCTGCTCTTATTTTTCTTATTGATCATGGATAATAAATTCCCTATATATTTATAAGTAAGGTAAATATTATCCATTTCAACAAAAAATCGCAAGTAAAATCAACACACCCTCCAGGTTCAGCCTCCGGAGTCTGCGGGCTCTCGGGGGTCAGCCTTGTGTTATTGTGTTTTTGAGGGCCCTTTCTCAAAAACGCAATAACGCAAGACTGACCCCACCCCCGTCTACTACATCCTCAATAAGCCAACAAGCCAAGCCTGACCCCACCCCATTTCACCGCGTTCTTGGCATTCTGCCACACCAGCTCCTTCACCCACTGCCCCACCCGGTCCTCCCACCGCTGGGGATGCGTATTGATCATCACCCGCTCCGGCAGCTGCCCCTCCCGGGCCAGGGCCATCAGATGCCCGGTGCTGTTCACCCGGATATCAAACCCGGAATCCACCCGGTCACGGGCGCCAGATCCCGCAGCTTTGCCAGGTTGGCCTGAAAATCCTCCCAGGCCCGGCGATCTTCGAAGCCGCAGGTTCAGGTTTCAGGCAAAGATTCTGGGAAAGCAAACCCGAATTCGGAAAGAACACCAAAGCGATGTCACCTCGCCTAAAGGTTGTCATAAGCATCCATCTCCGGACGTTCCCAATCATCTCCTCCTGATGTCAAACGGATATTAATCCATTATGGGATACATTTTTCTTTTTCTTATAGCATCATCATGACCTATGATTGCATTGATACACAACCTGTCAAGACATCTGGGAAGAGGGTCAGTGGGGCTCCGCGGGGGTCAGCCGGGGTCTGCCTTCACGGGGTCAGCCTTGTGTAATCAAATGATTTCAGATATGCTTCGAACCGGAGAATAGAATCCTTGTTTGATCATCTTATCAAGATAAATATCAGCCTGGTTTAACTCTATTACACCATCTCTCACACAGGCCTTCAATATACCGATGGTTCCAGTGAACGGGATATGTGAATGATTACATTGTTGTCTTGCTGAACGATCATCGGTTACTACAATTCTGTCGGATACTTTTGCCATAGCAAGACATGATGCCTCGCCCTTGCCTAAATGGATAATCAGATTGGAATATAATTGCCTGGCCTGATCTGATAAAGAAACAAGTGTCAATGTCTTATCATTGAGTAATATTTCAAGCCTTTGCAGTGCCGGATATTTAACAAATCCCGCACATATTTCATCATATACTTCCCAAGTGATAAATCCGCGTTTGTGATATCTTATTTTTAAAAGTGAATCAGCCCTGGAGAATAAAAAATTACAGAGGGAAACAGTATCAAAATACCAGCCTTTTTCAGGCATTTTCTATGTCGCTTTCCTGAAAGGAATTATTTTGTACAATATCGTGTTCTTCGAGCCAGGTACGGATATCCAAAACATTCATTCCCATTTCTTCGGCCAGTTTTCCAAGGCTGATATATCTGCCCTGAAATGCCGCAATCGCCTGTTGTTGTATTTGATTGAGCCCAAGAAGCTCAAGCTGATAGCATGAAAAAACAGCTTGTCTTATAAGTTCTCCAACAGAGGTCTCTCTTTTTTTTGATAGTAGTTTTAGGCCTTTGGCTATTTCGGGTTTTACTTTAATATGTAAAGTAGCGTTTTGCATTTTATACCTCTTTTGTTACATATGGCCAAGTTCAGGTATAATGTAAACTTTGGTAAATTGTTTGTCAAATTAAAATTTGATATCGTTTATTCGGCTTAATGAGATTGACCCCGTTCCATTTTCCCTGATGATTTTTTACATAATTTCAGCAGGGCTCCGGGACTCAGCCGGGGTCTGCCTTCACGGGGTCAGTCTACTTCATCCCCAATAAGCCAATAACCCCCATGCCCTGGCGAGCACAACCAAAAATGAAAGTATGAGCAGGCAAATATTAACTTAAAACTTAACACTTAAAACTTAACACTATCTTTTTAACCCCATTCTTCACATTCTGCCACACCAGCTCCTTCACCCAGGGCCAAACCCGGTCCTCCCACCGCTGGGGATGCGTATTGATCATCACCCGCTCGGGCAGCCGCCCCTCCCTTGCCAGTTCCATCAAATGCCCGGTGCTGTTCACCCGGATATCAAACCCGGAATCCACCCGGTCCCGGATGCCAGATCCCGCAGCTTTGCCAGGTTGACCTGAAAATCCTCCCAGGCCCGGCGATCTTCTAAGCGGCGGATTCAGCCGGGGTCAGCCTTGTGTTATTGTGTTTTTGAGGGCCCTTTCTCAAAAACGCAATAACGCAAGACTGACCCCACCCCACAGGCGGCGTGTTGTCATGGCGCAGGGTGATGATCCATTTTGCTGAAGTCAGCTTGAATTCGACAATAAGGCAGGTCTGTGGATTGGTTTGGTTATTTATTGAACCAGCAATCCTTGTAATTCAGGATAATATTTAAATTTTGTATCTGCGGACAATAGCAAGGCACTATTACTAACAGCAGTCGCAATAATGATACGATCTTGCGGGTCACTATGATGTTCGGTTAAATCAACGGCTAAGCCCGCAATTTCTGCGGTTATTGGCGCAAGCTCGACACCAGACCCTGTTAACGCTTTTTCAAACCAATCTGTGCGAGGTTCCGGCAATTCAATACGTCCATGTTTTTCTAACCAGGATACTTCGAACAAACTAATGGCAGAAACAGACACCAGATCCGCATGTTCTATGTGTCTGCACCAGGCGGATTTTAACCGTTCATCGCTATTTATCCACCACAACCAAATATGGGTGTCAAGAACGATCACTATGCTAAATCCCAATCTGCTGTTGGTGCACTGCTGATAACATCGCCAAAGAAGCGGGTTTTACCTGCAATATCTCGATGCGGTTGACGTTGATGGCCTTCGTTGCTGCTGCTCACAACCAAAAAGATTGCTTCAAAATGTTTATTAGCGGGTAGCTTAGGTAGATTTTTAAGTTGTCCAAACTGATCTGTTTCTACAATCATGCGCTCTACTTCCATAACATATCCTCCTGTTTTTCTTGATTATAACATCAAAAAACCCAAGTGTGTCAATAGAAATGAGAGCCCAGAGGTATTTTCCCATCTTTCCCATGGTGGCAGTTTCCGGTTGTTTTTATAAATATAGAACTCATTGCCCCGCCTCAATAAGCCAATAACCCAAGGTCACACGCAAGCCAAGCCTGACCCCGGCTTTTTTCTTAAAACTTAACACTTAAAACTTAAAACTATCTTTTTAACCCCATTCTTCACATTCTGCCACACCAGTTCTTTGACCCAGGGCAATGCCCGGTCCTCCCACCGCTGGGGATGCGTATTGATCATCACCTGCTCCGGCAGCCGCCCCTCCCGGGCCAGGGCCATCAGATGCCCGGTGCTGTTCACCTGAATATCAAACCCGGAATCCACCCGGTCCCGGATGCTGGCCCCGGCATGGTTCCACCTCCGCCCGGTATCGGTCAGGTAAAACACCTGTGTAAAATCCACATCCAGGTAAGGTTCGCCCACAATGCCCAGGGTCTTGTAATCATGGGTCTGCCACAGGTCCAGGTTGTTGATGCGGGACAGGGGGCTGCCGTGCATGCAGATGAAGGTCACGGGCGCCAGATCCCGCAGCTTTGCCAGGTTGGCCTGAAAATGAATAATTTCAGCAGGGCTCCGGGGTCAGACCTCCCCAAACGCCATTTGAGGCAATTGAATATAAGAGTCAGGTTGTTCCTCTTTTTTTTGAATTGCAAAGAAGTGCTTTTCGATCTTCTTCAAAACAGCAGCTTCGTAGAAAACCATCCCACAAGTACTACAAATTTCCACAGGAGTATTTGGTACAAGCAAATAATTACCTTTGTATGAATACAAATAATCTGTTTTTTTTGATTCATATTCATTGCCGCCACAAAAAACACATTTCTTAATCATTTTTCACCTCTCTTCCATGGAGTGATAAATTTGGGTGGCTTTGGAACATAGACTGTTATAATACAAAGTTGTTCCCCTCGCCAACCACAAACTATATGGATGGGTGTATGGTGAGCAAATCCAAGAACCAAACAACTCTCTCCTCTACCCGTATCTGGATAATCTTCCAGCACCTCACCGGACAATAGAGCCAATTCAATTTCCTCGAAAGTTAATGAATCTGCTTTACGTTCTATTTCAGCATGCAACGAATAAACATACAAATCATCCTTTACACGACTCTTTATTATGTCAATATTCATAATTCACAAAGCTTAACCTCCCCTTTTTAGTATCAAAAAGTATACTCTAAGCCCGATTTAAGATCAAATTTGAACGAAATAATCCGCAAAAACAAAGAGTTAACGGGGTCAGACCCTGAATTAGCTTTTTTCTTAAAACTTAACACTTAAAACTTAAAACTATCTTTTTAACCCCATTCTTCACATTCTGCCACACCAGCTCCTTCACCCAGGGCCACGCCCGGTCCTCCCACCGCTGCGGATGCGTATTGATCATCACCCGCTCCGGCAGCCGCCCCTCCCGGGCCAGGGCCATCAGATGCCCGGTGCTGTTCACCCGGATATCAAACCCGGAATCCACCCGGTCCCGGATGCCGGCCCCGGCATGGTTGCATCTGCGCCCGGTATCGGTCAGGTAAAACACGTTTGTAAAATCCACATCCAGCCAGGGTTCGCCGATAATGCCAAAGGCCTTGTAATCATGGGGTCTGCCACAAGTTAAGGTTGTTGATGCGGGACAACGGACTGCCGTGCATGCAGATGGTCCGGGATAGATGATACGAAACTGTGCCGGCAGGGTTTCTATGAAATTAAAAGATTTCTTAATTCATTGTATGATGAGAATTGACTATCCAGGCTTATGAGCCCAATATCATATAAACATGCTGTGGCAATAATAAATCTATCAGCCGGATCTTTGTGATGATAGGCCAATGAACCGGCATACTCAGCTATAGAAGCGGTGATAGGCAGTGCAGTAACTGATGAGCCTTCCAGGGCTTCATTTAGCCATTCATTAATTGGTAACGGCAATTCAATTTTATTCCATTTTTCAAGTAAAACAACTTCCCAACATGAAATAGAAGATACTGCCAGAGAATCAGAGTTATTTATAAGTTTTACGTGATTTTCAGGCAAAGGTTCGTTTGGTAAGATCCAACGCAGCCAAATATGGGTATCCATTAAAATCATTGCAAAGCATTCCAATCTTCCGGTGGCACAACAGAGGAGACGATATCCCCTGTAATTTTACCTTTTCTAAATATTTTTGCAGATGGTTTTTTCTCGGCTTTGATAGATTTTGGGTTGTGTTGTATCAAAAAAATAACTTCCATACTGGTATTTGGCGGCAATTGTGGTTGCTCTATCAGGAATCCATTTCTGTCTGTTTTGAGTATAAATTTTTTAGCTTGCATATGTTGTTTTCCTTGACCGTTAATATTTTTCAATATCAGTTAGAGTCTACTATGATTTATCAAATGCTGCAAATGAATAATTTCAGCAGGGCTCCGGGGGATGCGCGACTTGTTTGCTCAGGACGGATCAAAACAATTCTATGAGAAGTATGGGTTCACTGCCTTTCAAGACATTCAAAACAAACTTTTCATCACCACCGCCACCCTGAAAGCCACCCTGAACCTTGCTTAAAACCCCCTTTTTGGTATCAAAAAATACACTCTAAGACCATTCCAGCCCTTATTTTAAGCATCATTGCCTGTAAAAACAATCACTTACCAGGGTCAGACCCCGCTAAACCTCGGACTGACCTCCAAAATTTTTCGCTAAATCGGCTCTAAATTAATTTTCAAGCGGCAACCAACAGCTTTAGCGTATTTTCGCAGGGTCTCCACGGACGGAGAATGACGTTCTCTTCCGCCGCCAGATTCTATTCTGGCAACGGCCGGCGCTTTCGTATTCATGGCCAGTGCGACATCTTCCTGAGTCATACCGGCATTTGCTCTTGCTTTCAATAACTCATCCAGCAAAGCGAACTCATCCTCAAGAGCATCATATTCAACCATGAAAGCGGGGTCTTTTTTCCACTTTTCAATCATTTTGTCATGATCGTTCATTCTTAACCTCCTTAACCCTTTCACGGGCAATTTCAAGATCTTTTTGAGGGGTTTTTGAAGATTTTTTTATAAATTCATGCAAAATCAAAATCTCATTGTCGATAACAGTACAGAAAAACGCACGCCCTATACCTTCTTTTCCCCTTGCACGGATTTCAAAAAGTCCCTGCCCCATTGGTCGAGTGAAAGGCATTCCAAGGTTTGGTCCAAAAATCTGCATTCTTTCAGTAATTCTTGCATAATGAGCTCTGATTCCAACGGGCCATTGTTCAATCCCATTTTGAACCCTCTCATTAAAATACCGGATTTGCCATTCCATGCTATAAATTTAACATATTTGTTAAGTTTGTCAATAAACCATTAAGATAGTTGGTGTGGATTTTCAGTTGAGCTGACATCTATCCTGACACAGGGGGATAAGCCAATAACCCAAGGTCACACGCAAGCTAAGCCTGACCCCGGCTTTTTTCTTAAAACTTAAAACTTAAAACTTAAAACTATCTTTTTAACCCCATTCTTCACATTCTGCCACACCAGCTCCCTCACCCAGGGCCACGCCCGATCCTCCCACCGCTGGGGATGCGTATTAATCATCACCTGCTCCGGCAGCCGACCCTCCCGGGCCAGCGCCATCAAATGCCCGGTGCTGTTCACCTTAATATCAAACCCGGAATCCACCCGATCCCGGATGCTGGCCCCGGCATGGTTCCACCTCCGCCCGGTATCGGTCAGGTAAAACACCCGTGTAAAATCCACATCCAGATAGGGTTCGCCCACAATGCCCAGGGCCTTGTAATCATGGGTCTGCCACAGGTCCAGGTTATTGATGCGGGACATGGGGCTGCCGTGCATGCAGATGGTGGTCACGGGTGCCAGGTCCCGCAGCTTTGCCAGGTTGGCCTGAAAATCCTCCCAGGCCCGGCCGGGTTCGCCCTTGCAGGCAGACAGGTTTTCATAATGATACCCGATCTCATGGCCCAGGCCGGCGATCTTTTGGATAATCGCCTTATCCCAGCTTTCCGGCACGGCCCGGAAATAGTAGGATGCCGGGATGCCCAGATCATGCTCCAGCCGGGCGGTTTTCAGGGCATTGCCCGGGAGCCGGTCCACGTCGTGGCGCAGGATGATGACCCAGGGTGCCGGAGCTTGCATGAAGGCGGCAAACGGCTGGAATTTGAAACCCTGTGCGAGCAGGGTTTTCAATAAACGATCATAAGCAGCAATTGTAAAGTCCATCGAAATTTTTTAGCAACATCCTGAATTGAAGACACATTCAATATTTTTTGAAATTATTTGAATCTATTCTGATATTCAGGATTTTTGCTTAACACCTTGTAACTTTGAGGGTAATTTTCTATAAACCATATAAAAAAAGCCGCAACATCAATTTTTTCTTTCAACATTACAGATCGACGTTTGCGCCAAACTTGCTTAACATCATCAACTTGTAAAATTTCATCTATGCTTCGAAATAATTTGTCCTTATCTGAAGATTGGATGCCAATTGTCAATTGATATTTGTTTTCTAATTCCTCTAATACACTAATTTTCCCTGCAAAATCATTGAATCTTATATTTGGTGTTCCCAGGATTGCTGACTCTACTGCCATACTTTGGCTGTCGCCAATGTATAAATCGGCAAAGTATAAATAATGATGAATATCTTCAATGTTACCACTAAATTTAAACTTAGATAAATGAGGAGGAATTTTTCTTTCTGAAGATATCAAAATTTCCCCATGAGGCTGGAGGGTTTCAATTAATTTCATACACAAATCATTGTCGATCCCTTTCATTTTCATGTCATGATATGCTGCCATACTCGATGTCCGAATAATGAAAAATTTTCGGTTTGCTGGAACATCGACTTTTTTTCTGTCAGGAACAAATCTATTTGGATGTAAATATGCAAGTTTCTGAAAACCATTGTAAAATATGGTTTTTCTATTCCAAATGCTATTGTTAACTTTTGTAGGGGATAAAATTTTATCAAAGAAAGGATAACTTATCGTTGCCCCCAAATACATCGGGACCGAAAGGTTGACATCATCCTCCCCCAAAAAAAGAGCCGGAATTTTTTTCAGTAGGGAAACATGGCCAATTTCAGGGGAAGTACCAATCATTAGATCTGGTCTAAATTCATCTACAACGTCATAAAGCTTACGATCCCTATCAAACAAAGACGTTAATATGGAAATGATGTTTTTTTTCCGGTATCCAGATGAAATTTGAACATGATCGTACCCTGAAACAAGTGTTTTTAATATATCTTTGTCTTTTATTGATATTTTTATTTCATGCCCTTTTTTGTTCAATGCATGAATAACATTTTTAAATAAATGAAAATGTGCCGGGTGATTTAACTGAAATAAAAACTTTTTCATGAATTATCTTTAACTACTTCGATTATTTCATTTAATTGATTTTTACAAAGATTGTAATGCACAGGGATGGTAAATATTTCGTTGACAATTACTTCTGTATTCGGGCAAGACCCCATTTCATATCCGAAACCTATTGCCCATTCAACAGCCTTGGCAAAATGCTTTCCAGATTCAAACCCTTTGTCAAAAAGCTTTGAAGTGATTAAATCTCTGTTTTTATGGCGTAATGGAAATATATAAAAATTGTTTCCGGGTCTAATTCTCGCCAGATCGTAAAAATCAGACAACTGGTTTTTCACGAACAAACCATTCATTCTTTGTTTTTTTTCAATAACAGAAAAAGCTCTAATTTTCTTGTTAAATATATTAATATTGGTGTTATAGCATAGTTCATTTTCCTGTAACGACTTTCCAATAAAATCTAATTTACTATCCAATTTTTTCCCAATAGGATATGTGATCATTCCATACAAATAAGAATTAAATGAAACTGAATATATAAAATTTTTAAAAACATTTTTAATCTCGTCATTTTTTGTTGGAGATGGCAATTTACGATATTCATCGTAGAATTTTTTTAATAACTTTGTATTGTTAAAAACTACCATCCCCCCAGGGCCTATAGACGGATATTTACCATACCCAAAAGAAAAAAAGCTAACGTCGCAAAAAGTCCCGGTCAATTTTTCATGATATTTAGAAAACAAGGAGTGGGCACAATCTTCGATAATTATTAGATGAGATGCCATTTTCTTGATCTCATCTAATTCTGCTGGTATACCAAATGTATGTGTCACTATCAAAACATCAATTCTTTGAATATTTTCTTTCAAAGATCGAATATCAACAGTAAAGTCATTGTTGATGTCCAAAAAAACAATGTCACAATTTGCATGCTTTACAGATTGGAAAACAGTATGGCAGGTGAATGCTTGTAAGCCGACTCGTAAATTTTTCTTGCCTTTATTTAACGATTTTAATAATAAAAACAATCCTGTCCGTGCATAATTTGTGAAAAAAATATTTTCACCAAAAATTCTCGTTAAATTTTCGTGTTGTATTTGATTGATTGATCTAAATGAATCAACCAAATCCAAAAAAGTATAACAATAGTTAAATTTTGGGACTAACTTAAACTTCATTTGCGTTAATATACTTTATAATTTTTGCAGGCACACCAGCTACTATGCAAAAAGGAGGAATATTTTTGGTAATAACAGCCCCGGCCGCAACAATTGAGTTTTGCCCAATGTTAACTCCTGGCATTATTATTACCCCTGCACCTATCCATACATCATTCCCTATGAATATTTTATCCGATTCCAAAGGAAATAATTTTGATAAATGAGAATTATTAGGCCCAGAATCAGTTATCAAAATCACCCCCGGGCCTATTGATACCCTATCTCCAATAAATAAATTATTTCTTCTTTCAGATAAGTCTGAAATTTTCAAATCTCGAGGCAGATAAACTTGAGCCCCAATTTTATAGCCAATTAGCCTAAATAAAATAATTCTTAGACCTAAAAAAGGATTTATCGAATAAATAAATTTTAATGTTTTTTTGTATATTTTCCGCATATTATTTCATTTTTTTATATACTTTAAATCCAATTTTACCCAATTGCATCAATAACGGCTTATGGACTGTCTGAAACCTACCATAATCAACAAGTTCTCCGCCAAACTTCAGTTTATACTCTCTAACGCCATAAGGAACACCTGGCTTGCCAGCACCGCCAAAATCAAAATACCCATACCCTTCATTCGAGCCCCATTCCATAATTTTCCATGGCAAATAATCATTCGGGTATTTATCTAAATGTCTTTCATCAGCGCCTGCGTACCAATCATAAATTAAATCTTTGTAACAAAAGACCATTCTTGTTCCAATTACCTTATTGTTCAAAAAGGCTGCAAAAACCTTCAGATATCCATCGAGCCCCAAACAAATGAAACTTTTTCGAAAAAAGTCTCTGTCTGGTACAGGAAGTTTGACTCTTTCATACGTATCCTCAATCAAGGCAATACATTTTTCCAAATCACTTGGTGCAGATACTTCTTTAAAATTTAAGCCCGCTTTTTCAGCCCTTCGGATATTCTTCCTTCTTCCTTTATGCATTTTCATAAATTGGTTGTCTACAGACAAACTCAGGTCATGAATAATATCTAAGTGGTCCTCATACAAAAAACCATTATTCAAAAAAACTTGTTTTTCATCTTCAGACAAAGACCACAAATTTCTGAACTGGGAATAAATAGCTTTATTTTTTATCTTGGAGTTATATTTTTGTAGAATCTTAGAAAGGAGGTTTAGATTGTTATCTTTGACTAAAGGAGCGCCCCAGATTATTGATCTGGCTGTAAATCTCCCCCAAAAGCCTTTTTTTTCTTTTTGAACAATGGCTTGTAGAACACCTGCAAGCTCACCATTTTCTTTAATTGTTATTATGACAGGTTCATATTTCTCATAATTTTCGCATGCTTCAAAGAATTCCGGACTCTGGAAAATATTGCCGTGACTGTGGTTCAATACAAAAGTACTCCATTTTTCTTTTTCCAAAGAAGGAGTCTTTAAAACACCACCAGTTTTATTTTTATTCATGATTGTTTTAAATTTTCAGCTTTTGAATATGATGACAAGTATTCTACAATGAGTCGTGCGCTGCTTCCATTTCCATAAAGATTTTCTATATCAAAAACATGGTCTCTCATTTTTTGAAATGCTTGTACAATATTCTTTTTTTTACCCCCGGCCAAATAATTCACCCCGGCCGATACCAACTCCACCCACTCGGTCTCATCTCTCACCGTCACACAGGGCACGCCATGAAAATACGCTTCCTTCTGGACCCCGCCGGAATCAGTGATAATGACCCGGGCGTTTTTTTCCAGCATCACCATGTCCAGATATCCCAGCGGGTCGATGAACGTCACCGCCGAAAAATCTGCCAACACCAGTTTCTGTTTTGTTCTGGGATGCAGAGGCAGGACCACGGGCATTTCTGAAGCGATTCGGTTCAAGGCGGTCATGATGTTCTGCAACCGCTCCGGGTTGTCCGTGTTTTCGGCCCGGTGGATGGTGGCCAGCACAAATGCTTTGGGTGACAGTGCCAAGGGCTGCATGATCCGGCTTTTTTCCTGTGCCCGGTCTCCGTAATAAAGGGCCGCATCATACATCACATCCCCCACGTTGAGTACTGTCTGCCGGGTTTGGGCCGTCAACTGATGGGGAAATCCTTCCTTTCCAAGATTCTCCTCTGCGGTCCGGGTCGGGCAGAACAGCAGGGTGCTCAACTGGTCCGCCACAATCCGGTTGATCTCCTCGGGCATGATCCGGTTGAAGGACCGCAGTCCGGCCTCCACATGGGCCACCGGAATATGCAGCTTGGCTGCGGCCAGGGCTCCAGCCAGAGTGGAGTCGGTGTCGCCATAGACCAGGACCCAGTCCGGATGTTCCCTGACAAGCACATCTTCAATGGCCTCAATCATCCGGCCTGTGTTTCTGCCATGACTGCCTCCGCCGATCCCTAAGTTGTAATCCGGCTTTGGGATATCCAGTTCCTGGAAAAACACCTCGGACATATTGGCATCAAAGTGCTGGCCGGTGTGGATGATGGTTTCTTCGACGGGCGTTGCCTGCTGCCCGGTTTGGGCCTGCTGAGCAATGGCCCGGGATACGGTGGCGGCTTTGATGAACTGGGGGCGGGCGCCGATGATGGTGGTAATTTTCATTTGATCGTTTTTTTCTCCAACACTGATTCATACAGCTTGATTATTTTTTTGCGGTGCTGTCAGCATCCTCAAACCTTCCATAATAAAGCCTATTCATATGATTCCTCAAACTTTTTGCTACTATATCACTCCTTTTTTTATACAATGGTAGGGATATATGCAATGGTAGGAATAATTGTAAACATCCTCATTATTAAGCCACTATTTTTTTATCTATCCAAATGCAAAATAACACTATCGGCATAAATTCTTTCCAACGAATGTTTATTATCCTTTGAAATCCATTTCCCATTATCATATCTATAATAGATGTCCGATTTCACGTAACCCACTGTTCCAAAAAAAACAGACTGAAACTCAATCAAATAAAAGTCCTTTCCATCATAAGCTATATCAACCCCCAAATGAGGAACTTTTAGTGTTTCAAATATCTGTTTTGCATAATCAAAAATCCCTTCAGGAAATTCACATGCGGAGCCATAAGAATAATTACCACAACCACTTCCACTTGCTCTAAAATCGTTTTCCCGAACTGGACGTGAGAAAATAAAATATTTATCTCCAAAAATAAGAATTTTCCAATCGTTCTTTAAATTTGGTATAAACTCCTGTAATAAAAATTGTTTTCTGTATAGAGATTCTTTTTTATATCCACTATGCTTAAAAGGCCGAAGCGAATCTTTAATATCCTTCATAACATTTTTTGTTCTAGCGATTTGCTTGACAATTTTTCGCAAGCCTTTTTTATTCTTTGCGAGAGAAACCCCCTTACTCATAGCTCCCTCAGGCCTTTTTACAACTATCGGAAAAGTTAGATTATCAATATTTCGCTCCATTTCTTCGTATGTGCCGTATACAGTGGCGTTCAAATTTTTTTTTACAGATCCAAAATATTTTTTTCTTATTAATTCCATAAAAACTTTATTATTAGTAGCTTTTAGGAATTGATATGATGGGATAACTTTTGCCCCCATAATTTCTATTGAGTATACAATGTTTTCTATATATTTCTTATAATGGAAATCAATATCTTCTGAACCGGTATATACAAAAATCTCATTTTTAATATTTTCAGTATTCAAAGTGTTAATTTCTGAAAAATTCATCGTTTCTATAGAATATCCATGCGATGAAAATGCCTCTTTGAGTGAATTAATATTCATTCCACTTCTATAAGGTTTCGCATTCCATTTGCTACCGAAATGTCCTTTATAATCAACAAGTAACTTTATAGTTTTCATCTGGGTCTCCTTAAAATTATTCTACTCTGAAGTCAACCAGAGTTTCAAATCTATCTCTGCTGTAAATTTCATACACCCTAAGCCCAAAACAAGCGTGTTTTAAAAAGTTTATATCTTAGGTAAACAAAACATTTTTAGTAAAAAATTCCACCGGGGCACCTGTTGTCAAAAGTGCATACCTCGCCCCCGGCTCCATAAAATATTATAATTTGAGGTATGGGCTATCTTGCAAACCTCCCCGTGATATGTAACTTGGCTGCGGACTGGACCCCGGCCTGGATGGAGTCGGTGTCGCCATACACCAAGACTCGGTCCGGCTGTTTCATGACAAGCACATTTTCAATGGCCTCGACCATCCGGACTGTGTTTCTGCCGTGACTGCCACCGGAAAAAACATCGGACATATTGGAATCAAAGTGCTGACCTGAATTGATGAAGGTTACTTTGATTGGGTTTGACTGCCCAGATCGGGCCTGTTGGGGAATGGCTCGAGAAACGGTGGCGGCTTTGATGAACTGGGGACCAGCGCCGATGATGGTTACAATCTTAAAGATAAACTCACATCCTTTATGGTTTTGGTGAGCTGCCTTCTTGAACAATTGATGTAATATACCAATTTTGAGGCAGCAATGTATCCTTTCCTGTGGCAAGGAATTCCCTATGTATCTTTTTAGGAATGAAAACATGGAAAGGACTTTTAAGATTTGTTTTAAAACGCATTATGATTGAAGATATTAAACTATCATTAATAAATCCGCAATGGGCAAACACTGTTTTTAAAACCCTCGTGTTCTTTGTTGCTGTGGCTCTTATGATCGCGATTTCATTTTTTTGCCCATAATCAATCAAAACTTTTACCATTTCTTTCAGAATGGCAACCTCTTTATTGTCCGACAATAAATCTACAATAGTGATAATATTATTGTGACAAAAAAATACTATATATCCTCTGAGCTTTTTTTTTTTGTAGTATAAAACATACTCATGGTTCACATATGGATTCTGGTTAATGCGCCAGTTCAGGTACTTTGCTGTCCGATCAACAGTAACACCATACAAAGCCTTATTTTTACCCCAAAGATTTTCTATTTCGATCATTGGCGCTTGTTCTTTTTTTATGGTTTTGATCTCTGAATTCATTTTTTTTCTTGGAAAGGCAGAACAGTAAAAAGAAGCAGTTCTTGAAACAACTTGAGACAATATTTTTATAAAACTATAGTGCAATTTTATCTTCTTTGATAATTTTGTAGACAACCACATCTGCATAGTATCCGCGTCAAGACAATATAAATAATTGATCCATGAATCAAAGGCGACATAACCCAATTTTCGACGGACCGCACCAACTGCACCGTTTGAAACATTACCGGAAGTAGTGAAAAAGATCTGGAATCTGTTTTTTGACTTTTCAAAAGATTCCTTTTCATGAGTAAAGTATATTCCTGCAGACCGATAATCAGGATGACACATACAGTTTTCTGTTTTCCCAGCGACAAAACATACACCCCAAAGGCTAAAAGGGGTAGGAATTAAGCTGTATTGTAAAATCAATTGGTCGTTGGATTTTCTCGTTTTATCAAAACCCAACCATATATCACCCTTCTCATCCCAAGTATCAATCCATTCCCAGTGGAATTCCTCAGCAGTTCTTTCTATTCCAGTAATCAACTTATAAAGAGCGTTGATTTGATGTTCATCTCCAGGGAGATAACTTCTTTTTCTAAATTTATCCATAAACTATTTTTCTCTTGGGCTTAAAACCGAAGCTTTCCCAATCATTATCCGATTTCCATACTGGTTTTCACACCAGATTTCTGCCTCTATTTCATTGCCTCTATCCTTCAAACTAAAATCTTTCAAAACCATTTTTGGAATTACAGTGTCACCATCTCCTGCCATATCGATCGCAACGACTTGGGTTGTGCCGTTTCTAATGAAGTGCTCTCCAAAAAAACATGTCAATAATTCAACCAAGTATCCTTCAAACATAAACCCTGAAGCCACAGGCCTTCCAATTCCCGACCGGATGGAAATTTCCCTGTCTGTATGAATGTTTCTGGCGGGCCATAACGGCCCAGGAACCCCGCCAGAATATAACTGCATTTTTTCAAGTGACAACGGTCTTTTTACTCCCACTATCTCATAACCTTGCCGTGGGAATTCACTCAAAGGAATAGATCTTCGATAAGCGGTTTCTTTCTCCCACTTCACCCGCCTTTCAAGATATACTCCTCCTATAAAAGTATTGGTTATTTTCCTTTCCAAAATTAACGATCCGCTACTGGTAACAGAGACTTGACACACTTGGTATAATCGGCTACGGCGCTCGTAAACATCAAGAACTTTCCAAGCAACAGACAAGCGAGACCCCACCTCAACTTCTCTATAAAATGTTGATTGAAATTTAGCTGCCACCGCTGAAACACCTTCTTCAAGAGAAAAAGAGGGGCTTTGGGTAATGCTGCAAAAATTAAGTATAAGACCGGGATGGATAACTGACTCATAACGTTTGTCAACGCAATCAAGGGATCGCATGAATTGCTGATTCATGCTTTTGCTCACCCTGAGCTCAAGGACTTCGTACATTTCACCTTTCATTATTTTATCAGATCTTTTTTTCATGCTACCCCCTCTATGGTTTCCGCCTAAGCATCACTCCGCCAAATACTCTTCTGAAATCTGTTTACAAGTCAAAAAACGAGCGCCCCGTTTTTTGCACTCAACGATTATTTTTTGATATACATCTTTCCAGCCAGGAAACTCATTATCATTAAATACTCGTTGATGCCACAAAATACTTAGGACAGCTTTTTTCTTTTCAGCTATTTCTATTAGACTTTCTGCGAGGCCCCAAGCCTTCTCAGGATCATTTCCCGCCTTATGAAACAAATTTCCATCCATCACTGCCAAAGGGATAATCAACAATTTACTGTCAGGCTGTACAAAAGGGACTATCTTATCTTCCAAAAATCCAATTTCCCGTTTTGCCCCAAAAGTAGCATCATATGCGAAACCAAGACTTTTTTGAATTTTCCAGGTTTCAGGGACCATAAGGTTTAAATGATGCTGCCTGATACCAATGACTGGTTTTCCCAAGACTGATTCCAATTCATGTTTTTCTTTTTTCATTAATACTTTGTCATTAAATGAATTAAAACTCCCATGGAGACCGATTTCCCAACCATCTTTATCTAAAGCTTTTATAATTTTAATTACTTCTGGTTCCTGAATATCATAACGCCCAAAAGAAAGCAGCCAGCTTTTCGGAGAAAATAACGTTGGTTTTATTGATTCATTGAGAAAAAAGAATGTCGAACGAACACCCAATTCTCGTTCCATACTCATAATTCTATCAAAATTCCAGTAGGGATCATTTTTTGATCGTTCGAAGAAAGCTTTCATGATCTTTCCATGTCGAAGATCGTGTGTGACATATTGATATGTTTTTCTAATTCGATCAACGTCATGGGTTAAGCAAACTGTAAAATTAAAATCATGTTTCATTTAAATTTTTCTCATTTTTTTCAGTAAAATTGCTACGATGCTGTTAGCAATTTATATTTGGCCGGCGATTTTTTTCAAGAACCGCTTCATATAACCGAATGATTTTGTCAGCCGTACTCTCAGAGTCCAAACCCAGACAAATGATTCTTTCCCTTCCATGTGTTCTGTTGTTTTTTTCAGCAAAGTTAAAAGCTAACCGGATTTTTGCCGCCAAGTCCTGCGGTTCAAAGTCTGTCAAAAAATGCCCAGGCTCGTCTCCGAACAGCCAGGCCACATCCCCCACATCCGTGGAGACAACCGGACAATTACAAGCCATGGCTTCTTTAACGACGTTTGGCGACCCTTCCCAGAAACTGGTTAAAACAACCACATCAGACGCATTCATATAAATCGGCACAAGATGGTTGGGAATATGCACCAGGAAATGAATTTCAATATTTTCGGATTGCGTTAAATTTTGATATGCTTTTTCAAGAAGGAGAAAATTTTTTACTGATCGCTCTGGGTTCGCTGCAAAAAAGATGTGTTTTTTTTGCAGATCCCATCCAAGAGTATTCAATGCATCCTTTTTGTCGCCAGGACAAAAAAGTGCAGTATCTACCCCATTAGGTATAATCCGGGCTGTTTTTAAGCCACTATGATCTAAGATGTCTTTAGATTTAACGATTATTGCATCACATAAGCCCCAAAAATAAATCATTTTTAGTGCCCATTTTGTAATGAATCCTATTCGGATATCACTGCCCATGAGAGACACAACCAAAGGCCTGGAATTTGCGAGGATTGCAATAAATGCCGACCATAAGTAATGGGCATGAATGATATCGTATTCTTTACGTCTTATGGTTTTTCTTAGTGGCAATATACTTTTAAAATAACCCTTGGCTCCCTTGCCCCTAATAAAAAAGTAATCAACTTTTAAACCTGCGTTTTGAAGAGAATTCAATTGGTTTTTTACAATATGGCTTAAGCGCTTTTCAAATTTCAATCTTGATATGAAAAGGATTTTTAACATTTTTTATGACTTGACTCTCAAAATTAATACTTTAATCGGTTATGCAGATAATATCCGTCATGATTAAACTCCTTTAGTGCCTTTACCCCCACCCATCATCCTGTCGGAAAAACAAAAATTGAGGAGAATCTCCTTAGTTGCGGGCACTTTGCGTTAGTCGTTTTTTTGCAATAAATACCTTTATGGCCCAAGAAACCTTTTTTTATACTTGAAAGCCCATCGGTGCAGCCATGACTCACCTCAAAAATGTTCTATCGAATTAAACATCTGCAAGTATTTTCCTACCACTCGATCAATATTAAATTCATTATTTTTCATTAGTTTAATATTTTCTTCTAAATGTGATTTCTCATTAGTTGATAAATCAATAGATCTATTGATTGCTATAGCTAAGTCTTCCGCCGATCCGCTCTTGAATACAAACCCGTTCTCACCATCTGTCACATATTCCAAAAATCCATCCTCATCAGAAACAATCGGTATTAGATCAAAATGATAGGCCCTTAACAATGGCCCACTTTGGGTAACTTCACGATATGGTGCAATAAAAAAATCTGCTTGATTGAAAAAATTGCCTAATTCTTCTTTTTCAATATATCTGATATGCAAATCGAGATTGTCATAACATTTTATAAGTGGATAATATTTATTGTTCCATTCCTTTGATTGACCTGCGATTGTCACAACAAAATCGTTCCTTTTTTCCGATAAAATGTTTACAGCTTCGAGAAGGATATCAACTCCTTTGTAATAAAATATTCTTCCAAAGTATAAAATTTTTTTCTTGCCATTAATGAGTTTTTTTTCTATTTTAGGGATATCGGTTCCAACCAAAAAGAGTCTAATAACAAAACTTTTTTTCCTAGGGTTTTCCTTTTTAAATAATCGTTCCTGTGAAAATGAAAAAAATTGAAAGTTGTTGTAAAAGGTAAGTTTGAAAAACCTGTAAAATTTTTCACTAAATCGAAATTTTCCTTTATTTCGCTGATGAAGCTTATAGTCCATCATAGCTATGATTGTATTTTTGTTCCCCAAAAGGAGCCGACAATAAATTGCGATATAAGGGCTACCCCAAGCTTCAATATATAGAATGTCAGGATTAAACACTTTAATTTTATAAACCAGTGCATAATCTATTACAAAATTTTTGAGGCTTCTCGCACGTCTGGACGAATAATCATTGATTGCGTATCTTATTCCATTCGTTATGCAGAAACTTTCTACTTCATTTTTAGTAAAATTTCCATTCGGTCTATATGGTAGAATAAAAAATAGATCTGTTTTTTTATTCAGTTCAATTAATATTTCTTTTTCTCTTACAAAAGAAGCAGATACAAAACATATTTTTTTCATATTTAATTACCAGCTCAGTCCAATGTAGTTTGGATAATTTTGAAGTGATGCCATTTTTACAAAATCGATGATGATTTTATTTTTATCAATTTGTGCTAGGACAGAATCGTCCAAGGTGTTCGGTATTACTATCACATCAGCAAATTCGTTTAGTTTTCTAAAATTTTCCTCCATGATAGATGAAATGTGCGGTAATTTTTCTTCAATATAGCTTTTATTAACCCCGACAAGTTTGGAAATATTCACGTTATCATCAAATATTTTTACATCTTTCCCTTTACCGATTAATTTTTCAACCAGATCAACGGCTGGGCTATATCTTAAATCATCGGTCCCTGTTTTAAAACTGATTCCCATAAATCCAATCCGGTCTTTACCCGTATTCAAAATAATATTCAATGCATTTTTTTTGTGATAATCATTACTGGATTCTATGGCATTCAATACAGGAGTTTCCAAATAAAAATCATGTGCCAATGTTGTTAACGCTTTTAGATCTTTAGGCAGACAGGAACCTCCATAAGCAAAACCAGGTTTAAAATATGCATTGGATATATTGAGTTTTTCATCTTTACCGAAAATTCTCATCACTTCATGGGAATCAATGTTTAATTGTTTACAAATATTTCCAACTTCATTTGCAAAAACGATTTTCAGTGCATGAAATGAATTATTGATATATTTTATAATTTCTGCAATGGAAATATCCACTCTCTCAATCGGACCATTAGTGTTTTCATACATTTTTTCAGTTACGGCCAAAGCATCGGCATTTTCACTGCCAATAACAGTAAGCGGTGGATTGAAATAATCGGAGACAGCAGAGCCCTCACGCATAAATTCTGGATTTGATACCACAGAAAAATCTGTATTAAGTTTTTTATTTGATTGTTCTTCAATAATTTCACCGACTTTTTTATTAGTACCAGGCAGAACAGTAGACCGAATTACTACAATATGATGGCTATTTTTTTGTTTAAGAGCAGTTCCTATTTGTTTGGCGCATTTATAAATATAACCAAGGTTGAGATGTCCATTTGCAGAAGAAGGCGTTCCAACACAAATTAAACTGATATCACTTTTTATGACCGCTTCATAATAATCGGTAGTTGCTCTGATACGTTTTTTCTCGAATCCTTCTGCAATAATTTTATCGATATCTTTCTCAACAATAGTTGGAGTGCCTTTGTTTATCAATCCAACTTTAAATTCATTCACATCTACTCCGATGACATTGTGTCCATTTTTAGCCAAACACCCCAAGCTGACACAGCCAACATAGCCTAATCCTAAAACGCTAATATTCATCAGTTAAATTTCCCTCAACATTGAAATTCATTTTGTATAATTCGTAATAAGCAATCGAATCCTTGCAGCAGATCCAAACATCAGTCCTATTGCAATATAATACTTTTGGTAGGCACTTGGCCCAATAAAAGCAAACCAATCAGGATATGTAAAAAGGTGACGTAACAAAAAAAGTGAAATTGTAAAAAACACAATGACAGGATGTGCAAATACTTGAGGTTGCGTTAAAATGACTTTTAAATGATTCCTAATATATTTCATTGTGGTAAATATCAGTCTGTATAAAAAGAAATAAAAAGGCACAAATAATAACAGTCCGATGACCCCAAACATCGCAGCTGAAGATAAAAACACATAGTCAGCGCCCTCTAAATCAAAGCCACTGTAGGCTTCTTCGGCTGAAGAATACCATTCATTAATATAGCCCGTTCCAAAAAAAATATTATCTAGAAACAAATTTATTGTTGGGGAATGGGCGGTCAGGCTCAACCGCGCTGATGTAGTACCATAAGAATCTTCAAGATTGAAAATACCCGACAACCCAACAAAGACACCCTCGACATAAGACGGTTTAACGACAGACAGTGCAAAAAACAAAACAAATAGAATAGCTATGAATTTTGATTTGTAGTTTGTTATAATTCTATTTCTATACACATAGTTAACCGTAAAATGTCCTATAGCTGCTGCGAAGATGACATAAACGAAATATCGACGAGTTAAAGAAAAGATATAAATTAAATATATGCCCAGGCAGGCGATTAAATACACTTTCTTTTTATTGACTGCCAACAAAGATTTTGGAATCATCAATAAAGCGATTAGCAAATACAATCCAAACTCAAGGATACCAAAGGCACCGAGCATTATTCGATCTGTATCGATATATCCCCTAGAGGATTTATCGGGGAAAATAAGCTCAACCCCGGTAAAAACATTCAATAAGAACAAAATTGAAATTAGGATAGATAATTTAATGAATACTTCAATGAATAACTTGCTGCTTCTGTATGCCGAGAAATAATATATTGGAATTGGCAGTAGAATCGTTGAAATTACCAATCGTGTTTTTATCAAATGGGTTACAAAAGTTAAATTAGAATATGAAGAATTCAAAAATAAAAATATAAAAATATAATAAAATATAAACCAAAACAAAACAATTTTTGAAGCTTTCTTAAACAGCGCATCTTTAAAACAAACGCGTATTGGATTGCTCGTAACAGCGAACAAACAAAAATAACAGACAATTAGCAGAAATGTGGGGGCAAACCTAGTATAACCTAATTCACGCATATATCCGCCTGGATCAGCATAAAAAAATACTGAGATCCAAACTAAATAATCAAAGACAGATGTTTGGTCATTAATGTAAAATGATTTTTTCTTCATTTTTTATAGCCATACATTCTATTTAACAATCTGGGCATCGAAGTAAAATATTTTAATAAATCGAAATCCATTATTCGCTTTGTTTGGGGCTTTATTTTCAAGGCATTTATTCTTGAAGCGTTCCCCCAACACATATGATTAGTTTTATTACCTAAATCCACCATATTTACTTCGTAGTTTACTCCTATAAATTCAGATATCGAGTTTAGACTTCTCACTGGATTATTGACAAAATCTTCATATCTAATTATTTTTTTGGGAATTCTTAACAAATTTAATAACACTAAAGATTTCACATTATATCTAAACCAATAGGCTACATTTAGTTTTGGATTTTGTACTTTTCGATTATATGTATAGACTCGGCCATCTTTGAACACATTATATGTTTTCTTTTGGTAAGAATTCAAAACCGTGCGTCCATCTCTTACAAGATGAATAAACCTATAATCGTATTTTTTTATGAACTTATAAATCAATAATGATCGAAACAAACTTTTACTTGAATCAATCAATAATGAAGATCCAGTTTTTTTGAACAATTCATCATAAACGACTTCATTTTTACGAATGATTTTATTTGTGTAATTTGATTTTTTCGAAAACAATAAACAATTGATAAAGCATAGCAAATCCTTCAACGATTTTACTTTATAATTCAATTCAAAATTTCCATCTAAAAATTCATCTCGTTTTTCAATTTTTCGAATGAAATCGGTCCAAAACGGGCAAAATGCATAGGTTGACTGGCATCCACAAAGAGATTTCCGGTTTTCTATTATTCTATGAAAATTAATTATTTCACCAAGAGAAAAAGCCTTTGAGTTGCTCCCAATTGCCTTATCCAAAAGCGTAGAGCCGCTATGTCCAACACTTAATATCATTACGATTGTTTTCATAAGTTTAGACCTTTGGATGATTCAGCTTGTTTTTAACTGCCATTTTTCTTTTTTCAGATTGTTGTATCACTGTATTAATTATTGTGTGCCACTTTATAATGATACTCTGCCAATTAAATAAGTGTGAAACAAAAGAATAGTCTATCAACTTTATCTGTTGCTTTCCCTCTAAAATATTTCTAAAAATTTTTTCCCAATAATTATAATTACAGGTCGGTATTATAAGGCCGCATCTTTTTTCTTTTAAGATTTCAGCAGCTAAGCCTGAATCGGTTGAAATTACCGGCTTCCCCATAAGCATCGCAATGAAAGTTGACATGGGACCAGCATTGTAAAGGCTAGACATAAAAAAATAGTCGCAAGCGATATATAAATCTTTTAATACCTCTTCATTTACATAGCCAGTAAATTGAACATAATTGTGTAAATTGTTTTCCTCTATCATTTGTTTCAATTTTTTTTCATACGATGGAGGACCATGTGAAGTAAATATAAACAAAACGTTGTAAGATTTTAATTTGGTAACAAGGTTTAAAACTTTTTCAATCTGATAGTTTGGCTGAAGCCTCGAAGAAACAAGAATCACCAGTTTATCCACAGAAATATTATATTTTAATCTGGATTCTTTTTTAGTTTTATCCGGTTTCCAGAAGGAAAGATCAGCCCCAAAGGTGTTAAAATATACTTTTAAATTGTATTTTTTTTCAAGCTCTGGAATATACTTTTTGTGAACAAGAAGCAAATTTTCAATACATGAAATATGTCGCTGTCTTTGAATTGTTTTGAAGGAATTTTGCAAAAATCGAATGGGGTTTGAACAAAATTTAACTTTACACAATAATTTCTCAGCATTCAAAAAATGAGTACACAATATTGGAGCTTTATCAGAAAATTTTTTTAACAACCTTGAAGTTATAAGTTTTCTGGAGAATGGAATAAGCAACACAATGTTTTGATGTTTTTTACAATACGATTCTATTGTCTGTTCAATTTCAGGTGAATAATAATCCTTAAAATATCTAAACCCCTGACTAAATAGTTTGTATTTAACAGGAAAAGATTTATTTTTTACCCCATTTTCAAAAATGTGTTCATAGATTCCATCGGCTCTTATATCTGGGCGCCAGACTTCATAATCGATATCGGGGTAATATTCTTTGAATTTAAACCCAAGTTGATTGCCCCAATCCTCTTTCCATATTCCAATTTTATCCCCTTGCTCGTTCGTCCATATTCTGGAGGCCCTTTTCAACATTTCGCTTCCCGGTAAATAAGCATATTTCGGAGAAAAACCGATTAAAAATATTATTTTGTACTTTTTCAAAAAACTCAAATCAGTGCTTGGGCTTATCATTTATTGTTAACTCTCTTTTGATATATTGCTTCATTAATTTGGCGCTCACCAGTACCTTCAACTCATTGATATCGCTTTTCGTTAATAGGCCGCTTAAATAGAACAGCGAAGGAATAAAAATCATAAAACTAATCATTAAAAATATATTTGAAATGTAAGATGAGAAATAATAGTATTTCATCAGGAAAAACAGCCCATATGAAATACCACCCAATAAAAAATAAGATAGATTTTCTTTTAAACTATTAAGATTTACCAACTGTTTTGCATAATAATAGCGAATGCAAAAAATAAAAACTTCGCTAGTTATAATGGCTATTGCCAAGCCTATAATGCCCAAATTAAAAAAATCGGGATGAGCTAATAAATAAACCAGCCCAATTTGTATCAATAAATTGGAAACCGCAATCATAGCGGATATATTAAATTTATCAAAACTGAAAAGCAAATTAGCGAATGGAATCGCAACAATTTTAAGAAATGATGCAAAAACCAAAATTCTAAAAACGCCGGCTGCAGGCAGGTATCTTTCCCCAAGTACTGATGTTAGGATAATTTCAGCAAAGATAGATAGAAATAAGATCCATGGAAAAATCCAGTTAAAAATAAATCTTTCATACATTTTAATTCGTCTAACGATACTTTCAAATTCATGATTGGCAACAGCTCTTGCAAATAACGGAAAAAACATTGTACCTGCCGTAGCTGCAATCAATCCAAATATACTGGCAATGTTGTTCCCCGCAACAAACATTCCTAAAGATGTCGTATCGGAAAACCCTTCCAAAATTAACCGGCCAACATTTAATGAAAGCGAGTTTGAAAAAACAATTATAAATATTGGAATGCTGAGTAAAAGGTATCTTTTCGCCAATTTTTTATCAAATTTACCGAAAGGAATATCCCTCAAGAGATAAAATACTATCGGGATCAGTAACACATATACCACGATTTGAACTGACGTCAGTGCGATCGCCCCAAAGCCTAATACAGCTAACGCCGCTCTACCAAAATTGTACAATATCGAATGTATTACAGTCGGTAAATTTGCACGCGCCTGCTGCATACGTGCAATAAATATTCTCTCAGAAATTTTTTCTAAATTTTGGAACAGAACTACACCAAGCGCTATAAAAATAATAATTTCTTTTTCTCGGCTTTCAAAAGCCACATTAAAAACAAATCGTTGTACCAAATAAAATAAAACCACACATAAAACAAAAAACACTGTTGATAACAATTTAATTGTAACAAATGTGCTATTACAATCACCTTCATTTCCTGCCTCAGCCACGATTTTCATATGGGCTGGTCCGAAAAGGCCATTTATAAACCCAAACACACCAGCAAAGGCCATGCCATATGCAATTATGCCCAATATTTCCGGACCAGCAAATCTTGCAACAACTATCCCGCCAATAGCTTGTAGAAAATAATGAAAAGACTTTGAGCTGAAATCGAGTGCAAATTTCTGTTTAAGCATTATGATGAACTTTGCTGTGGGAAGAATATTTTATTTTTGAATAACCAGAAAATTGCAGAAAAAAAACCTTTCCAGCTTTTATAAACATAAACAAAACGAAATTTTACAATATTTTTTATTGAAGAGATGATAAGTGCCTTCAACTTTCTATAGAAATAGAACTTATACTCGCTCCATTTTCTGTACTTCATGTGTACAATAAGTGGGTTTCTAAAATTATAGTATGCCTTAAAAGAACTATCCTTTCCAATTGTCATGCTGTCTTTATGCCAGATCTTTGCCTTGGGTGCGTAGTAGATTTTGAACCCTTTAATTTTAGATCGCACCTGCCAATCAAAATCCTCAGCTTGAAATTGGAAACTCGTATCATAACCACCTGTTTCCTTAAATACTTTTTTTGAAACAAGCCAAAAGATATCATCACACCAGTCTAACTCTTTTTCAACATCGAACTGACCTTTATCCTCTGCTTTAGCTCCGATATGACCAGATCTCCAGTACTTTTGGTCACCAGATTTGCCAACTGTCTGCAAAACACCAGGGTTATCATAAAAATATACTTTCCCAGTGACAAAGCCTGTATCTTCTTTCTTTTCGGCAACTTCTACAAGCGAAGCAACAACCTCAGTATCAACTTTTACATCATTATTTGTTATGAGCACATAATTTGCCATTAGCTTATTAAATGCATAGTCAAGTCCGAAGTTAAAGCCTCCAGAGTACCCCCTATTCTTTTCTATTCGCAATACATTAATATCTTTGAAGTTTTTATTCATAAAGTCTAAAGTACCATCATTTGAACCGTTATCTATCACAACGATCTTAAAATTATTATAATTATTATTGGAATACGAAACTATTGCTTCCTCCAATAAATGCTTACCGTTATATGATAAAATTAAAACTACAACAAAGGGCGTTTTCATGACAGTTTAAAAAGCTTTCTTTGTGATTAGAGTTGATTCTTTTTCGACTTTTTTTACGAATTTAGCTGGAACACCAGCATAAATAGAAAATTTTGGGATTTCTTTTGTCACCACTGATCCAGCTCCTACCATTGAAAAATCATTAATAATTGTTCCTTTAAGAATTGTGACTTTAGCTCCGATATAGCAATTTTTCTTTATAACTATTTTACTTTGGGTTGATGGAAAATAATTTTTTAAATCTGACTTATTCATGTCCTGATGGGTAATAAAAGTGGTTTGCATAGAAATGACCACATTGTTTTCAATAATGACCTTTTCCTTTAGGTCAAAAAAACAATTTTTTCCTACGTGGCAATTGTTGCCAACAATCAAGTTAGAATAATTCTTGCAATTATGAAAAATCAGCCCAGTTTCGATATCGCAATTTTTTCCTATTGTAGCGCCATTTTTCCTCAACACATACTGCAAAGATGATTTATCAAGCTGCTGCAAATACACATTGGCGGCATCAAATCCAAATAGGTTTCTTAATAGGAAAAACCTTAAAAGGCTTATTTTTGAATTAAACGAGCGAATTTTATTTTTTAGTCCGAGGCCAGTTTTCATTTCAATAATTTACAAAAATAATTCTCAAATTGCTTTTATGATATTACTATCCAAAATCTTTTTTAAACCCTTCTCTTTCGCCAAATTGGTCTGATATTATTTGTACAACAAAGGATATTCAAATTTATGTCTAAGAGGCTGTCTGGAGAAATATTGCAATTGAATCCAAAGTCTTCGAAAATTGGATCTGTAATATATGGTTTGCCCGAAAAGTCGCATATTTTTATTTCCTGTGGAATCACATGCGGCGATATTGAATAACTGCATGCATATTTGACATTTTTGTTTTTTAGATAGCAATCAGCTAATTCAGTGCCCTCCATGTCTTTAGAAATCGGAATATCATACCTCTGCAGAGACTCTGCCGTCGCATTAAATTTTCCGCTTAAAAAGCAATACATGAGAGGTGCTTTCTTGACAGAGATTGAAATTGACTGACCCCCAAAATTTTTAACCCAGGTATTTTCAAATTTATTTGAAACCCTATAAGCAAAAGATCCCGGCACCAAGTTTGTTCCGTTATACCCGCCCATTTGATTAAAGGGGAAAAGCAAATCACATCCTTCGGCTCTTGAAACATAGAAGCCTTGTTCTTCACAAAACTGTTTCAACTGCCCTGGGGTGTATTCATATTGAAAAAATTGAGGGCGAGAGGATTTCATTTTCAGTATTTTCTTTATAATTTGTTTTATATTGCGTTTAATTTTTCGGTATCGAACATAAAAGGATTTGTTCGGTGTTGTAATAATTGCGATTCCCCCAGGTCGTAACACTCTGTATGCTTCTTCAATAGCCTTTTGAGGTCCATCTATGAAATGTTCACAACCCCGAGTGAAATATAGCCGCTTATGCTGTTATCCTCATAGGGGAGGTCTGTTATATCGCCGTAAATAAATTTAGCGGTAGGGTCAATTTCAGATTTTATTTGATTGAGCTTAGTGATTGCATTTTCTGAAAAATCAATGCCTTCGATATCAATACCCAGCCTTTTCAAATAAAAATTGTATCTGCCGAGCCCACAACCCGCCTCTATAACCTTGCCGAATCTTGGTACATATTTTGTGATCCATTGGCGGCCGCCATAGTAGTCCCACATTTGGATTTCAGATATCGGAGATATTTCTTTCCATGCATTATCCCATGTAGATAATGATTGGCCCAAGTCTGTGGTACTCATTGTAAATATGCCCTGATGGTATCTAACACATATATAATTTCGGCATCCGCCAGATCCGCATGAAGCGGAAGCGTAATAAACCGGTCCGCCTCTTTTTCGATGAAAGGACAGTTCCGGCCAAAGGATTCAAACAGCGGCTGAATGCTTAAGGGCGTATAGTGGCAGCCTGTGGCAATACCCTTGGATTTGAGATGTATCATCAGTTCATTTCTGTTATCCGCCCGGATGCCGAACATCTGATAGGGATATTTTTCCGGTTCATATGGCAGCAGGGGAATGATGCCGGGCAGGTTTTCCAGGCCATCAAGATACTGCCGGATAATTTGGGAGCGTTTTTGATTGAACCCGGGCAGTTTTTTGAACTGAACCAGTCCGATGGAAGCTGCCAGATCATTCATGTTGTATTTATACCCCAGCACATTCAGCTCATAATACCAGTGCATGGCATCCTGATCTGCCTGGGTGTATGTCTGGGCGGTTTTCCAGTTGTCCTTGTCAATCCCCACCCAGCGCATGGCTTTGACATCCTTGAACAGCTCTGGATCATTGGTGACCATCATGCCGCCGTCGCCGGTGGTCATGAGCTTTTTTTCCTCAAAGGAATAACACCCGATATCCCCCCAGACTCCCAGCATTTTGCCTTTGTACATGCCGCCGGCAGTATGGGCGCAATCTTCAATGACTTTCAATCCTTTTTCCCTGGCCCAGGGCATCAGTTTTTCCATGGGCACCGGGTGCCCCGCATAATGGACCGGCATGACGGCCACGCAGTTTTTGTCATATTTTCGTTCCAGATCTTCCAGGCTGATTCCCAGGGTAACGGGATCGGAATCCACAAAAACGGGAACAAGGCGGTTGTACAGAATGGCAGATGCAGTGGAAGAAAAGGTCAAGGACGGCACCAGCACCTTTTTGCCTTCAGGAAACCTGAATACTGCCAGGGCCAGGTGCAGGGCCGCAGTAGCGGAGTTCAGGCCCACAGCCATTTTGGCACCGGTGAAGTCCTGCCAGGCTTGTTCAAATTCGCTCACTTTGGGTCCAAGGCCCACCCAGGAGCGGTCAAAGGCTTCTTTGACGGCCTGGAGTTCTTCTTCGCCGAAGGATGGTTTGAATAGTCTTATGTTCATACTGAGATCCCTTTATATCTGTCAATGAATGTTTCAAATGAAAGATTGTTCTGATCCTTTTCCGACAGAACCGGCTTAGTCGCCCGCCAGTCAATTCCAATTTCTTTGTCATTCCAGGCGATGCCTGCTTCAGACTCTTTGGAATAATAATTGTCCACCTTGTACAGGATTTCTGAAATGTCGGTCAGTGTGCAGAAACCATGGGCAAATCCCCTAGGGATGTAAATGGCTTTTTTGTTTTCTTCAGACAGCTCGATGCTGTCCCATCTGCCGAATGTGGCAGAACCCAGGCGAAGGTCAACAAATACATCCAATACAGCCCCCCGGATGCACCGGACCAGTTTGGTTTCTGCATAAGGAGGGCACTGGAAATGCAGCCCGCGGATGATCCATTTTTTTTCAGACCGGGAATGGTTTTCCTGGACCCATGCAGTGGTCATGCCATGTTCCTGGAAGATGGTATCATCAAAAGTCCGCATGAAAAACCCCCTGTCGTCCGTCAAGGGGTTTAAACTGATTTCAAAAGTGCCGGTTAGTTTTCGTGGTTTGATATTCATAGTTAATAGGAGCCTTAATCAGTTACCCAGCACATCCTTTTTTCATGTGCTGTTTGGATGTATTCCTCAAAATCCTGGTGCGTAAGGATGTTATTTTCTGAATAATAATGTTTATACCAGACCGAGGTTTTTTCCAATGCCAGACTGGAGTCCCAGACCGGGTGCCAGTCGAGAAGGGTGTTGGCCTTGGCGCAGTCCAGCCGGAGCAGGCCCGCTTCGTGGGGCTGCTCTTTGTCCGGTTTAAACTCGTATGCCATGGCATCCCAATGGGTTTTGAACTGCTTGACTACCTGGCCCACGGTCATAGTGTTCTCCCGGGCCGGGCCGAAGTTGTAGGCATCTGCATGGTCTTTTTTGCCTTGTAGCAGTTTTTGACCCAAAAGCAGGTATCCGCTCAAGGGGTCCAGCACATGCTGCCAGGGCCGGGTGGCGGCAGGATTGCGGATGATGACCGGCTGGTTGTCTGCGGTGGCACGGGCAATATCCGGGATCAGGCGGTCTTCCCCCCAGTCGCCGCCACCGATGACATTGCCGGCCCGGGCTGTGGCCACAAGGGTGTGGTGGGTGCGGTTGTACTGTGTTGGATGAAAAAAGGACCGGCGCCAGGAGGCGGTCGCAAGTTCCGCGCATCCCTTGGAGGCGCTGTAGGGGTCGAACCCGCCCATGGGGTCGGTTTCCCGGTAGCCCCAGACCCATTCTTTGTTTTCATAGCATTTGTCCGAGGTGATGGTGACAATGGCCTGCACGGTATCCACCTTGCGGCAGGCGTCGAACAGATGGATCGTACCCATGACATTGGTGGCAAAGGTTTCCACCGGTTCCCGGTAGGAGCGCCGCACCAGGGGCTGGGCAGCCAGGTGAAAGACGATGTCCGGCTGCACATCCTGGATGGCTTTATCCAGGGCCTGGGGATCCCGGATGTCTGTGATGATGGACTGGATGGGCAGATCCAGGAGCTGAAAATGGCTGGGCCGGGTGTCCGGAGGCAGGGCCAGGCCGAATACCTGTGCGCCGAGGCGGGTCAGCCAGTAGGCCAGCCAGGATCCTTTGAACCCGGTATGGCCGGTGACCAGGACCCGTTTGCCGGAATAGATATCTGCAAACATGACCGGCATCGCCATCACCATATTTTCCAAGCCGGGTTGTTCTGCCAGAGTCTTTCCAGCAGCTGGTTGTCCCGAAAGGTATCCATGCACTGCCAGAAGTCCTTGTGCTGGTATATGGACAGCTGGTTTTTAGGGACCAGATCGTCAAAAGGTTCGTTTTCCAGGTTGATGGACGGATCATCCGGGATGCAGTCGAAAAAATCTTTCTTGAATACAAAATACCCGCCGTTGATGGGAGGCTGGCATTCCACATCCTTTAACTGCTGTTTGAATTTTTCCACCATGTCTCCTTTTACCACAAGGTCGCCGAACCGGGAAGGGGGAAACACCCCTGTCACGGTGCCGATGGTGTCCATCCGGGTATGAAAATCCACCAGTTCTTTGATGTTCACGTTGCTGACCGCATCGCCGTAGGTGAGCATGAACCGGTCTTCGGTGATGTACCGGCTGCACAGGCGGGTGCGGTAACCGGTCATGCTGTTGTCCCCGGTCTCCACCAGGGTGATTTTCCAGTCCTCTTTGATGCAGGCGTTGTGGACCTGCACATGGCCGTTGTTGGACAGGTCCACAGTGAAATCACTGTTGTAGTTGTAGAAGTTCAGAAAATAATCCCGGATCATGTCGCCTTTGTAGCCCAGGGCCAGCACAAACTCCTTGTACCCGAAATGGGCATAGTGTTTCATGATATGCCAGAGAATGGGCTTGCCGCCGATCTCCACCAGGGGTTTGGGCTTGAATTCGGTTTCTTCCCGAAGGCGGGTGCCCATGCCGCCGCATAGGATGATGACTTTCATACCTTTTTCCAATCCTAAAGCATTTTTTTTACTTTAATCAAAATACTGCATAAAATAATTTTAGTTTACAGCATAAACCTAAGATATTAACATTGAACCAAATTTTAGTTTAGTCGACGTCTTTTGGTACTCTTCCCACGACCCTACATCCGACCAGGCATAATCTGGAATGGGAAAGACTCCCACCCTGCCTTCTTTTTTCCTGACCTTTTCAATCAAATCCGTGATATGAAAAATTACATCTTCCGGGATTTCATCAATGGCCTGGGGTTCAAGCAGATACACCCCTGTATTTATTTTAAAAACAAAATCAGGCTTTTCCTGCAATTGGCTGAGTTGCCCGTCAGACCGGGTTTCCAGGGTACCATATGGGATCGTCAGATGCTTGACCGCAGCAACGATGGATATCTGATTATTGAATTTTTTGTGGAATTCATAGATTTCCGACAGATCTTGGTCGATCAAAATGTCGCAGTTTGACACCCAGAAAGTATCGGTCATCCTGCCTTTGAGCAACTGAAGGCTGCCGGCTGTGCCAAGGGGTTCTGTCTCCTGGATATAATCGATTTCATATTCCGGACTGTTGAGTTCCGACAAATAATGCCGGATCGTATCGGCTTTGTAATTGACTGAAAGAATAAAGTGATGGCTGCCGCCTCTTACAAAACTGTCCATTATCCTTTCAAGGATTGTCTTGTTGCCCAAAGGGATCAATGGTTTGGGAAATACATTGGTCAAAGGCTGCATTCGGGTCCCCCGCCCACCGGCCATGATGACGACGGGTAGATTGATTTGTTTTTTGGGCGGACATGTTTCCGCATAAACATCATGCCAGAATAAAATATCGGCCAATTCGTCCTGATCGTTGAGTATCGGCATAAATTCAGTTCGAAATTTCATCATCCTATCGCGGATATTCTCTGGATCATCCTCTTGGCGTGCCACCCGAATTTGAGAGCGCATGGCTTCGCTGATCGGTTTTTTCAAATCCAGATCGGCGATAATGGCCCGCTGAATATCACCAATACTTATAAGCCCATGATAATGACCATTCTGGGTGACCAGAAGAAGCTTTTTATCTTCTTTGTCCATCCGCTTCAAGGTTTCCAGAATTGAGGTATTTTTGTCAATAGAGACTTTTTCAATTTTTAATTTCAAGTCAGATTTCATTGGTTATTATCTTTGTTTAATAGTCGATCACCTGCGCGGAGTTTACGACCTTTTTTTATATATTCCAATATCTCAATCATTGAATCTTTTGTTTTCACAAAAACACTTTTCTTTGATGTATATAACACAGCACCAGGAATACCCTTAAATTCAGGAGTTTCAGGAACAATCGCTGCTTTATTTATGCATACCTCATCTTCTTCGTGCATACATCTTGCCATGGGGCCTGGTTTACAAATGGCCCGAATGAAATTAAAAATATCTCTGGAATTCTGATTCCAATCTAAATTCTCATCTCCTGCCTTTCGCTGGGAACAGTACATGCCAACCGGGTGAATATCCTTTTGATGAATTCGTTCAGCTTTACCTGAAATTATTTTCTTAACAGCGCCATACAGAATTTTAGGGCATTCTTTGATCGCTTTATTCAGCAAGGTTGCATAATTATCAGAGTCGATTATGGGAAATCTTTTCTGATCGATTATATCCCCTGTATCGATACCCTCATCAATATAATGGACAGTGATACCAAACTCTTTTTCATCGTTGATCAATGCCCAGTTCAAAATATTTCGGCCTCTGTAGAAAGGAAGCATCCCTGCATGGCAATTAACCGTTCCAAAAAGCGGCAGATCAAAAGTTCTCTTTTTGAAGATCTGATTAAAACTCATTGAAATAAACAAGTCGGATTTATGGGCGGACATCCAATCTAAAAATGCATCTGAGTTTATATTTTCATTAGTTACCCAGGGAATATGATTTTTCTCTGCAAGGTTTATGAGAACTGGATCTGGATGATCATTCCTTACGACCACAAACTGAATTTGAATTATGGGATCACCGGCAAATAACTCAAAAGCCCCATGTGCCCATTCTCCATCTCCAAAATAACCAATTTTTAATCTTTCTGGTTTCATGATCTCACACTGCTGGGAAGGTTGATAATCCGGTCCTGGAGCCATCGGGCATTGTCCAGCGAACCGCTGACACATGCGGCATACATGGCCAGATCCGGCATCAGGTTCCAGGCCGGCCGGGTCATGACACCGGCGTTGTTGGTGGCTTCAAGCAATGCATCCCGGGCGGCCCGGTCTGCCAGGGCAATGGTGCACAGCCAGTAATTGCTTTGAGTGTCGTGGGGTTCCGCCATAAACTGTCCCCAGTCCCGGAAGGCAAAGAACGCCTGATAGGCCCGGGCGATCTCACGCTTTTGTTTGAGGATATCCGGGAGCCTTTCCAGCTGGGCGCAGGCCAGGGCCGCGTTCAGATTCGGGAGCCGATAATTGTATCCGATCTCATCATGGTCAAATTCCCAGGGGTGGGGAATCTTGGCCGTGGTGGTAAGGTGTTTGGCCCTGGCTGCCAGGGTGTTGTCCCGGGTCAGGATGGCCCCGCCGCCACCGCAGGTGATGGTTTTGTTGCCGTTAAAGCTCAAAATCCCCAGATCACCGAACAGGCCGCAATGGGTTTGTCTGGACCATGAGCCAATGGCTTCGGCTGCATCTTCCACCACAGGGATGGACCAGGCTTTGGCAATTGCAACGATCTGTTCGATCCGGCAGGGGTGGCCGAAGGTGTGCATGGGGAGGATGGCGGCGATGCGACGGCCGGTGTGTTTGTTAAACACAGGTTGGTATTGAGGTTGAGGATAAGGTTGAGGTTGAGAATTCTTAGTCTTAACCTTAGCCTTAGCCTTAACCTCTGTGTTTTCTTTGAGCCAGGTTTCCAGGGCGTCCGGGCTGAGCCCCATGGTGTCCTTGTCCACATCCACGAACACCGGGGCTGCGCCCAGGTGGGCAATGGCGTTTGCAGTGGCCACAAAGGTCAGGGGCTGGGTGATGACTTCATCGTTGCTTTCCACCCCCACCAGCTTGAGTGCCGTCTGGAGGGCGCAGGTGCCGTTGACCGTGGCCACGGCCCGGGCCGCGCCGGTAAAGGCGGCCAGGTCCTGTTCGAACCGGTTGACATATTCGCCCACGCTGGACACAAACGTGGAGTCGATGGCATCCATGACATAGTCTTTGTCCCGCTGCTCAAACGTGGGGGCGTGCAGGGGGAGGTGGGCGGTGGGGGTGCGGTAGAGCTGGCGAATGAATGTTATTAAGTCTGAATATTTTTCCATAGTGTTTGAGGTTAAGGTTGAGGTTGAGAATTCTCAGCCTTAACCTCAACCTTAACCTTTGAGCGTTTTTAGGATTTTGTTCAGTTCGTGAATCAGTCCATTGTAGTTTTGGAAAAGAGTGTCGACAGTTTCAGTATCAAAGTATCCTACTTTTTGTCCATACAACAGATGGCTTTGTGTTTCATAGGCTGATCCGCGAGATATCAGGTAAAAATTGCTTTTATCCTTTTTGGTCTTTCTTCCAAATGCTTCTGCAATATTTCCGGACACACTGTTTGCCGCCCTTCTCAATTGCGAGGTCAATCCATAATCTTCCGACTTGGGCAGAACCGAAGAAATCCTGAACACCTCCCCGGAAAGCCCCACCGCCCTCTGCCAAACCTGCCTTTGATGTTGGTGTCCACATACGAGTCCGGCGCCACATAAGAATAAGGGATGGCAATCAGGGCCGCCAGATGAAAGATCACATCGATCTCTCTGGTGATCTGTTTGCAGAAATGCGGATCACGGACATCGCCGCACACCACCTCCAGGTTGTCCCTGCCCTTGATGACCTCCAGCCACCCCCAGTCGTTAAAGGAGTTGTACAGGCTCAAGGCCCGGACCCGGCAGCCCATGTCCAAAAGGGTTTCGGTGAGGTGCGAGCCGATGAAGCCGTCCGCGCCGGTAACCAGTATTCGTTTGTCAGTGAGTTTCATAGGTGTTGGGTGTTAGGGTAACGGGGGTGGGGTCAGGCTTGGCTTATTGGCTTATTGCATAGGGCCGCAATAAGCCAATAAGCCAAGCCTGACCCCTGTGTTGACCCCGTCATTATCTGACATAGTGCTTTGAGGCTTCTTCTATGGAACGATCATACTGTTTTACAATGTCTTTAATTCTTGAATTAATTTCATCTTGTCTTTTTTTGTACTCTTCGGTGGATGGAGAGGCTATTTTTTTGAATTTCACCTTTTTCTTCATCATGTTTTTTAGTGACATTTGTTAAAACTCCCTCAAATTATTTCTGTATGTTGTGTATGGTTCTATCGTGAGATCATGTTGAAACCATTGATCCTGATCACTGTCAAAAAACACGATATGATCTTGATCATGAAAAACCAACCATGGTTCCGGCTCAAACGTACCTGCAGTTGCATCAATGATTATTCTGCTGACAGTCAGTGTAAAATCATCTTTTGGAATAACAAAATCCGCACACCAGATAAATTGCGGGGTCGGTAAGCGCAATAAAATGTTTTTCAGATCATCATTCATGTTATGGTTTTCATACGCATGTTTCTTCAGCGACCGTGTCGATGTCAGGTACGGCCTGCATACCGCATCCGGCGGAATGTTTATTCCTCCAGTTTCAACAAGCGATCGAATCCGTTCCATGACAACATTGGCATTTAAATACATCTTTTCATAAAGGGGCACAACCATATAATCCAGATCTTGAAAACAATATTTAATTCCAGGCCGCTGCTTCCTGGGTATAAACGTAAACGGCAAATCATTGTCATCGGATATTATAAATTCATCAATATAGTCCACGCTCCAGTTCAATACATCCTGTTGATTTGATTTTTTTGGGGTCTTTTTAAGCGGACCATGCCCTATCAAAGCAACTGCATGCTCTTTCCGGGTCATCACACCTACCAGTGGGATACCAGATTCAAGGTAAGCATAAACTGCCTGGAAAAAAGATCGGGGATTATTTTCATCTTTTTTCAACAGCAGGGGAAAAAAGCCTGCTTTTGTAAACAAGCTGGATATCTGTATAAGATTCAGGCCTTCAGACGGTATTGTCCGACCCAGGAAACCCGGTACAGCCGTCGCTATTTCAGCAATGGAAAACGCTTTGTATCTTGAATATTTATTTGCAAAGTAGTTGATGATAGACCAGACTGCAACGTGTGCACACACTGCTATGTCGGTTTCCTGTGCCATCCATGGAAACGAATCTACTGTAAAAACTTTTCCCAAAAGATGAGAAGTGGCATTTCCGGCTACAATATGAACTTTCGGAAGCGGACTGATGGCTTTCGGATGGATATGGCTTCGACCGCGATTTTCTACAAAACTGGGGCGCAATGTCATAAATCCAAAATAATCGGATTGTTGAATTTTTTCACCAAAAAAATGAAATCTTACACTCTCTCTGCAAATCCGTCTGTGTTTTTTTGTGTAAAACAATGAATATGTACTGCTGAAATCAAAATCTCTATATGGGAACTCGACAATAATTTGATGTACATCAGAGGACAATCTATCTTTCAATTCCTTGATGATCGTTTCATTAATTTTCCCGAATCCAACTGATATACTTGCCTGATATAATTTGTCAGGCCATGAAGTATCAGATAGTGTTATCAGTTCGATATTTATCATAACAGAGACTCGAAATTTAAACGTTGTAGATGTCTATTTTATACCGGGACAGGTTTTCAGGCTGCGTGAACCAGTCAATGCATTGTTGCAGGCCCTGTTCCAGGGAATACTGCGGTGTGAACCCGGTCAGGTTATGGATCTTGGTGTTGTCGCAGCACAGGCGGAACACTTCGGAGTTTTCCGGGCGGATCCGGGCGTCATCCGTGATGAATGTCACATCCGAGTGCATCAGCTGCTTGATCAGGTTCAGGGTGTCGCCCACGGAAATTTCCACCCCGGAGCCGATATTGACCACCTCGCCGATGGTTTTGTCCGACCGGGCCAGGTCAATGAATCCTTTGCAGGTGTCCAGCACATAATTGAAATCCCGGGTGGGTGACACATCCCCCAGCTGGATCTGCTTTTTGCCGGCAGCGATCTGGGTGATGATGGTGGGGATCACTGCCCGGGCGCTCTGGCGGGGGCCATAGGTGTTGAACGGCCGGGCAATGGTCACGGGCAGGCCGAATGCCAGGTGAAAGCTCAACGCCATCTGGTCCGCCCCGATCTTGCTGGCCGAATATGGTGACTGGGGTTGCAGCGGGTGGTTCTCATCGATGGGCACGTACTGGGCTGTGCCGTACACTTCTGAGGTGGAGGTGTGGATCACGCGAATGCACCCGTTTTCCCGGGCCGCCTGGCAGATGTTGAGGGTGCCTTTGATGTTGGTGTCCACATACGAGTCCGGCGCCACATAAGAATAAGGGATGGCAATCAGGGCCGCCAGATGAAAGATCACATCGATCTCCCTGGTGATCTCTTTGCAGAAATGCGGATCACGGACATCGCCGCACACCACCTCCAGGTTGTCCCTGCCCTTGATGACCTCCAGCCACCCCCAGTCGTTAAAGGAGTTGTACAGGCTCAAGGCCCGGACACGGCAGCCCATGTCCAGCAGGATTTCGGTGAGGTGGGAGCCGATGAAGCCGTCCGCGCCGGTAACCAGTATTCGTTTGTCAGTGAGTTCCATAGGTTTTGGGTATTGGGTTTTAGGTGTTGGGGAACCGGGGTGGGGTCAGGCTTGGCTTATTGGCTTATTGCATAGGGCCGCAATAAGCCAATAAGCCAAGCCTGACCCCTGGAGAGTTTCCTCTGGTAGCCAGTTGAAACAGCCTTATAGAGCAGTATCACACAGACCAGTATCTGAATGATGACGGGCAGTAACCACGAGTTCCAACCCTTCATTATTCTGTAAACAACTGAGAATCTCAAAAAAATTGTGTGCGCCAGGATTGCCGGAAGGGCTCAGCATCCGATGAAGACTTTTGCTCGGCTTATTGATCTGTCTGCTGAGTGTTTCAAAGCCGACAGTAGCCTTGATGTAGTCTCGCAATAACGCTTTTCCTACATCCACATCACCGGATAAAAAACTGTCTACTGCCTCGGTCAGCATAGCCTCACGATATGCAGGGTCCTTTTTGGCACGAGCCTGTATGGTCTCTCGAAAATTTCTGGTTAAAACCATTGCAATACCTCACTCACTTTGGCGTTTTCGGGCTTTATAATCCTGCCAGTGTATTTTTGCGGCATCGATATCTTGATTTTGGCGTTTCTTTGTACCGCCACCTAAAATGATCACAATACGCTCGCCATCTTTTCCGAAATAGATGCGGTAGCCAGGACCAAAATCAATTTTGTACTCGAAAATTCCACCACCAACGCCTTTTGTGTTTGAAAAGTTGCCTTGCTCAAGCCTGTACAATGCAGTTAAAGTTGGGGGTCAGGCCTGCGTTATTGTAGTTATTGGGGGGTTGGGTATTGGGGCATCGGACTAACTGGAGCTAATTATTGCCGGAGGGCAAAATCGATTACCTTCTTACTCAGGTAAATGCCATTGGATTGCATTCTATCTATTGCTTCTGTCATCGAAAAATCAAGTCCTTTGCGTTTTGCACGGAGCAGTACGCCTATTGATCCTGTCAGACAAAGACCGTTCAATCTCGCAATCCTTCTGCCAACAGTTCTTCTTCTTCAAGGTCTATCATCGGCACGTTAAACCGGTGGAGTCCAAGCAGAAACGCAACCCTGCTGCATCCGGCCAATTCAGCGGCCATCCCTGACGAAAGCCGCTTCAGTTCAAACAGTTTGACAGCCATTGCCATTCTGGCCTCGTCCTCAAATGCCTGCTTTGTCATCTGGAGGAGATCCGGCAGATTCTGTGGATACTCGACATTAAATTGATTTTGCATATTCACCACCTGTCAAAAATCCTATTTATTTGAATCATAATATGATTTTGTTTTTTTTGAAACCGTTTTTAAAAAGGTTTCATACCAGGTCATGGCTTCGGGTTGCAGGAATCAGAGACAGTTCTTTTAAAAACTTTTTTCTGTATCTTACCTTCACCAAGTCAATAGCGGGGTGGTGTCAGTCCCTAAACGAGTCCCGGGGGGCTGTGGTCAGGGTCATTGGGAGTTTTAAGTGTTAAGTTTTAAGCCTAATCCGGCCCCGAATTGCATAGCTCCGCTCTGTCGGTTACATGGCGGGAGGATGTATCCGATGAGGGGTGGTGCAAGGGGGTTGTATATAGCATCCATAGAGTCCTGTAAATAGGTGAAACTACCTAGTGGGGGGTTCAGAGCAGCTGGATGCGGATGCGGCCGGAGCCTTCCAGCATTTTCTGTGACGGGAGTGGGGTCAGGCGTTCTGTGGACAGGGGGCATTCAATGCGATGGGTTGTTTTCCATCCTGTTTCTGATAAAAGACGGTGGTAATCAAACAGGGTGATGGCATTCTGCGTTTTTTCCTGGATGGCCGGGGTGGATTCAAAATCACGCCAGTCCGCATTGAGAAACGCCAGGATGGTGCCTGGTTTTGTGTGTTTGTTCATATGCCTTTTGTTTCTTGGTGTAATATGGGGGATCAAAAAAAATCAGGTCTGGTTTTCTGGTCACGGGCCATGGGTCGTTTTGGGGGTCCCAGTGGTGGTGTTCTATTTCAGGACGCTTGTCCCGGACTGCCAGGTCAAAGGCCTGGCACCGGCGTTCAAAAACCAGGCAGGTGTCCGGAACCACCCCGCCGCCGGCCATGGGGTCCAGGACCTGGTCGCCCGGTTTTGTGAAGTAGTACAGGGTATGGGCAATGAGCTGGGCCGGAATCCGGCCGGGCCAGTCGTCTCCGAATCGGTCGTCACATTCGTTGAAATACCACTGGTCCCAGGTGCGAAGGCCCCAGCCCAGGTCCTTGAATTTTTCCTGGTCTGTTTTTCCCTGCAAGCGGATGGCCCAGGCCAGGGCCAGGTCCATCTGCAAATGGGCGGCTATGTATTCCATGGTATGGCCCATAGAGAGCAAATTACCAATATTGCCAAAATTTGCATTATTGGTAATTTGAGAAATTCTCTGTTGATTTATTCCCACCTTTCCCGAAATTTTCTCCTGGGTCCATCCAAGGCGGCTGAGGCGGAGGATGGTGGCGGTTTGGCCGTCGGCATAGTTGAATACCCGCTGGATCTTGATCGGCGGGAACTGGGCACCAACGGCCAGGGCTTGAGCGTAAGCGTCGATGGTTTGACGGCTTTGGGTGGTTCTGGGGTAGATGGTGGGGTCCCAGGTTAGGGTTTTGATTTGGATGAGCATTAAGCAAGTTTTAAGTGTTAAGATTTAAATTTTAAGCAGACCCGGGTGGGGTCAGGCTTGGGTTATTGGCTTATTGCAAAGGGCCGCAATAAGCCAATAACCCAAAGTCACACGTAAGCCAAGCCTGACCCCTGGGGTTTGTTGGGCGTTGGGTATCAGGGAAATTTACGGTAAATATCTTTCCGATGAAGCGCACGAACAAAGACAACTGCAGTTTCAGATTCAACAGACACTATTTTAATGCCAATTCGGAAATTCCCGGTACGAATTCGATAATAAATGTTTTCATTTGTCAATTTTTTTAAATCGGTAATATCCAAAATATTTTCGGCTTTCTCAACTTCCTGGATAACTTCTTTAACCCGCTGTGTGAAATCAGAATCATTTTTCCGCTTTTTTAAATCTCCAGCAAAACTTTTTTTAAAAATTGTTTTCATAAAGAAACTATCGAACGCTTATCATCAAGAATTTGAAAAATTTCGTCTCTTTCCACAACTTCCGAATCTTCGCCTTCCTGAATAGCCTTGACCAGTAGAATATCTTCCATCACGTCCTGGAGTATATCATAGACAAGGTCCTTTCTTTCTTCCATGGCTTCAATGATTGCTTTTTTAAAAAGGTCTTTTATTTTTTTTTCATCTATCAATGTCTGCATGACGGATCTCCCGAAAAAGTTTGTTGCGTTCATTACAATGATAATCTTTTGGGATATGTATTGCAATAACAACAATAAGGAAAGCCTGACCCCGAAATTTAAACGTTGTAGATGTCTATTTTATACCGGGACAGGTTTTCAGGCTGCGTGAACCAGTCAATGCATTGTTGCAGGCCCTGTTCCAGGGAATACTGCGGTGTGAACCCGGTCAGGTTATGGATCTTGGTGTTATCGCAGCACAGGCGGAACACTTCGGAGTTTTCCGGGCGGATCCGGGCGTCATCCGTGATGAATGTCACATCCGAGAGCATCAGCTGCTTGATCAGGTTCAGGGTGTCACCCACGGAAATTTCCACCCCGGAGCCGATATTGACCACCTCGCCGATGGTTTTGTCCGACCGGGCCAGGTCAATGAATCCTTTGCAGGTGTCCAGCACATAGTTGAAATCCCGGGTGGGTGACACATCCCCCAGCTGGATCTGCTTTTTGCCGGCAGCGATCTGGGTGATGATGGTGGGGATCACGGCCCGGGCGCTCTGGCGGGGGCCATAGGTGTTGAACGGCCGGGCAATGGTCACGGGCAGGCCGAATGCCAGGTGAAAGCTCAGCGCCATCTGGTCCGCCCCGATCTTGCTGGCCGAATACGGCGACTGGGGCTGCAGCGGGTGGTTCTCGTCGATGGGCACGTAAAGGGCTGTGCCGTACACTTCCGAGGTGGAGGTGTGGATCACACGAATGCACCCGTTTTCCCGGGCCGCCTGGCAGATGTTGAGGGTGCCTTTGATGTTGGTGTCCACATACGAGTCCGGCGCCACATAAGAATAAGGGATGGCAATCAGGGCCGCCAGGTGAAAGATCACATCGATCTCTCTTGTGATCTCTTTGCAAAAATGCGGATCACGGACATCGCCGCACACCACCTCCAGGTTGTCCCTGCCCTTGATGACCTCCAGCCACCCCCAGTCGTTAAAGGAGTTGTACAGGCTCAAGGCCCGGACACGACAGCCCATGTCCAGGAGGGTCTCGGTGAGGTGGGAGCCGATGAAGCCGTCAGCGCCGGTAACCAAAATTTGTTTGTCTGTGAGTTCCATGTGGGGGTCAGGCCTGCGTTATTGTAGTTATTGGGGGGTTGGGTATTGGGTTTTAGGTATGGGACTAACGGGGGTGGGGTCAGGCTTGGCTTATTGGCTTATTGCATAGGGCCGCAATAAGCCAATAAGCCAAGCCTGACCCCCATTCAAATCAAGAAGCGACGATTTCAATTTTAACATCTAACGCTGTCAACAGGCGGCGTATCGTTTCAAATCGGGGTTTTGCACCGGGTTTCAACGCTTTGTATAAGCTCTCTCTCCCAAGTCCTGCATTTTGAGCCACTGTTGAGATACCCTGTGCCTTGGCAACATCACGAACCGCATCCAGAAAAGCATCAGGATCCGGATTGTTTAGAGCCACGGACAGATATTCAGCAATCGTTTCTTCATTGTCCAGATAATCACTTGCATCAAATGGAGCAATGTTCAATTGGCTGTTCTTTTTCATCATTCATTTTCCTCTAACAATTTTGCCATCTCATGCGCCTTGGCAATATCCCTTTTTTGATTCCGCTTAGTACCCCCGCAGAGCAGGATAAAGACCACCGGCCCGATACGAGAATAATATACCCGGTATCCCGGGCCAAAGTGAATCCGCATTTCCCATACCCCCTGCCCTACTGCCTGACAGTCACTGAAGTTGCCTCTTTCAGCAGATCGGATTCTATCAATAATACGTGCTTTACCTCGGGCATCCTTAAGCTTTCTAAGCCACTTGTCGAACGCTTCTGTACGCAGTATTGTATTCATGGCGACATTGTATCCAAATAGATACTGATTGGCAAGTCTAAGTGGGTAGTGGGGTGACCCCATTCATTGTTTTTTTTGTATGCGGTCTTTGATGCGTTTGATGTGGCCGCGGCCCAGGCCTTTGACCTCGCAGCCCAGTTCAAAGTAGTGCTGGATTTTGGCATCGCTCAGGATGCCGAAGCAGTCGATGACGGCCATGGGTTTTCCGCTGAGGGCGACCATCTGTTCGGGGTCCAGGTCCATGTAGGCATCGTGGCGGACGGCCAGGATCATGCAGTCGGCATCTTTGAGGGCATCGGACAGATCCTGCCGGATCCGGGTGTCGCTCAGGCGTTCCTGGTTGCGGAAGAACCGGGACCAGGAACGGCCCGGGGATGGGTAAGTGTCCTGTTTTTCCAGTTCCCACCAGTGTGTGACGTAAGGGTCGTGGATGACCAGGTCTCCGCCCATTTCCGTGAGCTTTCGGACCACCAGTTCAGAGCCGCTGTACCGGGTGTCCCCCACATCCTCCCGGTAGGAAGCCCCCAGCAGGGCGATGCGGGAGGCGGCCACGATGCGGCCCATGTTGCGCAGGGCATCACGGACCAGCTCGGCCACGTGCAGGGCCCTTGTGTCGTTGATGTCAATGGCCATGGGGGTGATTTTGAATATGTCGTCTTCAAATCCCATGAGGGCGTTGTAGGACCACACGCCCAGGCCCCCGTCCTTGGGCAGGCAGTAGCCGCCGATGCCCGGACCGGGGAAGATCATGTTGTTGTGGGTGGGCCGCACCTTGATGGCATCGATGACCTTGATGAGGTCCACCCCGTTACGCTCGGCAAACAGGCTCCATTCATCCAGAAAAGCCAGGATGGTGGCCCGGTAAGAGTTTTCCACGATCTTGGCGGTTTCGCTTTCAATGGGCCGTTCCAGCACGGTCAAGGGAAACTGGTCCACATTGAGCACCATGGACAGGAAGGCTGCCACCCGGTCCCGGGAGGCCTGGTTGATGCCGGAGCACACCCGCCAGAAATCCCGGATCGATTTGACATAGTGGCGGCCCGGCATGACCCGTTCATAGGAGTGGGCCAGCAGGGGTTCCACATCCATGATGCCGCGATGGGCAAAGGCTTTTTTGATCAAAGGGTAGGCCACGTATTCCGTGGTGCCGGGCGGGACCGTGGTTTCGATGAGCACCAGGCAGTCGGGCCGGATATGGGCGCCGATCACTTTGAGGCTGTCTTCTAAGGCCGCAATTTCCACATTGCCCTCCCGGACATTGCCCAGGCGGTCCTTGAGGTAGTCGCACTGCACATCCACCACCACGATGTCTGCCAGGGACAGGGCTTCATAGGCAAAGCTGGCCGTCAGGGTCTGCTTTTCCAGCACGCACCGGGAGATCAGCGGGGCCACTTCCGGGTCTTCCGCCTCCACGGGTGCCAGGCCCCGGTTCAGCATGGGAATTTTCCAGAAAGATCTGGGGGACGGGCGCTGCATGCCGATGACAAAATAGGGGGAATCGTTTTTGTCCTTGTCCCAGGCATCTGCCACCACACCGGCCATGACCGCGCCCACAAACCCCACGCCCATGACCACCACTATCTGGCGGCCCTGGTCCTGCTGGGATTTGCACAGCTGCTTAAGTCGACTGATTTCCCGGTCATAGTCTTCGGGACCGGGTAAGGGGAATTCTTCGCCGTTGGGAGCGGTGGAGACGGGGGTGGGGGTCGGTTGGGTCATAATTCAGGTCCTTGGTGTTGGGTCATCGGTAGTGGGGTCAGGCTTGGCTTATTGGCTTATTGCATGGGGCCGCAATAAGCCAATAAGCCAAGCCTGACCCCCGGGGATTTTCAGTTTCAGTGGGTATAGCTCCGCTCTGTCGGTTACATGGCGGGAGGCTGTATCCGATGAGGGGGTGGTGCATTACAGAATGGTTGTATATAGCATTCATGGGTTTGTGTAAATAGGGGAAAGTACCTAGTGGGGGTTCAGAGCAGCTGGATGCGGCCGGACCCTATGTCCGTCGGGCGATCAGCAGGGTTCTGCCCGTGGTGCCCAGGATGCGGCTGTCCTGCATTTTCTGCACCTGGTTTCCGGTCAGGCGTTCTGTGGACAGGGGGCATTCAATGCGGCGGATGACCTTCCAGCCGGTTTGTGTCAAGAGCCTGTGGTAGTCAAACAGGGTGATGGATCTGCCGGGGTCTTCCTGGGCGGCCGGGGTGGATTCAAAATCGTACCAGTCGGCATTTAAAAAAGCCAGGGTCGCGCCGGGGTTGGTGTTTTCATGGGCCAGGAAGAAAAAATCCTTAAAAAATGCTTCATACGCCTTTTTTGTAAAGGATGATATGGAAGGGGCTGCTTTGCCGGCTTTTTGTTCGTATTCCTTGGCTTTTTTGGTGTAATACGGGGGATCAAAAAAGATCAGGTCCGGCTTTTTGTCAAGGGGCCAGGTGCGTTTTTGCGGATTCCAGTGATGGTATTCGATTTCCGGGCGGCCCTCTGATGGGGCCAGATCAAAGGCCCGGCATTTTCGTTCAAACGCCAGGCAGACATCCGGGACAACGCCGCCGCCGGCCATAGGGTCCAGGACCAGGTCGCCGGGTTCTGTAAAATAGAACAGGGTGTGGGCGACCAGCTGGGCAGGGATGCGGCCGGGCCAGTCATCTCCGAATCTGTCATCACATTCGTTGAAATGCCATTGATCCCAGGTGCGAAGGCCCCATTCAAGGGCTTTGAATTTTTCCTGATCTGTCTTTCCTTCAAGTCTCAATGCCCAGGCAAGCGCCAGTTCCATGTTGTAATGGCCGGCAATGTATTCCATGTCCCGGCCCTGGGAGAGCAGATTATTAATTTTACCAAAAATGGTATTATTAATAATTTGCGCCACCCGGCCCTGGGTCATCTGTGTTGTCCGGGCGATCTTTTCCTGGGTCCATCCAAGGCGGCTGAGCCGGATAATAATGCTGTCCCTGTTTGTTTTTTGCCGGGCGCGGATATCAGTGATCCATGCGTTGACGGTCTGCTGGATCACACCCATTTTTTCTGCCAGGGCCGTTTCAGTATATCTGCATTTCGGGTCTGATGATGCAATGTCCCTGGCAATGCGCTTTTTATCGGCCAGGGTCAGCCGGTCGCCATGGCTGGTGTTGTTCCGGGCCGACTCCAGGAGCAGCTCTGTTTTGGCGGCTTCGTAGTCCAGGACCGCGTCCTGGTAATGGATCACGGGGATGTCCGTGCGGCCGGCCTGCCTGAACGCGTGCCACCGGTGCACCCCGTCGATGAGGATCAGCACGATGGCCAGCAGATCCCCGCCCGGGGTGTAGTTGACCACCCGCTGCACCATGACCGCCGGAAACTGGGCCCCGATGGACAACGCCTCCACATACGCCTCCACGGTCTTCTGGTTGACGGCTGAGCGCGGATAAACCGCTTCATCCCATATCAGCTCCTGGATTTTCATTTCGGGGTCTGCGTTACGTGTGACCTTTAGGTTATTGTAGTTATTGGGGGGTTGGGTATTGGGGCCTCGGACTAACGGGAGCTAATTATTGCCGGAGGGCAAAATCGATTACCTTAGGAAGCGGGGTCTGACCCTGGTAAGTATTTGTTTCTATAGGAAAATGAGTCAAATATTGGCTGTTTTTTCCTCTTAGTGCCTGGTTTTTGGGGTCAAAAAGTGGATTTTAAGGATTTTGCCTGGGGTCAGGCTTAAAAAAGTTTCGAAAATGGAGACGCGGAGCCATGCTGCTATAATGCTTTCTTGCTCAACTTGCTGCATTGTTTTATGCTCGGATGTTTAAGGCTTTTCCGGACGGTGGGTCGTCAGCCCTCAAGTATAAGCTCTCACAGAAGCTATGGTCTGGGCTATGCTTCGTCACCAAAGCATTCGCACTTGCTCCCCTGTCTCCGAAACTGATTTTTATTCATCTTGAAAATCTACCAATGTCTCAAAAGATGCCAATCTGAGCTTTCTGTTCAACTCCCGGAAAGCGAATCTGCCCTGGTCGAGATTCTTGACAGCATCTGTATAAGATATTTGGTTCTCTTCAACAATATCCCGACCTTCCTTGTAAATCACTTTCTGGTAAGATGAGGTTATCACCTGATTGTGAAATTCACCAATCTGTTCATTCAATGCCTTGCGCGTTTCCAAGGCCTCGCTAAGACTAATCGAATCTCCATTAAAATTGATGAAATGGTTGAAGTTTGCCCGCTGAATAGAACTGTTGAGTTTCCGCCGCTTGATTTCTATCTTTCTTAATTCCTTTCGAGCGGAAACAACATCAAAATCTGGGCTGGGACGACGAATCTCATCATTTCGAGAAAATGACAACCTGTCTCTATTCTGCTTTGATTCAGGCAAACAGTCTTTTAGTGTCTTAATCCTGGCGTCATACTCTGAACGGAGTTCCAGCGCCTCGTACAAATATAATGGCTTGTTTTTGTCTTTCATCTTATGCACTCCCTCCTTTCTGGTAATTCGGGGACAGACCATAAAAAATGCTTGTTTTTGGCTCTTAAAAGCAACTTTTTGGGTGAAAACAGGGTTTTAAGGGATTCCCCCTGGTGGTTGCATGTCATGGTTTGAAAGGGGTTTGCAGATCCGGGTCGTCCAGGAGGGTGGGGTCGGCCTGGGCCACGTCCCGGGTCAGGTCCTGTGTGGGTATTGGGGCATCGGACTAACGGGGGTGGGGTCAGGCTTGGCTTACGTGTGACCTTGGGTTATTGGCTTATTGCATAGGGCCGCAATAAGCCAATAAGCCAAGCCTGACCCCGAATTGAAATTTGTTACAAAACTTCTTTGAACTCCTCCACAGTCATGCCGGCATCTTTGATGATCCCGGCCATTGTGTAGGCATCAACAGGATTTGAACGTGGTATGGTAATGATCCTTACGCCATTTGTCATGGTTATGTGTTTTCTTTTCCTGGCAACCCAGAAGCCGCTCTTCTCAAACGCTTTTACGGCTCTTTTATGATTGATCCCAGGCAGTTTAGGCATTCGTAACTTCTACGTACCTGATTTCATCATTTTCAGCTGTCAGCAGATTCACAGTATAAAGATAATCCTGAATGGCCTCACTGATATTTTCAAGGGCCTCTTCTTCCGTCGATCCCTGGGACCAGCAACCAGGCAGTCCGGGAACCCAAACAGCATAACCCTCTTCAGTCTTCTTGATATTCACCTGATATCTCATACCAAAACACCTCTTTTCATTATATTTATCAAAAAGCTTTCTGGTGGTCAGTTGGAATAATATTGTAATAATCCCGGGTGTTCAAGTCAACAACTTGTGAAACAGCAAGCCGGGAAAGCCTGACCCCGCTATAGTCTGCCGTGGGTGAGGGATTTGTCCAGGATGCCTTTGACATCGTAGATGATGGTGCCGGTTTGTTTGTGGGCGTTGAGGTGGTATCCGGCTTCCTGGGCTTTCTGGGCCAGGTAATAGGGGTCCACGCCGATGCAGTGGCCGCCTACCAGGCCGGGTTTGAAGGGCAGAAAGTTCCACTTGGTGTTGGCGGCTTCCAGCACGGCATGGGTGTCGATGTCCATGCGGTTGAAAATTTTGGCCAGCTCGTTGACAAAGGCGATGTTGATGTCCCGCTGGGAGTTCTCGATGACCTTGGCAGCCTCGGCCACCTTGATGGTTGGGGCCAGGTGGGTGCCGGCCGTGATGACCGAGCGGTACAGGGCATCCACTTTATGGCCGGTCTCAGGGGTAGAGCCGGAGGTGACTTTTTTGATCTTTTCCACGGTGTGTTCTTTGTCCCCCGGGTTGATGCGTTCCGGGGAATAGCCGGCAAAAAAGTCGGTGTTGAATGTCAAGCCGGATGTTTTCTCCACCACGGGGATGCAGTCTTCTTCCGTGGCACCGGGATACACAGTGCTTTCGTAAATCACGATGTCCCCTTTGGAGATGACGTTGCCCACGGCTTCCGAGGCCCGGATCAGAGGCGTCAGGTCGGGGCGGTTGTTCTTGTCGATGGGGATGGGCACGGTGATGATGTAGATGTTGCAGCCGGCAATGTCATCGAGGGTTGTGGTGCAGAAAAGGCCGTTGGGGGGCGGTTCCTGGGTGTGCGGCGGTTGTGTGAGCAGCACGCGCTGGAGGACATCATCTTCCACTTCCAGGGTGACGTCGTGGCCGGACATCAGCTCCGTAACACGGGCCTGGTTGATGCCAAATCCCACGACGGGGTATCTGGCGGCAAAGAGCCGGGCCAGGGGGAGGCCGACGTAGCCGAGGCCGATAATTGCGATTTTCATAAAAGTTTTCAGTTTTCAGTTTTAAGTTTTAAGTTTTAAGTTTTAAGTTAATGGGCAGGTTCAGGTCTTTCAGGAGGGTGGGGTCTGTTTGGGCGACGTCCCGGGTCAGGTCCTGGATCTGGGTTTTTATGTCTTCGTATTCTTTGAGGCGGCGCTTTAAAAACCGGACGGTGAGGCGCAGCTTTTCTTCAAACCCGCTCGGGGTCAGGATGTAGGCATACCGCAGGTGGCTGGGGCTGCCCTTGAAATTTTCCAGCTTGATGAACCCTTTTTCCTTGAGGCCGGTCAGGCAATAATTGACCCTGCCCAGGGCCACACCCATTTTGCGGCTCAGGTCCCGCTGGGACATGCGGGGGTTTTCCGCCAGAAGCTGTAAAAGCTGGAACTGAATGTTGAGTTGGTGTTGGGTATGGGGTGCTGGGTGCTGGGTGCTGGGCGCTGATTTTTTGGGGCTTTTTTTTGGGGGTCCGGGCATAGCTCCGCTCTGTCGGTTACATGGGGGTTCCGGGTAACCAACCGGTGATGTTCATTGAAGGAACGAATATATTTGGGTTTGTCGGGGTTGTCAAGGGAAGAAATTTTCCAATTCCGCTATTGCGTTTTCATCTTTGGATAAGGACAGCACTTTACAGGCCAACCAACGTTTTTCGAAAATCGCCTGTTTTACAGCGACATAATCACGCTGATCCCCTTTCAGAATAGTCAAAATCAACAAGCACACCAACAATTCCCGGTCTGTCTCTCCATCGATCCACTCCCAGGCTTTTTCCGTACAGACAGGTCCGTATTTGTCACTGATCTTGATGATCATTTTTTTTAAGCCGTTTATGGTATCTGTCAGAATTTCCTTTTTCTTGGAATCGCCATCATTATACCGATGAACATTACGAGCAATCGCTGTCAAAAACATCTCTTGACCCGTTGTCAGGTCTGCCTCCGAGTTCAACATAAAAAACGCCTCACCATCGGCACGGAACTGATCATCAGTATTGGCATATTCCTCCATGAGTGCTTTAAAATCAATGCCCAGGGATGTAAGATCGAGAGATTCAATGAGTTTTTTTGTTTGCTTTGTATATTCGGCTTGTATCTCTTTGTCATCAGGAAAAAAAGTTTCAAATACGGATAACACTTCGCTTTCAGAAATATAGGAACGAATGTTCCGACCTTTGCCCCCAAACATATCCAAAAACACATTTCCAAATAAAGACCAGACCCCGTGCGGCTGACCTTTGGGGAGCTGCAGCAGCTCCAATTGCCGGACAAGCTCTTTGGGGATCGATATCCAGGTTGCGGCCAATCCACGTGCGAAATCAAGCGAATTGAAGCAAGCACCGTTTTCCTGTAAACAAGCAATTTGTATCAACCTCGACAATTCCTGGTCTGCATTGAACCAATCGGTCATTAAATCGATCGCCCCAAATTGACCGGCACTTTGGTATGCTTTCAAATTTTCGGAAAACCACTGTTCAACTTCGCCCCTTTCACATCTATCGAATAAAAATTGTAAGATTTCTCCTCGGTCACGCCCCCTGTCCTCCTGAATCAATTGATGAAAGCAATCCAGTAATTCCGGCCCTTGATAATGTTTCGACAATCGATCCAATAAGTTGACTTTGTCGACACAAACCGGTAATGAAATCTCTTTGCCCAAATGCTCTTTAATTAATTGTCCGGCCTCTTCTGCCTGATAAATGTCGATATCTCCGCTTACCATCGCCCACATGGGAAACCAGGCTTCAACCAGCATCGCGCAAGCCAAAATCGGGATATGATAAGATTGGCCCTGGGTCTTTCCATCAAAAAAATTGCGATGTTTTATACCGTCGTGATCTTGATAATCATTGATCTTATCAACTAAAATATCCACATACAGTTCTGTATGAAATTCTCCGTATCTACGAATATTTTTGTACAGACGGAATGATTCCCCAAACTCATAATCTCCCATGATTCCATTGGCATGCCAGTGCCTGTCCGATTGAGACTCAATCTCTCTTTCCAGGTTCCTGGTATAAATAGTCCGCTCCAATGCGTCGCCATTCAGAACGATTTTATCCCGCTTCAAACCGGCGATCCCACAGGCTTTCAACAGTTGCAATGTTTCAGCATAAACGATTTGCCAATCGTCGCTGTCGATTTTTTCCGGATAAACTGAAAGAAATATATTGATTCCCATATTGTTATCGAACTAAAGTTCCTGTATAGAAAGGGCCACAGACTTTATTGGAGGCCTGACCCAGTTAAGTTGCTGTTTTCAGATGATTTTATCAAATACGCTTTCTCAGAATTTTATAAAAGTTTTCCCTTTTAGCGATCATCAATATTTTAAGAGTGAAATCATTTTTTCCAGTGATGTATGCAATTCTATATTGCATCTTACCAACTATTTAAAATGATCTTTATTATATTATAAGCTGTAAAGTTAATAAGGATAACTTTTTTTATAGGATGCGGATTTTCTCAATAGCGGGGTCTGACCCCGACAAGTGCTTTTACCCACCTGATGATACCAGCGGGAGTCTTTCATATCTCGGGCAGCGCTGCATTTCGGGGTCAGGCCTGCGTTATTGTAGTTATTGGGGGGGTAAAGTGTTAAGTGTTAAGTGTTAAGTGTTAAGTGTTAAGTTTTGGGTATAGCTCCGCTCTGTCGGTTACATGCTGGATGGGCGTTTAACCGATGGAGGTGCAGTAAGGTTGTATTTCTAAAACAGATCATGGTTGATGTAAAGGGGTTTGTTGATTATTCCGCCAGCACATATTTTCCGGTTTTGGGTGCACCGATAAACGTTATCAAACCTTTCTTTTTCAAATCAGCAATATCACGTTTGGCGGTCTTTCCCGAGATCTGCCATTGTGCTGCCAGTTCTGAAGATTTACAATTCCTGCCATTGCGGAGCTGTTCTATGAACCATGCCTGTCTTTCATTTACAGGGACATTTACAGGGACATCGATCAACTGCTCCCTTGCTTCCGGATGAGGAAATATTGTGACCCGCAGAGACGGTCCCACCTCCTGCCATTCCGGCACGGGATAACCAGCCCTGGTACAACTGTCTGTAACTCTCCTGTATCCGCTTCCCCACTCTTCCATCAGTCCAAGCTCTCTGAACACTCTGGCAATCACCCGATTCCGGATCCTGCTGAGACCTGCCTTGAAAGCGTAACCACATGCCTGTTGCCAAAAGTGCATTTCGGGGTCAGGCCTGCGTTATTGTAGTTATTGGGGGGTTGGGTATTGGGGCATCGGACTAACCGGGATGGGGTCAGGGCCTGCCACCCATCTGTATTTCATCAAGCAGTTCTGGATGATTATCCAGGAGTTTAAACAAATTGGTAACTGATTGAAGTGGTTTGGTCTTACCTCGCTCGTAACGGGAAAATGCATTTGGCCCTCCCCCTGTGAGTAATGCGGCTTGTTGCTGAGTCAGTTTCAATTTTTTACGAATTCTTGCCAGTTCAGTCGCTTCTTTTTTGTCAACTTCTTTGGCAAGTTGCTTTATGGCCTCAGCAAAGCGAACACCCTCACCTGCCTCGAATTCCACTTCCCCGCAATTGCCACAGTGCCACCCCTTGATCTTGGAAATAACTATATTGTGCCGTTTATAGGTATACGGCACATCCCGGGCAGCATGCACCATCTCTTTTTCTCCGCAATTTAAACATTCACGCTTCATCTCATTTCTCCTTGAACTGAATCACAATCGACCCATCCTGCCGCAAAGTAACCTTGACATAGGCTATTCCAGCAGGTGTTTCCGGGCAATAAACATCCTGCCAAACCTGGCTTGCAGCATAGGTCGTCATGCTTTTATAAAAGTCGGAACGCCGCATGGAACAAACCGCTTCGATGGCCTGAGTGACTTCAAGCCCCATTGCCTGGGCACCGATCAACGCAGTTGCGGTAAAAGCATCCGCACCACGCAAACGGATAGCGGATTGCACGGTTGAAAGATCATAATGCGGTTTTCGCTTTTCCATATATCAAATTAACCTTATAGGGTAATTTTGTCAAGGTTAAACAAGGGGTCAGGCCTGCGTTATTGTAGTTATTGGGGGGTTGAGTATTGGCGCATCGGACTAACGGGGGTGGGGCAAAACCTATAATAAATCTTCAAGAATTCGGTTTAATGTTCTGATTTGTTCAGCAGTGGGGTTAAGCTGGTTCGCTTTGGCGTATATGTGCAGAAGCCAGATATTCCCGGTTTCTGTTACGACATAATACAAAACCCTGAATCCGCCGCTTTTCCCTTTCTTTTGATCAATCGAACCGACACGGACTTTATACACATCACCGATAAAATCCTGCAATTTATCCCCTTCAAAAATTCCCTGCTCAAGTTTTTCAATGAGAGGTTCTAAATCTTTTTTAATTTGAGGATACTTTTTCTTGAGTTTTTTGAGATCCCGGGGAAAGAAAGCAAGGGGACGGATGATGTACATTAGAGGTTTTTCAACACGTCTTGAATTGTGGGAATCGGTTTTCCCATTTTTACATCTTTATGGGTCTGTCGAGCAGACTCAATAACCGTATCCCACATATTATCGTCTTCAACTTCAATGGTAACTGTCAGGAATTGATGTTCCTTGACATTGAATCTGTTTCGTAATGAAGGGGGCAGTTCCGTCCCTTTTATATTTTTGATTGTAGTCGGCATTGTGACCTTTCTCAAATTATCATTTAAAAAACATGACATAGTCTGATTATAGGGCTTTTTACAAAAAAAGCAAATTCCATGGTGGCATGGGGTCTGCGTTATTGAATAAGCGGGGTCTGACCCTGGTAAGTGTTTGTTTTTATAGGAAAATAAGTCAAATCTTGGCTGATTTTTCCTCTTAGTGCCTGGTTTTTGGGGTCAAAAAGTGGATTTTAAGGATTTTGCCTGGGGTCAGGCTTAAAAAAGTTTCGAAAATGGAGACGCGGAGCCATGCTGCTATAATGCTTTCTTGCTCAACTTGCTGCATTGTTTTATGCTCTGATGTTTAAGGCTTTTCCGGACGGTGGCGGAGAGTGATTTAAAAACGAACTGTTCGATTTTTGTTCTTTGTGCTGCAGGAATCAGAGACAGTTCTTTTAAAAACTTTTTTCTGTATCTTACCTTCAATCGTTTTTAACCAACTGTTTGTAATATGTTTCAGCATCTGTTTGTTCCAGCAACTCAGTTCCCTGGTTGTCTTTCATTAAATGAAACAATGCATAATCCTCGAACAGCTGCTCGATTTTTTCAAAATCTTCAATGGGAATTTGAACGGCTATCTTTCGATTGTTTTCATCAACGATATATTGTTTGGTGATCAATTTCATCATAAAATCTCCCAATAAATCAAGATTACAGGCATATTCTATCGCTAAGAACGGCAACAAGTCAATAGTGGGGTGGGGTCAGTCCCTTGTTCACCAGGGTCAAGGGCCGGGACATCTTCACTGCTTGCAACAAATACATTTGCTTCTTCATCCCATTCTGCTCTTATAAATTACCGAACTGAAGTTCTGAAAACATCAAATTTAATTACACCTGCTTTGACCGGGTCATCATCCGGGGCTATATCCTGAAGTTCTTTTCTTTGGCCTGTGTGGTTCTTTTCCTCAGGACCATGGGGTTTTCCAGAAAATCAAACGCGATTATGAGAATCTTCACTGACCAGCTCAACTCTCATATTTCCAAACAGGCGGCTAAACATGATGCTCAGATTTTCTGGTGGCCCTCGATGGATGGGGGTGTAAACGGCGCCAAGCTGCAGTTTGTTCAAAAAGCATATGCGGATTCATTTTCAGGTAAAGGCAACCATGTGCTTTGTATCATCACTGATAAGGAAAATGTCAGGACTGTGGCTGCCAGAGATTTTGTCAGCAAAAAAAGGCCGAAAGTATCACCGCCTTTACAAATGCAACAAGCCGGTCAAGCAGTATTATAACTGGTTTTGCCTGCACGGCACCCAGGGTTTGGTTTCTTTTTTTGAACCGGGTGTTACCACTTTTCAGCCCCGACTGACCGCCGGGTCCGGATTGCTCTGAATCTGGTTTTTCAATTCGATCAGGGCCGGGGTCAGGCCTGACACCATTCTCCGGTTATTCGTTGTGGTTGTAGACGGGGTAGCCGGCCTGGTGGCAGAGTTGGTCTTTCTGGGCCTGGGCCAGGTCGTGCCGGGTCATCTCTTTGACCAGGGTGTTGAAGGTGATTTTCGGGGTCCAGCCCAGGTTCCGGCGGGCTTTGGCCGGGTCTCCGAGCAGGGTGTCCACTTCCGTAGGGCGGAAATACCGGGGGTCTATGGCCACGATGGTTTTGTTGGTGGCAGGATCGATGCCGATTTCATCGATGCCCGTGCCCTGCCACTGGAGGGTCATGCCCAGTTCGGCCGCGCACAGGTCCACAAATTCACGGACCGAGTGCTGCTCGCCCGTGGCAATGACATAATCGTCCGGGAAGTCCTGCTGGAGCATGAGCCATTGCATCTCCACGTAGTCTTTTGCGTGGCCCCAGTCGCGTTTTGCGTTGAGGTTGCCCAGGTACAGGCAGTCCTGCAACCCTAAGTGGATGCGGCACAGGGCCCGGGTGATCTTGCGGGTGACAAAGGTTTCGCCCCGCAGCGGGGATTCGTGGTTGAACAAAATGCCGTTGCAGGCATACAGGTTGTAGGCTTCCCGGTAGTTTATCGTGATCCAGTAGGCGTAGAGCTTGGCGGCAGCATAGGGGGACCGGGGGTAGAACGGGGTTTTTTCGGTCTGGGGGGTTTCCTGGACCTTGCCGTACAGTTCGGACGTGGAGGCCTGGTAGAAACGGGTTTTGTTTTCCAGGCCCAGGAGCCGGATCCCTTCCAGGAGGCGCAGGGTGCCCAGGGCGTCCGTGTCTGCCGTGTATTCCGGGGATTCAAACGACACCTGGACGTGGCTCTGGGCTGCCAGGTTATAGACCTCGTCGGGCTGGACCTGCTGGAGGATGCGGATCAGGTTGGTGGCATCCGTGAGGTCGCCGTAGTGCAGGATCAGGTGGCGGTCTGTCTGGTGCGGGTCCTGGTAGAGGTGGTCGATGCGGTCCGTGTTGAACAGGGAGGCCCGGCGTTTGATGCCGTGGACCTCATAGCCTTTGGCCAGGAGGAATTCGGCGAGGTAGGCGCCGTCCTGGCCGGTGATGCCGGTGATTAATGCTTTTTTCATAAAAGTTTTAAGTGTTCAGTTTTAAGTTTTAAGTTGGTTTCTTATGGAGGTTATGAGGCCTTGGAGCATGGCGGATATTTGTTTTAGTTCGGGGATCAGGTGGTTTTTGTCAGATGTTGATATAATGCCGATGCGTTGGGCAATGTAGAGTTGGGTTCTTAGTTCGGCGGCGGAGCCTTTGGCTATGTTGAGAAAGCGGATGAATTCGGGTTTTGAATCTCTTTCTGCGCCTTCAGCAATGTTGCTGGCAATTGAAACCGCCGATCGGGTGATCTGATCTTTCAATCCAAAATCCCGGCAGTCTTTCATCATCTCATAAATCTCCACCGCCACCCGGCACCCCCTCTTCCAAACCTCCAACTCCTCAAACGAAGTATAAGCCACCCATTCCTCCCTTTCTTAAAACTTAACACTTAAAACTTAAAACTCTCCGCCCGATATACCTCCAACAACCCCTGTTCCAAAGGTATAGAAGGAACCCACCCCAGGGCTTTGAGTTTGGACACATCCAGGAGTTTTCTGGGGGTGCCGTCGGGTTTGGTGGTGTCAAAAGTCAGGCGGCCGGTGAAGCCAGTGACTTTGGCGATGGTTTGGGCCAGTTCCCGGATGGTGCAGTCAATGCCGGTGCCCACGTTGATGTGGGAGAGCATGGGTTGGGTGTGGGCCTGGTATGTGGCGGGATCCAGGTTCATGACGTGGACGGTGGCGGCGGCCATGTCATCCACGTGCAGGAATTCCCGCTTAGGCGTGCCGGATCCCCAGATCACCACTTCCGGGGCCTGCTTCTGGACGGCTTCGTGGAACCGGCGCAGCAGGGCCGGGATCACGTGGCTGTTTTCCGGGTGATAGTTATCCCCGGGGCCGTACAGGTTGGTGGGCATGACGCTGCGGTAGTCTGTGCCGTACTGGCGGTTGTAGCTTTCACACAGCTTGATGCCGGCAATTTTGGCAATGGCGTAGGGTTCGTTGGTGGGCTCCAGGGGGCCGGTCAGCAGGGCTTCTTCCGCCATGGGCTGGGCTGCGTTTCGGGGGTAGATGCAGCTGCTGCCTAAAAACAGCAGTTTGTGCACACCGCTTTTGCGGGCAGCCTGGATCACATTGGTTTCAATCACCAGGTTGTCATGGATGAACTCCGCCGGAAAGGTGTTGTTGGCATGGATGCCGCCGACTTTGGCCGCAGCCAGGTACACCTGGTCCGGTTTTTCAGCCTGCATGAAGTCCATGACCGCCTGCGGGTCCAGGAGATCCATTTCCTGATGGGTCCGGGTGATGATCCGGGTCTGTCCCAGGGTGTTAAGATGTCTGGCAATGGCGCTGCCTACCATGCCTCGGTGACCGGCTACAAAAATTTTCATCATGGGGTCAGGCCTGCTTTATTGTCCTAATCGGGGTCAGACCCAATCAAGTATCTGTTGTTAAAGGAAAAACATTCCAAAAAACTGAATTTTCACCCTTTAGCGCCCAGTTTTCAAGGGTAAAATAAGCATCGTAAGCAAGTTGAGATTCTTTGATCACATAATCTTCAATGCCCCCATTTCCCCTGGAATTTGAATCATTTTTGACCCTTATTTGCCCAGGTTGGTTAATCTTAAAAACCGGTGCCGGCAATGCCTTTATCTTATGTTGTCTTCCAAATTTGTCCTGATTTTGCTCGATATATTGACGGCTTCCCACTGCCAGGTTATTGGTCCATAAACTTTCGCGACGTAAGGTGCCTTGCTGCAAAGAGTGCGCAACCAATTCTTCATAATATGTCCTGAATTCATCCGGATCGGTTATCCCACAACTGGATAGCAGGGCGTTTCCATCAATCAGCCGATACCGCCGGGGAGGATCTAAAATTTCATTATAGCCGCAAAATTCCCAGTCTTTTGGATGTTTCACAGCCCCTGCCCGAACCATGTTCAACTCAATATACGCCATGCATCTCAACAGATGAACCCCATTTTCAATGGCAGTGGTATAAAAACGATCCTCCCAGAAAGCACCCTTACGGTTTTTCCGGACGTTGTACGCCTGCCCTGTTTTGCCGGACAGCAGCTGCATGCTTTTGGAAATGACATCTTTACCACTGTCCACGGCCAGCAGATGGATATGATTGCATGTTACCGCGTAAGTAATCACCCTGAGACCATAACGTTTTTTAGCTTTGAAAAGCCAGTCTCTCCAGGTTTTTCTGTCCTTTTCAAATTTTAACAGGTGTTCTTTTTTATGGCACCTGTGGGTAATGTGCCATAAAAAGCCAGGAATATGGATTCTTTTTCTACGTGGCATGGTTACATGCTTAAACACATCTTTTTGGTATTAAAAAGTATGGTTTAAGGCCTTTTTTAATCTTATTTTAGATGCTTTTTATAATAAAACAAGATAGTTGGCCGGGTCAGACCCAGTTCACAGTTCACTAGAGTCGGCCGTGGGTGAGGGATTTGTCCAGGATGCCTTTGACATCGTAGATAATGGTGCCGGTTTGTTTGTGGGCGTTGAGGTCGATGGACAGGAACTGTTTGTGGGCCACGGCCAGGATAATGGCGGTGTAGCCGTCGTTTTCCGGGTATTGGGTGATGGTTTGGATGCCGTATTCATGCATCACTTCGGATGGGGAGGCCCAGGGGTCGAACACATCCACGGTCATGCCGAAGTCCGTGAGTTCGTGAACAATGTCAATGGCCCGGGTGTTGCGGATGTCCGGACAGTTTTCCTTGAAGGTGATGCCCAGCATCAGGGCCCGGGTGCCTTTGACGGGTTTGCCTTTTTTGATCATCAGTTTAACCACTTCGGAAGCCACGTAAGCGCCCATGCTGTCGTTCATGCGGCGGCCGGCCAGGATGATCTCGGGGTGGTATCCGGCTTCCTGGGCTTTCTGGGCCAGGTAATAGGGGTCCACGCCGATGCAGTGGCCGCCTACCAGGCCGGGTTTGAAGGGCAGAAAGTTCCACTTGGTGTTGGCGGCTTCCAGCACGGCATGGGTGTCGATGTCCATGCGGTTGAAAATTTTGGCCAGCTCGTTGACAAAGGCGATGTTGATGTCCCGCTGGGAGTTCTCGATGACCTTGGCAGCCTCGGCCACCTTGATGGTTGGGGCCAGGTGGGTGCCGGCCGTGATGACCGAGCGGTACAGGGCATCCACTTTATGGCCGGTCTCAGGGGTAGAGCCGGAGGTGACTTTTTTGATCTTTTCCACGGTGTGTTCTTTGTCGCCCGGGTTGATGCGTTCCGGAGAGTACCCGGCAAAAAAATCGGTGTTGAATGTCAGGCCCGAGGTTTTTTCCACCACGGGGATGCAGTCTTCCTCCGTGGCACCGGGATACACCGTGCTTTCATAAATCACGATGTCCCCTTTGGAGATGACTTTGCCCACGGCTTCCGAGGCCCGGATCAGCGGGGTCAGGTCGGGGCGGTTGTTTTTGTCGATGGGCGTGGGCACGGTGATGATGTAGACGGTGCAGCCGGCAATGTCATCGAGGTTTGTGGTGCAGAACAAACCGTTGGGGGGCGGTTCCTGGGTGTGCGGGGGTTGTGTGAGCAGCACGCGCTGCAGGACATCATCTTCGACTTCCAGGGTGGCGTCGTGGCCGGACATCAGCTCCGTGACACGGGCCTGGTTGATGTCAAATCCCACGACGGGGTATCTGGCGGCAAAGAGCCGGGCCAGGGGGAGGCCGACGTAGCCGAGGCCGATAATTGCGATTTTCATAAAAGTTTTCAGTTTTCAGTTTTAAGTTTTAAGTTTTAAGTTAATGGGCAGGTTCAGGTCTTTCAGGAGGGTGGGGTCGGTTTGGGCGACCTCCTGGGACAGGGTCTGGATCTGGGTTTTTATTTCATCGTATTGTCTGAGGCGGCGTTTCAAAAACCGGAGAGTGAGGCGCAGTTTTTCTTCAAATCCGCTCGGGGTCAGGATGTAGGCATACCGCAGGTGGCTGGGGCTGCCCTTGAAATTTTCCAGCTTGATGAACCCTTTTTCCTTGAGGCCGGTCAGGCAATAATTGACCCTGCCCAGGGCCACACCCATTTTGCGGCTCAGGTCCCGCTGGGACATGTGAGGGTTTTCCGCCAAAAGCTGTAAAAGCTGGAACTGGATGTTGAGTTGGTGCTGGGTATGGGGTGCTGGGTGCCGGGTTTTGGGCGCTGGTTTTTTGGGGCTGTTTTTTGGGGATCCGGGCATAGCTCCGCTCTGTCGGTTACATGGGGGTTCCGGGTAACCAATCGGTGATGTTCATCAAAGGAACGAATATATTTGGGTTTGTCGGGATTGTCAAGGGGAAAATGGGGGTCTGACCCAATGTTACCTTCTATGTCAGGTTCTCCATCCTCAAGAAGCATTTCAATCACTTCTTTTAGATTTGTATTTAATTCATCCAAAGTTTCACCCTGGGAATGAGCACCTGGAAATCCCGGTACAGATCCTATGTACAGTCCTGTTTTTTTGCATTTTTCAATGATTGCTGTATATACTCTCATTGGGACTCCTTCTTTTTCAATTATCAGTCCAATAATTGATGAGCATGAAACAATTGTAACAAAACCCTACTGTTTTTCAAGTAGCAACTTTGGGGTCATACAATTCCATCAAAGAGTTTTCGGGTAGAGTAGAGCACTGATTCGGACAGATACCCCGGCCCTTTTGTTTAACGCCTTGCCGCACGCGGCTACTACGTGTTCCGGATGTCATTTGTTTCTCCTCAGTGCTCCCTCATCAAACCGTGCGTACGGTTTTCCCGTACACGGCTTTCCGATGTTCTTTGTCATAAGGCATGCGCCTTGCGCCATGCTGCGGTTGTTGGAAGTTTGTAAAGGTTGCAGCTGCCATAAAGCTTCGAAGACGGCAGGCTCTGCTGGCCTGACCCCGGGTTTTTACGTGTTAAATTTTGTGATCAGGGGGGTTTGATTGCCCTGCCCCGCGTCAGATATTGAGACGAAAATGCAGATCCTGGTAGGATGGGTTGTCCGGGGCCAGTTCAAGGGCTTTGGCAGCCAGGGCCAGGGCTTTGGTGCGCTGGGCAATGCGCTCGTATGCCAAAGCGGCCCGGTATGGGAAATCAGCCCGGTCGGGTTTGAGGGCAAAAGCGGCCTCCCAGTCTTTGGCCGCGGGTTGGAATTTTTCCTGATGCCACCTGGTCCAGGCCCGGAAATCGTAATACCCGTAACTTTTGCCGGAATAGGTTTCCATGGCCCGGGTGACGGCCAGTTCGGCGGCAGCGTATTTTTTACGGATGTTCAACGCCTGGGCGAAGAGATAGTGATAGGTGTGGTTGTAAGGATCCAGGCGGGTGGCCTGCTGACTCATCTCCTCCATGGTGTCCCAGTCTTTTTCCTTTTGGGCGATTTGCGCCCGCAAAATGCAGGCCGGGGCCGTGGGGACGGTTTCAATGATCTGCCGCAGTTTTTCTTTGGCCAGAAACACCTGGTCCATGTCCAGGTAGCACCGGGCCGTGACCAGGTCCAGGGCCGGAATGGACAGATGGGACCCGTCAAGATAATCGCCGAAAGACAAAAAAGGAATCAAGGCCTTTCGGGACTTGAACACACCATAGATCCGCCCCAGATACCCTTCCGGGTCCGGCGGGATTTCCAGGGTTTTGACAAACACGGGATAACTGTCCTCGTACCGGCTGTCCTGCACCAGCAACGATCCCAGATGCAGAAAATCGTTGGCCGTGTTGGCGCCAGGATCATGGGCAAGATATGTTTCAAACCAGGAAATGGCGGCCGTCAAATTGTTCTGGTCCCCGTACATCCGGGACAGGGCCGACAACGCCTCCCGGGGCCGGATGTTTTCCGCAACGGCCTGTTCCAGGCCCTGAACCATGGCCGGAAACAGATCCGGGGTATAAAAAGATTCTTTCTTCAAATTCCTGTAACCCGGGGGGTAAATCCGGGTCATTTCCGTGACCAGGGCCGGGATCTGATCCGGCCGGCCTGTTTCATAAAGATATCTGGCATGGGCCTGGCGCACGGAAATGCCGGCCGGCCGAAGGGCCGTGGCTGCCAGGTACAAAGGATGGGCGTTGTACGGGTTGGGAGTGCCGGGGAAGCGCCAGGGATGGAGCCGTTCCAGGGAATGTTCCGTGCGGGCCAGCCAGAATATCGTGAGATAATCCCCGGATTCAATGGCTTGTGCCGCCTGAAGCCGGGTCCGGGCCTCGGCCATCCGATCAAATACCTCCCGGGTCAGGCCAGTGGTGCGCCAGGTTTTCGTGGCATCATGAAACAGGGCCCGGCCATGGTATGTGTTCTGATGAAACCGGTCGGATGCCGTAAACAGGGTGTTGTTTAAAATGCCGGGCCGGGCCGCTTCCGCTTGTTCTAAACTGGACACGGCCCGGGCATAATCCCCGGTCCGCATGGCTTTGATCCCCTGCTGGGCCAGAAACCTGGGTCGGACCACCAGCACGCAGGAAGCCAGAAACAACGCAAGGACAAAAAGGATCAGGCCCAGCAGAACCCGGCGTTTATTTACTGCCATAATAGGATGTATAGTACTTCTGGTAGTACTTGTAATACCCCTCTTTTCTCATGTCCACCTGGTTGAGCACCATGCCGATGATGGGCTGTTTCACGGCCTTGAACTGGTCAACGGCATCCTGGATGATTTTGCGGTCTGTGTTGCCGGATTTGACCACCAGCAAGGTGCCGTCGACCATGGGTGCGAGCAGCAGGGCATCCGTGGCCGGGGTCACGGGCGGGGTATCGATGATGATGAAGTCGAACCGGGTTTTCAACGTATCAATGAGAAACGCCATGCGGCTGGACCCCACCACCTCGGCCGGATTGGGCGGGGTCTTGCCGGCCGCCAGGATGAACAGGTTGTCCACATCCGTGGGAAGCACGGCGCTTTCAATGGCGGCATTGCAGTATTTCAAAGTGTTTTCGCCGATATTGAATTCCGCAAACAGTTTTTCAAAATCAAGATTCTGGGGGACGTCGATCTTTGACTGGTCCCGGGGGGGCGGTGAGAATTCGAAAGAACCCGTTTCCATGGCTGATACGGCCCGAATGGCTTCAATGGTATGGACAGAAAGCGCCCGGGACAGGTCTTTCCGGGAAACCAGCCCCATGGTATGCAAAATATTGCCCAGATAGTGGGCCGAGGTTTTCTGGTGGCTCAACGCCAGTTGGGCCTGTTCTTCAGTCAGCAGGTTATCCCGGATCAGAGTGTTGACCAGTTGCTTGGATTCCGGCCGGTTCATCCAGGAAATATCGATCATTTTTCCTTTGTCAAACACAAGGGCTGCCCGGGTGTCTTTATTTTTCAGGTCCAGACGGACCGACCGCTTCTGAAGCCGGGTCAGCTGGATCAGATCGGCAATGGCAAATTCGTCCAGGCTGCCCTGGGTCAGATGCACCCCGAACACTTCCGTGACCAGTTCGGTCACGCCCAGTTCCGGTTTGGCCGCCACCAGGGACGTCAAATAAGGGCGCCGCAGATCACCGTCTACAACCAGGACCTGACGGTCCGTCTGGGCAATGGCATGTCCCAGGTTGATGGCCGTGGTGGTCTTGCCCTCTTTTTCCACGGCACTGGTCACCACAATGGATTGCACCTCATTGTCCATACCTGAAAAAAACAGGTTGGTGCGCAGGGTCCGGTAGGATTCGGCATACCTGGAATTGGACGGAAAACTGACCAACAGTCTTTCTCTGTCGGATTCTTTGGATCTTTTTTTATTCTTTCTGAAAATCAATGATAGGCTCCATAGGAAACGGATTTATCTGCTTTGGGAATCACGGACAGCACGGGCAGGTTGAAATGCTGCTGAATGTCTTCTTCCGTGCGCACAGTCTGGTCCATGTATTCAAAGAAAAACGCCAGGCCGCACCCGAAAAACACCCCGAGCACCATGGCCAGCAGCAGGTTGCGCTTTTTGTTGGGGGAGACCGGGCCGACGGGTACCTGGGCCGTTTCCACGAGCCGGATGTTGGAGGTGTTGGCCGTCTGAAGAATATTGGATTCCTTGATTCTTGACACCATCAGATCATACAGGTTTCTGGAAGTGTCCACATTGCGCTGGAGAATGGTATATCTTAACTCTTTTGAAGAAGTGTCCAGGGCTTCTTTTTCAAACTCGGCCAGCGTGCTTTCCAGTGTTTTTTCCCGGGCAAACAGCACCTTGCGCTCGGATTTGAGATTTTCCTTTTCCTTGGCAATCTCCTGGGACAGGCTGTTTCTGGTTTTTTCCAGTTCCGTCTGGGCCTGGACGATCTTGGGATGCTTGCCCTTGTAAATCTTGGCCAGCCGGGACAGCTCGATCTCCAGATCCACGACCTTGGCATAGATGCTCTCGATAATGGGGTTGTTGATCAATGAACGCACATTGGCCACCCCTTTGAGGGTGCCTAAGTTTTTATCCAGTTCATTGATCTTGGCGTCCAGCTCCAGGCGTTTGTTGCGGGTTTCCAGATATTTGTTGTTGAACTCCTGGATTTTCTGTTCCGCCAGCTTCTGCTTGCCCTCGATGGAAAACACCATGTTTTCCTGCTTGTAGTCGAAAAACTTCTGCTCGTCATCTTCCAGTTTTTTGCGCAGGTCATAGAGTTCTTCATTGAGCCAGGCCAGGGTCTGCTTGGAGGCGTCCATTTTGTTGGCCAGGTTGAATTCCATGAATTTGGCTGCCAGGGTATTGGCCATGGCCGCGGCCAGTTCCGGGTCCTTGTCTTTGACGGATATGTTGAGCAGCCGGGTGTCCCTGATCTGCTCCACCGTGATTTTGCTTCTGATGGCAGACACCAGTCCCTGGAGCCGCCGATTTTCCGTTTCCTCCGGTGTCAACCCATCTTCCTGTTCATCTTTTTTTATCAGCAGTTTGATATTGGCCTTGAGTTGGGACAACCACTTTCTGAAAGGGTTGATTTCCAGATCTTTTTCCTGTCCGCCTTTCCGGGCATCCAGGTCCAGGGCATCGATCACCATTTTGATCACGGGCGTGGATTTGATCATGTTGATGGAGGTGTTGAATGTCATGGTCTGGGAATGGTAGGATTCATAGTCCGTGCGCTCACCCGTGATGGGGGAGCTGGAACTTTCCTTGTCAAGGATCAGTCTGGCCGAAGATTCATACACGGGTGCCACGGAATAGCTGTAAAATGCTACAGCCAGAACCGTGAGGATGAACACCAGGATAATCAGGGTCCGCCGTTTCATGAGCACCATCAGGTACTCGGACAGATGTATTTCTTTTTCCTGAAAAAAGGATTCAGAAGGGGTGTCTTGCATGGGGTCTCCTTGGGTTACAGCCATGATTCAGGAATATGGATCCGGTCGCCGGGCTGAAGGGGCAAATCCGGCGCATCCCCGGTCTGAACTTTTTTAAGATCAATGGTGATCACGTTACGTTCCGAGTCGGTCTGCCGGATGATCCGGGCCCGGTTGGGGGCGGCAAACTGGTCAAACCCGCCGGCCATGATGCAGGCGGCCAGGGCCGTCATACCGGGCTGAAAATCGAACACCCCGGGTTTTTTGACCTCGCCCTGGACATAGATCTTGGTGGCGGCCTGGTTCAGTTTGGTGCCCGGCGGTATATACACGGTATCTCCCGTGGCCAGGCGGATGTTTTCCGTCATGTCTCCTTCATCCAAAAGCCGCTGCAAATCCACGATAATGGGTTTGGTGCCCCGGATGGACTGGGTGGGCACTTCCGCGTCCAGCTCCTCCAGTTCTTCCATGGCCGGTTCTTCGGCCATCCGCACCGGGTCTTTCATGCCCCGGAGTACATAGGCCAGGTTGCCCCGCTCCGGGGTCACGCCCCCGGCTTTGGCGATCAGGTCCATGATGGTGGGCATGAAATCCAGGGAAAACACCCCGGGTTCTTTGACGGCCCCGGAAATGAAAAATTGAAGGCTGCGGTATTCCTTGATCTGCAAGTGCACCTGGGGGTCCACAAAAAAGTCTCTGGCCAAAGGAGGAATGATCTGTTTTTCCAGTTCATTGATGGTGAGACCGGCTGCCGGCAGTTTACCGATGAACGGCACGGTGACATCGCCCGTGTCCCCTACCACCATCTCTTTGGCCACCTGCTCTTCCCCGCCGGCCAGAATGGATATCTGGACCACATCACCGGCACCTAAGCGATACACGGCATCGTCGGATGCGGCCGTTTCCGGACAGGGCACCCATACCAGCCACACCAGGAGCCCCAAAAAAGCCACCCAACTGAACTTTGAAAAATCCTGCATCATTTTCCCATTTATATTATAAGGCATTGCAAAAAAATAATGGTATAAAGATCTTCTTTCATACCATTATTTTTCTGCTTAGACAATATGTTGATAATTTACTGACAACGACTGTCCGGGTCTATTTAGACCCCAGGTCATAATTGAATTTCGCTTTGAGCATCACATACTCATTGTCAAAACTCTTTCCCGCCTGGTTGGAATCCCTTTCTTCCAGTCCGCCGGAAAGTCCCACGGTAAAGAAACGGTTGATCAGGTAGTCCGCACCCAGAGAAACCAGCCACCGGTCATCTTCACGGGAAGAGGTTTCATAGTCGGAATTCTGGTAATACCCGGACATAATGCAGTTGATCTTTTCCATGACCAGATAGGTAAGCCGGGCATCCAGGCGCGTGGAGGTGAAATAGGTGTCCCCCGTTCCTGAATCGTTCAGGTTGGAGCCGAAAGACAGATAAATCGAGCTTTTGGGAACGGTTCTAGCATCCGGGGGATTCTGGCCCAGCACAGACACTTTCCATACAAACTGGTCAATGTCTCCGGAGGGAACGGTCCGGTCGAATTCACGATTGTGATATCCCACCCCGGCCCCGAAGGTCAGGTAATTGATCTGGTGTCTGGCATTGACCATGACCTGGCTGGAGGTATAATCCACGGAGTTTTTGTCATAGTCCCTTTCCCAGAGCTGATAATTCAGGTCAAAGGATGTTTTGGGGCTGAACCGGTAAAGCCAGGTGAGCCCGCCCCGGTTTTCCACGGAATCTTCCCCCTGTCCGGGGCCGTCATCTGAATAATCCGTGTACAGGTTGGTGTATTTGACACCTAAGCTGAACTTATCACCGAACTTGTAATTCACTCCGGGAGAAAACCGGTTCAGGGTGTATTTGTACCGGTCCACGCTGTTGTCGTTGGCATCGGCACTGGCCGGATCCCGGGTTTTGATAAATGTGTTGTCCAGTCCCAGCAGCACCCGCTGGGACACCTGGCTCTGGAAGCGGAACGCGGCATTGTGAGCGGTGTAGTCAAATTCATCCGCATCCAATTGACCGGGCATGTTTTCATCCTGGTCATCATACATGAAGCGCTGGAAAGAGTAATCCAGAGACATCAGAGTTTTGCCTGTAGTGTACCCTAAGTTGATGCCGGGTTTGACCGTGTAGGTATACACACTTTTTTCTGCGTTTTCCGCTTTATGAAAGTTGCTGTCTGACTGCCAGTCCACCTGGATATGGGGTTTGACCAGCAGGCGCTCCTGGGCAAAGGCCGGGCTGCCCGTCAGGACAAGGCATAAGGCCGCCAGAACACTGACGATGATATAGTAGGGGTAAAACGATTTCATAGGTAATCTCCAGTCCTCGTAATTATTGAATATCCATTCCCTTTAAGATTATTATACCGGATCTTCTTTCCGTCGGATCAAACCGGACTTGCATCCTGCTCATCCGGAGGCAGGGGCGGTTCTGGTTCTGGTTCGGGTTCTGGTAGTGGTTCGGGTTCGGGTTCGGGTTCGGGTTCGGCTTCCTGTTGCTGCTGTTGCTGCTGTTGCTGCTGTTCTTGTTGTGCTTGTTCCTGTCCTTGTTCTGAGCCGGTTTGTGAGGCTTCAGAGACAGCTTCGACATCCTGGCCGGTTTCCTGGGCGGCCTGGGTGGCACCTGAATTGGCACCTGAACTGGCGGCACCGGATACAGTTGCACTATCCTGGCCGGTTTCAACTGCAGCACTGGCAGCACCGGAGGTGGCACCGCTGCTGGCGGCACTGGCAGCGGCTGCTGTATCCTGACCCGTGGCGGCGGCTTCTCTCACGGCACCAGACGTGGCACCTGAAGCAGCGGCATTCGCGGCGGCTGCTGTGTCCTGACCCGCTGCGGCGGCAGCTCTCACGGCACCGGAAGTAGCACCTGAAGCAGCGGCATTGGCAGCAGCGGCTGTGTCCTGACCCGCTGCGGCGGCAGCTCTCACGGCACCGGAAGTAGCACCTGAACTGGCAGAACTGGCGGCGGCGCCTGTATCCTGACCCGTCGCTACAGCAGCTTCCACGGCCCCGGAAGTGGCGCCTGAACCGGCTGACTGGGTCACGGCAGCCACATCCTGTCCGGTCGCTGTGGCAGCTTCCACTGCGCCGGAGGTGGCACCTGAACTGGCTGACTGAGTCACGGCAGCCACATCCTGACCCGTTTCAACAGCGGCCTCCACGGCACCCGATGTTGAACCGGAACCGGCAGCCTCGGCGGCAGCCGCAGGGCTCTGTCCGGCGTTGACAGCAGCTGACACTGCGGCAGATGTTGCCTGTTTGGAGACGGCTTCCGGGTCTTCACCGGCGGCGACGGCCCGCTTGACCGCTCTTTTGGTGGCTTCTTTGACTGCCTGGGAATTTCCAGCAGCTGCGGCTGCCTGAATCTCCGCCTGCTCCTGGGGGGTCAGCTGGGCGATGGCCTGATCAGCAACCAGACCCAACAAAGCCATGGCTGCCAGGGCCAGGACCATCAATCGGACTTGTCTGACGAGGATCTTCATAGGGTTTCTCCTTTTTTATTTTTTGATTATTACCAAATCAAAATATTTTCAAAAATTTATCGCACCCCGTATATTTCCGGTCCGGGAATGGTTCCCGGCACCAGGAGATGGTTCTGATAACTGTTCAGGATTCTTTTGAAGTATTTGATATGTATCGGCCGAATCAATTAATTTGTTCAGTTTTTTTTCAGCTGTTTTCATGCGGTACTTTCTGCCCGGATGAATATCAGATCCCAGACAGAAAATCTGGTTGTTCTGTGCCAGGGTTCTGGCCATTTTAAGGGGTCCTCGCCCAAAATCACCCGTAAGGCTCCCGGCGGTCACCTGAACCCGGGCTCCCTGGAAAATAAGATCCGCAGCCAGCCCGTGCTGGGACATAATCATGGGATTTCGCTCAGCATGGGCGATAATAGGAATAATCCCCCGTTCTTTGAGCTGATGAATCATTTTAAAAAACGCATGCGGGATAAACATGGGCGGCAGTTCCAGCAGCAGATAACGGCCCGTATTTCCCAGTGTCAGCAGATCACCGGCATCAAACCGGGCCACCAGATCGTGATTGACCCGGATCTCCGCGCCGGGCAGAATCCGGATGTCCACACCGGCCCGGTCCACGGCATGGCACAGTTCCTGCCAGGCAGCAAGAATGTCTGTTTTTTTGCAATCATACACCCCGTCACAGCAGTGGGGCGTGGCAAATATGACCTTGACACCCTGATCCACAGCCTGAATAACGAAATCCATTGACTGCTGAATGCTTTGAGCACCGTCGTCCAGTGCCGGTAAAATGTGTGAATGGGTGTCGATCATAATTACTGTTTATTGCCTGATTACGATGAATAGATTTTATTTTGTTCACAATGGCTACTGTTTTAACCTCAAACGACCGGCATTGTCAATAAGAGAAAACCCCTATTTTTTAAATTTTTCACACAAATTTTTTCCGGCTCAGCAAAAGCAACACCTCCCGGGCCGCCTCTTCCGGGGTGATGCGGGTGGTGTCAATGCGCAGTTCCGGCTGTTTCGGGGTTTCATAGGGATCGTCCACCCCTGTGAACCCTTTGAGGAGTCCGGCCCGGGCTTTGGCGTACATGCCTTTACGATCTCTTTTTTCGCATTCCGTGATGGGGGTGGATACATGGATTTCAAAGAAACCGCCGTAGTGTTCAATGGCTTTGCGGATTTCGTCTCTGGTGCGCTGGTAAGGAGCGATGGGGGCGCAGATGGCAATGCCCCGGTTTTTGGTGATCTCCGAGGCCACAAATCCGATGCGCCGCACATTGATGTCTCTGTGTTCCCTGGAAAAATTGAGTTCCGAAGACAGGTGGCGGCGGACAATGTCCCCGTCCAGAAGCGATACGGGCCGGGTCCCCATCTCCAGGAACCGGGCATACAGCACTTTGGCAATGGTGGATTTGCCGGCCCCGGACAGGCCCGTGAAAAAAATGGTGAATCCCTGGCGGGCCGGGCTGGGATAGGAGCGGTCCAGCTCTTGGATCACTTCGGGAAATGTGGCCCAGTCCGGGATTTTCTTGCCCTTCCTGATCCGGTCCCGGATGTCTTTGCCCGTAAAAGAAATGGTTTCCCGGGACCCGTTCACCTCGCTGGCCAGGCAGAACTCATCGTCAAACGGCAGATACACCATTTCTTCAAAAAACACGGGGTCAATGCCCAGTTCTCTGGCCGCTTCAGATGCCAGGGCCTCGGCCCGGTCCGCGGGATAAAACGGATTCCCGCTACTGTCATTGCCCGGGCTGGCGTGGTTGTGTCCGATCACAAAATGGGTGCATCCGAAATTTCTGCCGATGATCATATGCAGGACCGCGTCTCTGGGACCGGCCATGCGCATGGCCAAAGGCAGCAGGTTGAGCAGATGGGAGTTGGGGGGATAGTGAGTCCCTACTTTCTGATAGCAGCGCATGCGGGTGTAGTGGTCGAAATCGTCCGGACCGGGAATGCCGGCCGCGGGCAGCAGCAGCAGATTGGCACGGGCTTTCTGCATGGCCTGGATGGTCATCTCGAACTGGGGCCGGTGAATGGGCTGCCGGGTCTGAAATCCCACGATGCGGTGCCATCCCAGCTTGCGGAAGCGTTCCCGCACTTCGGCCGGGGTCAGGCGAATCTGGGGGAAATCCGGGTGAATGGGCAGGTTCAGGGCCTGGATGGGACCGCCGATATAGTGGGACCCGCATTTGCTGCGCAGATAATCCACCCCCGGATGGGCCGGATCCCGGGTCCCGTACACGGCCATGGCTTCATTTTCCTTGTCCACGGGCCAGATGTCTTCCAGGGTCATGACGCCCAGCAGAAATCCTTCCGGGTCCCGGAGCACCACGGACTGGCCCGCCTCCAAAGTGCCGGCCAGGGTGTCATGAATATCCAGGCACACTGGCACGGGCCACAGATCACCCGATGACAGGCGCATGCGGTCCAGCACGGATTCGTAATCCACCCGGGTCATGAAACCGGTCAACGGGGAAAACACCCCTGTGACCAGCAGTTCGAAATCACAGATCTGCCGCTCGTTGAGAATCACATCCGGCAGGGTCGATGTCAGTTTTTTGAGCACCTGATGCTGCGCGTCATCCACCAGCAGATTGACAATGGTCGTGTCATCCATGATCCACTCCTTGTTCAAGCTTGTTCACGTATGGCCGATAAAAACACAAAAAGGGGCAGCGCCGAACGCTGAACCCCTTAGTTTCTTTGGTAGCGGGGGAAGGATTTGAACCAACGACCTTCGGGTTATGAGCCCGACGAGCTACCAGACTGCTCCACCCCGCATCAATTCGCCTAATATAGGGCAATTATTCTTTGGAGTCAAGCACTTTTTTTAATTCCGCAATCGTGGGCGTGGCCGTGCCCACTTTGCCCACCACAATACCGGCCCCGGCATTGGCCACCACGGCACTGTCCAGAAAAGATGCGCCCGATGCCAGACCTAAGCCCAGCAAAGAGATCACCGTGTCCCCGGCCCCGGACACATCAAATACCTGCCGGGCCCTTGATGCGATCACATGGGGGGCGGCATTTTTTTCAAACAGCACCATGCCGTGTTTGCCGCAGGTGATCACCAGCCGGTCCAGGGCCACGGTGTTTAAAAGCGATTCACCGGCGGCAAACAGATCTTTCTGGCAGGTGATGTCCATGTTGGCGGCCACGGCCGCTTCTTTCTGATTGGGGGTCAGCACGGACACCCGGGCGTATTTGTCAAATTTCAGGGATTTAGGGTCTGCCAGGGTCAGGACCCCGTGTTTCCGGGCCAGGTCCACGGTATGGGCCACCAGCTCGGAGGTCACCAGTCCTTTGTCATAATCGGAGATAATGATCAGGTCCACCTGGTCCATCATGCCGGTCATGATGTCCTTGAGCCGGGCCAGCGTCTCCGGGCTGATGGGCCGCCGCACTTCCCGGTCAATGCGCAGCACCTGCTGGCTGGAAGCGATGATCCGTGTTTTCAGGGTGGTGGGACGGTCCGGTTCGCTGATGATGCCGTGGGTGCAAACCCCTGAATCTTTGAGCTTTTCCAGGATCATCCGGCCGGCCTTGCCGGTTCCGGCCGTGCCGATGGCCGACACTTGCGCGCCCATGGCAGTGAGGTTGTTGATCACGTTCCCGGCCCCGCCCAGGGTGTGGTTTTCTCTTTCCACTGCCACAACGGGCACGGGGGCTTCCGGTGAAATGCGGTCCACCCGGCCCCACAGGTATTCATCGATCATCAGATCCCCGATCACGAGAACTCGAATCTGTTGAAACCGATCAATATCCATGGTCATGAATCCAGCAGCCGGGACAGCATGGCTCTAAGTTCATCATAATCCCTTGTCACGGAAATATCCGGGTATTCTGCCGCCACGGTTTCCGGGGGTTTAAAGAAAAATCCATGGTCTGCAGCCTGAATCATGGCAATATCATTATAAGAATCCCCGAAAGCGATCACCTGATAGTTCAAGGCCTGAAACGCCTGCACGGCTTTCTGTTTCTGGTTGTCAATACGCAGATTGTAATGGGTGATATTGCCCTGGGCATCCATGGTCAGGCTGTGGCACAACAGCGTGGGAAACCCCAGTTTGGCCATCAGGGGCCGGGCAAACTCTTCAAACGTATCCGATAAAATAATGAACTGGGACCGGGACCGGATCCAGTCCAGCGTTTCTTTTGCGCCGGGCAAGGGATCCAGGGTGGCGATGACCTGCTGAATGTCCTGGATTGTCAGGTGATTGTCCTTTAAAATGGCCAGACGTTTTGACATCAGAACATCATAGTCTTTAATGTCCCGGGTGGTCAGCCGCAATTCCTTGATACCGGTTTTTTTTGCCACATTGATCCAGATTTCCGGTAAAAACACCCCTTCCAGATCCGCCACAATCAGTTTCATTGTGCCTCCTCATCTTCAATGCGGATCACCATGGGACGCTTTATCACGCAATCGGTTTCCGTGATCCGGCCCAAAGCCCGCTGGATCCATTCCTCTTTGGCCGTGTGGGTGATCATGACCACGGGGACAGTCCCGCTGGCATTGCGCCCCTGCTGCTGCACGGAGCTGATGCTGATTTTGTTCTCCCCTAAAATGCCGGCAATCCGGGACAGCACCCCGGGATGGTCCTGGGCCTCGAACCGCAGGTAATATCGGGTCACAAGTTCGTTCATGGACAAAATGGGAATATGCCGGATATTTTCTTGCGGATACCCCAGGATGGGGACCCGGCCCGTGGTGCCTGCGATGATATTTCTGGCAATGTCGGCAATGTCGCTGAGCACGGCCGATGCCGTGGGCATCATTCCGGCCCCGTGACCATAGAGCATGGTTTTGCCCGTGGCATCCGCATCAATGGCAATGGCGTTCATGGAATGGTCCACATGGGACAAAGGATTGGTGTTGTCGATCATGGTGGGATGGACCCGGGCTTCCACATGATCCTTGTGACGCTTGCCGATGGCCAGCAGCTTGATGGTGTATCCGAATGATTTGGCAAATTCAATGTCCATGGGCGTGATGTCCCGGATGCCTTCCACATGGATGTCGGACAGATTGATTTCCATGCCGTGGGCCAGGGCATTGAGAATGGCCAGTTTATGGGCCGTGTCATGGCCGTCGATGTCCAAAGAGGGTTCGGCTTCGGCAAACCCCAGTTCCTGGGCGGTCTTCAGGGCCTCTTCAAATGTGGACCCGTCCTTTGAGATCCGGGAGAGGATATAGTTGCAGGTCCCGTTCAAAATGGCGGACATGGATTTGATGTCATTGGCCACCAGGGATTCCCGCAGGGTTTTGATGATGGGCATGCACCCGCCGCAGCTGGCTTCAAACGCCAGGTCCACCCGGTTTTTCCGGGCCGTCTCCACCAGTTCACCCCCGCAGGCGGCCAGCAGGGCCTTGTTGGCCGTGACCACATGTTTGCCGTTTTCAAGGGCCGTCATGATAAACTGTCTGGCCGGGGTGTGGCCGCCGATGAGTTCCACCACCACATCGATATCCGGGTCCGTCAATACGGCCATGACATCCGTCACCAGGGCCGGGGTTGAAAGATCGATACCGCGGTCCGTGTCAATGTCGAGATCTGCAATGGTTTTCAGGTTCAGATGGGCCCCGGTCCGGGATGCCAGCAGCCGGCTTTTCCGGGTCAGCAGGTCAGCCACCCCCGTGCCCACCACCCCCAGCCCGAGGATGCCGATGTGGATAGTTTTCATGGCGTTTTTTCTCCGAAAATGGATCCGTTAATTTCAAACCACAGGTTAAGTTTGGATAAATACATGATAACGGCGGCCATGTCAAAAAGCTTTTGACTTTTAAGACCCGACTGTTTATCATCTTAGGGTTTTATTGACAGCCAATTGCCCAGACAAGGTGAATTTCATGAATGATTCTTTAACATATGCAGATGCCGGGGTTGATATCGACAAAGCCAACCAGCTGGTGGACCGGATCAAGGATATTGCCCGATCCACTCCCAGATCCGGTGTCATGGGAGAAATCGGCGGGTTCGGCGGCCTGTTTTCTCTCAATCTGTCCAATATACCCAATCCCGTACTGGTCAGTTCCACGGACGGGGTGGGCACCAAACTGAAAATCGCGTTTCTCATGGACCGGCATGACACCATCGGCATCGATCTGGTGGCCATGTGCGTCAACGACATCATTGTCCAGGGCGCCAAACCGTTGTTTTTTCTGGATTACCTGGCCATGGGCCGGCTGGACAACACCGTGGCGGAACAGATCATCAAAGGCATTGCCAAAGGCTGCACCAAAGCCGGATGCGCGCTGATCGGCGGGGAAACCGCTGAAATGCCGGGGATTTATCAACCCGGTGAATATGATCTGTCCGGGTTTTCCGTGGGCATTGTGGACAACAATAAAATTATCGACGGCTCCTACATCCGTCCGGGACATCAGCTCATCGGCTTAGGGTCCAGCGGTGTTCATTCCAATGGATTTTCTTTGGTCAGAAAAATATTTTTCGATCACTGCAAATTTGATGTACACACCCACATGCCGGAACTGGGCACCACGCTGGGAGAGGAACTGCTGCGGCCCACCACCATTTATGTGCCCTCTATCCACAATCTGATGCGGGACCTGCCCGTTCACGGACTGGCCCATATCACGGGGGGCGGCATCGATGAAAACATCATCCGGGTGATTCCGGATGCCTGCAAAATCCTGATCCGAAAAAATGCCTGGGAAAGACCGCGCATATTTGACCTGCTCCAGGCATCCGGTCATGTGTCGGATGCCGAGATGCACCGGACCTTTAACAACGGCATCGGCATGATTCTGGTGATTCCGGAAAAATCGACCGAAGACGTCATGGACCGGCTCAAGGCCATGAATGAGCCGGCGTTTTTCATCGGTGAAGTCACGGACAGAAAAAACAATGAAGCACAGGTCCAGTGGATCTGATTGTTTATGATCGTTCCGGTTCTTTATGATTGTTCTGGGTATTGAATCGTCGTGTGATGAAACCGCCGCCGCCGTTGTAGACGGACACAACCGGATTCTGTCTTCAGTGATCGCATCCCAGGTGGATGCGCACAGACCCTATGGCGGCGTGGTTCCGGAGCTGGCCTCCCGCATGCATGTCCAGGCCATCACCCCCGTGGTGACCCGGGCCATGGATGAGGCCAACCTGTCGATTCAAGATATGGACGGGGTGGCGGCCACCCGGGGACCCGGGCTTGTGGGGGCGCTCCTGGTGGGATTTACCTTTGCCAAAGCCTTTGCCTGGGCCAAAAACCTGCCTTTTGCCGGGGTCAATCACCTGGAAGCCCATATTCATTCCCTGCTGTTATGCCGGCCGGCCCCTGAGTTTCCCTTTATCGCCCTGGTGGTGTCGGGCGGACATACCAATATTTATCATGTGGTTTCCGACAACCGGTTTGAACTGATGGGCCAGACCCGGGACGATGCGGCCGGAGAAGCCTTTGACAAAGTCGCCAAAACGTTGGGCCTGGGATATCCCGGCGGTCCCGTGATCGAGGCGATGGCAAAGCACAGTGACCCCGGAGATATTGTGTTTCCCAGATCTTTGCTGGAAAAAGGCAGTTTTGATTTCAGTTTTTCAGGGCTTAAATCCGCCGTGGCCCGGTATGTTCATGACCATCCGCTGCAAGGCGACCCGGACAAAGCCCGGGTGGCGGCTGCGTTCCAGGCGGCGGTCATCGATGTGGTGTGCGAAAAACTGCTGGCGGCTGCCCAATCCCGGCACTGCCGGCAGATCGGCATTTCCGGCGGGGTTTCCGCCAACCAGACCCTGGTGGCGGCCCTGACCCGCCGGGCGGCCCGGCATCAGATTGAAGTCATTGCCCCGTCCGTGTCTTTGTGCGGGGACAATGCCGCCATGGTGGCGGCCAGGGGCGCGGCCATGATCCGGGACGGCCATCTCTGCGGCCTGGACGGGGACGTGTTTTCCAGGGCCCTGAACCTGTCTGCCTGACAAAAAAATCACCACTGATCCGGTTTTTTCCATCCTAAGTACTTTTCCTTGTACCCGTACATTCTTTCCAGGCACACCCGGCCGGATTCCTGGGCTTCCGGGTCGGATGCCAGCTGCCGGGTCAGGGCAATGACGGCTTTTTCAATGTCCGGCCCCTGGTGACAGATCAGTGCCAGATCGATTTGAGATGCCAGAATCCGGGCCATGCAGGTGTCCATATCCTGGTCAATGGCTTTCATGTCCAGATCATCCGTGAGTACCAGGCCGTCAAATCCCAGGGTATGCCGGACCAGATCCCGGGCAATGGCCTTAGACAGGCTGGCCTGCCACCGGGGATCCAGCCGGGGACACAGAACATGGGATATCATGATACCGGCCGCATCCGCACGCACGGCTGCTTCAAAGGGAACCAGGTCCACGGCCTGAAAATCAGCCATGCCCACATCCAGTTCAGGCAGATGATGGTGGGAATCCAGCACGGTGCGGCCGATGCCCGGAAAATGCTTGGCCACGGCCATGATGCCCGATGATTGCAGAGTCCGGATCACGGTGGTGCCCAGATCCGCCACGGCCTCGGCGTCTCCGGGAAACGCCCGGGTTTTCATGATGGAATCCGTGCCCGGGGGCACCACATCCATGACCGGCGCCAGATTCATGTTGATCCCCGCCTGCTTGAGTTCTCTGGCCGTGATCCGGGCAAAGGCTTCTGCCTGTTCCCGGGTTCGGATCAAAGGGTTGCCGCCAAACTGGGTGAACGGGGGCGGGAGCCGTGACACAGCCCCGCCCTCCTGGTCCACGGCAATAAACAGCGGGGGCAGATTGCAGGATGCGGCATATGCCTGGGCACAGGCGCACAGGGTTGCCACCTGATCCGGGGAAACGATATTGGGCTTAAACAAAATAATGCCCCCGGCCTGATACTCACGGATGATGGTTTCCAGATCCTTATTGAATCTTGTCCCGTTGAATCCCAGCATCAACCGCTGGCCGGCCAGGTGCCGGATCATTTTATCCATGCAGGTGTTCACCGGCCTGTTTCAACTGCTGCGTCACCTGTTCAGACAGGTCCCCGGCCTGTTTCAGGTGGGCCGCAATCGTGTCCAGCCCGGCCTGTTTTGCTTTTTTGGCCCAGGAATAGTAATTGTCCTTGTGGCTGTCATTGTGATCCACCCAGTGGGCCAGAAGCACGGCCAGTTTTTCTTTGGTGGACATGTCCGGTTTTGCGTCATGGGTATGGGCATGATCATGTTCGTGGGTATGGTCATGTTCGTGGGTATGGTCATGTTCGTGGGTATGATCATGATCATGGGGATGGCTGTGTTCGTGTTTGTGACTCATAAAAGCACTCCATTTAAATAATTTTCCAGACACACAGGTTCCGGCGTATTGCGATTCTCGTTTATGTGATACCCATGTTTCCTGCAATTTATCAAGTTTTTTTCTTTGTCTTTGGCCGGGGATTGTAAAATAATCTCAAACTTGGTATTGAAGGAACAAAAACACCCGGAGGCCACATGCGACTATTTTCTTTTCTTTTGGTAAGTTTGATTCTTGTTTTCAGCACGGTTGCGGGCTATTCCCAATCCCGTACCGGCTATGTCACAGACCGGCTGATTCTGACCTTCCGGCAGGGGCCCGGACCGTCGTATCCCGTGGTGAAAACCCTGGAAAGCGATACACGAATGACCCTTTTAGATGAACAGGGCGGGTATTACAAGGTGCGGCTGTCGAGCGGTGACACAGGTTGGGTGGACCAGCAGTTTGTGACATTTGATACGCCCAAATCCCAGATAATCCAACAGATGAAACAGGAACATGCGGCATTGAAAAAACAGTTCACGGAATTGTCCACGGCCCATGAACAACTCAAAAACAAGCTGGCAACCATGTCCGGGAATACGGAAGACCTGTACCAGGTGCTGGAAAAAAACAAACGCCTGGAAAAAGAGAACCAGCAGCTGGCCGAACGGGTTGCAACGCTGGAAAAAGAATCTGAAAACCTGTTTAAGATCAGTATGATCAAATGGTTTCTGGCCGGGTTCGGGGTCATTTTTTTCGGATGGATTCTGGGCCAGACCGTTTCAGGCAGAAACCGCAGACAAAGTTCTTTGCTCCATTAAGTCTTATCCCAGGTATTGCACTTCAGATCACCCTCCTGCCGGGCAGGGTCTGTCTTCTCCTTTCAGACATGAAACATTGTTTTCTTCTTGACACCTGTGTCTTAAAGCGGTTTATTGTATCAATAAATAATTATGACCGAAACCAACGGGTTGCCCGCAATCACGGGGATGACTTAACTTTTTTTTGAAAGGAGCTGACCTTGGCCGACCAAAGTACATATGAAAAAAAAATCTGGCTGAATTCCTATGAGCCCAATATTCCGGGCACCATTGATTTTGAAGACATTCTGGTGCCGCAATATTTGACCCAGTCGGCGGCTCAGTTTCCGGATCATACTGCCCTGATTTTCCAGGGATACAATGTGAGTTTTAAAGAACTGGATGACATGGTGGGAAAATTTGCCGCTGCGCTCAAGGATTTCGGTATCCAAAAAGGGGACAGTGTGGCCATTCTTCTGCCCAATGTGATCCCCTGTGTGGTGGCGTATTATGCTATTTTAAGAATCGGCGGCATTGTGGTGTTCAACAACCCGCTGTACTCGGACCGGGAGCTGGAACACCAGTTTACGGATTCCAGTGCCAAATTTCTCATTACCCTGGATCTTTTGGTGGAACGAATGGTGAAACTACGGGAAAAAACCGATATCAAAACCATTGTGTACACCTCCATCGGCGATTATCTTCCGTTTGTCAAGCGGCTTCTGTTCCCGCTGATTGCCAAGAAAAAAGGGCTGGCAAAAGACGTGTCCCCGGCCCCGGATCTGCATGCGTTCAAAGATATCATGGCCCGGTACACCCCGGATACCACCCAGGCCGAACTGACCATGGATGATGTGGCCATGTATCAGTATACGGGCGGCACCACGGGCGTTTCCAAGGGGGTCATCCTCACCCACGGAAACATCTCCTGCCAGATTCAGCAGATCGAGACCTGGTTTCCTGAATTTGACAAAGGCGCGGAAATCATGCTGGGGGCATTGCCGTTTTTCCATGTGTTCGGCATGTCCGTGTCCATGAACCTGGCCATCCGCCTGGCCTGGGCCAATGTGCTGGTGCCCAAGCCCCAGGCGGAACCGCTGCTGGAAGCCATTTCCAAATTCAAAGTCACGTTTGCGCCCCTGGTTCCCACCATGTATATCGGCATACTGGATCATCCGGATCTGGAACACACGGACCTGACCAGCATCAAGGGCTGTTTTTCCGGAAGTGCGCCTTTGCCCGTGGAAGTGATCAATAAATTTGAGAAAAAAACCGGCTCCATTATTGTGGAGGGATTCGGTCTCACGGAATCGTCTCCCGTAACCCATGTGAATCCGTTCCGGGGCCGGCGCAAGGTCGGCAGCATCGGGGTGCCCCTGCCTGTCACGGAATGCCGGATCGTGGACCTGGAAGACCCGGCCAAAGAGATGCCCGCGGGAGAACCCGGCGAGCTGCTCATGCGGGGGCCCCAGATCATGAAAGGGTATTTGAACAAACCCGAAGAAACCGCCAAAACCCTGACCAAAGAAGGGTTTCTGTGCACCGGCGATGTGGCGAAAATGGATGAGGACGGCTATTTCTACATTGTGGACCGCATCAAGGACATGATCATCTCCGGGGGATACAATGTCTATCCCAGGGACATCGATGAGGTGCTGTATGAGCACCCCAAAATTGTGGAAGCCTGTGCCGTGGGCATTCCGCATCCCAAACGCGGGGAATCCATCAAAGCGTTTGTGGTGCTCAAACAGGGCCAGACCCTGACGGAAAAAGAGGTGATCGATTATTGCGCCGAAAGACTGGCCCGATACAAACTGCCCGTGGCCGTGGAATTCCGGGAAGAGCTTCCCAAATCCAATGTCGGCAAAATTCTGCGAAAAGATTTACGCAAACAGCAGGAAGAAGTCTGATTGAGCATCCGGCCAGGCCTGTGGGATGACAATGCCTGGCCGGGACAACAATACCTTTACATGGACTGCGCCGGATGATCCCGGGATGATGCGGTGTATTGTTTCATATCTTGTTTTGTATATTAAAAATATATGCTATGATCGGATCGCTTGTTCAACCGGCATTTAATTAAAAACAAGAGGAACTTTACACCATGGAAATCAATCATTACGAATTTGAATACGGCGAATACGGCGAAACCACGGGAGTTACCATCAATCTTCGTGGATTTGACATTCTTCGCTTCAACAATATCAGCAAAGGCACGGCATTCTCCATTGAAGAACGGATCCGCCTCAAGCTGAGCGGATATCTTCCCTTCCGGGTCAAAACCCTGGAAGAACAGGTGCAGAACAGCCTGGATATCATTGCCAAAAAAGAAAATGATATTGAAAAATTCATCTACATCCGAAGCCTGTACGACCGCAACGTGGTTCTGGCCCATGCCGTGATCGCCAGCGATGTCACCCAGTTTCTGCCCATTATCTATACCCCCACCGTGGGCCTGGCCTGCCAGCAGTATTCCAGTATGTTCCGCCGGGCCAACGGGATCCATCTGTTTCCCGACAATATCGACTATGCAGAATATATTCTGGCCAACTACACGGACAAGGACATCCGGGTGGCCGTGGTCACGGACAACCAGGGCATCCTGGGAATCGGGGACCAGGGTGCCGGGGGTATTCCCATCTGCCTGGGTAAACTGATGCTGTACACCCAGGGCGCGGGCATCGCTCCCTGGCACTGCCTGCCCATTTCCCTGGATGTGGGAACCGACAATCAAACGTTGCTGGATGACCCCGGGTATCTGGGCTGGCGGAACAAACGCCTGACAGGAGAGGCCTATGACCGGTTCATTGAAAAATTCGTCAACGCCTTTAAAAAAGTGTTTCCCAAAGCCCTGTGCCAGTGGGAGGATTTTTCCAAACAAACCGCGTTTTCCGTGCGGGACAAATACCTGGACCAGGTGATCTCGTTCAACGATGATATCCAGGGCACGGGTTCCATCACTTTGGCCGGTATTCTGGCGGCCATGAAATCCAAAAATGAATCCTTGACCGACCAGGTATTTCTGGTGAACGGGGCCGGTGCCGGGGGCGTGGGCATTGCCGAACAGATCTGGACCGAACTCATTGAACAGGGCATGGATGAAACGGCGGCCAGAAAGCGCATTTTCACCATAGATTCCAAAGGTGTGGTCACCACGGACCGGGATCTGGAACCTTATAAACACAAATTCGCCCAGGATCCGGCCGACCTGCCCTGGTTGAAAACACAGGCAGACAATACATTGAAAAATGCCATTCTCCAGGCAAAAGTCACGGTACTCATCGGCACCTCCGGCCAGACCGGCTGCTTTGACCCGTCCATTGTGGATGCCATGATGCAGATTTCAAAAAAACCGGTCATTTTGCCTTTGAGCAATCCCACCACCAATGCGGAGGCCCTGCCCAAAGACCTGTACCAGTGGAGCAACGGCCAGGCCCTGGTGGCCACGGGATCGCCCTTTGCCCCCGTGACCTACAACGGCAAATCATACCGCATCGGCCAGATGAACAATGCGTTTGTGTTTCCGGGCATCGGTCTGGGAATTGTGGCGTCCGGCGCCACCCGGGTGCTGCCCGTATTTTTCTCTGCCGCAGCCCATGCCGTGGCCGGGTTTATCTCGGATCAGGACCTGGCGGACGGGATTTTGTGCCCGCCCCTGGATCAGCTGAGAGAAGTGTCCATTGCCGTGGCCAAACAGGTGGGGGCCGAAGCCATCAACGCCGGCGTGACCGGGGATGGATGCGCGTTTTCCCGGTTCAAGCACAACAATGATCCGGAACGGCTCAACACCCTGATCGATCACATGGTGTGGAACCCGGTCTATTATTAACCCATGTACGGGTGGACCGGACACATTGCCCTTATTGATCTGACCCGGGGACAGATCCGCCCCCTGTCTCTGTCCCCGGAAACCTATGCCGGACATATCGGGGGCCGGGGCTTCGGGGGGCTGTTTGTGCGCCCGGCCGCCAATCTGGGCTGGGACCATGAAGATATGCCGGTCTGCCTGTTCACCGGTCCTTTGACCGCCACCATTGCCCCGACTTCCGGCCGATGCCACATGATGTCCATCTCCCCGTTGACCGGGCTGGTGGGGGATGGGTCCATGGGCGGCAAAATGGGGGTTCAGCTCAAACGGGCCGGATGGGACGGTCTGGTCATCACCGGAAAAAGCGATACCCCCGTGGGCATCCATATTCAGGACAACCAGATCACCTTGATCCCGGCCGGCCGGTTATGGGGCATGCCCGCGGACCGGGTTCATGACACACTGGCGCCGGGAAAAGACAGTCTGGCCTGTATCGGCCCGGCCGGGGAAAACGGGGTGCGGTTTGCCGCCGTGATCACGGATCAATATCATGCGGCCGGCCGCACAGGCTTAGGCGCAAGCTTAGGTGTCAAAAAAATCAAATATATCCGGGTGTCCGGCACGGGCCGCACCCGGGTCAAATATCTGAAAATGCTCAAACAGGCCAGAGAAGACATTGTCCGGCTCACGGCCGCCTCTCCCGCGCTCATGGGGCAATTCGGACTGTCTTGCCTGGGCACGGGGGCCCTGTATGATCTGATGGACAACCGATGCATGATGCCCACCCGCAATTTCACGGCCACCCGGTTTGACCCGGCATCCCGCCTGAACGCCCATGCCTATGCCGCGGCATTTCAGCCCCGACGGCACGGGTGCAAGGGATGCCATATTTTGTGCAAAAAAATCGCCACCCGGTCCGATCCCGGGGCAAGTCTGCCTGAATTTGAAGCCATGTCCCATTTCACGGCCCTGATCGGTCTGGACGACATCCACGCGGTGACGGCCGCCAACCAGGTATGCAACCGGCTGGGCATGGACACCATTTCAGCGGCATCGGCCCTGGCCTGTTTCCGGGAAATCACGGGCCGGGATCTGACACCCGAATCCCTGATGACCCTTCTGGAAGATATCGCGTTTGACCGGGGACAAGGCAAAGACCTGAAACACGGGGCCGCCCATTATGCCCAATCCATGGGATATCCGGCCGCGGCCATGGCCGTCAAGGGCCTGGAACTGCCGGCTTATGATCCAAGAGGGGCTTATGGCATGGCATTGGGGTATGCCATGTCCACCCGGGGCGGCTGCCATCTGCGGGCCTATCCCATCTCCCATGAAATTTTGCGCAAACCCGTGGCCACGGACCGGTTCTCTTTTTCCGGCAAAGCCCGGATCATCAAAATTTCCGAAGACCTTAATGCCGTGGTGGATTCGTTGATTGCATGCAAATTCACTTTTTTTGCCGCAGGCCTTGAGGAATATGCCAATGCCTTGCACGGGGTCACGGGAAACCCGGTCACGGCCCGGGATCTGTTGGCTGTGGGTGAAAAAATCGTTTACAATGAACGCATCATCAACAGCCTGAACGGATTTGATGCCCGGCACGATACCCTGCCGGACCGGTTTTTTGACCATCCCGGCACCGGATGTGCGCAATTTTTAGTGCCGCCCATTGACCGGGCCGGGTTTGAATCCGCCAAAGCCGCTTATTACGAGGTGCGGGGACTGACCCCGGGCGGGTTGCCCACCAAAGAAAAAGCAAAACAACTGGGGCTCGATCTCCATGGATGATCTGGTCCAAAAATATGCCGACAAGCTGATCCATGCCGGCCTGGCCACGGCCCGGGGGGCGAATGCGCCCTTGATCGGCGGAAAGGACCAGGCCCTGGTATGGAACCGGACGGCCCGGGAAATCCCGGTGTTGACATCTGTGTTTGACCGTCTGGCCATCAATTCCCTGGTGTTTTTAAGACCGGCCCCGCCCTATGATCGGATCATCGGGTTTCTGGCGGAACGGGCCTTGAAAACCACGGGACGAATCACGCCCACGGACTGTGAAACCCGCACGTTTCTTCATGACCTGCCCGTGGCAGATCAATTCACGGCCCAGGGCATGGTCCAGGACCTGTCCCGCAGAAAAACCGTGATCATTTTAACAAAAGATCGCCGCGGCCAATCCCGGGGGCCTGCCGTGATCGCACCGGGAACCGTCACCCCGGAACAGGGATTTGTGCATGTCAGTTCCGTGTGCTTTGCCTGTTTTGTAAAATTTTTCTCCGATTATCTGACCGAATTGAAAACCGGGCACACGGACCCGGAAATGGATGCCGTGTACCAGCAGACCCTGCCGTTTCTGGAAGCGTCCCAACCCGGGACTGTTTCACCCCCTTCTTTTTCTCTGATGTCCGGTCCTTTCACGGATGAAGCAAAGGCGACAGCCGCCATGTCCCAGGCAGGAAAGCAGGTGGTGGCCGACGGGCTGGTGGATTCTTATTTCGGCAATATTTCCTGTTGCCTGAACCATACCCTTTACATCAGCCAGACGGGTGCGGCCTTAGATGAGCTGGAAGGATGCATTGATCCCGTGCCTCTGGACGGATCGTCTTCCGCCGGCATCACGGCGTCCAGCGAATTGTCGGCTCATTTGGAAATCATTGCCCGCACGGGATGCCGGGCCATTCTCCACGGGCACCCCCGGTTCAGCGTGATTCTGTCCATGGACTGCGATCCGGATCAAAAAGCGTGCTGTCCCTTTAATACCCGGTGCCATACCCATTGCCCCGTTCCCCGGCATATCAAAAACATCCCCATTGTTCCGGGTGAAGTGGGCACAGGCCCCTTCGGGCTGTGCCATACCCTGCCAAAAGCCTTTGATACGTCCGACACGGTGATTGTTTATGGCCATGGGGTATTTGCCACAGGAGACGTTGATTTCATTCCGGCGTTTTCACACATGACCGCGGTTGAAACTTTGTGCAAAAATCATTATCTTGAGCAGGTGAAGCAGTTGACGCAACGCACAAAAAAAAGCGAGCTGTCATGATTGATCCGAAAAAAATATCCGGCCCTCTGACACAGGAAACCACCCAGATTATTCTGGAGTGCATTTCCGACGGCGTGTTCACCATTGACTATAACTGGGAAATCACTTCGTTTAACCGGGCGGCCGAAGAAATCACGGGCATCTCCAGAAAGGAAGCCATCGGCCGGCACTGCTGGGAGGTGTTCCGGTCCAATATGTGCGAGGCGGAATGCGCTTTGAAAAAAACCATGGAAGAAGGTAAGCCTTATGTGTCCACTTCCGCGTATATCATTGATTCCAACCAGAAGAAAATCCCCATTTCCGTGTCCACGTCTCTGCTCATCGATAAACACGGGGAAGTGCTGGGCGGGGTGGAAATCTTCAGGGACCATTCTCTGGTGGAAGCGCTGCGCAAACAACTGTCCGCCAGTTTTCATGTGGAAGACATTGTCAGCAACAGCAACGCCATGAAAAAAATATTCACCATCCTGCCCCAGATATCCCAGTCCGACGCCACCGTGCTCATTGAAGGGGAAACCGGGACGGGCAAGGAACTGATGGCCCGGGCCATCCACAACATGGGACCCAGAAAAGACAAACCTTTCATGGCCATCAACTGCGGGGCCCTGCCCGACACATTGCTGGAATCCGAACTGTTTGGATACAAAAAAGGGGCGTTCACCCATGCCGTCAAGGACAAACCCGGCAAATTCGCCCTGGCCCGGGGCGGCACCGTGTTTCTGGATGAAATCGGGGACACCAGCCCGGCGTTTCAGGTGAGCCTGCTCCGGGTGCTCCAGGAACATGAATACACCCCTTTGGGCGGTGTGGAAAAAGAAGAAACCGATGTCCGGATCATTGCGGCCACCAACCGGGACCTGTCCGAACTCATGGAAGCGGACCAGTTCCGGCAGGACCTGTATTACCGGGTCAATGTGGTCAAGCTGTTTCTGCCTCCGCTGCGCCAGCGCATGGAGGACGTCCCGCTGCTGGTGGAACGCTTTGTCTCAAAACTGAACCTGCGCCAGGGCAAATTCATCCAGGGAATCGACCATGCCGTGCTGGCATCGCTCATGTCCCATACGTTTCCCGGCAACATCCGGGAGCTGGAAAATATTATTGAACACGCCTTTGTGCTGTGCCAGGAAGGAATCATCTCCTGTGAGCATCTGCCGGGATTTCTGGTTCAAAAAAAGCAGACCCCCTGCCAGGCCCCCGTGGATGATCCCGTGAAAGCGGCCCAGATCAATTTGATTTCAGATGCCCTTGCCCGAAACAATTACAATCGAAATGCCGCTGCCAAAGACCTGGGCATCCACAAAAGCACCTTGTTCAGGCGGATCAAAAAACTGGGGATCAAGTTATAATTGCAACCATCCCCCGCAGAGCAGTCCTGATTTTGCGACCCCGGTTCCTGCCATTGCCAAAATTTTTCAAAAAAACAGACCGCTCAGGATTTCGTGGTCATACCCTTTATCCGGAATCACGCGGTTTGGTTTCTTTTCTTTTACAAAATTGGAAAAATGGCGGCACACGCTTTGCATAATTTTTATTTCAGGCATAAAACAGCACACCAACCCGGTATGTGGAGGCATTTTGTGAAACTGGCTGTGACCGTGTGGGGGAACCGGATTTCTCCGGTGTTTGATGCGGCCAGCACCCTGCTGGTGGCGGAAATATCAGACAAAAAAATTTCCAGACACTATTATACGGATTTTGATCCCGAATCCCCCGTCGACCTGATTCATACACTGAAAAAACACCATGTCAACATCCTGGTGTGCGGTGCCATATCCAAAACCCCTGCCAGCCTGATTCTGGATCAGCACATTCATCTTATTTCCTTTGTAACGGGCAATGCCCGGCAGTTTCTGGACAGTTTTGCCCTGGCCCGGACCGTGGAAAAAAAGAACCGGATGCCGGGATTCAAGCAATCCTGCATGAATGTGTATTGACATTACCCTGAAAAAATTATTACAACCAACGGGTAAAACCTGAAACAAATGCGGTAACTTAACCCGGACACCCCCCTTTTCATGGAGATTTCCGCGCATGGCGTATGATGCCGGTACGGTGCTTTTTGCTTTTTCCCTCACACTGATGGCCGGCCTGTCCACAGGCATCGGCAGTGCTTTGGCCTTTTTCGCCAAAACCACGAACACCCGGTTTTTAACCGCGTCCTTAGGGTTTTCCGCCGGGGTCATGATCTATGTCTCTTTAGTGGAAATATTTGTCAAAGCCAGAGAATCCCTTGAGGCCGCCTTAGGGCCCGTCCAGGGATATCTGATGACCACACTGGCCTTTTTCAGCGGAATTGTCCTGATCGCAGCGATCGATTTTCTGGTCCCGAGTTTTGAAAATCCCCATGAAGTCAGGGATGTCGAAGATATCCCCGACCAGGACCTCAAGATAAACAAGAAAAACCTGCATCGCATGGGCATGTTTTCCGCCCTGGCCATTGCCATCCACAATTTTCCGGAAGGCATTGCCACGTTTGTGGGGGCGCTGGCGGACCCGGCCCTGGGGCTAAGCATTGCCGTCGCCGTTGCCATCCACAATATTCCGGAAGGCATTGCCGTTTCCGTTCCTATTTTTTACGCCACGGGCAGCCGCAAAAAAGCATTCAGCCTGTCTTTTCTATCCGGTCTGGCTGAACCGGCCGGGGCTGTGATCGGGTATTTTCTGGTATTGCGCTACATTACGGATACCTTGTTCGGGGTGATGTTTGCTGCCGTGGCCGGGATCATGGTATTCATCTCTTTAGATGAACTGCTGCCCACAGCGGAAAAATACGGCGAACACCACATTGCCATGTACGGGGTTGTGGCCGGCATGGCCGTGATGGCAGCCAGCCTGGTATTGTTTGCATAATTTTTTAGGAGATTTATGACCGACCCAAACACCCGAGACCCGCTGCTGCAAAAAATCAAAACCCTTGAAGCGCGGCTGGCTGAACAGGAAGCGCTCTGGGAAAAAGACCGGATTGCCGCCGAGTACCACCGCCGGTTTCTCCAGTTCATCCCTTATCCCGTGCTGATTCGTAACGCCAAAGGTCTGATCACTTATCTGAACCCGGCTTTCACCCATACCTTCGGCTGGACCCCGGAAGAACTCAAAGGCACCCGGGGCAGGCAATATATCCCGGCCCGCCTGCAAGGGGAGCTTGCCAAAAAAATCAAAGCCCTGCCGCCCAACAGAAATGTCGTCAAACTGACCACCCGTCGATTGACCAAAACCGGACAGGTTCTGGATGTGGTGGTCCGGATCGGAATCGACCGGGATGAAGACCTCCAGCCGGCCAGAATGGTGATGGTATTCCGGGATGTGACAATGGAAAAACGCATTGACCGGAACCAGGGGGCCATCAACCGCATCAGCCAGGCATTGCCCCAGTATCCGGAACTTTCCCGGCTTGTGGAATATATCAGCAATGAGATCAAGGAACTGCTGGGAACCCTGGGCGCCAATGTCATGCTTTTAGATGAAAAAGCCGAAGAATTCTATGTTCTGGGCATGGCCCATGATGACCCCACCACAAGGGAACGGGTCATAAAAACCCGGTTTCCCGTGGATGAGCTGCTGTCGGGCCAGGTGGTCCAAAGCGGCAAACCATTGATCATGAACTATCTTCCTGAAAACCCGGATACCTTCAAAAGCCGGGATGAAAAAATCGGATATCGTATCAAAAATGTCATGGTGGTGCCGCTGCACTCCAATACCCGGATTATCGGGGTGATCTCGGCAGATAACAAAAAAGAAGGCACCTTTGATCAGACGGATCTCAAAACCCTGAGTACCATTGCCGCCACCGTGGCCCTGTCCATTGAAAATGCCCGGGTATCTGAAGAACTGAAAAAAGCCAATGCAGAGCTCAAAAGCCTGAACGCGGCCAAAGACAAAATGATCAGCCATCTGTCCCACGAACTCAGAACCCCGGTGGCTGTGCTGCTCAGTTCCATTAAAGTGCTGTCTAAAAAACTGACGGACCTGCCTGAAGCCACCTGGCACCCCACGCTGGACCGGATGCAGCGGAATCTGAAACGGCTCATCGATATTGAAGACCAGGTATATGATATTCTGGAAAAAAAATCGTTTCACCATACCCCGGTTTTCAGCCTGATATTTGATGAATGTGCGGATATGATCGAGGCGCTGATCGCTGAAGAAACCGGAGAAAGCCGGGTGGTTCAGAAAGTCAGGCAAACCCTGGAAAAAATTTATGCCACCCCGCATCAGGATGCGGTTTTGGTTCAGCTCGACCAGTTTGTGGACGGCCGGGTTCAGGCACTGCGCCCCTTGTTCAGCCACCGGCAGGTACACCTGACCACGCAGCTGATCCCCGTGCCCGACATCCGGATTCCTGTGGACCCGTTACAGAAAGTGGTGGACGGCCTGATACGCAATGCCGTGGAAAACACCCCTGACGGGTGCGACATCCAGGTGCAGGTGCATGAAAAAGGGCGGCATGTGGAACTGGTGGTCCATGACCAGGGCATCGGATTGACCGAAGAAGCCCAGAAACGCATTTTTGAAGGATTTTTCACCACCCAGGAAACCCTTCAATATTCCTCTAAAACACCCTTTGATTTCAATGCCGGCGGCAAAGGCGCCGACCTGCTTCGCATGAAAATCTTTTCAGAACGGTTTAATTTCAAGATCTCCATGACCTCGACACGGTGCAGCCATCTTCCCGATGCCACGGATCGATGCCCGGGCAGCCAGGCGGTTTGTGACAAAAAACCCGGGCCTGCCTGTGACGGCAGCACCCGGGTGTCTGTGTTGTTTTCACTGCCCGGCGACACTGAATAGGCCGGTAGGTTTCACACCCGCTCACATGTTAGATTTTCTGCTCATGCCGGGAAAAACAGGGGATACACAGGTCTTGGCCGCCAAACCGCCGGATCCGGGATTCCATCACTTTTTCCCCGCATTCCTTGCAGATGATACTCTCGAGAATCCGGGCCGGACGTACGGGGGGGACTGCCACGGAAGACACGGAAAACAGATCCGCCAGATCCGCCTCCATGATGGCCCGGGTCCGGGCATCTCGTTCCGAATCCCCGTTGGCCGGTTCAAACGCCTGGATCGCGTCATCCTGAAACAAGGCCCGGAACCCTTCCGATTTGTCCCGGTCAAAAAAAGTGAACCCGGCCTTGCCGTAATCCTTATGAATCAAATTGCCCTTGCCGAAGGTACACCCGGTCAGAAACTGGATGCCGTCCACCCCGCACATATCGGTTTCCGTCACGCACACCATGTTGGCGCCCGGCCTAAAATCCAGGCGGCTCAACGCCAGCTCCGCCGCCCGGATCCCGATGGCCAGGCCGGGGCAGGAATGCCCGTGAAATGCAATGGTTTCTTGTATTTTTGTTTCATCGATCTTGCAGGCCATAAGTTCTCCTTGGGATATGAAAGTTTTAAGTGTTAAGATTTAAGTTTTAAGCCGATATATGGCGGGTTACCCTTTTTTCATTATGCAGACCTTTGCAGGTGATTTGCCGGGTCATGGCATACCCCCTTGCTATCCACCGGCATTATAGGATAGCATAAGCACTCATTTTTAACCCCTCATAATGATTTCCTCCCGGAAAGTCAACCCAAAGGAGCTGAGATGCTGGCTGACCTGATAAAAGACCTCTCCCGGATCCATACCCGGGATATCCGGATGTCCACCTTTCCCCATGACAACAGCCAGGTCATTGTCACAGGAGAACTCATGGATACCCGGTATATCAAAATATTCGACATCACGGGCAAAGTCCTGGAACCCGGCACCATCCACCATATCCGCCTGTTCTGCCGGATCGCCCCGGATCCCCTGCGCATTGTGGAGGCGTTTGCGGACATGCCCGTCATTCCCATGGAACCATGCCGCACCACCCTGGACCGGGTCCCGCTTTTAACGGGGCTGGAGATCAAACCCGGGTTCACCCGCAAGGTCAGTGAAATCATGGGCGGTACCAGAGGCTGCACCCATCTGGCCACTTTGACCAAAGCCATGGCCCAGGAGATCGTCCATGGCTGGCTGACCGAGAAACGCCGGAACCCCGCCCCGCTGCCGGACAATCTCGAAGATATCAAGGAAAAAGGATTTCTGGTGGACTCCTGCCGCATGTGGAAAAAAGATGGCCCCAAGATCCAGGCTTTGGCCCGGGCCATTCGAAATGCCGGGTGTAACAGCCCCAAAAAACTGTAAACCCTTGACGCGAATAAATTAAAGACCTAAAATAGATTAAAAGTTTAATTGCTTAATTGATTACAAAAGGGGCCATGATGTCAATATCAACCATAATGAAAATAAGCCACCAAGGGCAGATCCGCATACCAAAAAAGATCATGCTCAGTCTCGGGATAGAAAAGGGTGATTATCTTGAAGTGGCTATTCATGAAAATCAGATCATCTTAAAGCCCAGAAAACTGATCGATCCTTCCCAGGGATGGTATTGGACAAAAGAATGGCAGAAAATGGAATCCCAGGCAGATGAAGACATTGAAAAAGATCAGTTATCCGGAAAATTCGACTCTGCAAAAGAAGGGTTGAAATGGTTGAAAAAATAAACTCTTTTCAATTCAGCAGACGATTCAAAAAAGAGTATCAAAAATTGCCAAAAAAAATTCAAAAGACCTTTGATGAAAAACTCTCTCTTTTTTTGGAAAACCCATCACACCCATCGCTCAGGGTCAAGCAGATACAGGGAACAAAAAATCGTTGGGAGGGTTCAATCACCATGAAATATCGATTTACGTTTCAATTTGTTGAAGACGGACTGATTTTCAGAACCATCGGAACTCACGATATATTAAACCGAATATAAACAACCCCCCAGTATGAATCGGGCACTGCCCAGGGAGGGCATCCGGGTGACCGGCAAAAGGGATTACTGCCGGATGGCCATGCGCTTTTCAAAAAACGAGATGGTCCGGGACAAGGAAAAGGTCAGGATAAAATACAGCAGGGTGATGGTGATCCAGATTTCAAAGGTCAGAAACGTGGCTGCCATCAGTTCCATGCCCTGGAAGGTGAGTTCCTGGACCGAGATGACCGAGACAATGGCGGAATCCTTGATGGTGGAGATGAACTGGCCGGCCAGGGGAAATGCGGCCCGCCGGAACGCCTGGGGCAGGATCACCAGACGGAAGGTGTTGAACGGGGACAACCCCAGAGACCAGGCTGCTTCCCACTGCCCGCCGGACACCCCGTTGATCCCGCCCCGCACGATTTCAGAAATATACGCGCCTTCATAAATGGCCAGGGCGGCGGCCGCAGACACAAATGCATTGATCTGCCCGGATTCCGCCAGCAACAAAGAGATGGCCCGGGTCACGGGGGCGCTCTGATTTCTGACCCATTGATCCAGGCCCATGGCATCCAGAAACTGGGAGGAAACAAAATAGTAGAACAGGATCACCAGAACCAGAGACGGAATGTTTCTCACCGTCTCCACATAGAACCGGCTGATCATCTGCCCGATAAACCCGCCCCGGGCACCCATGATGCCGGACAAAGTGCCCAGAACAAAGGCGATTCCCATGGACCAGATGCTCAGTTTGAGGGTGGTGCCGAACCCCTGGAGCAGCATGTTGGCATGAAACCGGCCGGTCTCGGGGTCTTTGAACAGAAAATATCCGGGAATGGCCTGCCAGTCCCAGTGGTAGTCCAGCACCTGGACCATGCGCACAAAAAAAAAGAAAACCCCGGCAGTCACGGCCAGTACCACAGCCAGATCCACCAGGGTCAATGGTTTTACAGATTTATTTAACAAGATCTTCCCAGTCTCTGGATTCAAACCAAAAGGCTTTTTTCTCCTTTAAAAACCCGCTGGCATGCTGATTGATGATCCAGTTGTTGAAAAAATTGACGGCATCCGGGTCTCCTTTGCGGATGGCAAATCCGATGGGCTCTTTGGTAAAATTCTCTTCCAGAGGAACAAACAGCTTGTCCGGATATTTCAAGGCATGGAACACGGGCATGGGGGCTGAAGAAACCACGGCATGGACCCGACCCAGGTTCAGTTCCTGCAGGGCCTGGCTTTCATTTTCAAACAACCGCAGGCTGGCTTTGGGCAGAAACTTTCTGGCCGCCTGTTCCGCCGTGGTTCCCATGCGCACGGCAACGTTCACATCCTTTTTGTTAAAATCGGCCAGGGAGGAAAAGCCCTGGGCCTTTTTCCGGTGGGCCACCATGGACATGCCTGAATAATCGTAGGGCGTGGTAAAATTGACTTTCAGGTTCCGCTGAGCCGTGATGCCCATGCCCCCGATAATCACATCGAACTTGCCGGTCATCAGGGCCGGGATGATCCCGGACCAGGCCGTGGGCACAAACTCCACATCCACCCCCATGTCTTTGGCCAGCTGCCGGGCCACATCGATCTCAAATCCGACCAGTTTGCCTTGTTTGTCTTTCATGGCCCAGGGCACGAATGTGGACATCCCCACCCGGATCACCTTGTCTTTCTGGATCTTTTCAATCACACTCTCTTTGGAAAGCCGGTCCCCGGTCTCTCCGGCCAGGCACAGGGCAAGGGGCATAAGCAGGATCAATCCCACTGCCATCAGCACTTTTTTCATATCAAACATAGCCTCTCCTTTTCCGTTTAAATTAATTCACAAATCTCATCCGGGTTTCGATTCGCCGGATGATAAAAGACAATGTCGCTGTAATGGATAGATAACATAATGCCACGGCAAACCAGATTTCAAAAGTCAAAAACGTTTCAGATACGATTTTTTGCCCCTGCATGGTCAGATCATAAATGGAAATGGTGCTCACCAGCGCGGAATCCTTGATCAGAGACACACTCTGGCCGGCCAGCATGGGCAGGGTCTGGCGCAGCATCTGGGGAACAACCACCTTATAGTAGGTGGCAAAAACCGGCAGGCCGATGCTCTGGGCCGCCTCAAACTGACCTTTGGGGATATTGATGATACCTGACCGGATGATTTCCGAAGAATACGCCCCTTCAAACAGGCTTAAGGCAATCACTGCGGACGTAAAGGCAGACAGATCCAGCACCGGTGAGATGACAAAATAAATGACAAAAATCTGGATTAAAAGCGGGGTGTTGCGGATGGTTTCCACATAACACCAGGCCAGCACCCGCAAAGACACATAAGGCGACAATCTGGCAAACGCGGACACCATACCGGTGACCAGTGCAAGCACCAGAGAAATCGCGGAAATTTTGAAGGTGATCCACACGCCCTGGAGCAGAACCCCTGCCACAAACCGCCCGTTTTCAAAGGAAAAAAAATACGGGGCCACACGATACCACTGCCAGTTATACGACAGATTCTTGTACCCGATCACCACCGCCAGAATCAGCACGGCAGTGAAAACGGATGCCGCAAGTATATTTTTTTTGTGCTTCATTTATCTTTGCTCCGCCCGTGCCAGGATAACAAGCAAAGACAATACCACAAAGACAACCAACCTGCCAGATATAATGCGGCTTAAAAGTGCCGGATCGAATCCACGACAAACGGGGTGCTCTGGGTGGCCACGCTCTTTTTTTTCACCCAGATCCGGGCCATGGCCACGGATTCGCCGTCAATGTTGGTCATACTGGCCAGTTCCTCGGCAAATCCGATGTCTTTGATCTTGAACTCATAGTAAAAAGTTCCGGCAGTGAACGGATCGACAATCAGGATGATTTTTTCCGGGTCCCAGGGATGTTTTCTGGGAGATCCGGAAAACGGCACATGGTCTTTTCTGTCCACATTCCTGGATTTTGCGTAGGCCTGAATTTCAAATTTTTCTATGGTGTTCAGTGTCGTCACATTCATGAATTTTCTCCCGTTAAAAAAGACAAATCAAGAATATCCATTAATTCTGCTGTCTCATGCGCGAGACAATATCCGCCACCTTTTCACCCCCGGGCGTGGTGGCATCCGGATTGACTTTCACCAGTGCTTCCCAGGCGGCCATGGCACCGGGCAGGTCATTGAGGTCCGCCATGAGCACCACGCCTTTGTTGAACAACGCAGTTTCAAACCCCGGAGAGGCGGCGACGGCCTGATCAAACGCCTGAATCGCTTTGTCCGGTTCCCCGTTCCGGCGGTACATCACGCCCATGTCCGTGAGCACGGCCGGATCTCCCGGCACCAGGGCCAGTGATTTCTGATACGCCTGGATGGCTGAATCCGGCTGATCTGCATCAAAATACACATGACCCAGATTGGCCCAGGCCCGGGCATCTTCAGGGTGCTGTTTCACAAGTGCTTCCAGTTCCGCAATCTTGTCGTCCATATCCGGTGCGGCTGTCCCGGCGGTTTCCGAATGTGCGTCTGAACCCGGTGCCGGACCGGAATGGACGTCCATCCGGGTTGCGGAACCATCTTTGGCCAGTTTAAAAGAAGTGTATGCGGCCCCGACAATAAATCCGACCGTCAAGGCAGCCAGGATCATTATGTAAAGCGTTTGACGCGAAACAGCGCCGCTTTTTTCCGTCATGGTATCTGTTTTCATGTGATATGTTTTCTCCCGTCAATCCGCCCGGATCCCCGGGCAGGTAAAAATTGAATACAGTTTAAATCATCACGGGCAAATGTCAAATAGCCTGTGGCCTGTTTTTTCAACAATTTTTTTAAAATACAGCCCCGGCATCCATTGTGCTCTTGACATACTAAATATAAAATTGTTATCTACTTCAGGCAAACCTTAATAACAAGGAGTCTGACACATGGAAAAGATTGCCGTTGTCGGGTGAGAATCATACATTGAAAGATAAACCATATAAATCATTTTGACGGGATGATAGATAAAGAAAGGAACGATTCATGGCAGAAGCGGTGATAAAACTGGGCAAAAAAAAGGCCCGAAGTTTGTTTATTGACAAGGTCAAGGAAATTCTGCCGGAAGGCGGAAATCTGAACGCCTGCCTGACCTGCGGCGCCTGTTCATCAGGGTGTCCGGCCACAGGCTTGAGAGATATGGACCCGCGTAAATTTCTGCGCATGGCTGCCCTGGGCATGGACGAGGAAATTGCCGCCTCAGACTGGCCCTGGATGTGCACCATGTGCCAGCGGTGCATCTATGTCTGCCCCATGAAAATCGACATTCCCCAGCTGGTGTTCAACGCCCGGGCCCTGCGGCCCAGGGAAGAACGGCCCAAAGGGATTCTGGGTTCCTGCGACATGGCATTGAGAAACGACACCGGCTCTGCCATGGGCACCACGGAAGAGGACTTTGAATTCGTGGTCGAGGATGTGCTGGAAGAATACCGGGAAGCCCAGCCGGAATTTGCAGACATGCAGGCCCCCATTGACAAACAAGGCGCGGAATTTTTCCTGAACCAGAATTCCAGAGAACCCGTGACTGAACCCGACGAACTGGTGCCGTTGTGGAAGATCCTGCACCTGGCCGGTGTGGACTGGACCTACGGCAGCAAAGGCTGGGCCGGAGAAAACTACTGCATGTTCCTGGCCGATGACGACGGATGGAAGCATATTACCAAAACCAGTGTGGATCAAGCCAATAAGCTGGGGTGTAAAACGTTCCTCAATACCGAGTGAGGGCACGTCACTTTCTCAGTCCGGGCCGGACTGAAAAAATTCAACCTGGAACACAACTTTGAAGTCAAAAATATTTATGAATATTATGCCAAGTGGATCCGTGAGGGCAAACTCAAAGTCAACTCCGACTGGAACAAGGACCTGAAGATCAAATTCACGGTGCAGGACCCCTGCCAGATCGTTCGGAAAAGCTATGGGGATCCCATTGCCGAAGACCTGCGGTTTGTGGTCAAATCCGTGGTGGGTGAAGAAAACTTCATCGACATGCAGCCCAACCGCTCCAACAACTACTGCTGCGGCGGCGGCGGCGGATTCCTGCAATCCGGGTTCAAGGAGGAACGCCTGGCCTACGGTAAAATCAAGGACGACCAGATCAAAGCCACAGGCGCAGACTACTGCATTGCCGGGTGCCACAACTGTCACGCCCAGATCCATGAACTGAGTGAACACTATGGCAGCAACTACCCCGTGGTACACATGTGGACCCTGATCTGTCTGTCTCTGGGTATCCTGGGCCCAAACGAACGGGAATATCTGGGGGATGATTTAAAAGAAGTCAATGTATTCCACCCGGAAACCGCTATGTAACACTTAGGTTTCACATTTGATTAAACAAAGGGGGGCCGGCAAAATTTTCAATATCTGCCGAACCCCCCTTTTTTGTAAAACAAGGAGCCGTTTGCATGAAAACGTCACATATCAAACCTGATTTTTGCCTGTCCGGCATGGTCTTTCTGATATTTTTCTTCATGGGATTTTTTCAACCGGCATTTGCCCAGACCGTGAAGTTCGGCCATGTGGCCCCGCCGTTTCACGGCCAGGCCAAGGGTGTGGATGCCTTTGCTGATTATGTGAAAGAAAAAACCCACGGTGACATTGACATTGCCACATTCCCGGCCGGGCAGCTGGGCGGGGAACGCTCTCTGGCCGAACAGGTGCAGGCCGGCACCCTGGAAATGGCGGCCGTTGCCACGGCCGTGCTTCAAAATTTCGTGCCCCAGTGCAGTATTCTGGATATGCCGTTTCTGTTCCCGAACCGGCAGACCCTGTATGCCACCATTGATGATCCGGAAGTTCAGGAACGCATTTTTTCCTATTTCCCCAAAAAAGGCTTCATTGCCATCGGGTGGACGGAAAATGAATTCCGGGATTTTTCCAATAACAAGCGCCCGGTTCGGACCCCGGATGACATCAAAGGCCTTAAAGTCCGGGTCATGAATTCTCCCACGTATCTGGACACGTTCCGGCAGCTGGGAGCATCTCCCGTGGCCATTCCGTTTCCTGAAACCTACAATGCCCTGCAGACCGGCGTGATCGACGCCCAGGAAAATCCGCTGATCACCTCCATTCTCATGAAATTCACGGAAGTAACGCAATATGTGACCCGGACCCAGCATTGTGTCACGGAATGTGTCATTATTGTATCCGTGGATTACTGGGAAAGTTTGACCCAGGCCCAGCAGCAGATTTTCAAAGAGGCGGCCCGGCAGTCCATTCAAATCAACCGGACGGTCACAGCGGCCCTGCATGAGTCGTTACCCAAACTCAACATGTCCGTGGAGGCCTATGCCAGGGCCAACAACATTGAAATCATTGACCTGTCTGAACAAGAGCGCGAAATGTTCCGCAAAGCCATGACCCCGGTCTGGGACAAATACCGCAAAAAAATCGGGGACGATCTGTTTGATTTTGTGCTGGAAAAAATTGAAACCCACGGGATGTAACCGGTTTTTTGTTTTTATTCACCGGGTGGAAGAGATCACCCTGGTGTGGACCATTCTGATCCTGGCTCTGATCGGATTTGTCCAGGTCATTTCCAGGTATGTGTTCAGTTATTCCTTTACCTGGTTTGAGGAACTGGGCCGGTATATCGGCGTGTTTGTGGCATTTTCAGGCGCATCCATCGGAGTGCGCACGGGCAGCCATTTTACCATGGATCTTCTGGTCACCCACATGAAACCGCCCTGGCAGGGCCGGGTCCGAACTTTCACCAACAGCCTGGCCGCCGGGTTTTTCTTTATTGTGGCGTATCATTCCTGGAAAATCGTGCTGCGCATGCATGGCTATGAAACCACCTCCCCCACCCTGCAGATCCCCATGTATATCGCCTATCTTCCCATCCCCGTGTTTTGTGTGTTCATCGGGATCCGGTTTCTGATCACCGCCTTTGCCAAGGACATGAAAAGGCAGACACCATGATTTTATTCATTGGCCTGTGCTTTACCGTGCTCCTGTTTTCAGGCGTGCCCATTGCCGTGATCTTAGGCGTGACCACTCTTATGTCCCTGGTGTTTTTTTCCAACACCCCATTGACCATCATCACCCAGCAGCTGTTCAACGCCCTGGACCAGTTTGTGCTCCTGGCCATTCCGTTTTTCATTCTGGCCGGGGCCATCATGACCCGGGGGGGCATTGCCAGGCGGCTCATTAATTTTGTCAATGCCCTGGTGGGATGGTTTCCCGGGGGGCTTGCCATGGCCGGTATCCTGGGCTGCATTTTTTTTGCCGCCATTTCCGGATCATCGCCTGCCACGGTGGTGGCCATCGGCGCCATCATGATCCCGGCCCTGATCAAGGCCGGGTATGGTGAAAAATTTTCCTTAGGCCTGATCACGGTGTCCGGTTCTTTAGGCATTGTGATCCCGCCTTCCATTCCCATGATTCTTTACTGCCTGGTCATGAACGTGTCCGTGGCGGAAATCTTCATGGCCGGGGTGATGCCGGGGCTGCTCATCGGATTCTCGTTGATGGTGTACACCTTTTTTGTGGCCAAAAAACACAACTGGCGCATTGACCAAAACGCTTCTGTGGCCCGGTTGATCGAAACGGGCAAAGACGGCATCTGGGCGTTGATGCTGCCGTTCATTGTGCTGGGGGGCATCTATTCCGGGGTATTCACCCCCACGGAAGCCGCTGCCGTGTCCGTGGTCTATGCCCTGTTTGTGGAAATGGTGATCTATAAAGAGTTCGGCATCAAAGACCTGACGGACGTATGCCGGGAAGCCGCCATTCTGTCCGCCTGCCTGCTGTTTATTCTATCATGTGCCATGACCTTTATCTGGCTGCTCACGGCCGAACAGATTCCCCATCATCTGGCAGATATCATTATCCGATACATTGACACGCCCTGGATGTTTCTGCTCACGGTCAACCTGCTGTTTCTGATTCTGGGATGCTTTATGGATGATGTGTCCGCCATGCTCGTTCTGGCCCCGCTGTTTTTAGAAACCCTGAACCGGTACGGCATCGACCTGGTGCATTTCGGAATTGTCATGGTGCTCAACATCCAGATGGGTATGCTCACCCCGCCCTTTGGCCTGAACCTGTTTGTGGCTTCGGGCATCACCAAAGCGCCTATTGTGACCATTGCCCGGGGTGTGGCCCCGTTTCTTTTGATCATGCTGGCCTGCCTGATGCTGGTCACCTATATTCCCTGGATTTCCCTGGCACTGCCCCACTGGCTGCTCAAATAGGGGGCCGGCCCCAACAGACCCGACAAAAAAGGAGACGGCATTGATCTCACCGGACCTGACAAACCAGTTTCTGGCCATTGTGGACCCTGCCCGGTGGCTGGACAAAAAAGAACAGCTTTTCTGCTATGCCTATGACGCGTTTGTGGAAGAATCCATGCCCGAAGCCGTGGTTTTTCCCGAAACCACGGAAGAGGTGTCGCAAATTCTGGCTCTGGCATCGGCCCACCAACTCCCGGTCACGGCCAGAGGCGCGGGCACCTCGGTGTGCGGGGCCCCGATACCGGCCCGCCACGGCCTGGTGATCTGTTTTTCACAAATGGACCGGATCATTGAGATCAACACCAAAGACCGGTACATTATTGTGGAACCCGGCGTGGTGAACGCCGATCTCCAGGCAGCCCTGGCGCCTGACCGATTTTTCTTTCCCCCGGACCCCGGGTCCATGAACATGTCCACCATCGGCGGCAACATTGCCCAGAACGCGGGCGGCCCCCGGTGCCTGAAATACGGGGTGACCCTGGATTATATCCTGGGCCTGGAGGTGGTGCTGGCCTCGGGCAAAATCATCACCTTTGGCAGCAAAAACATCAAGGATGTCACGGGATACAAGCTGGCGGCCCTGTTCTGCGGGTCTGAAGGCACGCTGGGGCTGGTCACCAAAGCAATCCTCAAGGTGGTACCCGTGCCGGAAACCGTGAAAACCATCATGGCCACGTTCAAAGACCTGGATGACACGGCAACGGCGGTCACGGACATCATCGGGTCCGGGATCCTGCCTGCAGCCATGGAACTGATGGACCAGCTCACCCTGAACGCCATCGAGGACAAGGCCGGCTTAGGCCTGGACAGAGAAGCGGCCGGGACCCTGCTCATCGAGGTGGACGGGATGGCGGAAGCCTGTGACAAACAGATCCGGCTGATCTTAGAAAAACTGCATGCCCACCATGCCGTCCATATCCAGGAAGCCGGAACAGCCGCGGACAGAGAACGGCTGTGGACGGCCCGGCGCTCGGCCTACGGCGTGTTTGCCAAGCTGGCCCCGGACATTATCTCAGAAGATGTCACCGTGCCCGTGAGCCGGGTCCCGGAAATGGTGCGGCGCATCGTACAGATCGCTGACAGACATAAATTACGGGTGGGGATTCTGGCCCATGCCGGGGACGGCAACATGCACCCCATGATCCCGGCGGACAAAAGCAATGCCGAAGAATGGGAGCGGGTCATGGCCGTATTTGACGAGATCTTCCGGGCCGCGGCCGATCTGGAAGGCACCCTGTCCGGGGAGCACGGCATCGGCCTGGCCAAGGCCAAGTACCTGCCCCTGGTCATGGACCCGGGCACCATTGATTTCATGAAAACCATCAAGCAGGCCGTGGATCCGGACGGGATCCTGAACCCGGGAAAATTCGTATGACAAGAAAACCCATCCAGAACTGCGGCAAATGCGGGCTGTGCCTGTCCGTATGCCCGGTGTACCAGGTGATCAAGCAGGAACAGGCATCCCCAAGGGCCCGGCTCCAGCTCATCAAGGCGTTTGAAAAAAAAGATCTGTCCGCCTCGCCTTTGCTGAAAGACCTGGTGTCCCAGTGCCTGATGTGCGGGGCCTGTAAGGTTGTGTGTCCATCCGGCATCAATCACTATGCCAGATTCATGGACATGCGGGAACAGCTGGCCCGGTCTTTACCGGAACCTTCAGCCATAAGAAGTCTGGTGTATCTGCTGGCCAAAGAATACCGCCTGCGCATGGGGGCCGGCCTGGCCAGGATCGGCCGGGGCCTCACCCCGGCAGCCCTGGAAAAAGCTTACAAAATCGGCACCATCCCGGTTCACCGGTTTCCAGAGATGAACCGCCGGCCTTTGCGCAGCACCCTGTCCCGGGTGTCTTTTGCCAGGGGCAACCCCAGAGGACGGGTGATCTATTTCACGGGATGCGCCACCAACTATATGTTTGCCGACACGGGACAGGCCACCGTCCATATCCTCACTCAGCTGGGGTATGAGGTGGTGATCCCGGAAAGCCAGACCTGCTGCGGTATCCCCATGATGTTCCACGGGGCCAGGGACCGGGCCCGTGAAAACATGGCTGTCAACCTGGCGGCGATCCAGAAGGCCATGGGGGAACACGGGGGCCATACCCGAAAAAACGCCCTGGATGCAGCCGCAGAAAACTGGGATGCCGTGATCGTGGACTGCACCACCTGCGGGGCGGCCCTGAAAGATGAATACCCGGCTTTAATGAACATCCCGGCCGGCAGGGGCCATGCCGCAGCCCTGACCCGAAAAATCATCCCGGGCATGCCGGACCTGATCGCCCAGAAAACCCGGGATATTCTTTCGTTTCTCCATGACCACATCAATGACCTGGCCGCTGCCATGACTTCGGACATCTCGAAGCACAAAGTGATCTACCATGCCCCGTGTCATTCGAAAAACAGCTTCAATTCCCTGGCAAAGGTACAGGCGCTTCTCAAGGCCCTGCCCTGCTTTGACTATATCCCGGTTCCGGATGAAGCGGCCTGCTGCGGCGGCGGCGGTACGTTTTTCTATGAATACCCGGATATTTCCAAAAAAATGATGGCCAAAAAACTGGCCGGCGCCCGGACTTCAGGGGCTGATTTCTGGCTTACGGACTGCCCCGTGTGCCGGATCAACCTTCACGGCAACCTGTCTGAAAAAGACAACCTGACTGTGGTCCACCCCGTCACCCTGATCAGCCAGGGATTGGGAAAATGAAAATCCATCTGAAAAAAGGCCGCGCCCACGTGACAGAAAAAAAAAGCGGCAGGACCTGCTGACTGAAACCATCCGGAATAAATATTCTGCTTGACATTCCATATTTGTAAAGACTATTAGTAAAGCGATTGAATTTTTCAGCCTGTATTATTTAACCTGGGCTGAAAAGATCCTCCAGGTGCTTATGAAGAGCCGGAATACGGTTCTTTAAGCTGAAAAGGGAATCCTGTTAAAATCAGGAACGGGCCCGCCGCTGTAACCGGGGACGAAAGCCGCAGTTTGTCACTGTTTATTGATTGAATATAAACGGGAAGGCGCGGCAATTAGAATGATCCGGAAGTCAGAAGACCTGCCTGGAAGGAATTTTGGGATTATTTTTCGCGGAAGAAAGATAACCCCGTTGTGGACCGGATTGAATACGGAATCCCCTGACCATGATATTGAAAAATATCATGGTCAGGGGATTTTTTTATTTCAAGGAGATGAAATCATGATCAAAAACTTCATTCGTTTCATGCTGACCAGCTTGTCTGTCCTTCTGATTTTTTCAATGGCTTACGGCCAAACACCCCGGAAAGCGATTGTGCTGGCCAGTTTCGGCACCTCACATCCGGATGCGTTAAAAGCATTGACCACCATTGAAGAAATCGTTCAAAAAGACCATCCCGACTATATGGTAACCCATGCGTTCACATCCAATGTCATCCGGAAAATATGGCATGACCGCCAGAATGATACCGGATTTCTGGAAGAAAACAAGGAAATCAGCAGGGATTTTTTATACGTGAAGTCGCCGCTGGCAACGGTTGCCGATCTTCAGGACCAAGGGATTAAAACCATTGTTGTTCAGCCCACGCATGTTTTTGCCGGGGAATCTTATGCAGATCTTTGCGCCTATATGTCTGGTCTGAACAGCATCAAAACCCTGCGTGAAAAATACATGCCTTTTGATATCCTTGTCTTAGGCCGTCCGGCCCTTGGCGCACCGTCAGCAACACATTTCTACCAGGAAGATATTCAGGCTGCAGCAAACGCCCTTGAAAATGATATTAAAAAAGCAAAAAAAATGGGTGCTGCCATGGTCTATATGGGACATGGCAACGAGATATACTCCACAGGCGCATATGTTGAACTGGAAGATACCCTGCGGAAAACCTACCCGGACACACGGGTATTCATTGGTGCGGTTGAAGGATTCCCTTTGGTGAGTCACGTGGCAGAAGACCTGAAGCACGCAGGTATTAAAAAAGTTTTTATGAAACCGTTAATGGTGGTGGCCGGTGATCATGCCGGCAATGACATGGCAGGAGATGAACAAGATTCATGGAAAACCCGGTTTGAGCAGATGGGAATGTCGGTCACCTGTGACATTACCGGTCTTGGTGAAAACACCGGATGGGCAAAAATATACAGTGATCACATTTTTGATGTGATCAAAGATGCCGGTATAAAATAAAATGACCGATACCCCGGGAAAAGGGATGAAAATGGTAACGGAAAACCTGGTTCTGCTGGGTCTTTTGTGCCTGATCGTGATCGGTTCCGCCGGGATGGGATATATTCCTGTCCCGTTTTCCGAGGTGACCCGCAGTATTTTTGAAACGGTTTTCCCCGGCCCGGATGCCGGTCAGAAAATCGATGCCGTGATCCGGACAGTGGTCATGGATGTCCGGCTTCCCAGAATTCTGACCGCTGTTTTTGTGGGTGCAGGACTTGCCGTTTCCGGCGCCGTGTACCAGGGGATTCTTTTAAATCCCCTGGCCGACCCCTTTACCCTGGGAATTTCCGCGGGCGCTGCATTCGGCGCATCTCTGGCCATCTTGTTTTTCCCTTCCCTGAACCTGTATATATTACCGGGCTTCGCATTCTCCGGTGCCGCCGTCACTCTTTTGATCGTGATTTTTCTGTCATCCGGACAGACCTTTGACCGGCAGGGTCTTTCCTCAAACTCCCTGATCCTGTCCGGAATTATCGTATCATCCATTTTGTCCGCCGGAATCAGCTTTTTAAAATATCTGGCAGATGAACAGGTGGCCATCATCATTTTCTGGCTCATGGGCAGTTTTGCCTCCCGGACATGGATGGATGTGTCTCTTGTCAGTATTACCGTGGTGGGCGGCTTCATCGTCATCTATTACTTTTCCAGGGACCTGAACATCATTTCCTTAGGCGACCGGATGGCGGTCACACTCGGGGTGGAAACCCGCCGGGTGACGCTTTACCTGCTTTTCACGGCATCCTTTGTCACGGCGATATGTGTGTCCGTCTCCGGAATCATCGGTTTTGTGGGACTTCTGGTGCCGCACATGATGCGGTCGTTTGCAGGACCCGACAACCAGAGACTTTTGCCGGTCTGTTTTCTGGCCGGCGCCATCCTCATGCTTTCCGCAGACACGGTCACCCGGGCCATGCTTCCGGTTGAGATTCCCATCGGCGTGCTCACCGCATTGATCGGCGGTCCTTTTTTCTGCTTTATCTTCAGGAGAAACCATATGAGGACCCGGCAATGACCGAAATCTGCCATGACATCCGGCAGGCGTTTTTTGCCTATGACCGTGACATCGTTCTCACCGGCATCTCGGAAACCTTTAAAAAAGGCCGGTTTTACGGAATCCTCGGACCCAACGGATGTGGTAAAACCACCTTGCTGGACCTGATGGCCGGATTCATTCATCCCCACCGAGGCGAAGTTCGCTTCATGGGCAAATGTTTAAAGAAAACCCCTAAAAAGATCCTGGCAAAACAGATAAGTCTGGTCTCCCAGAATTTTTATATCAACTTTCCCTATCGGGTATCCGACGTGGTCATGATGGGACGATACCCTTATATACCAAGATTTTCCAGGCCCTCTGCCCAAGACTTCCAACGATGTGATCAGGCCATGGAAATCACCGGAATAAGCCGTCTGAAAGACCAGCTTGTCACGGAAATCAGCGGGGGTGAGCGGCAACGGACGGTGTTTGCAAGGGCCCTGGCCCAGGACACGGATATCCTTCTTCTGGACGAAGCCACTTCCAATCTTGACATCCGCCACAGTATCCATCTGCTTGACACGGTTAAAAAAAAGGTGCGTGAAAAAGGCCTGACTGTTATCTCTGTATTTCAGGACATCAATCTGGCAGCGATATTCTGTGATGAAATGGTATTCATGAAAAAGGGAACCCTGGTCAAAAAAGGGCCGACACAAGACCTGATGACCGAACAAATGCTTGAAACGGTGTTTCATATTCAGTCAAAAATACGGTTCGAACCCCTTTACCAGGCCGGGCAGGCCGTGTTTAAAACAGGGAAGGCAGCGTCATGGTGATACAAAGGGGGCTTTTCTTTTTTTGGGTTTTGACCGGCCTGTTCACACCCTGCGTTTCTGCGGATCTTCCCGGGGATGTCAAGCTTGTGGATGAAACCACGCTGATCGACCAGTCCGGGCGGACAATTAATGTGAGCCGGCCGTTTTCACGGATTATATCTCTTTATGGGGCCCACACGGAAAATCTGTTTTATCTGGGTCTGGATTCGGAGATCATCGGGGTGTCCCGATCCGATTCATATCCTGAAAAAGCACAGGAAAAACCGGCCTTTTCATACCATGATGACCCGGAACGGTTCCTGGCGGCCAGGCCGGACCTGGTACTGATCCGGCCCATGATCGACAGGGGGTATGCCAGGCTGACAAAACGGCTGGAGCAAAGCGGCATCACGGTTGTTTCCATCCAGCCCTCAACCATTGAAGAGATGTATCAATACTGGAAAATATTGGGCATACTGACCGGGAAAAAAGACACATCCCACAGGATGATCCAACAATTTCAGCTGGCGGTTGAAAAATTCAATGCATATTCAAAAAACGCAACACCCCCCCAGAAAGTGTATTTCGAGGCCATCCATGACAAAATGAAAACCTTTTCAAACGGCTCCATGGCTGATTTTGTTTTGAAAACCGCCGGGGGCATCAATATTGCCGATGATGCCAGGCCGTCCCGGGGGAGCAACATCGCCGTATACGGCAAGGAACGGATACTGTCAAAAGCAGCGGATATTGATGTGTTCCTGTCCCAGCAAGGCCCCATGAACCGTCCAACCCTGGATCAAATCAAGAATGAGCCCGGATTTTCCGTGATCCGGGCGATCCAAAACAACCGGGTTTACATCATTGACGAGCATATTGTTTCACGGCCCACCATGCGTCTGCTTCACGGCATTCACCAGACCGGAATACGGCTTTACCCCGAATTTTCAGGAACCGCCTGGGATACTGTGTTTCAGGAGGCCATCACACCAATACCAGACAGGATATACGATGAAACCACAGGAAATTGAAACATTAAGCTTCAAGATTATCGACAACGAAGCCCAAGGCCATGGATTCGGACCGGCTGAATGGCCCGTGGTCCGGCGGCTGATTCACACCTCGGCTGATTTTGACTATTTAAACACCATCCGGTTCCATAAAGATGCCATTGCGGCAGGGATTACGGCGATCCGGTCCGGGAAGCCCATTATCACGGACACGGAAATGGCCAGATCCGGCATTCGGAAAACAGCGCTGGTGCCATTCGGCAACCGGGTGATCTGCCGTATCAGTGACAGTGATGTCGCAGACGCGGCCCGGAAAAACGGGACCACCCGGGCCCTTGAAGCTGTGAACCGGTCTGTTCCGGAAATGGAAGGGGGTATTTATGTTGTTGGAAACGCTCCCACGGCCCTGTTACGTTTAATTGAACTGATTCAAGCCCAAAAAGCCTTTCCTGCTCTGATTCTCGGTTTTCCCGTGGGATTTGTCAATGCAGCCGAATCCAAGGCACTTCTTCTGGAACACGATATCCCCTATATCACCAATACCGGCAGAAAAGGCGGCTCCAACATTGCCGCAGGGGCATTGAATGCGCTGATCATTCTTTCCATGGATAAGCAGTCATAACAACAGGAAAAAAAATATGAATCATTCAACAGGTACATTTTACGGTATCGGTGTCGGCCCGGGTGACCCGGAACTGTTGACCCTGAAGGCCGTCCGTATGATCAACCATGTCGACGTCATCTTTGCGGCATCTTCCATCAAAAACAGGCACAGTCTTGCTGTCGAAATCGCAAGACCCCACATTTCAGATCAGGCGGATATCCGGATGCTCTCCTTCCAGATGTCCAACAACGAAGACGAAAAAGAAACGCTGTGGGAAGAAAACGCCCGGGTGATCATGGCGGAACTTGAACAGGGGAAAAATGTGGCGTTCCTGACCCTGGGAGACGTGCTGACCTATTCAACTTACGGATATCTGATCCGGATCATCCGGCAGAAAAATCCCGGTATTCCCATCCGGTCCATTCCCGGCATCCCCTCGTATCTGGCTGCCGCATCCCGGATGAATATGCCCCTGGTGGAAGGGGAGGAATCCCTTTTGATTACCTCCGGTGCCAGAGGAGGGAAAGCGCTGAGAAAATTTTCCGGTTGCGCGGAAAATGTGGTATTACTGAAAACCTACAGAAACATAAAAGATATCAATGACGCCCTTGCAGAGGCCGGCCTGCTCCGGAACAGCCGGGGGGTCTCCCGGTGCGGCCGGGCAGGCGAAAAAATATTTGAGGACGTAACAGATCTTGAAAAACAAAAACCAGACTACTGGTCTTTGATTATTGCCAAACGGAATCTCAAAAAAGACTTGGAAAAAACAGGTCATGATCATGCCGGAATCCACCTTTAAATACAAACCGCTTGCCGTTTCCCTGACTGTATCCGCCGCAATGCTCATGTCAGGACTGATCCTGACAGACAAGGTGACCGTGCCGCAGCTGACCGGCAGGTTGTTGATGCCCCTGCTCACCCTGATGGGTTTTATCGCAGCAGGCCTTGTTGCCGGCCAGGTGATTGAGGCTTCCGGCTGGACCCGGACCCTTGGGGTTGCCGCCAGGCCTTTTTTCAGGTTCGGTCATCTAGGCGATCGCTGCGGCGCCGCATTTACCGCGGCATTTGTATCCGGTGTCACGGCAAACGCCATGCTCCTTGATTTTTACAAAGAAGGAAAAATCACCCGGCAACAACTCTTTGTCACGAATTTTGTGAACCAGTTACCCGCCTATTTTCTCCACCTTCCCACCACTTTTTTCATTGTTCTGCCCTTAACCGGAAAAGCCGGGGTCATTTATTATTTTCTCACATTTCTGGCCACCTTTATCCGGACTTTTCTCTGTCTTGTGTACGGCCGTTTTTTTATTCACCCTGAAACCCGAATGGCAACCAACAGCCAAACGACCGGTGTCCCTGGCAGCCATCCCTCCCGAAAAAAAATGATCCAGGCCATCAAAGAAAAAATTCCAAAGCGCATTTTAACTGTTTTTGTGTATGTACTGCCCGTATATATCGCTGTTTTCATGATCAATACGCTGAATTATTTTGATGCGGCCAACCAGTTTCTGGCCCAAAACCTTTCCCTGGCGTTTATTCCGGTGGAAGCGCTTTCCGTCGTGGTACTCAGTTTTGCCGCGGAATTCACATCCGGATTTGCAGCCGCCGGCGCACTCCTTGATGCCGGGCTTATAAACGTTGAACAAACGGTGCTTGCCCTTTTGGCCGGAAACATTATCGCCTTCCCCCTGCGGGCCATCCGTCACCAGCTTCCCAGGTATATCGGTATCTATTCGCCCAAAATGGGATTACAGATTCTCCTTCTGGGTCAACTTTTCAGGGTATTGAGCCTGATTGCCGTTGGCATCTGTTTTTTTATTTTATATTGAGTATTTCCCAAAAAAATGGCTAAATCAAAAAAACCAGGATTAAAACAAGGGTTTACAACGGGTGCAGCCGCAGCAGCCGCCGTAAAAGGCGCCCTTTATCTTTTGCTGAAAAAAGAAAAAAAGCAATTTGTTACCATCTGTTTCATCGGTGGCGGCCACCGGGACATTGACATTTTTTCACTGGAAAAATCCGGTAAACACACCGCCGTGTGCACCGTGATCAAAGACGCGGGCGATGACCCGGATGTGACCCACAAAGCTGAAATCGGTGCCGTGGTATCAATCAAAGAAACAGAGGTTTCCGTGTTGACCCTTTCAGGCGGGAAAGGCGTGGGACGGGTTACAAAACCCGGCCTTGAAATCCCGCCCGGGCATCCGGCCATCAACAGCGGCCCAAGACAAATGATCACATCCGTGGTTGAAGAGATGCTGGCGGACAGCGGCGGGTCCTTTGCCGTTTCCATAGAAATCTTTGTTCCTGAGGGAGAAACGCTTGCCGGGCATACCCTGAACGCGCGGCTGGGAATTATCGGCGGCATTTCGATTCTGGGAACCACGGGGGTTGTCCGTCCCATGTCCCACGAAGCCTATATTGCCACGATCCGGTCATCTCTTTCCGTGGCCCGGGCATGCGGTGTAAAAAGAATATTTTTTACCACGGGAAGAAGAAGTGAACGGTTTGCCCAAAAATATTTTACGGATGATCCGGTAGAAGCGTTTATCCAGATGGGTGATTTTTTTAAACTGTCCCTTGAATCAGCGGCCCGGATGGGATTTTCAGACATCGTGCTGGCTGTTTTTTTTGGAAAGGCCCTTAAAATGGCAGATGGACTTCCCCATACCCATGCGGCAAAAACAGATCTGTGTCTGAAAACACTTTCCCGGTGGACACTGGCGCTTACGGGAAATGAAGCGGCCGCCCAAAACATTGTATCCGCCAACACGGCAAGACAGGCTTTTTTTATGCTTGAACACACGGCACCCGCCGTGATCGCCCGGGTGGGGTCGGAAATCATTTGCTCAGCCCGGTCTTTTTCAGGAATCTCTGTCAATATCCGGGCGATCATTTTTGATTTCAGCGGCAGGATATATTTTGACTCAAATCCATCACGCAGGAAGACTTAAATCATGTTATCCGTCATTGGACTCGGCCTTTCCCGAAACGACCTGACCCATACCCATTTGGCCCTCATACAAACAGCGGATGTCCTTTCCGGCGGGGCCCGTCACCTGGCCCTGTTCCCGCTGTTTTCCGGAGAAAAAATTGAAATTAAAAAAAATTTAGACACCCTGCCCGGCCTGTTTCTGGACAAACTGGCACAAGGAAAAAACATTGTGGTCCTGGCTTCGGGAGATCCCCTTTTTTTCGGCATCGGCGCGTATCTGGCCGACCGCATCGGAAAAGACAGAATACAAATATACCCCAACATCAGCGCCGTGGCAGCGGCATTTGCCAGGATCAAAGAATCCTGGCAGGATGTCCGGGTGATGAGTTTTCACGGCCGTCCGTTTGAAAACAGGCACTTGGGTGATTTCAGGACCCATGATAAACTCGCTGTTTTTACGGACCCTGTCCAAACACCGGCCAGGATCTGCCGCACCCTGGGTGAAAACCAGATCACTGATTTTCAGATCTGTGTTCTGGAACGGCTCGGCAGCAGGGATGAAACCCTTACCTGGTTTGATCCGGGACAACCAGTGGAAAGGGATTTCTCAGAACCGAACCTGGTGGTGTTTCTCAGGGAAAAAAATGATCCGGCCCAAAGCGTTGTGCCGGTTTTTCCGGGAATGCCCGATGACCGGTTCCATCACGAACAGGGCCTGATCACCAAACCTGAAATCCGTGTTATTTCACTTTCAAAACTGAGGCTCCAGCCGGACCATATCTTGTGGGATCTGGGTGCCGGAAGCGGTTCCGTCTCCATTGAAGCGTCATATTATATTACCGGGGGAATGATCTATGCCGTTGAAAAAAAAGACACCCGGATCCAGGACATTCACAGAAACAGGAACACATTCGGGGTGAAAAACCTCACTGTCTGTCAGGGGCATCTCCCCGGAGAAATGGAAACCCTGCCGGATCCGGACCGTATTTTTATCGGGGGCGGCGGCAAAGACCTGCCGTCCATCATCCGTGCCGCCGGGGCACGAATAAAGGAAAACGGAATCATGGTTATCAATACCGTGCTGATCAGCAACATGACTGCAAGCCTTGACATGCTTTCTTCCATGGGATTTGACACCCGGATCATCCAGGTACAGGTAAATACCGGGCATGGTATGCCCTGGGGGCAGATGCTGAAAAGCCGGAATCCTGTGTTTATCATACAGGGGATCAAACAATAGGAACAAAACAGGAGAAAAACAGATGCAGCGACATCCGGTAATATTTGTAGGTGCCGGTCCGGGTGATCCGGAACTGATCACCGTCAAGGGACAGAAGGCAATGATGGCGGCAGACCTGGTGGTCTATGCCGGGTCCCTGGTCCCCGAAACCCTGCTTAAATGGGCAAAAAATGCCACGGCCGTAAACAGTGCCCCCCTGCACCTGGATGAGATTATTCATATGATGGCAGATGCGGTAAAACAGGGGAAAAAAGTGGTGCGCCTGCATACGGGAGATCCCTCCCTTTATGGCGCTATCCAGGAACAGATGGTTCAACTGGACCAACAGGGGATCCCGTATACGGTGATTCCCGGGGTCACGGCCGCCTTTGCCGCTGCAGCCGCCATGAAAATGGAATACACCCTTCCTGAAATCACGCAGACCCTCATCCTGACGCGGATCGCCGGAAGGACACCGGTCCCGGAATCCGAAAACCTCAAAGCCCTTGCCGCGCACCGGGCTTCCATGGCAATCTATTTAAGCATCGCCCAGGCCGGACAGGTCCAAAAGATACTGGCCGAACACTATGGAGAAGATTTTATCTGCGCCATTGCCGTCAAGGTGTCACAGCCGGAAGAACGCCTGTATTATATCCCTGTAAAAAATCTGTCGGAAACCATTCAAAAGGAAAAAATTAAAAGCCAGGCCCTGATTGTGGTCAGCCCGTTTCTGAACATGGAAAAGTCACGGATGCCGTATCAATCCAAATTATATGACAAAGACTTCAGACATGAATACCGGGGCTGATATGGCCATCTGGGCGTTGACCCCCCATGGGGTTTTTCTTTCAAAAAAACTGGGTGCCCATTTTTCCGGTGCCGATCTTTTTGTATCTGAACGCCTTGACGTTCCATGGTGCAAAAAAACATTCACCCGCTTAGGCGATGCCGTTGCAGACCAGTTTCATGCCTATGGGGCGCATATTTTTATCATGGCCGCAGGCATTGCCGTCCGGGTGATTGCACCGCATATCAGGAAAAAAACAACAGACCCGGCCGTGGTGGTCATTGATGATGCCGGACGGTTTTGCATTTCCCTGCTTTCCGGTCATTTAGGGGGGGCAAACCGGCTTTCAGAATCCGCAGCCCGGGTGATCAATGCGGTGCCGGTCATCACCACGGCGACGGATGCAAACGATTTGCCTTCCATGGACATGATCGCCAGGGACCAGAATCTTGAAATCGAAAATCCATCCGCCGTTAAAACCATCAATATGATGTTTTTAAAAAACCACCCCGTATTCATGCACGATCCCTATGGATTGCTGGCAGGAAAAATCCCTGCCCGGCTCATCAGGAAAAGTGCCGCCGAAAACCCGGATGCACCATCCATCATCGTGGATGACCAAACCCGGACGACAGGCAGGCATGACCTGGTTCTCCGTCCCAGAATTCTTTTTGCCGGGATCGGATGCAACCGGGGAACTGAAATGTCTGAAATCAGCGGCCTGCTGAAAAAAGTTTGTGACAAACACAGCCTGTCCATACACAGCATCCGGGCCATCGCCACCATTGATTTAAAAAAGGATGAACCCGGTATTCTTGAACTGGCCCAACGCCTTTGTGTGCCCCTTTACTTTTACGACAGCGACACACTCAACCAGGTAAGTCCCGTTTCCGAAGTATCACCCTTTGCAGAAAAATATACAGGAGCAAAAAGCGTATGCGAAGCAGCAGCCATCCTCTCGGCAACCCCGGGGAAACTGATTGTAACCAAACAGAAAACCAGGCAGGTCACCATTGCCATCGCCCGAACAACAATATCCTGTTCATCGTCGGGATCGGACCGGGACATCCCGACCATATGACCCGCCGTGCAGGCGCAGCCATTGATGAAGCCGGCGTGATTGCCGGATACACCACATATGTGGACCTGATCCAGGATCGGATCAAAGGAAAAGAAATCATTGCCACCACCATGAAAAAAGAAGTGGATCGGGTGATTGCAGCCATAGATGCAGCGCTTTCCGGAAAAAAATGTGCACTTATTTCTTCCGGTGATCCCGGAATTTATGCCATGGCCGGCCTTGTCCTGGAAATCTGCCGACAAAAACAGATTCCTGTAGCCAGGACAGCAGGTGACCCTGTACCTGAAAACGGTCTCCGGGTGGAAGTGGTGCCGGGCATTCCCGCCCTGGCCTCGGCAGCATCTCTTTTAGGCGCCCCCCTGACCCATGACTTTGCCTGTATCAGTTTAAGCGATCTTTTGACACCCTGGGATCTGATCGAAAAACGGATTGAATGTGCGGCCATGGCTGATTTTGTCATCGTGATCTTCAATCCGAAAAGCCGGAAGAGAAACTGGCAGCTTCAAAAAGCCATGGAAATCATACTGAAATACCGGGATGCGGATACCCCCACAGGCATTGTCCAAAATGCCATGCGTGACCGTCAGAACGTATCGATAATCCCTTTAAACGGCCTTGATACAGCGGATGTGGATATGCTGACAACGGTAATTGTCGGAAACAGCACCTCGAATACGTACCTGGATTTCATGTATACCCCGCGGGGATATTCAAAAAAATATGATTTTTAACCGTTGTTCGGTCAACTCATCAATGCCCATGTCTGGCTTTTCTGATCTTGATCATATCATCTTCAATTTCAAAAGCGATCCCATCACCCGCATCAAGCCCAAGCCGTTCTCTTACTGGTTTGGGCACAGTGGCCTGACATTTTTTGGTGAGTTTGCTGATAACTGTCTGCATGGGCACCTCCTGCTGAATAGGTGTATTACGGTAATACTATCATGCTGTGCAATACATCACACCCGGTTACCGGATGAAAATCCGATAACCTCGCCTTGATTTTTTGATCAATATCAGACATATTGTCACCATATAAAATTAAGTGGAAACAATATGTCTTGCGTGCCAATGAAAAAAAATCCTGAAATAATATTTCGTGAAAATGGTGGACAGCTTCGTAAAATTTACAATGTGACAAAAACACTGACCGATTGTTTCAAATTTCGAAATAAAATTGGCATGGATATCGTTCTGCGTTATTTTTATATGAAAGAACTGATCAACCTGCCAGAATCTTTCATTGTTTGTTGAGCCAGACAGGCATGGCCGTTATTCAGATTAAACAAGGAGGTTCACATGACAACGATATTGGAAAAGGATGAAGCGCATAGCCTTATTGATCGTATGCCAGCTGACGCTACCTGGGATGATTTAATGCGGGAAATATATATTCGGGAGACGATTAAGCGCGGTCTGGCGGACAGCGTTGCGGGCCGGACCAAGGATGTAAAAGAAGTTCGTGCCAAATATGGTTTGCTGGAATGAGGGTCCATTGGACAGATACGGCGGAAAAGCATTTAGATGCCATTCACGCTTATATTGCACTTGATTCGCCGGGGTACGCAAAGCGTATGGTGGATCGAATAACAGGAAGATCTCAACAGATAACAGATTTCCCATTTTCTGGACGAAAAGTCCCAGAATATGATTTGGAAAAAATCCGTGAAGTCATAGAAGGCCCCTACCGCTTAATTTATCACATAAAACCAGACCAGATCGACGTTTTAGCCGTAATCCATGGGGCAAGGGATTTGTTGTGAATTCAAGACCCCCCGAACAAGCAGCACGAGAAAACATTGGCACCATGCTTGAGCACTCAGGCTGGGTAGTGGTGGATAAAACCGCCAGATCCGGGCCATTACCAATCTTGAAACATCCTTCCGGGGAAACCGGCTAAAACGGCTGCAAACTGGGGAAATCCGACTGCCCCGAGGTTATGACAACGCCGCCTTCTGCCATGCGCTTCCTCATCTTTCTGGAATTCCCATTCATTCAGGGGCGGGTCTGGCCCCGGCCAATTTTCCGGCTCCCGTATCCAAGCACCCATTGAACCAATGCCTGCAACAAAAAAAGCAGCGCCAGAACATGGAATCCGGTAAAGCCCCGGGCCGCTTCCCCGAACATCCCCAGGGCTGCCGGGCCTATAAAGAAACCGATTCCCCAGAACAGATAGAACGCGCCGGATATAGTGCCTTTCAAAGAATCCGCCACGGCATTGTTCAGCCATGACAGGGCAGACACGCAGAACACGCCCAGCCCGAAACTGGCTAAAAAAAGCCAGGGGTAAATCCCCCAACCGTCCCTGCCCGGAAACATCCCAAGGCCCGCAGTGATCATGAACAGTCCCAGGATCATGGTCTTGGTCCGCCCATGCCGGTCGGATACGGGGCCCGTAATGATCTGGGACAGGCTGATGCCGATATAAAACAGGGTGAAAAACCCGCCAATCTGGGCCTGTGTAAATCCTTTTTCCTGGATCAGAAAACCGGGAAGCACGGTCAGGGAAGCCCCGTATCCGGCCCCATACAGAATAATGCCCGAGAACACGGCCAGGATACCCGGATAGGCAAGGATCTTTTTAAGCCCGCCGGTATCCAGGGCCGTTTCAACCCCGCTTCCTTCTGCCCGGGGATCTTTGACCGTCACAAAAATAAGAAAAGCCCCCAGGAGCCCTGACAGGGCAAACAGCACAAAGGGTTCATTTTTCACCCACACCCCGGCCATCAGAATTCCGAAGCCACTGCCAAGGGTGAGCCCCAGATGGAGCGATGCATTGTAAGCCCCGATCATTTTTCCCTTGGCTGCGGGATACAGCATGGACAAAAGGGCCGGTGCCAGGGCCCACAAGGGAGCTTCACCGATTCCCTGGAGCAGCCGCCCAAAAAAGATCATCGCCTGGGTCTGTGAAAAACAGTATATGAGCCCGGAAGCCGAACAGATCAGGTACCCGGCCACCAGAAAACGCCGGCACCCATACCGGTCAGACAAACGCCCTGTGGGAAACTGGAGCAATACAAACGGGACGGCAAACGCAGAGGCCAGATAGCCGACGGTCTTTAACGACCCGGTAAAGGTGATGATTTTCTGGGGCAGCAGCGGGACGATCATCCCGACCCCGAACATGAACAAAAATACTGACAGATTCAACCCAATGATGGATATCCGTTTTTCCATAATAATTCCGCCTGTAATTGATGCCTCCCACGCTTGCACAGAAAAGATGCCGAACAAATGCACAGCTCCGGCTTCTTCCTGAACAAAAACCAGGGGGACCGATTTTATGATGCCACGTGATTACCTGACAGCAGATCAGCTGTTACAGGGCGGCGGCGGCAGAATCAGTTGAAAAAACATTCGTAAACTCCTGTTGGTTGATGGATCAAACAACTCTACATAACAGCATCCCTGGACATTGTAAATCAATTTCAGGATCAGAGTTTATGTAAAAGTCGGTAAACGGAGTCAGAACCCCGGTTCGTCAGGTGCCTCACAATCTGATGGACGGATCAGATTGTGGGGCAAAATAGATGAAATCGGAAAATATTTGAGAGTTATATTGCTTGAAGACGGTTAAACGGTGCATAATGCATTTTTAGATAGATCCTACAGGGAGGAATGAAACATGAGATTGAAATATTTTTCCGATACAGATACCGCTCACATAGAATTCACTGACAATGAAGTCCATGAAACAAAAGAAATCAGTGAAAATATCTATATTGACATCGATGCAAACGGCAACATAGTCAACATGACAGTTGAACATGCAAAAGACAACGCCGGGCTCTGGGAATTCTCTTATCAGGAAATGTCTCGTCAAACTGCATAGAAATGTCAGGACAGTCAGATTGATTTTTTTCGTCAAACCCTTTACCCGCAAGGGATACCGGCATCTTTTATTTGATGATTGTCGGAAATGCAAATTTTTGTATTTCCGATAATTGTATCCACCTGAGAGACTGAAAGGGCCTTAAATTGGGGACATCCGACTGCCCCAACCTTTTGAAAGCGCCGATTATCTGGTCCATTCAAAGTTAATGACTGGGAACGGTTTATAAATCACCAACAACACTCATCAAAAAGCCAGAGCAATGCGTGTGTATCCAGTAGAAGATTCATTCCATATATTCCTTGAATCTTCAAGCGGATCATCGAAATCATCGCGCATATGTATTAATCCTTTGAGTGTACCGGCTTTTCTTTTTGGTTTTTTTGTCCCATTCGTCTTTTTCAGAATAATAACTTCAAAAGAATTTCCTGTGAAAGGAATATCTTCATCAAGTATTTGTGCAGCGGCTCAGCCGGGTGACGGTGCTGTTTTCTGTGCCTGCTGACTAAAAGCGCCGCAATCACCTGAACGATCAGCTGCGCCGGCCGATTTTTTGCTCCGGTATCGAAGCCACCATTGTAACAATGCCTGCAACAAAAAAAGCAGCGCCAGAACATGGAATCCGGTAAAGCCCCGGGCCGCTTCCCCGAATACACCCAACGCTGCCTGGCCTGGAAAGAATCCGCAAAAACACGGATCTTGAGTCCCATTACATCTCCTTGCTCAGAGCGCTGGGGAAGCAGAAAGGCATGATCGGCCAGATTTTTGTCAAATCCCAGAAGCAGATCCAGGACCCGGCCAAGCTGTATAAGATCATCCATATGATTGATATGGAATCGATCCATGGACGATAGCGCATAAATATAGTAAGACTGATTCAGTCGGCGTAGAGAATCCTCCGGCTGATGATAAAGATATGAAAAAGGAAAATCACAATGACAACCGTTGAAATAAATGCCGGCATCTGCGGCTTTACCACTTTGGTGTATGCAGAAAAAACAAATGGTTATAACGCTTTGTTCAGACTGGAAAGCCAGTGTCCCAACTGGCAGAAGGTCAATGAGCTTCTGGGCGGCCAGGAGATGGATTTGATGGCGGAACTGTTTAAAAACAGGCAGACCGGGGAGTTTCATTCCATCCTGCTGGAGACCGTGTTAAAAACCATCCCCCACATTTCCTGCCCGGTTATATCCGGGATTTTCAAGGCCCTGGAGGTGAGTGCCGGACTGGCCCTGCCCAAAGATGCGGCCATCTGCTTCAAAGAATAGACCTGCCATGGACCTGAGTACGTTTGAATGCATGCAATGCCACGCCTGCTGCCTGCAGCCGGGATAGGTCGGCTTCCCCAGTGAAAGTATCCAGTGAATTCATTGCCTGATTTTTGCAGACCCCGTCATCCACACGACCTGTTCTTCGGAGACCGGTTCACCAGGTAAATGCCGGCACAGACCAGGGCCAGGCCCAACCAGACCATGATGCCTGCGGGTTCAGACAGAATCACAGCACCGAAAAAAACACCGAACAGCGGGGCCAGAAAAGTGAACGCGGTCAGCCCGCTCACCGCAAAATTGTGAATCATCCAGAACCAGAGGGTGTAACTGAAAAAGGCCACCACGACAATCTGATATGCCATTGCCCACAGAACCCCGGCAGCCGGGACAATGGTATAATCCTGTTCAAACAGGAGTGATCCTGCCAGCAGAATCGGAATGGCAAACACCAGTTGTGAAAACAGGGTCTGGTAATGACTGACGGTCACTGTCTGGCTGATCCGTTTGATATACAATGTGGTCGCGGCCCAGAAAACGGCTGCGGCCAAAGACATCACATCCCCGATCCAGTTGTTTTCCGGCAGCAGGGGAGACTGAATCCTGAAAACCATCCACAACCCGGCAAATGCCAGTATCAGCCCGGCCGCTTTCACAGGATGCAGCCGGTCCTGGTCCACGAAAAAATGGGCGCCCAGGGCCACCCAGAATGGATGGGAATACAAAAAAATGGTGGCTCGGGAAGCGGTGGTAAACACAATACTCCAGTATAAAAACAAAAAATCAAGCCCGAACAGCAGACCGATCATCACACCATGTCTTCGGGCGCCTTTGGGAAAAAGAACGCGCTGTCCCTTGAATTTGGCCCAGAGCAGCACCAGAAACCCGGCTGCCACGGACCGGATGGTGGCCGCCAGCAACGGGGGTATCCCCTGGTTGCTGAATTTGATGCTGACCGCATTACCGCCCCAGATGGCACAGACCAGCAACAGCAGAAGACCGGCGGTCAGAGATATTTTTCCATTATTCAATTTTGTTCCACAATCAGGTTTTTCAGCTCATTTTGATCATCGGAACGGATGGGGAAATGTGTCTTGAGCAGTTGTCCGGCTTCTTTGACCGCCTGGCAGATGGCTGCTGCCTGATTTTTCTGTTTAATGCCATCCGTAATCATGCGGATGATTTTATCCCACTGGTCTTTTGACACCTTGGTGTTGATGCCCTGGTCCCCAAGGATCCAGACCCGTCGTTCGAAAACAGAGATGAAAATCAAAATTCCTGTCCTGTCCCGGGTCTGATACAGCCCCTCACGAAGAAAACTGACCATGGCCGCCTCTTTGACTTCCTCCTCGATTTCCCTCTGGGAGATGAACATACGCTTCAGCCATGGAAGGTGTTTGCAGGTCTGGTGAAAGGTAATGAAGCAGATGGTTAAAATGCCCAAAAAAAGCCACATGTTCTGGTTGCCGATCCACAGCCAGCTGCCGATGAAATAGCTGAGTATCAATGACACGGGAAGCGCAAACGCCATTCCGCCGATGACATCGGCCATGGGATAGGAATAGCTTCTTGAAACCACCATGGGAACGATTTCACCGGCAGTCTCCAGTTCCACTTCCCTCACTGTTTGAATAATTTTTTCCCTGTCCTGATCCGACAAAAATTGTTGCGCCAAAGATTTCATGATTACCACCCCCCGGAAGCGCCGCCGCCGCCGAAACCGCCGCCGCCTCCTGAAAAACCGCCAAAACCGCCCCCGCCGAAACCGCCCCTTCCCACACCGCCGCCGCCCAGCCAGAATCCGCCGCCATGCCGGCTTTGGGTAGAAGACGAATTAAAGCTGAGCGGGGAGCCCAAAAAGCTCATGGCCAGTCCGCCCATCGCACCTATGGGAATCAGCAGCAGGAGCCATAAAAAACCAAAATTAAAAAACATGGCCCCCAGGATGGGAAAAAACAGGCCTCCGGACAGGGCACCTAAGGGCCGGCGGATTCTTCCCAGCATATTGATCAGAACAAAAAAGACAATCAAACCAAAGATGCCTGATTGCCCCCGGGCAGAACCGGATTCAGGACGGCGGCTGTTTTCTGCCGCCTTGAATTCTCCCCGGACCACCTGGGTCATGGCCTGTACCCCGTCCATCACTCCCTGGTCAAAATTGCCTGTTTTAAACCGGGGGACAATAATATTCTGAATAATACGTCCGGCCATCAGATCGGTCAGGGTCCCCTCCAGGCCGTACCCCACCTCAATGCGAAGTTTGCGGTCATTTTTGGAAATAATAAGGATGGCACCGTTATCCAGGTTTTCCTGGCCGATTTTCCAGGTTTCAGCCACCTGGATGGCGTATTCCTCGATATTCTCTCCTTCAAGAGAAGGAATCGTCAGTACGGCAATCTGTGTGGAATCGGTCTGTTCCAGATCACTGAGTACGGTTTCAAGCTGATTTTTTGTGGCGGCAGACAGTATGTTCGCATAGTCGTTCACCCGGGCTTTCAGCTTCGGCACTTCCAGTCCGTATGTCTGGGCAGCGAAAAAAAAGATCAAAAGGCTGACCATCCACATATAATGTCTCTTCCGCATAATCCTTTCCCTTATTGGGTAAAATTAACACTGGGTACATGCTTTGCCGTCTCTTCCGCCTGAAAATATTCCTTCCGGTCAAGATGCAGCATCAGTTTGTTGGTCAGATTGTTTGGAAATTTCCGGATGGAGAAATTAAAGCGTTCCACGGCCTGGTTATACCTCTGACGCGCCACATTGATACGGTTTTCCGTCCCTTCCAGCTGATTTTGAAGGTCCAGAAAATTCTGACTGGCTTTCAGATCCGGATATCTCTCCACAACCACCATAAGCCGGGACAGGGCTGAAGAAAGTCCTCCCTGCATCTGCCTGAGACGCTCCATGGCTTCCGCACTTCCTAAATCCTCCTGGGACAGTTGAACGGAAGTTGCTTTGGACCGGGCTTCAATCACGGCTTCAAGGGTTTCTTTTTCATGGGACGCATACCCTTTGACCGTCTCCACAAGGTTGGGGATAAGGTCGGCACGTCTTTGCAGGCTGGATTCCACATCTCCCCATGCCTTGAACACGGTCTCTTCATTCTGCTGGATGGTGTTGTATCCGCAACCGGATATCAATCCGAGTGCAAGAAACAACATCATGTAACGAACCATATGTTTAATCATTGATACCTCCGTTTTAAGATTCTTAAGCCATCAGAATCAATTTAAATCCAGAATCAAGACATTTGTTTGAACATTTTTCTTTTTACGGTGTCTACCTGGTATAAAAGCCCCTGATTTTTATTTACACAAACAGGGTATCACATGTAACATAAAAAATGGAGCACTCAAAAATGAAATATTTGATCTCAATTACGACGGCGGTTGTGATGGTCATCTGCCTGTCCACGGCACCGGCCCAGGCGGACAGAAAAACCCGGGAGGGCTTTCTTTTGGGCGTCGGTGCTGTGGTGCTGGGAAGTGTCATTTACCAGGGCCTGAATCAGCCGCATGCTTACCAGGGAACTCAGCGCCGTCATGTGCCCCCAGCCTATGATAACCGAGGCACGCAATGCCGGACTCCCCGGATGTATGACCGGCACCCTGCAGGGCGCTGGGAAGTGAGACAGATCTGGGTGGCACCGGGCCATGACTCCCGCTGGAAATCAGACCGTCACCGGAAAGGAAAATGGAACAACAGCCGGCATGATAAATTCAAGGATCGGGATGGATACAGGAAAGAAGTGCGGGTGTGGATCGGAAACTAATCCGGCCGGAACAGGCAATGGACTGCTGTGAACACAGATGCGCGTGCAGATAGGATCCGGGATGAAAAAGACCTGGTGGAACAGCTCAGGCAAGGCCGGAAACATGCTTTTGATGTTCTGGTGGCCCGGTTTCAGAAACCTTTGCTCAAGGTGGCTTACGGCATCACCCTGGATGTGGAGGAGAGCCGGGAAATTGTTCAGGATGTGTTCACCACGGTATTTCGTCAGATCCACTCATTCAGGCAGGATACCCTGCTTTACACATGGCTGAGAAAAATCACGGTCAACCATTGCCTCAACTGGAAGCGCAAATGGAAACGGCGGTTCAGGTGGCACCATGACCCCATCACCGCTGAAAATGAGAACACCGTTTCAGGAAAAGATACGCCTTTGGATACACCGGAAACACTGATACAGAAAAAACAGTTCAGGGACCGGCTCATGGAAGCGGCCAGGCACCTTCCGGAAAAAACACGGGTGGTCTTTGTGCTGTATGCACTGGAAGGTCTTTCATACGAGGAGATTGCCGATTTTCTCCATATCCGGAAAGGCACGGTGGCCTCACGGCTGTATCACGCCCGAAAACAGGTGGCCCGGGTGCTGGACCCGAAAAAACCCCAGGAGACCCCGGTATGACAAACACATGCGGTAAATATACAGAAAAACAGATCAGCCGGTACGTGGACGGCGATCTTTCCCGGCATCAGATCCGGCGGATCCGGCAGCACCTGGACACCTGTCCGGACTGCCGTCATCTGGCCGCGCAATTTCAAGAGGTCACCCGAACGTTCAATGAACTGACTGAACTGCCCGGGGTCTCCATTGACCCGGCCCGGGTGCACGAAAAATTGGAACAACCGGCAAAAAAACCGGTCGCTCTCCGGACTGACCGGTTTTTCCGCCGGCCGGTCCGGCCTTTTCTGGTGGCTGCCGCATCCCTTGCGGCCCTGTTTGTCATCACTGTGTTTGCCCTGACTAATGACGGCCCGGCAATTGCCGGCCCCAGTGCCATTGTCAAATCCATTGATACCGATTATACTGCGGTCATGATTTTTGAAACACCCGATACCCATCATACCATTATCTGGTATTCGGAGACCTGACCATGAAAAAAAGAGGCATGACCCCATTTATCAGGTTGATCCGGTTTCTTGCCATTGCTGCCGGGGTAATCTGGTGCTGCAGCCCGGCACAGACGGCTGCGGCACCAGATCAAGTCAAAACCAATGTCAAGGTGATCCAGGCATCCACCCGGTCCGAATCCGTTGATCCGGCATTGCGGCGGATCGTTCCGGAACTGGAATCCGTATTCAAATATACCGGGTACACGTTGCTGCAGGAGCAGACCCTGACACTGGCATTTCAGCAGCCCGGGCGAATCCGCCTGCCGGACCGGCGGACGTTGCAGTTGACTCCCACCGGGAACCAGGGCGGCAGAATCCAGTATGACATCCGGATCCTGAAAAAAAACACGGCTGTGTTTCAAACCCGGATCCTTCTCAAAAACAACCACAGCATGACCATTGGCGGCCCCCGATCCGATCATGGGGTGCTGTTGTTTCATATCACCGGTTTTATGCCATAACCGTGCGCCGGTTCTTTGCGCTCAGTCCGGAATCCGGCGCCCAAAGCGATTAATTTAAAAACAATCGTTATTCTTCCCCTTCCCTGCGCCAAACGTGTCACAAATCAAAAAAAACTTGACGTGAAATACGAGCTGTTATATTCTGAATGAATGTTCATTCCTAATGCAAGGAGAAACAGATTATGCCCAAACAGGTGAAGCGGGAGGATATTATTCGGACCGCAATGGAGCTGCTCGCGGCCCAGGGGTTCCACGGGGCGCCCATGTCCATGATTGCCGAAAAAGCCGGCGTCGGAGTAGGCACCATATACCGCTATTTTGAAAACCGGGACATCCTGATCAAAACGATCTATCAAGAGTGTGAAGAACGGCTGGTGGCATTTTTAACCCGGGATTATCCTCACGGGCAGCCGGTCCGGATCTGTTTTTTTCATATTGCCAAAGGCCTGGTGGCTTATTTTACCCAAAACCCTATGGAATTCAAGTATTCCGAGCAGTTTCACAACTCTCCTTTTGGTGAAGCCCATCGCCGGAACCGGATTTTTAAAGCGGCCGGACAGCCGGATATTTTCATGGAAATCCATGAAAGAGGCCTGTCCCAGCAGGTGATTAAAAACCTGCCTCCAACGGTTTTCTTCAACCTGGCGTTTGCGCCGATTGCCTGGTCTTTGCGGGATCATATTCTGGGAATTACACCCATTGATGATGCGCTTGCACAGGTGCTTGCCGCATCCTGCTGGGACAGCGTAAAAAAATAATACCATTGTAAAAATATCACTTGATCAACTGAACTGTCGGTTTATTGAAAATGACGGTTTTGACAAATTGACTGAAAGGTGTCGCCACATGCAGAAACGTTTCAAAATCCAGATGATTTTTCTGATTCTGTTCATCTGGGCAGGATTCACATTGACAGGGTGTGATCAGATCACCCGCCGGCTCGATCCGGAAAAGGAAACCAAACCGCAATCAGAAGAAGTCCGGGCCGTTTCCGTGGTAACGGTGGGCACCCAAAAGGTCACGCTTACCACTGAACTGCCGGGACGAACCGCACCGTTCCGGATGGCGGAAATCCGGCCCCAGGTTAACGGCCTGATTTTAAAACGCCTGTTCACCGAAGGGGCCAATGTCACGGCCGGTCAGGTGCTGTACCAGATCGATCCGGCCCCGTTTCAGGCGACCCTGGACAATGCCGAAGCCGCCCTTGCCCGGGCCGAAGCCAATCTGGCGGCCACCCGGTTGCGGGCCCGGCGGTATAAGGAACTTCTGGCCGACAATGCCGTGAGCCGTCAGAATTATGATGATGCCGCAGCCGCCCTCACCCAGGTGGAAGCAGACATTGCCACCTGGAAAGCCACGGTGAAATCCGCCCGCATCAATCTGGCATACACCCGCATCACCGCACCCATTTCCGGTCGCATCGGCCGGTCCAATGTCACGGAAGGCGCCATTGTGACCGCGTATCAGCCTTTACCTCTTGCCACCATTCAACAGCTGGACCCCATTTTTGTGGATGTGCCCCAGTCCACCATTGAACGGTTAAAAATGAAGGACAGCCGAAACCATGCCGGAGAAAAAAACCTGAACAAAGTGAAAATTTTGATGGAAGACGGCACGGCCTATCCCCAGGACGGGACCCTGCAGTTTTCAGATGTGACCGTGGATCCCACCACGGGATCCGTCATTATCCGGGCTGTGGTTCCCAATCCGGAAAACAGGCTGCTGCCGGGCATGTTTGTCCGGGCACAGATTATGGAAGGCGTGGATGAACATGCCGTTCTGATCCCCCAGCAGGGGGTTTCCCGGGATGCCAAAGGCAATCCCTTTGCACTGGTGGTGGATGAAAACAACCGGGCCGCGTTTCGCGGGCTGCTCCTTGACCGGGCCATTGGCGACCAGTGGCTGGTGGCATCGGGCATCACCCCCGGTGAAAAATTGATTATCGAAGGACTGCTCATGCTGCGGCCGGGTATGGCAGTCACCGCCACCCCGTTTGAACCGATGAACCAGGACTCACCCGATACGTCATCCCCAAAAGAGCATGACAAAGGGGCTTTGTAATGTTATCCAGATTCTTTCTCGACCGCCCCGTGTTTGCCTGGGTGATCGCCATTGTCATGATGACCGCCGGTGTTTTAGCCATCTACAACCTTCCCGTGTCCCAGTACCCGCAGATCGCCCCCCCGGCCATTGCCATTGATTCTTTTTTTCCCGGAGCGTCGGCGGAAACCGTGGAAAATACCGTGACCCAGGTGATCGAACAAAAGATGACCGGGCTCGATGACATGCTGTATCTGTCGGGCACCAGTTCTTCATCCGGCGTCTCCCGGGTGGAGCTGACTTTTGCACCGGGAACGGATCCGGATGTTGCCTGGTCCAAGGTGCAGAACAAACTGCAGCTGGCCATGGCCAGCCTGCCGGATGTGGTGCAGCGCTCCGGTGTCAAGGTCAGCAAATCCACCCAGAACTGGCTGATCATCGTCGGCCTGATATCTGAAGACGGGAGCATGAGCGGCACGGACTTGAGAGACTATGCCCAGTCCAGTCTGGAAAAGATCCTGTCCCGGGTCCCGGGGGTGGGTGAAGTGGAAAATTTCGGGTCCCAGTATGCCATGCGGGTCTGGGTCAATCCGGACCAGCTCACCAATTACCATCTGACCATGGAAGATGTGATTGCCGCGCTGAAATCATACAATGTCGAGGTTTCCGCCGGTCAGCTGGGCGGAGCCCCTGCCGTGGAAGGCCAGCGCATGAACGCGGCCATCATTGTTCAGCATCTGCTCCAGACCCCGGAAGAGTTTGCCGCTATTCCCATCCGCACCAATCCGGACGGTTCCGTGATCCGGATCAAAGACATCGGGTACACGGAACTGGGAACGGAACGGGATGATGTGGTGGCGGAATACAACGGCAAACCCTCCGCTGCCATGGCCATCCGCCAGGCGGCCGGTGCCAATGCCCTGGAAACCGCCAATGCCGTCAAGTCAAAACTCGAAGAGATGAGCCAATATTTTCCTCCCGGCATGAAGGTGATTTATCCCTATGACACGACCCCTTTTACCAAGGTGTCCATTGAAGAGGTGATCAAAACCCTGTTTGAGGCCATTGTGCTGGTGGTGTTTGTGATGTATCTTTTTATGGGGACCTTCCGGGCCACATTGATACCCACCGTTGCCGTTCCCGTGGTGCTGCTGGGCACGTTCGGCATCCTGGGGGCGTTCGGTTTTTCCATCAATATGCTGACCATGTTCGGCATGGTGCTGGCCATCGGCCTTCTGGTGGATGACGCCATTGTGGTGGTGGAAAATGTCGAACGGATCATGGCCGAAGAAGGCCTGTCTCCCAGAGAGGCCACTGCCAGATCCATGGATCAGATCACCAGTGCTTTGATCGGCATCGGTCTGGTCCTCTCAGCCGTTTTCGGTCCCATGATCTTCTTTCCCGGTTCCACGGGTGTGATCTACCGCCAGTTTTCCGTGACCGTGATTTCCTCCATGATGCTTTCCGTGGTGGTGGCATTGATTCTGACACCGGTGTTGTGCGCCACGTTTTTAAAGCCCATTCCCAAAGGACATGAACCTGCAGACGGGGCCGTCCGGGTTCTGCGCCCGTTTTTCCGCTGGTTTGACCGGTTTTTTTTCCGGCTCCGGGATCTGTATGTCCGGCTGGTGGGCCGGGTTCTGGCAAAAAGAATGCGTTATCTGCTGGCGTTTGTGCTGATTGTGGCGGCCATGGGATATCTGTTCCAGCGCATGCCCACGGCATATCTGCCGGATGAGGATCAGGGCATTCTGCTGGTGCAGGCCATGCTGCCGTCCGGTTCCACCCTGGAACAGACCGAGGCGGTTATGGACAAAGTCAGGAATCATTTTCTGGAAAATGAAACAGAGGCCGTGGAATCGATCATGGTGGTGGCGGGGGTCAGTTTCGGGGGGGATGGCCAGAACATGGCCCTGGCCTTTGTTCAGCTCAAAGACTGGGCATTGCGTGAACGACCCGACCTCAAGGTTGATGCCGTGGCAGGCCGGGCCATGGGCGCTTTTTCCCGGTTCAAGGAAGCCATGGTGTTTGCGTTTGCACCGCCGCCCGTCATCGAGCTGGGCGTGGCCACGGGGTTTGATCTTCAATTACAGGACCGGAGCGGACTGGGTCATGACAAACTCATGGCGGCCCGGAACCAGCTGCTGGGCATGGCGGCCCAGGATCCGCGCCTGATCAATGTCCGGCCCAACGGCATGGAAAATGTCCCGGAATATTATGTGGATGTGGACTGGGACCGGGCCGGGGCGCTGGGGGTTTCCATCAATGCCATTCACAACACCATATCCGCTGCGTTCGGCAGTGCCTATGTCAATGATTTTATTCAGGCCGGCCGGATCAAAAAGGTGTTTGTCCAGGCGGATGCCCCGCATCGCATGCTGCCGAAAGATCTGGAAAAACTGTATGTACGCAACAACCAGGGAAAGATGGTGCCGTTTTCCTCTTTTGCCTCGGGCCGCTGGGCCATGGGGTCTCCCAAACTGGAACGCTACAATGCATTTCCATCCATCAATATCTGGGGTGAACCGGCGCCGGGAAAAAGTTCGGGTGAGGCCATGGCGGCCATGGAAGAGATCATTGCGCAACTGCCCGAGGGAATCGGGTATGACTGGACGGCTTTGTCCTACCAGGAGCGGATGGCCGGTTCCCAGGCCCCTTTGCTGTATGCGTTTTCCATTTTTGTGATCTTTTTGTGCCTGGCCGCTTTGTACGAAAGCTGGCCCATCCCCATTGCGATTCTGTTGACCCTGCCTTTGGGTGCCATCGGCGGGGTGATTGCCTCCAGCATGCGGGGAATGTCCAATGACGTGTATTTTCAGATCGGCCTGTTGATCACCCTGGGCCTGACCACCAAAAACGCGATTCTGATCGTGCAGTTTGCCCGGGTCCGCATCGACGAAGGCGCGGATCTGATCGCCGCCACCCTGGAAGCAGCCAAACTCCGGCTGCGGCCCATCATCATGACGTCTCTGGCTTTCGGCTTCGGGGTGGTGCCCCTGGCCATTGCCACGGGTGCGGGTTCCGGGGCCCAGCGGGCCATCGGCACGGGGGTGCTGGGCGGGGTGGTGACCTCCACCCTGCTGGTCACGCTCTTTGCCCCGCTGTTTTATGTCTTGATCTACAAGGCTTTGGGCAAACATCGAAAACGCTCGAACACGGCCCCTGCCGTGGCACAGATATCCGGAGGAACGTCTCATGAATAAACGCGTACTGGTTTTGATTGCCGCATTCACCTGCCTGGTCGGCGGCTGCACCATGGCGCCCGAATATACCCGGCCCTCCGCGCCCATTCCTTTGCAATGGCCAAAAGGCGAGGCATATCAGGATACGGCGGAACCAGGGGCATTACCGGTCCAGGCACTTTCCCGGCAGACATTTTTCGGGAATGAACCGCTTTTGAAACTCATTGACCTGGCCCTGGAAAACAACCGGGACCTGCGCCTGGCCGCGTTAAATGTGGAAAAAGCCCGGGCCCTTTACGGGATTCAAAGAGCGGAACTTTTTCCGGCACTCCATGCCACGGGCGCCGGTGCCAAAGAACAGCGATCCTTGGATCTGATCAGCCCGGGTGAGCCCAGAACCGTGGAACAATACAATATAGGACTGGGCATGGCTGCCTGGGAGATCGATTTTTTCGGCCGAATCCGCAGCCTGGAAGACCAGGCCCTGGAAGAATACCTGGCCACGGATGCAGCCCGTCAAAGTGTCAAGATTGCGCTGGTGTCCCAGGTGGCAACCGCATACCTGACCCTTGCAGCAGACCGGGAAAATCTCAACCTGGCCCGATCCACACTGGATTCCCAGCAAAAAGCCCATGATCTGATCCAGCGGCAGTATGAGGTGGGAATCGCCACGGAACTGGACCTGCGCCGGGCTGAAATTCCCGTGGAAATTGCCCGCAGAGATGTGGCCCGTTTCACCCAGTCTGTGGCTCTGACCCAAAACGCGCTCAATCTTCTGGCCGGCGTTACCGTGCCGGAGAATCTTCTGCCCAAAGACCTGAAAACCGTTCAGGAACCCGGAACCGTTCTTGCGGTCCTTTCTTCCGATGCACTGTTGTTCCGGCCGGATATCATGGCGGCGGAGCATCGGTTAAAAAGTGCGTATGCGCTTATCGGTGCGGCCCGGGCCTCATTTTTTCCGCGCATCTCTCTGACCACGGGCATCGGCACGGCCAGTGATGCCCTGTCCGGTCTTTTCAGTTCCGGAACCGGCACATGGAATTTTGTGCCCCAGGTGGCTTTGCCGATTTTTGATGCCCGGGTCCGGGCCGCCTACCGGGTCAGCAAAGCCCAGCGGGACATTGCCGTCACCCAGTATGAAAAAACCATCCAGACCGCATTCAGGGAAGTGGCGGATGCCCTGGCTGTCCAGACCATGATCGACCGGCAGATCGCTGCCCAGGAAACACTGACCCAGGCGGTGGCAAAAACCTATTTTCTGGCAAAAAAACGCTATGAGAATGGAATCGACAGCTACCTGAGCGTTCTGGATGCCCAGCGGTCCCTTTATACGCAGCAGCAGGTGTTCAACACCCTTTTGCTGCAAAAAAGTGCCAACCAGGTACGGCTCTATGCCGTACTGGGCGGCGGAGATGAGTAGCGGGTATCATCCGGTTTTGATGAGCCTGCCTTCCCGGTATTCCCGGAAAGCGGTTTCCAGTTCCTCTTTGGTATTCATGACAATCGGCCCTCTCCACACCACTGGTTCATTGAGCGGCCGGCCGGACAGCAGCAGAAACCGGACCGGTTTTTCAGCAGCGGACACGGTGATGCGTGTGCCTTTCCCGAACAGCACCAGGTCTCCGTTTTCAACGGGTGTCCCGCCGGTGCTGCCGCTGCCGCCGATCACATAGATGAAAACCGTGTGGCCCGGATCCACATCATGGGTAAAGACAGCCCCGGTCGGCACATCACAGTCCAGAAATGCCGGCTCGATCACAATGTCATCCACCGGGCCGTTCACGCCATCCATACTGCCGGCAATGATTTTCACCCGGATCTTTCCATCCAGCATGACTTCTGGCACCTGATCCGCCGTGATGTCCCGGTATTTGGGAGAGACCATCTTTTGGGCCGCCGGCAGGTTGGCCCACAGCTGGAATCCGTGCATGGCCCCTTTGTCATCTCCTTTGGGCATCTCCTGGTGAATGATGCCGCTGCCCGCAGTCATCCACTGTATATCCCCGGACGAGATGGTGCCCTGGTTGCCCAGGCTGTCCCCATGGGCCACATCCCCTTTCAGGACATAGGTGATGGTTTCAATACCCCGGTGGGGGTGCCAGGGGAATCCTTTCAGATAATCCGCCGGTGTGTCGGACCGGAAATCATCCAGCAGCAGAAACGGATCCAGGGTCGGGGCTTCGGCATGGCCGAACAACCGGTTCAGCCGGACTCCGGCACCTTCTGTGACCGGTTGGCGCTTCAGTGTGAGTTGAACGGGTCTGTCCTGGGGCATGATCTCCTCCATAATGGTTTAAAATTGCTTTTTAATACGTTCTCCATTATAACGGTTCCCATGAAATATAAAAGAGAAGAAACCCGGTTCTACCCGGGTAATGCCCCATGTATCTGGCCAAAGTAAGAAAAAACAGACAGACTATCTACTGTCTCAGGGAATCCATCCGGGAAGCATCGGTTCATGGATTTCAGGAAATCTGTGCCCTGGGACCGCAACCCGGGGCCTGGATCGATTACCCCGGGGGCAATGCCTGGCATTTGTGCGATGAACTGGTCCATCGGATTGCCCAAAAAGCCCGGCAGTTTGATCCGGACCTGCTGGAAGACCTGTTCTGGCCGTTTGTCCGGCCTGATATCCGCCAGGCCACAGCCCATTTCCGGGAGCGGAACAAAACATCCACCTACCGGCGCATGACCCGGGATGAGAAAAAATCCGTGGCCCGTTCCACCCATGCGTTTGACAAGCGGAGGGCTCATTTTCTCAAATTCGGCAACATGGATCAGGGACCTTTGGTGAACATGCCGCCGGCCCTGTTCCGGAAACTTAAGGGCAAATGCCGGGATGAGATCGAACAGAGATTCATGCAGCAGGAAAGCCGTCTCAGTCATCGGGAACTCAAGTCTTATGTCTACACCATCTTTGACTTGCAGCGGTTTTTCAAAGGATTTCTGACAAAAAAAATGCCCCATGCCCTGGATCAGAAAAAAGTGGATACATTTTTCATCCAGGAACTGTGCGATCTGAACAAGCGCCTTTTCCGGCAGTCCGGACATCTGCACGATTATCTGATCCGGTATGTGGTCATGTTTTTTGACCATCCCTATGGAGAATCGGTTCTGCTCGAAGAAATGGAGCAGGATTTCCGGTTCCGGAGCCGGTTTTTTCACCCGCCGCCCAAACCGGCCGTGTCCCGGTCCAGGGCCAGGGAAATTTTCAATCTGACCGCCACGGAATTCAAGGCCATGGACAAACGGTCGTTGACCCGGCGGTTCCGGAAACTGGCAAGGAAACACCACCCGGACAAAGGCGGCAGCCATGATAAATTTGTAGAACTCAGCGAGGCTTACCAGGCCCTGCTGGCAAAAATCAATCCACCGGGATAAGACCGGTTTTTCATGAAAAGGAACATACCCATGTTTTACAAAGCCCAGAACAATGGATTCAAGCAGGCCATGCCGGGAATACAGATCAAGACCCTGGTCTATGGCGACAGCACCCTTTTGTCTCAGTTCAAACTGGCGGGCGGCCACACCCTGCCCGTCCATACCCATCCCCATGAACAGACCGGATACCTGGTTTCCGGCCGCCTGAAACTGCGCATCGCAGATGACACATTTGATGTGGAGCCCGGAGATTCCTGGTGTGTGCCGGGCAACATCCCTCATGGGGCAGAAGTGCTGGAAGATGCCGTGGCCATTGAGGTGTTCTCTCCGGTGAGAGAAGACTATCTGCCGGACAGTGCCCCTGAATAGCAGATATCCCCGCAACCGGGACCTGACATCTGAACTGCCCGGTTCACAGGTAACCATCATCCCTGAGATCATCCATAAGCCATGATGATCATGTTGACCTTTTTCAGGACCGGTGGTAAAACCGGGCGGACATGAAAAAAGGAACATATGATATGAAATTTGACCAGCGTGTATCCTGCGGAAGCCTGAATATGGATCACACAGGCCGGCATGTCCTGCTGGCCGGGTGGGTGGATGACAGCAGCTGCAACCCGCAGGCGTGATCCGGGAAACCGGTCTGAGATGCCCGACGATGTGTCATTACCACCGGAACTGGCTGCCTTGTTTCATCAAATTTATGACGATCTGACAACCGGCACGAATTATCCGGATCCCCGGCAGCTCAAAGATCAACTGGACACATGGATCCGGCACATGCTTTACAGCCCCACGGATCTGGCGGATATTCTTAAAGCGGTGTCCGCGATTCATGATGCACTCACCGCCCGGATCATCACCCATCATGTTTCCGTGTTCAAAACCCGGGATCACCGGTCCGTGCCGGGGGCCTTCTGCTGGATCGCCATGGGCAGTGACGCCCGGCAGGAACAGGTGGTACGAACCGACCAGGACAATGCCCTGATCTATGCGGACCCGCCCCGGTCCCAAGAAAAAGATTGGGATGCCTATTTTGCCGATCTGGCCGGACAGGTGGTCACGGACCTGGACCGGTTCGGGTTTTCTCTGTGCAAAGGGGATGTCATGGCCACCAACCCGCAATGGCGGGGGTCTCTGACCCGGTGGCGCCAGTCCCTGGACCAGTGGATCGGGTCTGCGGAACCGGCGGATATCCGGATTCTGACCATTCTTTTGGATTTCAGATCGGTTTACGGGGATTTCCCCATGGCCCGGGGTCTTTTGGACCGGGTGTTTGACCTGTTTCAGAAAAATCCGGCCGTCAACCATTATCTGACCCGGGATGATCTGCTTTTCAGCTCCCCCAAAACCCTTTTCGGCCGGATCCGGACCCACCGGATTCCGGGCTGCCGGGCCTGTTTCAATATCAAAACCGCCGGCCTGGCCCATCTGATCAACGGTATCCGCATTCTGGCATTGAATCACGGCATTTTTTCCCCGTCCACCCTGGCACGCCTGGCCGGCCTTAAAGACCAAAAAATAATCGATGCCGGAGAATATGAACAATACCTGGAAGCGTTTTATCACTTAAACCGGCTCAAGATCGGAAGTCACCTGAACCGGGACCGGCACCCGGACCTGCCCGTGAACTGCGTGGACCTGACCACCCTGTCTAAAACAAAACGAAAACAGTTAAAAACCGTTCTGAACTCGGTGACCCTTCTCCAGAAACAGATCCAGAGAAATTACAGCATGAAATGGATGAATTTTTTCAATTAACCTGAGTTTAACCACACCCGGGGGGCATATGACACCGGATTTTCATGAATTTTTCACCCTGTTTGCAAAAATCAGCAAAAAGATCCATGCCAACACTGATACCAAAGATATTCTGGCCTGTATCGTGGAAAACATCACCCGGATTCTTTCTGCCAAAGGCTGTATTTTCTGGATTCTGAATACTGAAAAACAGTGCATTGAAACAAAAATCTTTCACGGATTTGACTACCAAAGCCTGATGCGCACCGATTATACCACCCTGATGACTTTGTTTGAAGACCACAAAAAAGCGTGTGTGGTGATTCCCAATGCCAGAGAAGATGACCGGATTCCGGACCTGGAGCGTCTGGGCAAACGGAAAATCAATTCCGTGACCGGCCTTTTCTTCAATATTTCAGGCCCGTATACCGGACTTCTGGCGGTTTATTTCATGGGGAACCGCACCCTGGAACCCCATGAACTGGAACTGGTCACGGCTTTAGGAGAACAAGGGGCCACCGCTCTGGAAAAGGCCATGGGTCATGACAAAAAAATTCTGGAAATCTACCGGAAAATCGTGGAAGGGTTTGCCCTGGCCATCGAGGCCCGGGACCGGGTCACCCATGGCCATTCCCGGCGGGTGGCCACGCTGTCCCGGCTCACGGCCCGGCAGATGGGTCTGGATGACGTCATGGTCAAAAACATTTTCCATGCCGGGATCCTCCATGATATCGGAAAAATCGGCACCCGGGACACGGTACTGGACCGTCTGGGGCATCTTACCCCAAAAGAGATGGAACAGATCCGGCAGCATCCGGTTCTGGGGGCGGACATCCTGGTGCCGCTGACCTTTTTTGAAGATATCGCCCCCATGATCCGGCATCACCATGAACGGTTTGACGGCACCGGATACCCGGATAAAATCGAAGGAAAGCACATCCCCCTGGGCGCCCGGATTCTGGCCGTGTGCGACGTGTTTGAAACCATGACCGCCGGCCGGCCCGGTATGCGGTCCAAAGACCTTGGCTCGGCCATTTGTGAACTGAAACACGGGGTGGGCACTTTATTTGATCCAAATGTGGTGCAGGCGTTTTTCGCCATGATTCAGGCACATCCCCAGGCCATGGAAATCCATGAATCCATAGACGATGTCCTGGATATGCTCCGGCAGAACATGGCGGATCTTGCCTTGCAGAACCGTCTGGAAAAAAAAACCGCCCGCCTGTTTCCAACCGGATTTTAAACATTTGCCGGGTCTGGCTCAGACCCGGGCATAAACCCATTTTAGCGGGGAACCATGAACCTGTCATACCTGTTTAAGAACCTGCCCATCCGTTATAAGATCCTGTGTGTCTTCTCCGTCACTTTTGTCGTGATCATGGGTCTTTCCAGTCTCACCATCTATTCCATTGTAAAACAAAATGTTGAGAAAAATATCGAAACCATGCTGGAAAACGCCACAGCAGCCATGGTCAACAATGTCAGGACGGCCGCATCCGTGTCCATCCGAAACTATCTGCGGGCCACAGCGGAAAAAAATCTGGAGATCGTTACGCACCTGTACCAGCGTCAGGCCGATGGCAGCCTGACCCTTGAACAGGCCCAAAAACAGGCGGCAGACATCATGCTGGCCCAGAAAATCGGCACCCATGGCTATATCTGTATTCTGGACGGGACCGGCCGCGTGGTCAGACATCCCAAAAAACTGCTGGAAGGCCTGGATATTTCCGACCATGCCTTTGTTCAGGAAATGGTGGCCCAGAAAAAAGGATACATCGAGTATGACTGGCAGAATCCGGATGATGACTTTCCACAGCCCAAGGCATTGTATCTTGAATATTTTGCCCCCTGGGACTGGATGATCACGGTCTCTTCCTACCGGAAAAAATTTTCAGAACTCATGGAGATCAGTGATTTTGAAAAATCCATCCAGGGTCAGCGTTTTGGGAAAACCGGATATGCCTGTGTTCTGGATGCGGAAAACAATCTGATCATTCCTCCGGCACACCAACATGCAAATATCTTTTCAAACCCGGAACATGCGGACCGGTTTTTCAAAACCATTTCTGAACAAAAAGACGGGATTCATACGGTGTCATGGCCGGAAAAATCCGGGAACTTTGCTGGAAAAAACCGAATATTTTTCAATCATATTCCTGAATATCAATGGACGGTGGCATCCGCCATCCATATGGACGATTTTTTTTCTCCGCTCACGACCATCAAAAATTTTATCATGATTGTGGGACTGACGTCCCTGTTGGTGTTTATCCCCATCACATTTTTTCTGGGTGCCACCATCACGGAACCGCTGCGAAACCTCATGGACCGGCTCAATGAAGACATCGATACCGGAAAAGGGTTTTCCAACCGCATGGTGATTCCGCATTCGCTGGATGAGGTGGGCCAGATCTCGTTTTACTACAACTCATTCATGGAAAAACTGGAAACCTACAGCCGGGACCTCAAGGCCCAGATTGCCGAACGCAGACAGGTCCAGGAAGCGTTACAGGAAAGTGAAGAACGATACCGGTCCGTGATGGAGGCCGCGCCTGACCCCATCATCGTTTATGACATGGAAGGGCATGTCACTTATTTCAACCCGGCGTTCACCCGGGTATTCGGTTACACCCTGGAAGACAGCCTGGGGAAGAAAATGGACCATTTTGTACCGGAAGAACAATGGAAACAGGCCATGGAAGGAATTCAGGCCATCCTGGAAGGCCTGGTGCTCCCCCGCACGGAAACCACCCGGAAAGCCAGAGACGGCCGTCTTATCGAAGTGACCCTCCGGGGATCCGTATACCGGGACAAAAACGGGAACCCGTTAGGCACGGTCATCACCCACCGGGATGTCTCCCAGGTGAAACAGCTGGAAAAAGCGATCATGGAAATCGGAGAAAAAGAGCGCCAGAAAATCGGCAATGATCTTCACGATGACCTGTGTCCCCACCTCATCGGCGTGGAAGGGCTGAGCAAAGTGTTGAAAACCCGGGTGGAAAAAACCGCACCGGATGCGGCCCGGTCTGTGGAAAACATCACCCGCCTGATTCAGGAGGCCATAAAAAAAACCCGGCTGCTGGCCCGGGGCTTGTGTCCGGTCTATTTCAAACATGGATTGCTTTCATCATTACAGGAACTGGCGACCAACACCAAAACCGTTCACCAGGTAACCTGCGCCCTGCTGTACCATGAAAAAATCCCGGCCGGAAACGACATGGTGAACAGCAATATCTATCATATCGCCCAGGAAGCGGTCCAGAACGCCATCCGCCACGGAGGGGCCGACCATATCGTCATTGAGATGGCGTACCGGAATATGTCATTCTCCCTGGCCGTCAAGGACAACGGCACGGGGTTTGCCCCTTCCGGTGAATCCTCAGGCATGGGACTTCGCATCATGAATTACCGAACCAAACTCATGGGAGGATCCCTGGACATTGAATCCAGTGACACCGGCACCTGCGTCACCCTCAAACTGCCGGTCAGTGCCCTGCATTTTCCGGAGAATCGCACAAGATTGCACAAACCCCAAAAACATGGTATGGGCATGCAGTAATGATGATAAAAAAGAAAATACTGCTGGTGGAAGACCACCCCATTTTCCGGCTCGGCCTGGCTGAACTGATCAATCAGGAAGAAGATTTAACCGCATCCGGCGAATCCAAGGATGTGGACGACGCCATCAGGGAAATCGAATCCGTGTTTCCGGACCTGATTATCGCAGACATTTCTTTGAAACATTCCGACGGCATCGATCTGGTGCGGCACGTGAACAAACACCACCCCCACATTCCCGTGCTGGTGCTGTCCATGCATGATGAATACCTGTATGCCCAGCGGGCCCTGCATGCCGGGGCAAAAGGATACATCATGAAACAGGAGGCCATGGAATCGGTGGTGGAGGCCATTCACCACGTGCTTGCGGGCAAAGTTTATCTGAATGATTCTGTGAAAGAGCATATCCTGTCCAATATCACAGGCACCAGTGATATTCGGAAAAAATCCCCCATTGACCGGCTCACGCACCGGGAAATGCAGGTGTTCAAGCTCATCGGCAAAGGATATTCCTCCAGGGAAATTGCCGTGCGACTGTTTTTAAGCATTAAAACCATCGGCACCTACCGGGAAAGAATCAAAACCAAACTCAATCTGAAACATGCCAATGAACTGGTCCGGTGCGCCGTGCATTTCGAAAAAACCGGCCAGATCACCACAGTGCCGGAATAATCGGCCCTTCAAAGCCTTTGTCATCTCCTGATCCGACAACCTGTCAGGTTTTTCCCTACAAATCCGAATACATCCACCTACAGTGAAAATCAGTGTTTCACCGATTGTGGGATTGATTTTCCTTTACTATACGACATACAGGCGAATATCTCACCTGACAACCTCTATTTCAAAGGAAGGGAACGCTTATGACCGTACAACCCAACATGACCGATTATGAAAAAGAGTACAAAGAGTTCAAATGGCAGGTTCCGGAGTATTACAATTTTGCTTCAGACGTGTTTGACAAATGGGCCGAAGATAAGGAAAAACTGGCCATGCTCTGGGTGGATGACCACGGCACTGAGATCAGAAAAACATTTTACGAGCTCAGCAAAGCCTCCAAACAACTGGCCAACGTGTTCAAATCCCGGGGCATCGGCCAGGGGGATGTGGTCATTGTGGTGCTTCCCAGAAACATTGAATGGTGGATCGCTTTTACCGCGTGTATCCGGTGCGGGGCCATGATCGCGCCGGGCACCACCCAGCTGACGGCCAAGGACCTGGAATACCGGGCCAACAAATCCGAAGCGGCGTGCATCATCACCACACCGGACATTGCCGGCGCTTTTGACGAAGTCACAGACAAGTGTCCCACCGTGAAAACAAAGATTGTCATCACTGAGCCCAAAGAGGGGTGGGTTTTCTGGGATGAGGCCATGGACCAGGCATCCGACGAATTTGAAACCGCAAAAACCAAAGCAGATGACAACTGTCTGGTCTATTTCACTTCCGGCACCACGGGATTCCCCAAAATGGCGCTGCATGCCCATTCTTATGGATATGGACATATGGTCACCGGCAAATACTGGCTGGATCTCAAACCCGAAGACATGCACTGGAATGTGTCGGACACGGGATGGGCCAAGGCGGCCTGGTCCAGCTATTTCGGTCCCTGGAACCAGGGGGCGGCCCAGTTTGTCCATCATACGGACCGGTTTGATCCCAAAATCACGCTGGGTCTATTATCCAAATACCCCATCACCACCATGTGCGGGGCCCCCACCATCTACCGGATGCTGGTGCTCCAGGATCTTTCCAAATACAAATTTCCCACCCTGCGCCATTGCGTGGGTGCCGGCGAACCTTTGAACCCGGAAATCATCGAGGTGTGGAAAAAAGCCACGGGCTGTACCATCCGGGATGGTTACGGCCAGACCGAAACCGTGATCCTGGCGGGCAATTTTCCCTGCATTCCGCCCCGGTTCGGATCCATGGGCAAACCCACGCCGGGCATTGATCTGCATGTGATCGATGACCAGGGCAATATCTTAGGCCCCGATGAAGAAGGCGATATTGCGGTGCGCATCGAGCCGGAACGTCCCATCGGACTGTTCAAGGAATACTGGAAAGAACCGGACCGGACGGCAGCCGCCTTTATTCCGGGCTGGTATCTCACCGGGGACCGGGCCTATGTGGATGAGGACGGGTATTTCTGGTTTGTGGGCAGATCAGATGACGTCATTCTCACCTCAGGGTACCGCATCGGTCCCTTTGAGGTGGAAAGCGCATTGATCGAACACCCGGCCGTGGCCGAATCCGCCGTGGTCTCCAGTCCGGATGAAACCAGAGGCGAGGTGGTGAAAGCCTTTGTGATCCTGGCACCGAACTACAAGCCCAGTGACGCGCTGGTCAAGGAGATCCAGGATTATGTGAAAAAAACCACGGCCCCTTACAAGTATCCGAGAAAAATTGAATTTGTGGATGAACTGCCCAAAACCATCAGCGGCAAAATCCGGCGGATTGAACTGCGGGATTCGGAATGGGGAAGATAAAATGGTTATGACATCTTAAAAAGGGAGACAATCCATGAAAGAAAAAATTTACAAAAAGGAAATCCGGATCACGATTATATTCACCGTGCTGCTGCTTTTAACCGGACATTCCGCATCCATTTTCGTTCTTTTTCCCGGCCTTCAGCAGGGAACCCTGTGGGGGTTTCCCATCCAGTATATCATTCCCATTCTGCTGGGATGGTTCGGCATTGCCGCGGTCTGCCTGGCAATGACCCTGGTGTGCAACAAATTTGACGATGAAATGGCAGAATACGTCAAAACCCTGGCCCCTGAAACCGACACCTCAACCGAAAATACTCAAAAATAAGGAGATGACACCATGCCTGCGGAATATGCATTAAACAACGTCTGGATCGGACTGGGAATGGTGATTATCCTGTTTGCTATTTTTTATGCGGTCGGTTATTTTTCGAGCCGGAAAACAGCGTCGGACGAAGATTTTTACGCGGCCGGGTTCTCCATCGGTCCGGTGACCAACGGACTGGGTATGGCGGCCACATGGGCCAGTCTGGCCACATTTTTAGGGGTCATCGCCCTGATCCTGCGGCTGCAGGTACCGTTTGTATATTTGTGGATCCAATGGGCCATCTCCATCCCTTTGCTCACCCTGCTGTACGGCACCAGCCTTCGGCGGATGAAAGCATTCACCCCGGCCAGTTTTATCCGGCAGCGGTATGGAAAACCCTCCACCATCGTGATCGTGTGCTGGATGATTCTGATCATGATCATGTATGCCTTAGGCCAGATGGTGGGACTGGGACAGGCGTTCGAGCTGCTGTTCGGCGTGCCGTATAATATCGCCATCATTGTGGCGGGTCTTGCCACGGTGGGATTCATCACCATCGGCGGGATGTACGGGGCCACCTACAACGCGGCCTTTCAGATGGTGGTGATGACCATTGCCATGATCGTGCCCATGGGTGCCATCATGAAGGCCATGGGGTCTTCGGGATGGTGGTTTCCGCCCCTGGCTTATGGGGACATGGTGCCGGACATGATCAAAAACATCCCGACGTTTTTTGACATGAAATACGATTTCCGGTGGTATTTTGCCCTGATCCCGGCCTTTACCCTGGGACCCGTGGCCCTGCCTCATCTGGCCATGAAGGTGTTTACCTCATCCTCAGTCAAAAGCGCCCGATGGGCCGTGGTTTGGTTTGCCCTGTTTTTAGGCCTGCTGTTTTCAGGAACCTATGTGGTGGGCTTTGCCGGCAACTATTTTACCGCCACCACGGGCCGGATCATTGAAAAAGCGGACCAGACCATCCTGATCCTCAACGTGTTTTACAACCCCACTCTGGTGGCCGCCTTTGTCATGGGCGGGGCCATCGCTGCCGGGCTGTCCACCATCGGCGGCAACCTCATGGCCATCGCCGGGCTGGTGGGATCGGATCTGCTGGGCATCATCGCCCCCAACATGGAATCCGCCAAAAAGATGAAATGGGGATATGCGGCCCTGGGGCTGGGCGGACTGGCTGCCGTTCTCATGGCGTTCAATCCCCCGCGATTCCTGGTGACCAGTATTCTGTGGGCATTCGGTCTGCTGGCCACCACGGCCACCCCGGCCATTTTGCTGGGGGTGTGGTGGAAAGAGGCCAACAAACTGGCATTGATCATCTCCTCCATGGTCTGCGGAATCATCTTTATTGTGATCTCCCCCCATGTGCTGCCCTCCATCTGCGTCGGATCGGGTCTGGTGGCGGCATTGGGCATGTCCGGCGGCATGGTGACCATTCCCTTGAGCTTTGCCATGTTCATCATCCTGTCCATCGCCTTTAACCGGATGCCTGCGCTGAAAGCCTATGCCCCGACCCTGGCGGACAAACAGGTGATCGATCGGATCCACGGCTGGGGACCTGATTATGACGAATCCCGGTACAACGGCATCAAGTGGCCGTTGATCATCTCAGCGGTCTGCGTCGCTGTCTTTATCTGGGGCCTGCAGCCCTGGTAACCTTCACCCATGAATGGGGCCCGGCCCCGGCCCGCCCGGGGCCGGACCCCGCTCAATACCCTCCCATGCCCCGGCGGTCGCAACAAATCATAACAGCCCTGTGCCGTCACCGGCTTAACACTTAACACTTAACACTTAAGGCTCTCCATGACCTACTCCGCCGCCATGACCCGGATTGCCAGACTGGACCCAACTGGTGTCAGACTGCTCCCACTGAACCACCTGCCCTGGATCTGCATATGCCATGTGTCCCTGCTGGGGCTTATCTATGGCGGTACGGCCGCCTGGCTCAGCCGGGATATGCTTCTGGGTCAGGGATTGCTTAAGCTGACTCTGGCCGGCATTCCAGTGGCGTTTCTCATGCATGCCGGGGCCGCATTGTTCATCTGGGTGTTCCTGAAAGCCCTGGGCGGGAACGCCGCATTCCTGACCGCCTATTTCACTCTCGGCGTTGCCGCCATTTCCCTGTGGCCTGTGGCCCCGTTTCTGGCAATCCTTCAGGCTCAGTCCCCTCCTGGTCCCGCCATCATCATTGTTTGTGGCATAACCGGTCTTTACGGACTGGCAGTGACGGCAAAAATGATCCAGCACGCGTTTGAACTGTCCTTTGTCCGGATGGTGATCGCCCTGTCCGTTGCCGTGATTTATATCGGCTGTTTTTTGTACCTGTGGGTTTAGCTCAGATTTTAATGTTGAGCCTATGCATCATAAAAAAAACTCAAAGTGAACTGGCGGAGTTTCCGATTATCTATCATGAGTTAAACCATCACCACCGCAAACTGGTGACCCGGCAAACAGCCTTAATTCAGGATCTCTCCGATCATCTTGGATACCGCCTGTCTGGTTTTCTCCAGAAAGCCCTCGGCATTTTTTTGCCAGAAACTTCGGGCACTGGCTTCATCCTGTTCCAGTAGACTTTTGAAAAAAAGCAGCTTGGCCCGCATGTTGTTCAACGATTCAAACGTCTCCGGATTTCCCAGTCTGTGTGGATAAAGAAAAAGCATCTCCAGTTCCTGAAGCCGGACATTGAGATTGGCCGATAGCAACGATACATTCAACGGTTCTGGATCAGCTGCAAAAAACGGGGTCATCTCATTGATGATCGACTGAACCAGTTCTTCCGCCCGAACCAGGTTGCGGATTTTTTCAATCCTGTCAGCCAGCCTGTGCGTTGAATCGCTCAGTGCCCCGGAACAATACGGCAACCGGCCATGTCCATCATAAACAAAGATCGCCTGTAAATGTCTGACGGTCAACTCCCTGACTTCATGAAAAAAGGTATGAAGGTTGTTGAGAATGGATTTCAGTTCCCGGACGTTTCCGGGCCATGGATACGCTTTCAGGCTGGAGAGTATTTCCTCTGAAAGCGGCGGACATCTGCCTTGATGGATTTTCTCCCACAAAATGCCGGCGATCAGCGGGATATCCTCTTTATGTTCTCTCAGGGGCCAGGTGTGGATCAGCATTCCCTGTCTGAGCCGGTAATAGAGATCTTCCCTGAACTGCCCCTGTTTCACCATTGAATAAAGATGGCGGTTGGTAGCTGCAATCACCCGGGCACAGAGGGGAACCTCTTCTGTCGCTCCGACTGGTCTGGCCTGTTTCATATCCAGTGCACTGAGTATCTTCACCTGATGGTGGAGGCTCAAATCCCCGATTTCATCCAGAAACAATGTCCCCTGGCCGGCAGATTCCCATAACCCTTTCTTGTCCTGGACAGCGTTGGTAAACGCCCCTTTTCTGTACCCGAACAGCTCTGATTCAAACAGATCATAAGGGATGGCCCCACAATTTACCGTAATTAATGTCTGTTTTTTTTGATGTTTCAGTGTATGAATCAGACTGGCGATTTTCCCTTTCCCGGTTCCTGAATCACCCAAAATAAGCACAGGTGCATCATTTTGTGACGCCCGCATAATGAGTTGCCGGATGAACCCGGCTTCTCTTGAACTGCCGATAAATTCGTTCCTGATGTCTGAATCTTCCTCGATGACCGGCATGAGCGCAAAAAGATCACCCCGCCCGGCCGATGGTATCTTTCGGGTGATGGGATGAAAGTCATTCTCTGCCCGGTCCGGGATGGTATTCCATAATGTTCTGAAAAGGGGGTCCTTGATCAAAAGTATCGAATATCTGCTGGGCAGACTTTCTTTTGCAAGATAAGATCGAATGCTGCCTGTCAATCGGCCGAGCTGGCTGTATTTTGCCATTGCCAGGGGGATCTGGTGTGTTGCTGTTTCAAGCAACCGTGTAAGTCCGACCGCTTCATGCTGGCAGCCCCGGTCTGCAACATTTTTGATGCCGGCAAAGATCATTTCCCTGCTCTTTTCCGAAAACACCGCAATTGCAGGACTGTCATGCGGCCAGGGGACACCCGATGCCGCCACCTCATCCATATCCAGGGACAATCGTTCGGTGGTATCTTTCTCATTTTGCCGGGAAAACAGAACCGTATCGATTGACACTCTCACACCCCCCTCCCATATCCATGACCCATTCAACCTGAAACGTACCGTCATCATAACAACTCAACATGATAACTCAACCAAAAACAGGTCCCCAAGGCTGAAGAAAAATAGGTCGCATACCAAATAAAGCTTTAATATAAGATGGTTGTGTTTCAAATTTTTTTTGAACCGCCATGGTGGCAGGCAGTTTGCAATAAAACGGTCAACCTGATCGGACACAGGATAACAAAAGCATGTGATAGGGGTTTTTACCTAATCAACGATAGGGGTTTTTACCTAGATTGGCGGGAAAAAACCGTGTGGAAAGTAAAAACACTTTACAACGTATTTTCAATAACATAAATCACAATATTATGCTCGACCAGATGTAACCGACAGGGCGGAGCTTTTCCACTGCAAAGGTAATAAAAACTATGAATTCACACCCAAGCCGGATGCCTGAAACCCGCATCCGGAACATTATGGTAAGAAATCTGACGGCCAGACACGTTACCAAAACAACGCCCGAGATTTACAACATCTCCTTCTCTCTGAACAGCGGAGAGATGATGGCGGTCATGGGGCCTTCCGGTTCTGGCAAATCTTCCATTATCAGCGCCCTGCTGGACAAAATGAAAATTGAACAGGGCATCATTCATGTCAACGGCCGGGTATGTCCCCGGGGTCTTTTTTCCATCCGGCGCCAACTGGGACATGCCCCCCAGGGCGACATCCTGGATGGTGCCCTGACAGTCAGAGAAAATCTGTTATTTTATCAACGCCTGAAAACCTGGTCCAGCCGTCCCGAAGAAACCATTGAAGGCAGCATTGATACCCTTTTGGAATCTTTTGGTATCCAACACAAAAAAAATATGGCGGTTGCCGGAAAGGCAAGGCTTTCCGGCGGTCAGAGACGGCGGTTGAACATGGGCATGGAACTGCTCAACCAGCCGGAACTCCTGCTGTTGGACGAACCCACCAGCGGCCTTTCTTCAAAAGACTCGGAAAAGGTGATCGATCAGCTCAAGACACTGACCGCCGCAGGAACGATCGTTATCATCGTCATTCATCAGCCTTCATCGGTCATCTACAAAAAATTCGACCAGGTACTGGTGCTCAACCGGGAGGGAGAGCAATTGTTTGTGGGGCCTCCCCTGGAAGCCCTGACCTTTTTCAACGATGTTTTCCCGGACCGGTCCATGGCTGTCACCGAGGTGGAGTGTTCCGCATGCAAGAACACCCGGCCTGAAATCCTCCTGGATGCCCAGGAAGAGGTCTCCCCGGATTTCTGGAAAACAAATCCGCCACCCGACCCCCAGCTGGAGTTGCCGCCGCCGGGGAAAGATAAGATGCTGTCCCCGGCCCTGACCTTTCAGGAGGCCTTGAAACAGTTTCCCCTGCAGGTCAAACGCCAGATGCTGAAAAAATCCCGGGACCGATTGAATCAGATCCTGACCCTGGTCATTCCGCCGGTTCTGGGTATTTTGATCGCATCGGTATTCAAGTACGCCCCGGATGGGGAGCCTTATTCCATTGTCACCAACCAGCAATATCCCCACTTTCTCTTTCTTTCCATCATCACTGGCATGTTTTTCGGGCTCATGGCCGGGGTTTTCGAAATCATCAAAGATGAGCCCCTTCTTCAGCGGGAGCGGCTCAACGACATCTCCATCAACGGATATTTCACAGCCAAATACCTCGTACTGGCCCTGTTTGGCATGGTCCAGTGCCTGGCCTTCCTGATTCCGGCCCACTGGATTCTCGGGGTCGAACACATGCTTTGGGTCAATGCCGGCTTGATGGCCCTGATCACCTTCATCGGCATCGCTTTCGGCCTGCTGTTTTCCACCCTGACCTCCTCGGTCCTGGCCGCCTACAATTTCGTGCCGCTGATTCTCATCCCCCAGATCATTCTCGGCGGCGGGTTTTTGCCCTTTGACCGCACCGGCGACGGTCTGTACTTCATCGAACGGCACTGCAACACCCTGCTGGAGGAGAAATGCCCCTGGCAATACCCGGCCGATAAAACCCGCGCCCCGGTCATCGCCCGTTTGTTACCGGCCAGCTGGGCTTTCGAATTTCTGGTCACGGCCAATTATGACCTGCACCCTGTCGGGCGTAACCAAAGGCAGCGGCAGCGTGAACTCAACGAGATCGACATCCGTTATCAGACCTTGAGAGGCCAGGCTGCCACCCTGACCCAGAAGCGTGAACTCGATGTTCGGAAAAACAATGAAATCGATGTCGTGAACCAATACCATGATCAGGTTTTCAATCAGAAATCCCCGTCTTTGAATGAAACCATACAAAACATCGGTACAGGGAACACCCCGCTGCGCCGGGGAGATTTCACCGCTCCCCGCCATGATCTCTTTCAGACGGAGAAAGATGCGTTACCTGCCAGAACATGGTTCCTCGATATTATAGTGTTATCCGCGTATCTTGTCATTTTGCTTGGAATCGGTTTTGTTCGGGTCTCAATTGTGGCCAGACGACGGTAATCAATAGAAAGGAGGTGACCCATTACATATCGAATGACCCTGTAACCAAGTATTTCTTTTACACAGTTTTCAAACAACCATTTAATATTCTTTACAAGGAGGTAACTGTATGAAAAAAAATGAACCCGGAACCCGCGTTTATCCTTTATTGATCACAGGCGTGTTTCTTGCCCTGCTGCTGTGTTTTTCCGTCACGGCATGGGCTGCTCAGCCCGAAGCAAACAAACCGCCCCTGAAAACGCAATTGATCGATGACATGAAAGACAAAATGGAAATCGTTTATGTCATTCCCAGGCCGGCAACCATCCAGTCTGCGCTGGAATCCTATGAGTTCACCTTTACCGGTGACATCACACCCAATTTCACCGACTCCTACACCAGCGGCACAAAAATCGCCCTGAACCTGGGTGCCAGATGTTCCGACGGGATCATGATGGTCTTTGGATCACAGCCAGTCGACCCCCGGGACTTGGAAAAACTGGGGGCAATGATCCTGAAGTTTACTGAAAAACTGGGGCTCAAAGAGGATCTTCAGGAAATCGATTCATTTAAAACAGCTCTGAAATCCCAGGATCATGAAAAAATCAGGCATCACATCGACCTGCTGTTTGCCGAGGCAGAAACCGTTTTGCGCACCAAAGGCGACAACAGCATGGCCATGCTGGTCAGCCTGGGAGGATGGGTTGAACTGTTGTACCTTGTTTCGGACGAACTTGTCAGAAATTACCATGCGGAAAGCTCAAAGATCCTGTCCATGGATTATATTGTGGATATCTATATCCGGACCCTCCAAAATCTTGAACTGATGGTTAAAGACTCTCCGGCCCTGTCAGCCATTGCCGGGAAACTGCCGGAAATCAAAAAGCACATGTACAATCCCGACGACCAGCCGCTGCCTCTGGAAAAGATCCAAACCATCCACGCCATTGCCGCAAACCTGAAACAGGCCATTGAAACGCCTTAGAAAGGAGGGATTGACCATGATAACCAAACTCAGACATATTTTTTTGGGTTGCCTGATCTGCTTTTGCTTTGCCAGCACCGCTGTTGCAGCCCCCACGATTTTTACCCTTGTCCTGGATGCATCAGGCTCCATCGAGGAAAAAGATTTCAACACCATGAACCGCGCGGCAGGCAATTTTATCGACCTTATATATGAGGCGAGCCAGTTGCCCATCAACATTGGTGAACGGGCTGATTTTCTGTCTGTGGCATGGTTCGGAGGAAATGATCAGTATATGCAAACACCTTATATCAACGGGTCAAACGAATCACAACTAAGTGTGCTGACACAACAGATGAGACAGCTGCAACACCCCAACCACGGTCACACAGCTCTCTATACAGCCCTTGCAAAAGCGACCATTGCCTCTGTGGAACATGACGGGAACCTGCCTGGATTTTACAACAACGTGATCATTCTGATTACCGATGGAAAGGATACCCAATCCCCTAATGACGTAAAACAAGTCATTCGCAATATTTATCCCAACAACCGCATATTTGTTGCCATAATCGGGGTTGGCCAGCAGGCGACCCCGACCTATCTCAACAATGAGTTCGGCGGGATTGCCGATGATATTCGGCATTTGGGCAACTTTGATGAATTGGCCGCTGTACTGATTCTTTACAGCGCCCTTGCCCGATAAAGGGAATAGCCGTGCCATCGGCGGCCGCCCGGACAGTCGCCGATGGCCATGCCTTAAGGAAACCATCCATGTTAGCAACCCACCCGATACCCGTACCGGCCGTCCGCCTGATCATCACCGATACCCGTCAAAGGGTGCTGGTTCTCAAGCGGAGCCAGGGCACTTACGCGGAAGGACAATGGTGTCTGCCCGGCGGAAAAATCGATTACGGCGATACCGTGGAACAGGCGGCCCGCAGGGAACTCAAGGAGGAGACTGATCTGGACTGCACGGCATTGCAGTTCCTGTTCTACCAGGACAGCCTGCCGTTTTCTGAAAAAGAGATGCACTGCATCAATTTTTACTTTACTGCCCGGGTCAGCGGAGACATCAGGCTGAACCGGGAATCCACTGACCATGCCTTTATCCGGCCCGATGAACTGGCTGCCTACCGGCTTGCCTTTCGCAATGATGAAGGCCTGGCCCGCTTTTGGAAACAATGATCCGCATTCATTACCAAAGGAGCAGAAATGACGTTGAATCCCATCAAACCGATGGATATCGATGAACAGGTCCAGCAGTACCTGGCAGTACAGCCACTTTATGAATCCTATGCAGCGCTTCTTGAAAAGATACTGAAAAAGGCCTGCAAAACATATTCGCCCCTGGCCATTGTACAGGTCCGGGCCAAGACCCTGTCCAGCTTTACAGCCAAAGCAGTCCTCAAAGCCTGGAAATACCATGATCCGGTGAACCAGTTCACCGATCTTTGCGGTGCCCGGGTCATCACACAGACCCAGGTGGAGGTGGACCGCATCAGCCGGTTCATCCAGGACCATTTTGTCATCGACATCGCCAACAGTATCGACAAGCGCACCACCCTTGGGGTGTCGGAGTTCGGGTACCTGTCCGTTCATTATATTGTGCAGGTTTCCAGCCAGAAAAAAGACCCGATCCTGGATATCCCCGTTCCCCCTGAGCTGGCAGCCGGAGGATTCAAGGCTGAAATCCAGGTGCGTACCATGCTTCAGCATGCCTGGGCCGGCATCAGCCATGACAGCCTGTACAAGAACATGTTCACCCCCCCGGATCGATGGCACCGGGAGATGAACCGCCTGGCCGCAGCCCTCGAGGAAGCGGACCAGAACTTTGCCAGGTTCGTCAGCCGGCTGGACACCTATGCAGCCAACCATGGGGCCTATCTCCCTGCAGACCGGCGAAAGGAAAAACTGGATACCTTGAAAACGATCCTTGACAAGGAACCGAATCCGGATGCCAAAACCGGCCATGCCCTCCAGATCGCCGACATCTGCCGGGCTGCGGAGGACTGGGTCCGGGTGATCGACGTGCTTGCCCCGTTTGAACGGGATGCCGGCTTTCAGGTCCTCCGGGAACTGGGGCATGCCCTTTGCCGGGCCAACCGAAGCCGACCGGATGGCGATGACTATCTCCGGGGGATGGCTCTTTTGGAAAAGGCCCTGGCCCTGGACTCTGAAGATGCCCAGACCCATGCCTGCCTGGCCTGGGCCCTGAAAAACAGCCGGCAGGTGGAAAAAAACGCCCGCATCCATGATCACCTGGCCCGGGCCTATGAACTCAAGCCGGACAACCCCTACTACCTGGGGGCGTACCTGGAAAGTGAAATCCTGTCCCGGCAGACCCTGTCTCACCTGCCATTGATGCGGCCCACCCTGCTCAAAGCCATTGACACCTGCAAGGCCCATGCAGAAGCCGGCATCGAGCTTCCCATGGCCTTTTTCTTCACCGGCCGTTTCTTTCTTTACCTGAATATGCCGGATACCGCACTTCTGGCCTACCTGGGAGGACTGCGGATCTGCCTGAGCGATCAGAATTCGGTTTACTCGGAACAGATCCAGTCAGAGATCGATTTTCTGTATCACCTGGAACGGCTCAAACACGGGTTGCCCGGATATGACGCCGTGCTGCGGCTCATGTTTCTTGCCCGTTTCTTCAAGACCCATTTCACGACGGTTGATCCAAAATCATTGAATGAACCGGATGTCAGACGACTAAGGGAAGCTGCAGACAACAGCTTACAACAAATGAAAACCCCTGATATCACATACCAGGGTCCTGTGGTTGTATTGGCCGGTTCCTGCGCCGCTGCCGATGAATCCCGGATGGCCGGTTTCCAGCCGCTGCTGGATCAGGCATTTGCCCATTTTGCAGGAACGGTGATTTCCGGAGGCACCCTGAGCGGAGTCGGAAAACTGGCGGGATCGCTTCAGGAAAACCATCCTTCCGGACAGCTGCAGGCCATGGCCTATCTTCCCCGGTCCATGCCCGCCCATGCCCGCCCGGATGTCCGGTACCACCGCCATATCATGACCACCGGCCTGGATTTCAGCCCGCTGGAACCCTTGCAGATGTGGATCGACCTTCTGGCAAGCGGCATGGACCCCGGGCAGATCAAGGTGGTGGGCATCGGCGGCGGTGATATTTCCGCTTTTGAATACCGCCTGGCATTGACCCTGGGCGCCCGGGCAGGCATTCTCACAGACAGCGGTCGGGCTGCGGACGAACTCCTGACCGATCCGGCCTGGAAAGACTCCCCAACCCTGCTGCCCCTGGTTCCAGACCGGATGACGGTCAAGCTGTTCATATCCGACCCTGTCTCCCCTCTGACCGACGACCAGGTGGAAGCACTTGCCATTCATGCCCATGCAACCTATTGTCAAAAAAGAATGCAGGCCCTGCCCAAGGATCCCAACCTGCAACCCTGGGAATCTTTGTTGCCGGATTTCCAAAATTCCAACCGTCAGCAAATAATCTGTTCCACACAAATTCTGCAACAGGCCGGCTTTGAAATCATTGCAGCGACACCCGGGGAAGAATTGGTTCCCCCGGATTTCACTCAGAAAGAGATCGAATGGATGGCGGAAATGGAACATGGCCGATGGAATGTGGAACGGCTCCGGGCCGGATGGCGGTATGGCAGGGAAAAAGATGAGCACGCAAAGATCAGCCCCTACCTGGTGACCTGGGATGATTTGAGCGATGAAATCAAGGGCTATGACCGCGAGGCGGTGTGTGAATTTCCTTCCCTGCTGTGGACCGCAGGCCTGAAAATCCGATTAAAAAGGAAAACTGCATAATTATATTGGGTTACTTTAATTCCAAGACCCAATCAAACACCCAACGTCAAAAGGAATGACAAATGAAATCAAAAAAACATGGCAGGACGGCCGTCAAGGTGATGCGGGGATGGCTGTTAACAATCAGCATGGTTTTACTTGCGGGCATACTTGCGCTGCCGGCATGGCCTCAAATTATGGCGGGCGCCTTTTCATTTGCCACATCTCCGGCAAAGCCTCTCATCAACAGCATGAAAGCGGCCCAAGGTGTCAAATCATTTGGATTCTGTTCGGGTGTGGGTGGCGTCGCTTTCAACGCTGTCTCTGAATTTACAGATGGAAGCCGGGTGATCGGACTTTCCTATCATCCGAGTGAAACAGATGGACAGCGGTTGCGTATTGTCGTCGAAAAGGAAAAAAGACAGCATACCATCATCTTACCCGTCCATGACTGGATTGCCATTCCGGTTGCAGGATTCGCTGAAGGTGAGCAGGGGGCCATTTTTACGCTTTTTGGTGAACTCCAGGATACTGAAGAAGACAGAAACAGAAAACAGGCTGGCCAACGGATCCTGAATTATCACACGTCATTTAATGACACATTGCTGGGATTGCGTTTGATGCAGGCTGATTTACTGGCTTTCCATAATATTGCACCAGAGAATATTTATGAGAACAATCATCCCATCACAGGTCCTGGTGAACAGCTTCGGGATGTTGATCGCAACCAACGTGATTTCGAAGAGCTCAACAAGATATACCACTCCGGAAATCCTCGCTCCTATGTTATCACCGATGTTGATCAGGGGGTCCGCATACATTTAACCGAAAACAATGAAACTGTTTCTCTTAAGTTCCAGGGCAGGCCTTATTGGGCATGCTGGCGGCTCTCCAAAGACATCGAGGTGATCCAGGAGGAATTTTTGCAACAACCCGATCTTGACGATCAATTCACTCAACGGATGATGGAAAAGATAAGTTCAGGATCTGTCAGGATGGAACAAGGCGTTTCAGAAGAAGAATTCATTCGGCAATTAGGTGCCCAAGAATCTCAAGCAATGCTCGAAGAATACATTGATACCAATTACTTTCAACAATTACCGGATCTCAGCCGCAGCCTTTCAGACCGTATGGCAGCGCTTGAAGGAGGCAATCCGCCTGTTTATCAAGCACTTGTAAAAACAATGCTTTACTCAGCCTTGTTCCGGCACATCAAGGCAGAATCTCCGCAAATTTACAATTCTTTCATGCGCCAGATCTCAGGTGTGCAGCCGGAACCGCAGATTTCAACACCGACAGTCTTAATCCCACCATCGGATTAAACGGGAATCTGGATATGTCTCATAAAACATTTTTTTCATTTTCAAGTCAGGATTCTTTTGTTCCATCCCTGCTTTCACGTATACGAGCACAGGCACTGGATGTGTGGGTATATGCAGATGAAGGAGAAGAGATACCGGGCGGAAAACGGATCGATAAATACTTGCATGATCGGGTCCGCTCCAGTTCGTTATTCATTCCGGTTGTGAGCAAAAACAGCATGAAATCCGTCTACACCCGGATGGAAGTGGCATGTGCATTGGCCTGTCAAGCAGATACCGGCTTACGAATTATCCCCCTGGTCGAAACGTCAGCAGTGGAGATAGATGTTTGGCCTGACCCCTTTTCAGAACTGAGATCGATCCGATACCATGAATTCAATGGAAAACCTGGTCAGCATCCGCAACTTGAGAATGCCGTTGCCCGAATATGTCAGGATATTGCCATTCCGTATGTGGGCATCATTGCCGATACACCCCGGCTACCGCTCATGCAGCGGGTCGAGAACGAACTTGAACATCGGGTGCCCAGGGATAAAGAACGTGCCAACACACTGTACTTCCGGCTGCAGGATGCAGTAAGGCGGTGCAAGGCCGGGCTGGCTGATTCTGACTATGTTCGAGCGGCTAAGGCTATGGAGTATTTCATTGCCATGGCAGAAAACGAGTATGAAGGACTACCGTTCTATTATCCTTATGTGGTCCGGGCGGTTTGTTTGATTGCACTTGGCCGTCTGCCGGAATCTGCCGAACAGTTGACCCTCTTGCGATCACACCCCGAGCAGGAAGAGACCGTGTTCGGAATGCTGGGATATATCCGCCAGGTCCAGGGGCTTTATGCCGAGGCAGCGTCATTGTATCGTGAAGCCCTAAATCGAGATCCTGATGATCCTGCCGCTGCAACCGGTGTCGTGGTGAACGAACTGTTTGCCGGTGAACGGGGGGGAGATATGCGAAAAGCCTGTCATGTGATCAAGACCGGCCATTATCTTTCCGATGACGATCGAGATCAAGCACAAGAAGCTCTGGCGCTTGGTTTGGCAGGGATTGGGGAGAGCGAACAGGCAGCCGAAATTCTATATAAACGGGCAAGTGATCCCCGGGCATCGTCATCAACATCTATCAATCTGGCCAATGTACTGGTTGACATGGAACGGTATACAGCGGCCAGGAATGTATTGATTGAAGCGTTGCAAAAGTGTCCCGATGATGCCCAGCTGGCCCGCCATGCGATGCGGTTCCTGATGGATACCGGTCAGAATCAAGAAGCGGTTTCGATTGCGCAAAAGGCTACAGAACTGATGCCGGATTGCCTGGATGTCTGGTTCGAACGGTTGGTTGTGCAACGGCGGGCTGACCTTGCCGAAGCGTTTTCCACCGCCGAACATCTTGCAGGCATGCTGCCGAAAGACAAAAACGACTACTACTATACGGGCTATGCAAACTGGGTACTGGGCAGATACGAACGTGCATCCTACGATCTCGAACGATCCGGTGAACTGGAAGGCTTCGAGACATTCGACAAACCCTCTTTTTAGTGCCTGACACCTCAGTTTCTGTTAACATAAACAAAAAGTGAGGCGAGGCCCTTGGGTTGCTTGTTTCCCGCTTTCGGGGATTAACTTCAAAACTAAAATTCGAGACAAACCATGAAAAAATGCACCAATCCAAACTGCAATGAAGAACTTGGCCAGGATATCCGTGTGTGCCCCTATTGCGGGCAGGCCCTGGATACTGGACCGGACCGGATCGATGATTACCATATCCTTGAATTTGTGGGTGAAACCGCCACGGGGTCACTGTATCGGGCCAGGCAGGAAGACAGCGGCGCAGAGGTGATGCTGCGGGTCTATGCCGGGGAGATGCCTTTTACAGAAGAGCAGGCCCGCCGCATCGATGCGGAATTAAATGCGGTCAACGCCCTTTCCGATGATGCAATGGTCCGGCATGTGGCTTTCCGGCAGTCTGAACAGGGTCAGTGGTACCGGGTCAGCGAGTGGATCGAAACCGCTTCCTGGGGCGATCTGGAGTCTTCCCGTTTTTTCCGGAACCCCCATAACCGCCGGGAGCAGGTGGATCTGCTCATCAGGATGGCAACCCCGCTGCACCTGCTCCATGAGAGCGGGCGGGTCATGCCGGGATTCTCCTTCGATGACCTGCTGTTGATCCGCCGGAAGGATGGGGCCTGGTCCGTGAAGCTGGACTACAAAATCGGCCCGATTCTGTCGGCAACATCCCTCCCTGCCCGATCCGCCCGGCTGGAAAGGCATCCGGATATCCAAACCAACCGTCACTGGGAAAAACGCAGTGACATCTGGACCCTGGGACGGCTCATGCTGGAACTGCTCGTTGGAACCGATGATTTCGATGACCCCTGCAAGCTGCTGGATGATATCTACCACCGCTTTGATCCTGTTGTCCTGCACCGCAAACTCAGTGGGCTTCTGCGGTCCATGGTGGAAGAAGACCTTTCCCGGCGGACCTCTTCCATGGCCGTGGTGCTCGAAAACCTCCAGGCCATCACGGATGATGACATTGCCAAATGGAACCGGTTTTCCAAAGATCCCCTGAAACAGAAAAAAAGCGCCATGATCCTGAAGCGGCGTATCGGTTTTGCCGCCAGCCTGATCACGCTCCTGGTGATCTCGCTGTTCTTTTACCAGCGCTGGCAGACCCAGAAGGAAACCGAGCGACTGGTGGCACAGAAAACCGGACAGGTGCTGGAACTGATCCAGGATCACCGCCTCAATGTCGATACCGCTGTACAGAAAAGCCTGTCACAGTTCATGGTTTCTTTAGAAGAGACGCTTCCGGAAAACCGGATGGCGGCCCTGGCCGACCAGTATCGCAAATCCATCGCCCTGGTCCTGGTGGCGGGACACCTGGAAATCAACGGAAAAAAAGAAATCAGCCGTTTCGGGACGGGCACCGCATTTCTGGTGTCTTCGGACGGATACCTGCTCACCAACCGGCATGTGGTGTTACCCTGGGATGAAATGACAATCACTCGGGAGGATCAGGAATATACCCTGGAAGAACTGATGGAAATGGTGCGCAATAACGGAGATACGGTACGGCTCGTTCATGATGTTTACCTGTGGTTTGATGGAGACCGGGCATTCCGCACCTTGTCGACAGGGGACGCGCTGGAAGATATTTTCGTGCTTTCCACCGCCTATCACAATCATGCTTCTGCCGGGCAAAAACAGGTACAGATCATGGGGATCACCCCTGAACCCACCCAGATGGACCGCCTGGTCATGGCCCTGTCCAGAACCCCGGACCATGATGACGTGGCCGTGCTGCGGGTATCGTCCGTGCCTGAGGGGGCCGTGCCCATTCCTTTGGGCCGATCCGGTTCACGCACACCCATCCGCAGCGGGGAACCGGTTTTTGCCATGGGATTTCCCTATGGCCATCAGACCATCCAGGGTAATACCGCCATCTCCCGGCAGACCAACGGCACGGTCACACGGATTTTCGAACATGCCATCGCCTTTGATGCAGATATCCATGGCGGCAACAGCGGCGGGCCGGTCATCGACCAGCAAGGGTTTGCCGTAGGCATTGCGACCGCCATCAATTTAGGACTCAGTTCCATGGGTATCGCTCTGCCCATCCAGCAGGCCCATCACCTCCTGGATGCCATCCATGCCGGTGAACCGCAATGGACCGGTATGCCCTTCTATGCGTTTCTCAAAGACCTGGACCTGGCCCGGAAAGCCGCCCTGTCCGGTGATTCACAACAGGCCGCACAAATCATGACATCCCTGCTGAATCGCGCCTCCCACCCGGAACTGTATCTGTGGGCCGGGATTCTTTCAGCAGATTCCGGCCGCCTGACCCCTGAAGCAAAAGCCTTGTTAAGAAAATCCCTGGCCATGAACCCGGATAATGCTTTTATTCAATATCTGTTTTACCGGGATGATTTTCTTGAAGGGATTCCTTCCGAACAGCGGGCGTTCCGGGAGGCCCTTTGCGCGCTGGACTGGCGAAATCCCTATGAGCTGATGGGTTTTCTGGTCCGGATCCTGGAAGAAGAAACGGATGCAGACCATGCCGTGACCATGGGGGACACCCCTGTGGATCAAGCGTTTTTACACTGGGCAGCCGCAGATATGATCAAAACCAAGGAGCACCCGGGATCTCCCGATCACCGCCGCTACCTGCACACCGCATCCCGGCTGGCCCCGCCAGAAACCCACCCGGGATTTCTCATCCATGCGGAAATGCACCAGCCCCATATGGCTGCATCCGCCGGCAGCCAACCTTCCACCGCTCCTCCGACTGCCCCCGGCCAGATCGATCTTCAAAGCCTGATGAGTCAATTCCAGGGAGCAGCCGTGAATAAGGTGCCCCAAGGCCAAAGCGCCTCCCCGCCTGCTCCTGAACCCGGGATACTGTTTGAATCGGCCTTCAAACACACGATCAAAGGAGAATGGACCACCGCCCTCCAGGCAGTGGATCAGTACCTGGCCACCCCCCGCTGGGAAAACGCCAACACCCTGGGCATGGGACTTCTGAAATGCCAGCTCATTGCTTTGCAGCAAGATAACACCTTAGCCCGGGCCGCCCTGCAACAGTTCATCGGACAGACCCGGGATCCCTGGTACCGGACCTTGGCCGAACATCTTCTGAAAAACAGGCCGGCAGAAGAGATTCAGCCCAAAGCATCCACCCTGGAAGAAACCCTGGTTCTGGCCACAGCCCTCGGGCTCCAGTCCGAAGCCTTGGGCAACCCTGAACAAGCGATCCGGCATTACAACGACGGACTGGAGACCGGCCTGATGAATTGGGCCGAACTGCAGCTTTGCCTGGGCCGCCGTGAGGCCCTCCGGGAGGGTGGACAGGCTATGACTGATTAGAAGGAAAACTCCCATGAAAACCATCCGCATTTTCATTTCATCCCCCGGGGATGTCCAGGAAGAAAGAGAAAAAGCCAGAGAAGTGATTCGACGTCTTCAGCGCCGGTATCTGGGACGGCTGGAGCTTTTATCACTGCTCTGGGAAGACTTGCCTTTAAGCGCGGACACCTCGTTTCAGGAAGGCATTGACTGGGTGATCTCCCATGACCGGGGGATTGACATTGCCGTGTTTATTCTCTGGTCCCGGCTGGGATCTCCTCTGGGGAAGAGAATAACAAGAACGGACGGGAGTCTATACCGATCCGGTACAGAGCGGGAATTTGACCTGATGCTTCGGGCCAGGGATGCCTGCCTTGAAAAAGAGGGCCCCGGGCGGCCCCAGATACTGGCCTATTTCCGCAGCGACGAAGAAGGATTCCACAGGATCCAGCGGGGAAAATCCACCCGGGATCTAAAGCAGATGGTGGAACAGCGGGAGCAGGTGGAGCACTTTATCCAGGAGCATTTTTATGATGCAGACACCGGCACCAATATCCGGGCCTTCCATAGTTTTGATGCCCCGGCCACCTTTGCCAACCGGCTGCGTGTCCATTTGCAAAACGTTCTGGATGAAATTGTCAAAGAAAGTGCTGTGCCGGCGCAAGGCTGGGATATTTCGGAAAAAGGCGCTCCCTACCGCGGTCTGGAAGTCTTTGATGTGGCCCATGAACAGATCTTTTTCGGCCGGGAGCAGGAAATTTCCGACATCCAGGTGGCCCTGGACCACCAGGCCAAAGCAGGCCATGCCTTTGTCCTGATCGTGGGGGCATCCGGCTCCGGCAAATCCTCACTGGCCCGGGCCGGGGTGATCCCTGCCCTGAAATATTTTGAGACCGGTGCGGTCCATTACCGGTATGCAGTGATGACCCCGGGACAGTATGCCTCAGACCTGTTCTCAGGATTGGCCCGTACCCTGGTCTCTGAAACCGCCCTGCCTGAATATGCCGGCACCGGCCAGAGTATTGAGAGTTTAGCGGAAAGCCTGAAAAAAGATCCTGATCTGGCATATCAAATGGGCTTGGCACCGGTGTTAAAAAAAACAGATGACGGTAAAACAGAAGAAACCCGCCTGCTGCTGCTCATCGATCAACTGGAAGAGCTGTTTACCCATACCTCTTTGACCAAAGAGACGGTTACACAGTTCATCCAGGCCATTCAGGTGCTGTCCGGAACCGGCAGGATCCGGATTCTGGCCACCCTGCGCAGTGATTTTTATGCCCGCCTTCAAGAGTATCCCCGCCTGGTTGAGCTCAAGCAAGGCCAGGGTCAGTATGACCTGCTTCCCCCGGGAAAAGCCCATATTCACCGCATCATCACCGAACCTGCCTGGCTGGCCGGCATCCAGTTTGAGGAAGATCTTCAGACCGGCGAACGTCTGGACCAGCGGATATTAAACGATGCCATTGATCATCCCGAAGCCCTGCCCCTTTTGGAATATACGATGCGGGAGCTGTTTGAAAACCGGACACAGGAAGGAATGTTGACCTTTAAATTATACGAGGCCTTAGGGGGCGTGGAAGGTGCGCTTGGCAAGCGGGCGGAACAGATCTGGCAGCAACTGCCGGAGCCAACGCAAAACATCGTCCCCAAACTGTTCCGAGCCCTGGTCACGGTCAGTGAAGACCAGGAATACACCAGCCAGCCCATGATCCTGAATGACTATCTGGATGTCTCCGGTGGACAGCAAAATGATCTGCAGTTGGCTCTGGAAGTGTTTGTCCAGGCCCGGCTGCTCATCAGTCATAAAACCCAAGGTGATCAGGTGGTGATCCGTCTGGCCCATGAAGCATTGATCCGCTGCTGGCCCCGATTGAACCAGTGGCTTATGGATGCCAGAGAGTTCCTTCAAGCCCGGACCAGACTGGACCAGGCCTTGAAACACTGGCTGGAAAAGGATCGTCCCAAAGATCTGCTGCTGCCCGAAGGCATAGCCATAGAGGAAGCCATGGTCCTTCAGATCAAATGGTCGAATGAGCTGACAGCCGAGCAGATGGATTATATCGAAAGATCTGCAAAATACTATGAAAAGAAGAGAAAGAAACGTGTTCAAAATTTTCAAATCGCCAGTGTCGTCTTTCTGATCCTGGCGGTTGTTTCGATAATTGCAGGAGGGATTGCATGGAAAAAAACTAATGCCGTCAAACAGGAGAAACAAATTGCTATAGAACAAATGAACAGAGCAGATCAGGCAGCTGAAAATGCATTAATTCAGTCACGAATTGCCGAACAAAAATCGAAAGAGGCTGAACTGAGAGCCAGAGAGGCCACTGAAAACCTAAAAAAGGCCCGTCACAATTTTGGGATTATTTATTATGAGAAATTGAAAAAGGCTTTGAGACAGGATGTTCTCAACTACAATGAAGCACATTTATGCGCATTGTACGCAATAGAGAATATTGATCCTGAAAAAGGGGAAAAAGAGACGATCTTTGCCAAAACTGTTGTGGATAACGTTCGATCTAATCCCTTGATCCATTCTGCTGTTACCAATGCCCACCATGATTCGGCAATCAGGGTGGTGACATTCTCTCCCGACGGCAAAACTATAGCTTCATCTTCAAGCGACAGCATGATTCACATGTGGAATATCGATTCAGGAAAGCTTATCGGAACACTTTTATTTGAAGAACACAAAAAAATCAACGATCTAAGCTTTTCTCCGGACGGGAATACACTTGTTTCAGCTTGCGCCAACGGGATGGTTGTATTGTGGGACGTGGTTTCCAAAAAAGTCAAAACAGAATTTACAAAACGTGAAAGCGGCATTGAAATTGTTATTTTTTCGCCTGATGGCAGAACAATTACGTCTGGTTTATCAGATGGGACCATCAAATTGTGGGATGTGGTTTCCGGCACGCCCACAATGACCCTTACAGGGCATGATAGCACAGTAACCAGCTTATGTTATTCACTGGATGGGAAGACACTTGCATCCGGCTCAACAGACAAAACCATCAGATTGTGGGATGTCAAATCTGGAAATTTGAAAAAAACTTATATAGGACATTCCGGAGTCACTCAGTCTGTATTTTATTCTCCTGACGGGAAGGGGCTTTGCTCAGCTTCGTCAGATAGAACCATCCGAGTATGGAATGGAGTGGATAAAACAACGGTTAGCCTGAAAGATGAAGCATATCAAGAACCCCGGAAGCTGCCAAAAGGCCCAAGGCCCATGGCTTTCTCCCCGGGCGGGAAAATCCTTGCATCATGTGTTGAGGGGAGGACAATCCGACTGTGGGATGCGGTTTCTGGAAAACTCCAAAAAAGGCTAAATGGACACACCTCAGTAGTTACGAGCCTTAGTTTTTCGCCAGATGGTAAGACATTGGTGTCGGGTTCAATGGATAGAACTATTCGAGTGTGGGATGTAGTCTCCGGAAAAGCCAAATCAGAGTTTTCTGGGCATTTTAACAGTGTTAACAGCATCTCTTTCTCGCCGGATTCCAGAATAATCGCCTCTGGTTCACAGGACGGGAGAGTCATCCTAAGGGATGTGATATCTGGAGAAGTTAAGTCTTATCTTCAGAGTCATGAAAAAGGGGTTAACTGTCTGGCTTTCTCACCAGATGGTGGCACATTAGCATCAGGCTCAACAGACACAACCATTAAATTGTGGAATTTAGATTCCGGCAGGGGGATATTGAGCTTGACCCTCCATGGTCATGCTAAAAGCATCTCAGTGATCACCTTTTCGCCAGATGGAAAACTTCTGGCTTCTGGCGCTAACCGATCTGTCATTATTTGGGATACAGTTTCCGGAAAGTTGAAGGCCGAGTTGAAAACAGACTCCAGAATAGCCGCCTTGAGCTTCTCACCAGATGGTCAAATTCTGGCTTTGGCGTTAAATAACGGTACCATAGTATTATGGAATCCGACTTCCGAGAACCAGAGAATAACCCTTAAAGGAGATGGTTGGGGAAACAGTTTAGATCATATGTGTTTTTCTCCTGACAGCAAAACACTTGCTTCAGCTTCCATCGACGATGGCATGGTTCGATTTTGGGATGTGAACACCGGAGATGCAAAGGGAGTTCTTACAAAAGGCGTTTTCTCAAACTATATGTGCTTTTCCTCCGATGGTCAATTCTTGGCTTTAGAAACCAATGATTACTCAGACTCGGTCAGGATTGCCTCTGTGCAATTGTGGGATATGGCTTCCCAAAAACTGATATTGACTCTCAAAGGCTATCCCGGAAATTATCGATCCATGCAGTTTTCGCCTGATGGAAAGATATTAGCCATAGGATCAGATGATGGCACCTTACAGTTATGGGATTTATCACCAAAGAATAACGTCGTTCAACTAAAAGGCGGAGGAATTGTGTCGGAACTTGTTTTTTCCCATGATGGAACAACGTTGGCATCCAGACAAAGAGAAGGTATAATCAGGTTGTTGGATCTGTCATCACAAAAGGTAAAGGATATGAGCCTTCATGGACATTGGATTGATTTTCAAGCGTTATCCCCTGATTGTAAGCTTGTAGCTCTCGGCTCAAATAATACCGTTCGGTTGCAGAATCTCATATCTGGCCGGGAACAAGTCTCGCTTGCAGGCCATTCTGCCGGGCTCAAATCATTGAAGTTTTCTTTTGACGGCCAAATCCTGGCTGCATGGTTTGAAGAAGGCGTCATACAACTTTGGAATACGTCTTCTGGAAAACTCAAAACCACCATCAAAGGACAGTCTGGGGAAATCATTTCTTTGTTTTTTTCCCCTGATGCAGATCTCCTGGCCTCAAACGTGAATGGGACTCTCCAATTGTGGGATGTATCATCATCTCAGGAAAAATATGTACTGAAAAATCCTCCCAATGATTTCTCTGCAGGTGCTTTTTCAACGGACGGCAGAATCTTGGCCTCAGGTTCTGTGAATGGCAGAATTCGGCTGTGGAAACTCAATACTGGAGAGATCAAAAAAGTAATAATCGGTCATTCAGAGGCTGTAAAAACACTGGCCTTCTCTCCAGATAATCAATTCTTGATATCTTCTGATAAAAATGAGGTCCAGATCTGGAATCTTGCCAGTGGAGAACTCATAAAACGTTTTGTTGAGTATGATTCTATATCCACGGTAAGTTTATCTACTGACGGACAAACCTTGGCCTTAGGACTGGAGGAAGAAACCATAGTCTTCAGAGACCTATCTTATATCTATTCAGACAACACATTACCGGCTCAAGAAATTGAAATAAAAAAAACAGAATTCAATATGGAAACGAGTGCATTTAGCCTTCGTCCTATAAAAAAATCACCTAATCTATACGGAGAAAAAAACTGCCCGCCGAAATGGTCAAAAAAAAATCCTTTTTCCTGGCTAGCCCAAGCTGAATCCGGGGATGGGAAAGCAATGCTGCAAATGGGTAATCTGTATCTTCAGGATAATCGTTTCGATCTTGCCAGATATTGGTTTCAAAAGGCCAAGCAAGTCGGTTTTCCTTATGCTGAGGAACGCCTGATAGTATTGTCACAAATTATAAAAACCCATAAAGCAGATGGATTGCTCAATGGGATTGAGACAGATATTAAGCAAAAAAATTGGGATGCCGCTATAAAAAAATGCGAAGAGCTGCTTTTCCTGGATATTCTATCTGAATATGCTCTATGGGCACGCGGGTGGATTTACGATAACGTCCTGCATAAGCCGGCCCTTGCTGAATTGAACTATAGACAGGTTATCCATTTTATGACTGATTTTCCGGAGGCATACGACCGTCTGGGTTGGGTTATTCTGCTTCAGGGACGTTTCTCAGAAGCCCTGCCCTTTATCCAACAGGCCTGGGAGCTGGACTCACACTCTGGAGATGCTTCAGCCCTGCATTTGGGTCATGCGTACCTTCTTACAGGAAACGTAAATAAAGCAGGTTCCATCTACCAAAAATATTTGAACAAAAATCAGACCCTATCGCCAGGTGAGCGTGATGGGCTATTGGCAGATTTTGATATTTTTATCCAGAATGGCTGGCAGCCTGAGGCCTGCCGAAAATGGCGTCAGTGGTTTGAAGCGGCATTTTCCGAACAAAAACATGCGTCTGTTAGAGATAAAGAGAGAGAAACACGTTGAATCAGGTCTCGCGCTGACCGATATGCGATTATGAAAAACTAAAATGCCCTAACAGGTAACATGCTTAGAGGATCGTTTCTATGAAAATCAGGAAGCATATCACCTACAGATATTTCGCATTTATCAGCTATTCCCGAAAGGACAGTAAAGCGGCCAAATGGCTTCAAAAAAAGCTGGAGTGGTTCCGGTTCCCGGTCAAGCTGGTGGATGAATCCACCAGCCCCGGGCATCCCAGATACATCCGCCCGGTCTACCGGGATAAAACCAGCCTTGAAGTGGACCATGCCCATTACTGGGACAACATCAAAGGGGCCATCTCCCAGTCCCGGTATCTGATTGTGCTGTGCTCCCCCGACTCTGCCGCCTCCGGACCGGTAGACAAAGAGATCCGCCATTTTCTTTCCAACACTGACCGGGAAGATGCCCTGGAATCCATTGTCCCGGTGATTTTAAAGGGCAATGTGGGATCAAAGGATGATAAGGAATGCCTCTGTGATGCCCTTCTGGAACAGGGCAGCCGGATCACGGACCGGAATCTGCCCTCCATGGTCCCTGACGGGGATGAAGCGGAAAAAGAGGGGTGGGAAAACGGGTTTACCGGGGTGGTCTCTTTTCTGCTGCGGCTCAAGCGGGAAACCATCAGTGATCACTGCCAGAAAGAAGAACGCAGGCGGGCCCGGCGCTCCAGGATACTGTCCGGGTTATTCGCCCTGCTGGCCATGCTGGCGGTTGCCGGCGGTATGGTGGCGATAAATAAGGAGAAAGAAATCCGTTTGCAGGCAGCCCAGTCTGACTTTCTCATAGCCTGTGAAAAGATCGATCAGGATCGATCCGACCTCGCCTTGTGTTATCTATCCCGTTCCTTAAACTACGATCCAGACCACAGGGCTGCTCTTGCCCGCTTCACTTCGTTGGTTAATGAACAAAAATGGTTCAGACCAGATGCGGTCATGAGACATGAGAAATCACTTTTCTCAGCTGCCTTCAGCCCGAATGGACGGCTAGTGGCAACATCGTCTTGGGACAATACAGCAAGGGTCTGGGATGCATTTACAGGGAAACCGCTTACCGCAGCGATGCATTCAGAGAAAGAAGTTATTTCTGCTGATTTCAGCTTGGATGGAAAACGAATCCTCACTTTGTCCTGGGACGGTAATGCAAGGATATGGGATTCACATACCGGTACCTCTATAGGTGAACCTCTTAGGCATAATGCTTTTATAACTGCTGCTGTTTTTAGCCCGGACAGTCAGAGGATCCTCACTGCATCTATGAACAATACAGTACGAAAATGGGATGCAAGCACTGGAGAGCCTTTAGGTAAACTTATCCAGTTTGAAGGAAAATTATCTGACATTGCTTTCAGCTTGGATGCGCATTTTATCGCTACAGCAGCTGATGATGGAACAATACTTATTTGGGACGTTGGGACCGCTAAACCGATTGGACTTCCTATGCGGCATTTTAAAAGAATAGATTCCGTTGTTTTCAGCCCGAATGGCCATCGTATTCTTTCGATAATTTGGCCTAAAACGGCGCAGGTTTGGGACATAGACACGTGTAGTCCGATAGGCAATCCCATAGAGCTTGAGGAGCAGATATTTGCTGCCAAATTCAGTCCGGACAGCCATCGTGTTGTCACGAGAACAATGAATGCAGCATGGGTGTGGGATGCGAACACCGGAGAGCTCCTTAGTGAACCTATGCGACATGATGGAATAGTATATTCCGCAGTTTTTAGCCCGGACAGCCAGCAGATTGTTACTGCCTCTCATGACGGGACAGCAAGGGTTTGGGATGCAGATACCGGAAAAGCCGTAGGCGAGCCCATGCGGCATAATACAATAGTACGTTTCGCAACTTTCAGCCCAGACAGCCGACGAATCCTTACCGCCTCTCATGACGGGACAGCACGAATTTGGGTAGTAGACGACAAAAAGTATTCAGGAGAACTAATGCGGCATGATAAGTCTGTTATTTTTGCTGTATTAAGCCCAGACGCCCGAAGCATGGTTTCTGCTTCTTCCGATAACAAGGCAATGCTTTGGAATGTTGCGACCGGGAATCCCATCGGAGATCCCTTGAGGCATGATCAGTTTTTGTTATCAGCGATATTCAGCCCAAAAGGCCACTACGTTGCGACCATCACCTCGGATAACACGCTTAGAGTTTGGGACGTAAAGACCGGTCAACCCGCCAAAGGATCCATACGGCACGAGAAGTCAGTTAGTTGCGCAGTATTCAGTCCGAATGGACAAAGTATTGTCACAGCCTCAGGAGATACCGCCCAGGTATGGGGTACGGAATCCTGCATTCCCGTGGGAAAGCCCATGCGGCATGATGCTTTGATTAACACTGCGTTGTTCAGTCCGGATGGGCGATGGATCGTTACTGCCTCTTGGGATAAAACTGTCCAGATTTGGAATGCACAAACTGGCCAGCCAATAGGTAAAACTATGGTGAATAATGCGTGGCTACGTTCTGCAGTCTTTAGCCCTGATGGCCGACATATTGTCACAGTTTCAGAAAATACCGCACAAGTTTGGGATTTGAACACCGGTAAGACCGTCGGTAGACCCATGCAACATGAGGACTGTGAACATGGGTCGTGTTTGTTTTCTGTCGTGTTCAGCCGGGATGGCCGATTAATAGTCACCACGGGTTTGGGCAATACGGCGCGAGTCTGGGACGCGAACACCGGTATTTCCATTACCGAACCGATATGGCATGAGAGCATGGTGGTTTCCGCTGTGTTCAGCCCGGACGGTAAGTTACTATCTACATTGACTGAAGGGACGATGCGGGTTTGGGATGTTAATACGGGCAAACCGGTTACAGACAGTATAATGTATAAGGGCAAAATCAATTCTGCTGTGTTTAAGTCCGATGGCAAACTCGTTGTATCCACTTCGGAAGAGTGCAATGCCTGGATTTGGCAGGTTCCTTTAGGTGCTCTTAAATTAGGCCCAACCCCCCAAAAAAAAATCCAACGGATGGCAAACTTGCTATCAGGGAAACGCTTTAATCCAATAACCGGTATATTAGATTCTTTAAGCCCCGAGGAACAGCTGCGGCTTAAGGACGAACTAAATTGTAACATCGGCTATCCAGTAATGGTAAAATGACAAAAAAATTATTGGAAAAGTTAAAATGAAAGAACCCTTTGATGAAAAAATCGACACGGGCATACCCGGAGTACGAAAGGGGCTGGCAACCGGACCTGTGCCGAAAATGGCGGCAATGGTTTAAACAAGCATACTCCAGACATGAAGCAACTTAAAGGCGATGAGCCAGTATGACTCCAGAAGTCTTCAACTATTTGATATTTATTAACTGCTTATGAAGGGAATACTGGACGTAAAGGAGACCCAACCATGAACATCATTTTCATCAGTCATTCCAGCCTGAACAACTCCGAGGCCCGGGCCGTTTGCGACTGGCTCCAGGAACAGGGATGGGACGAGGTTTTTCTGGACCTGGATCCCGAGCGGGGCATTGCCGCGGGAGAACGCTGGGAATCTGCTCTGCACCGGGCGGCCAGCCGCTGTGATGCGGTGTTGTTTCTGGTCAGCCGGCAGTGGCTGGAGTCCGAATGGTGCCGCCGGGAATTCCACCTGGCCCAGAAGCTGAACAAACGCTGTTTCATCCTGCTCATCGAAGATATTGCCATCGCCGACCTGCCCGAAGAACTGACCGTGTGCTGGCAGGTGGTGAACCTGGCGGCGGGCACGGATCATGGCCAGGCCAGGGAAGTGCATCTGCCCGGCAGTTCAGGGCCGGGGTATGTGTATTTTTCCCGGTCCGCGCTGACCCGCCTGAAAACTGGCCTGGTCAAGGCCGGACTGGAACCGAAGTTTTTTGCCTGGCCCCCGGAGCATGATCCCCGGCGGTCCCCCTATCGGGGCTTGCGGCCCCTGGATATGGCAGATGCAGGGATCTTTTTTGGCCGGGAAGCCCCCATGATCGATCTGATGGCGCGGCTGCGGGGGCTGCACGGCAGTGCACCGCCCCGATTCCTGGCCATTCTGGGGGCTTCGGGGGCGGGCAAGTCCTCGTTTCTGCGGGCCGGGATCCTGCCCCGGCTGAGCCGGGATGAACGGTATTTTTATCCCCTGCCCGTGATCCGGCCGGAACAGGCCGTGCTTTCCGGGAATTACGGCCTGGCCGAAGCCCTGTACCAGGCCTGCCAGGCAAAAAAGGTACCCCAGTCCCGCCAACATATCAAAACGATGATTTCCGGAGGGATTCCTGCACTGGGTCCCCTGCTGCACGAACTGGTGCAGGCGGCGGCGGTCCCTGATCTTAAGGGCACGGGCCAGCACCTGCCCCAGCCGGTGCTGGCCGTCGACCAGGGGGAAGAGCTGTTCATGGCGGAAGGCCGGGAAGAATCCTGCCGGTTTCTGTCTTTGCTGCAAGGGCTCCTGGCGGAGGACGCGCCCCCGCTCATGGTCCTGTTCACCATCCGTTCGGACAGTTACGGGTATCTGCAAAGCTCGCCGGAGCTGGAAGGCATGCCCCAGCAGACCTTCAGCCTGCCGCCCCTGCCGGCCGGGGCCTATCAGAAAATCATCGAAGAACCGGCCAAAGCACTGGACGGCACGGACCGGCCCCTGGCCCTGGATCCGAAGCTGACCCAGCAGCTGCTTTTGGATGCCGGCCGCAGCGGGGCCAGAGATGCCCTGCCCCTACTGGCCTTCACCTTAGGGCGGCTGTACGAGGAGTATGCCGGGGACGGGGCGCTGCGACTGGAAGAATACCGGGACATGGGGGGGATTGAAGGCGCCATCCAGAAAGCCGTGGACAATGCCCTGAAAGATGCCCGGGCCAACCCGGCCCTGCCGGACAAAGAGGAAGAATGCCTCACGCTGCTGCGCCGGGGATTGATTCCCTGGATGGCCGGCATCGACCCGGAGACCAGCCTGCCCCGCCGGCGGGTGGCCCGGCTCGATGAGGTGCCTGAAGAGGCCCGGGCCGTGATCCGGCATTTTGTGGAACACCGCCTGCTGGCCACGGACACCAACGACCGGGGAGAGGTGATCATCGAACCGGCCCACGAAGCCCTGCTGCGCCAGTGGGTCACCCTGAGGGGCTGGCTGGCCGAAGACACGGCCGCACTGTCGGCCCTGGAAACCCTGAAGGCAGCCACCCGGGACTGGGAAGCCAATGACCGGGAAGCCGGCTGGCTGACCCACCAGGCCGGCCGGCTGGAGGATGCGGAAGCCCTGCAGGCCCGAAAGGGCCTGGCCGGCTTTCTGACCGATTCGGATAAAGACTACCTGGGGGCCTGCCGCAAACAGGAAAATCAACTCCGCAACCGGGAACTGCAGCAGGCCCGGGACCTGGCTGCAGCCCGCAAACGAACCATGCAGCGAAGCATTGCCGGTCTGGCAGCGGCCCTGGTGCTGCTGGTGATCGCCAGCGGGCTGGGGATTCTTGCCAATATCAAGTCAAAAGAGGCCATGGAACAAAAACAGGAAGCCATTGCCGCCCGGGATGAGGCAGATACACAGCGGCAGGAAGTGGAAAAGAAGTTTCTACAGAGCCAGATCGAGAAATACCATGAGTTTCGCAAGTTCGGAAAAGCCCTCGATGCCTGGGCCCCCCTGCTGGAGGTCCGTTCCAAACTGCAAGGTTACAACGAAAGTCTGCGCGAGGTGGATCTGGCCCTGTCCGCCATCGTGCGCAGCAACCCGCCTCCCCTGCGCACCATGACGGTAACAGGGGCCCGGACCCTGGCGCTGATGCCGGACCACCGGCGGGTCCTTGTGGGGACAAAAGACGGCACGTTAGCCCTCTGGGACATGGAAACGGGCCGACAGGAGAAGGTGCTTGGAAATCATGACACAGCGATCCGCGTGATCCGGGTATGGGGGCCGGGAAACCGGGCCGTAAGCGCAGATGCGGCGGGCGGAATAAAGATCTGGGACCTGGTAAAAGGGGAGCTGATGCGTACATTCAATGACCATCAGGCCGGTGTCACGGACCTGGCCATCAGTCCCGGCGGCGGGCAGATCCTTTCCGCCGACACCAGCGGGGAGGTGCTGTTCTGGAACCTTTATACCGGTGAAATGATCCGCCGACAGTCCAGAGGCGCGGGCACCGGGTCCGCCGTCAGCCTGTTCAGTGAAGGTGACACAACGCTGGCCCTGATTGGAACGGACGCCCAGACCTTTGAGCAGATCGATCTAGAGAGGGTCTCGAACCGGAATCCGTTCGACCCATCGGCCGCCCATACCGGTCCCATCACGGGGCTTAGCTTTTATCATGACATTTACGCCCTGTCCGCCTCTGAGGACGGCACCATAAAACTGTGGGAGCTTTTATCCGGCGACTGCGTGCGGACCTTCAGCGGCCATGCCGGACCTGTGGCGGCCCTGGTCCCTTTGTCGGACAGCCGCTTTCTCACGGGCAGCGCGGACAAAAGCCTCCGGATATGGGACCTGGACACGGGAAAATGCCTGCGCACCATTTATGGGCACCGGGAAAGGATCGCAGGCCTGGATGCATCGCCGGATGGAAAGCACATCGTGAGCCTGGGCACTGACGGGAAAATCAAATTCTGGTATTCCGGCACGGCAAACGGATATGATATCTACGCGGGCCACATCGGAGACGTGACCGCTGTGGCCGCGTCCGGCACAAAAGCCGCGACCGGCGACCGGGACGGGCATATCAACGTCTGGGACCCGGGCAGCGGCAGCACCGTGACAGAGATGCCTTCGCAGGCGAGCCCCATCGCGGCGCTGGCGCTTTCCAGTGACGGCAGCATGCTTTTGTCGGCATCCATGGACGGCGGCATCCACTGCTGGCACACGGAAACCGGCAGGCGACTCCACAGCCTTGCCCCCCCGGACGGATTCGGAAAATGTGTGTTTCTGGGCTTTACCGGACCCCGCCAGGTCTGCCTTGCCGATGACAGGGGCACCCTGCATTACTGGGACCTGGAAAAACAACAGATCTTGACCGGGCACTCTTTCAGGTGGTATCGCGCCGATCTCCAGGCCGCAGCCATAAGCCCGGACGGGAGTCACGCCTTTCTGGCGGACAGTGAGGGCGTGATCTATCACTGGGATCTCAAAGAAAACAGGAAAGTGAAGCTGTTTCAAAACCACCCGGGCGGCATCTGCGCCCTGGCCATCCTCCAGCAGGGCAAACTGCTTGCCTCGGCCTCGTTTGACGGCGGGATACGGCTATGGAGTGTTGAAAAGGGACGACTGCTCGAAGCCTTTTCGTTTTCAGAAGGGCGGGTGCTGAGCCTGTGCGGCCTGAACGATTCGGAATTGCTCGTTGCCGGCGGCAACGGGCGTGTGTTTCAAAAGCCTTTGTCCAACATGGATGCCTGGTTGCAGGTGGAAGGGATGAAAATTTATGAGGGACTGACCAAAGAGGGCAGCGATGACGCATGGTTTGCCCTCACGAACCTGCACCGGCCCCGGATGGTCTCTGCTGCGACCCAACACCCCCCCGTGCCGGCCCCGGGAAAAAGCCATTACATAACAGACCTTGACCTCCTTTTCCTGCCGGTCGCCGCCGGGACCTTTGTCATGGGAGACCACAAATTCAATGGCGGCAACGAAGGCCTCATAGATAACAACGGCGCTCACAAGGTGATTTTGAGCCAGGGGTTCTGGGTCAGCCGGTATGAGATCCGGCAACGGGACTTTGCCGCCTTTGCCAATGCGACCGGATACAAAACGGACGCGGAAACCGACATTGACGATGGCACAGTGGTTTTATACAACGGCCAGTGGCAATACCGTTCCGGCTACCACTGGCGGAACAGTCTGGCCGGCAAAGAAAGGCCGGTCTGCGGTGTGTCTTGGCATGATGCCCAGGCTTTCTGCAACTGGCTGACTGACCGGGAGGCAAAGGCGGGACGGTTGCTCCCGGGCCATTCGTACCGGCTCCCCACGGAGGCGGAATGGGAATACGCGGCCCGGGCCGGAACCCGGGGGGATTTTGACGGCCGCATCGAAAACGTGGCCTGGTTTGATCTGAATGCGGATGAGACCTCGCACGGGGTGGGGCTTAAAAAAGCCAACACCTGGGGATTGTACGATGTGCATGGCAATGTCTGGGAATGGTGTCTGGACAGTTGCCACTGGAAAGACAACAACTATGTGCAAACCGATACGTATATTGAGGGGATCACCGACCCGTTATCCACATCGGGCTCCCAGCGCGTCTTGCGGGGCGGCAGCTGGTATGACACGGCGATCCATTGCCGTTCAGCGCGTCGCCTCAGCTACACCCCCGCCATCCGCGGCACCTTCACTGGCTTGCGTCCCGTGCTTGCCCCCAGTCCGTGAGGCGCGGAGCGACAGGTGAAAGGCGGAGCCCCAGAGCCGGAGACCCCTGATATCAGGCATATGACAATCAGACCCGGATCATCCCGTGCAAAACCCCGCCTGAGGCATCATGTCAGTTTTCTGAGCATGGTTCTGGCGGTTTCATTGGTATCCCTTCTGGATACCAGCGGGCAATTTGTGCGGCCAAACATCCCGCTTGTCTGTGCAGGAATCGGTTTGACGGGTCTGGTCTGGTTTGGTGCCCCCTTCATTGGGGAAGCCCGCTGGCTTTTTGGGGCGGTGACGGTATTGCTGCTGGCGTTCCCCGCTGTCTGGAAGAAGATGTCGGGCAGTGACGCTGCTTTTATGACCCTGTTGTGGCCCTGGGCCTGTCTGACATGGGCGATTTTCCTGGCCGCATGGATGGAGTTTTTAAAACGATGCCATGTATTCAAGCTGTCAACGGTGGTGTTCCTTCTCTGGATCACAGGAGTCAATGGCCTTGTCCTGCTCTGCCGGGAACCTTTTGCGCTGCTTGTTTTCAACATCCCCTTTGGGGTGCTGCTGGTTTATTCCAGCACTGAAACACGATACGGGTTTGACGGCTTTATCAGAGTTGCCGGAGGGGCGTATGTCCTTAGTTTTTGTGTGATCCACGGGATGGCGGCGGCCGGCGTAAATCTTATTGGTATGGGCTGGCCGGAGAGCACCCCCATGCATTTTCTTCCCCTGTTTGCGGCCCTGGGAGTGATATTTTCCAACAAAAAATTTGATCCGATTCTTTGCCGCTGCTGGACAGGCAGAACCCATCTGACCCTCATGTATCCATGGACGAAATGGATCATGGGGCTTTTTGATCCGGATCATCTGGACCTCCGAATGTCACACCTTCTATCCTGCTGCCGCATCAGCCCCCAAAAAAGGATATGCATCGCCATTTTTGCGCTGAATCTGATCCCCCGCAGCCGAGTGCTGAAAACAAAGGTGGTCACATATTTAAGAAGAAACGGATACGACGACTGCGATATCGGCATCTGCGGATGGTGCGGGTGTATCGGCATTCTGGTGTATGATTATCCGGGATGGTCCTGCATGACCGACTGGTGCCATGATGCTGCGGTGGTGGATTCTTTGATCAGAGAGCGGCGCCTGGAAGAAAAGCAGCATGAAAAAGAACGGAAGCAACACAATGTGTCACAGCCGGACCCAATTGTTTGTCACCCCTCACAAAACACCACAGCGGTCTTATGCGATACCCATCAATGGGATAGAAACGCCCTTGATATACCCGATGATGACATACCATTTTAAGCCAGGGAGGAAGGATGGCCTACAAACCCGAACCCATTGATACTTTGATGTTTGTTTTGTTTCGATATATTTTGTTGATTTCGATCAGTGTTTTCATCTTTGTTGCAATTTCTAAAATGTCGGCCTTGATAGCAGGGTTGTCAATGGATGGACGAATTATCTCAATGTGTGATTTCCGCCATTTTTCACACTTCTGGTATTTTGGGAGCATCAGTCTTTTTGTTTGCCTTTTTTTCTCAATAGGGCTTCACATTAAAAAATTTCCCCTCCAAAAAACGATTTGCCTTCAATTTATCACCATTACCGGTTTGGTTCTGGTGCTGCCCTCTAATTACTACCGGTTTTCCGACCATTCCATAGGGTATCAATTCTTCAACCGGGACAATCCAAATTTTGAAACAGCGGTCATGCTTTTAATCTATTTTTCAATTTTAATATGGGTATTTGATACCATTATCCAAAAAAACTGGCACTTGAAACGGCGTACCAGATATCTGCTGAATGTTGTGCTGTCATTGTTTACCACCATTTTTTTGATCCTCATCATTTCATATGCCTTCACTCTTTTTATCCCCCCGGTTAAAGCACATGGCTATTACAATGGATTTTTTTACCATGCCTGGGAACATTGTATCAGCGGGTTTGGTGTTTCGCTTTTAGTTACCATAGGGCTGTATCGGAAAAAATATTCCATCTGGAAGACAGCGTTTTTTCAATATTGCTGCCTGTTTTTACTGGTGCTTGTAATTCCATATTTTTACAGTATGATGCAGATGCCGGCATATCGTCTGGCAAAATCAATGAGCTGGGAATGGGTGGTGATTGTTCCACAGGTTGTACTGGTCGCATATGCGATGATTCGGACACCTTTGAACTGGGTATCAAATGATCCTTTACTCAGCTAAGCCAAGTCGAAAAGCCGTACTGCAAAATTGACCAACTAAAACCGGACCGGACAAAAAGGGCAAAAACAAAGCCGATGCCATCTGCCATAAAACAGAAGCTAAGGGCGTGCAATGCTGGATCGCCCCACGGGATATTCAGCCTGGTACAGGCTCCATTCATTTCCAAAAAACACCCCTTCAAAGGATAAAAAAATGAGCTGGCCCAGGGTAACGGCAATCGGAATAAAAGATGATGACAGCAAAATTATCAGCCGTTTTTTTGACAGGAAATTACCGGGTGTTGAATGCATTTTGCTTGACCCTGATGCACAACTTTGCTGTCAAACAGGTGGAGATTCAAACGATGAGATACACAGGAACTTGATAAGCGGGCAAATGGTTTGTATTCTTTTTGAAGCGGGTAAAGCAACGAAAATCAGTGCCGCTGTAAAGATTGCAAAAACTTGCCGGGGATTGAATATTCTGACCATTGCTGTTGTTCTATTGCCGTGTGTCTCACAAGATGAAGCTCTCCAGGCCGGGGCCGAACTGGGCCTTGATAAAATTGCGGCAGTATCTGACACGGTTATTCCGATTTTTTCAAGTGATTTTCTCAAATCCCTGTCGAAACCCTCTGATATTGATGCGGTTTACCAAAACCATGATGAAATGATACGGCTGGCTGTCAAAGGGGTAACAGATGTATTTTTGAATCCCGGGTACTTTGAGATAGAATTTGATGATGTTCGTGTGATGTTGAAAAACTCGGGTATGGCCTTCATCGCAACAGGCTTTGCCGATATTGACCTTGAAGCGACCAAGGCAATGGCTCGGGCACTCCGTCACCCTTTGATGAATTCTATTTTCATATCCAGCATCAAAAAATTTATCATGACCATCTCCTCAAAAGGAAACAATATCAGCCTGGGCGAGATGGCAGAAGCATCCGATATGATAACTTCAGCAATGGATGAGGATGCCGAATATATCTGGGGGCATTGCCATGATCCTGAATTGGGCCGCATGATTCGAATCACCCTGATTGTCTTCCCTGTGACCAAACCAGAGATTCAGGCCACCCGTGCTGTTTCGCCACATTCGGGGCAGAAAAACCCTTCAATACATCGCTGTTTACCCATTTGGTAAATTTTAACATTTTGGGTAAACAGCGCGACAGCCTCTGTTGAGTTTTCAAATTCACCGGATAACTCAAGGCAGCTGACAACGCTTGCTTTTAGTTTCTAATAATTTGAAATTATAGGAATTTCTTTCATTTTTTTGCCGCCTGGCAGTCCCGGCACACTCTTTGCGACAACATATCATCAGACCGGGTCCCGACAGGGAACTCAACCTGAACACGCCAAGGAGGCATTGTGGCACTCAAAGACATTCCTTATGCAGATCATCACCCGATCCTGGACAGCACGCCAAGACCTGCGTTCAGGATCTCTCCCAAAGAAATTATCTATTCCATCAAACAGCAGTTTACCCACAAGGAGCTGGCGTTAAGGGAACTGGGGCAGAATTCCCAGGATGCCGGAGCCGCGTCCATTCAGGTGGATTATCGGTATGACGACGGCTGGATGATGATATCCTTTCTGGATGACGGCGGGGGCATGGACCTTGCCACCATTGAAAACCACTTTTTGAGATTGTTTGATTCATCCAAAGAAGATCTAAAGGACAAGGTGGGCCAGTGGTCCCTGGGACGGCTGAGCCTGCTGTGTTATGCACCGGAGCACACAGAAGTGGTCACTCGAACCGTTGAAGGCCCGGCATATCGCATCTGCATTGAAAAGGATCTGTCCGGAAGTGTGGATCAGATGGATGATTCCGAGGCAGACCAGGTTCTGGGGGGCCCCCACGGAACTTTGATCCGGATGGCTGTCAGCGTGTCTTCCAAAGAGCTGTTTACAGCAGAGGTGGAAAAGGCGAATCAGGCCATCGAGCGGGAACTTTGCTGGATTGCGCCACAAATTACCGTGACCACCGCCAGGCTGGAAGACCGGGACATCCGGTTTGACAAGCGCCGGATCAACCGGCCCATGGTGGTGCCAAGCCGTTATGCCGCTGCGTATACCATTGAGATGTCGTCCGGTTCAGGCCGTGTGAAATGTGCCATCGGCCTGGAATCCGAGGAGTGCAAACATCTGGCACCCATAACTCTTTGCTGCGGCGGCATTCCCATTGAACGGCCGGCGGGACTGCCCTGGACCGGGGGAGAAGATTTCTTTTTCCGCGGAATGCACATCATTCTGGACAGCTTTGCGTTTGAAACCAACATCGGCAGGAATGTGGTATACCGCACAACGCCCTTCATTCAGGAGATGCTGCCCAAATTATTTTCAAAACTCATTCTGGAGCGGTTTGTCAATGCCATGGCCGCATTGCATTCCCAGCCCAGTTTCAGGGCGTATGCGTATGAGGATGCGCTGCGCAAACTGCTGGCAGATGTCTGTGTCAAATCCGCAGATCATGACTTTCAGATTCCGGACAATGTGTTTGATGCGCCCTTTATTCCCAGTTTTGTCACCCCCTGCCCGTACACGCTGTCCGACCTGGATCAGGAAACCGATCCGGTTTTTTATACGCACGCACGCCCTTCGATTCTCAGCGTCAAACATGTTCACGGGGATCAGGCCCCGCCCAAATGTGTGAGCCTGGCCGATCTGCCCTGGGAATTCAAGCAGTTTCTGGAAAGACGATATTTCGGCCGTTTCAAGGAGAAAAAATCCAGCGTGTTCGTGGTGGATGAAAACCGGGCGGATCTGGTCCGGATCAGTAAAAAAATCAACCAGCGCCTGGGAAATATCCGGTCTCTGCTGAACAGCTTTTCCAGTGGCAATAATTTTTTTGAGGACCTCTCCCCCCATCACATCTCCATAAGCCTCGGCCGGTTTGTCCTGTTTGATGGAACGGCGGAAACCTCATTGACCACATTGTTTACAGACTCACCCTGCCGGATCTGCATCAACTGCAATCATCCCCATGTTCAAAATCTCATCGAGCTGATGGTTGAATCTGAAACGGCTGAGGCGGACCTTGCAGAGCATTTTCTGGTTCGTGAAATACTGTTTGACCCGGGTTTGAAGCATCCCCTGTCCCAGCGGGAACAAATGCTTGCCAGGGATCTGCAGGAACGGTTCCATCCCGGTGGAGACTTCTTTGACGGGACAGCATCCCAGGATATTTTTCATATTATTGAAAAACTTGTTACCGAAAATGTCCTGAAATTATAGCCCCCATAAACCCAACCCCTATAAACGTACCACATACGAAAGGATATATATATGGCGGCAAAACGACTGTTTAAGCGGGATTTCATGTATGAAGCCGATCAGGAAAAAGGATTTAAAAAACTGCGGGACAATCAGTTCCCCATTGCCGAACAGGGTCTGGTCTACGAACCCCTGGCCAATGCACTGGACCAGCAGACCGGGAAGACCCCCATTGTGGTGACTTTTAGAAAACAGGGGGATGGATACTGGCTGCGTTTCAAAGATGACGGACAGGGGTTGACCCTGGAAAACCTTACCGCCCTGCACTATATCGGCAAATCCACCAAACGGGAGGAACTCGAAAGCAATATCGGCCGCTTCGGCATGGGGATTGCCGGTGCGTTTCATACCCGGCTGGGTGTCACACGGGCTGAAATCAAAACATGTGTATGCGGCGAGCCGTCCCGGATTGTGTACGACTGCTCGACGGATCAGATACCCCTCTGGTGGATCGAACCGCTTAAAAGACAGATCAGGGGGATGGTCATCTCTTTTTATATCGGGAAAAAAGCGTTCTATCCCGTGGAAGTCCTTCTGAAAACCATTCTTTCGAAAATGATCCGGCCGGTGCGCTACAATGGTGTTTTATACCGGTACGATCCGGAAAAGCCCCCGGAGGGAAACACCATTTCCATTCTGTCTTCTTCCAATCCCAGGGTGTATTACCATGCCATCCTGGACAACAGCATCGATACCTTCTGCACCACGGATGATGTTCGCATCTATTTGCGGGACATGCCTGTGGAGGAAGGCGAGATGTACTGGATATTTGTCAGCAGTGCCGGGGATAAAATGCCGCAGAATTTCTGGGGGCGGCCATACATGACAAATGAAGTCTGCACGGTTCTGGATACGGCTGGAGAACCCACGGTCGGCCGGGATAAAGTGGTTCGAAATCAGGCTTTCGACGTCATCAACCAGGCCGTTCAAACAGCCCGGGCCCGGGCGCTTGAGACACTGATTGCCAGATCCCTGAGCGAAAAAGAAAACACAGGGCTCGTTCAAATGACCGGGCACATGGTGCTAGCCAACTTGTACACGCTCCGGGAACAGGTAAAAACGGTGTTGAAAAATGAGGCACTGCCCGAAGACAAACAGTACCTGTCCCCCCTGACGAATGCGCTTGTCGAGTATCGGGTATTTCCGGTGTTTGAGTGCCGGGACCTGTTGTCACTCCGTCAGATTTTCACGACCAGAACCCCTGGAAACGTGCTGTTTTTTGCAGAAAACGATGAGGCGGCCGGTTTTCTGAGCGGATGCCATGAATGTCCGTTTATCCTCAAAGAATATTCTTATCTGTTCAGCGGTCTGTGGGGCGGGCATAAAAAAAAGCGGATCGAAACCGTGTTGCAGACCATCCTGGATGATCTGAAAAGCCATGAACTGATCCTGCTCGACAAGCTGATGTGGGATGACGAGAAAATTGAAGAGCTTGAACAAAGGCAGGTCATTCAGCAGCCTGAAATCCGGATCAGCATCGCCAAGAACCCTGCTGAACCATTTATGGCCTTTCTGGATTCCCTGCGGGATCTGTTAAACCGGCCCTGGTTCAGGGAAGCCGTCTCCTGCTTCCGCCCCCCCCGGCGGATCATTCTGCGCCCGATCCAGGTCGAGACAAGTCCCCGTTTTTCTGAGGTTGTGGCCGGTGTCCTGAATACCGGGAACAATCCCAATGAGCTGGCCATCGGGATAAATGCGGGATCATCCGCCATCGGCAGCCTGCTCCGGCATCCCAAAGGCAGTTACGCCTTTTTGCCCATACTCTGCCATGAACTGGCCCACCGCCGGCAGACACTGGTACTTTCCAAAAACAGCACCCCCCACGGCCAGGCATTCTATATCGACCGCATGCGCCTGGAGGACCGCGTGCTGCAGGGCTGTGTGCGGCACCTGCTGGGCAAGGAGATGGACGGCACTGCAGCGGACCACGAAGATATCATGGTGTTGTAAACTGATGCCTGCGCACAAAATCCTGGCTGACTGGGCGGTCCGGGAGTCCCGGGAACTGGATGCGGCCGTTGCGGACTGGAGCGACCTGGATCAGCTTATCCAAGCGTTGGAAACACCCTGGATCTTTATTTTCCCAAAATTGACCCAAGCCTTTAAGGCCATAGGCGATCGTGCCATCGAGGCACTCATTGCCGCACACAGCCGGCCGGCCTTTCACGGGCCGGCCGGGTCCATCCTCACCGCCTATCTCCTCAAATTCGAAGACCGGGCCATTCCTTATTTAACGGCGGCCCTGAACGACCCGAGCATCGAAGTGCAGACCGGCGCGGCCCGGGCCCTGACCCGGTACCGGAAAGATGACCTCGTCCCTGTTTTCATGGGGTTGCTGAAAAGAACCGAGCCCCGGCTTCGCAAATCCGCGCTTCTCTTTCTGAAGGAGTATGGCCGCAAAAACGTGCGTAACCGTGTCATAGAGATTCTGAGAAACGATGAGGACCGATCCGTGAGAATCGCCGCTGCCAAAGTGCTCTATACCATTGCCGGCCCCGGGTCGCTTGAGGCCCTGCGCCGGTACATCTGCGCCAGTGACACCCATCGGGATGAAAAACTGTCGATCATGGCTTTTTTAACAGACAACACCGGGCCGTTGATCCATGACACGATTGCGGCCCTGGTGAATGACCCGGATACCATTGTCCGGTGCCGGGCCATCGAAAAACTGGCCGGCTGGCAGGCATCCGATATGGCTGGTGCCTTCATGGACCTGCTCGATGATCCGGAACCGTTAGTCAGGGCCACCGCTGCCGAAGCATTGGGCATTCTTGGTTATCGGCCCGCGGCCGGCCGGCTGCTGGATCTGCTGGCATTACGCGACTCGTCGAACCGGTATTCAGACCGCTGCGTCTGGCTTTGTGCGGCCGAAGCGCTTGGCCGCCTCAAGGATGAACGGGCCATTCCAAAACTGCTGGCCGCTGTCCATGATGTGGACAAATACGAGGGCCGGATCATCCTGGATGCGCTTCTCATGTTTGACAACAATATGTTGGCACCGATGATCCGAAAACTCGAGGCCACGGGTTCGGAACAGGTCCGCATCAATGCCGCCGAAGTCCTGGACCGGGTGAAAACAAAAAAATGAAATACAGGATTTTCAATGACCATTGATGAAACCGTCAAAATTGCAGGTATCGGCCGAACAGGCGCTCGTGTGATCCGGCATATAAAACAGGCGGAATGGAAATGCGACTTACTGGCAAAGATTGACCCGGTCATTTTTCTGGAGGATGACACAAAATCAGGAGAGTTTGACAGAAACGGCACATTTCCAATCAGGCATGCCGACAATGACGTCATTTTCGATACGTTGCACCGGCATTTCAACAATGCATTGATATCGTTTTTCATTACAGAGTCAACACAGGACGACATTGCTGCGGTTGAAGATGTGCTTGATTCTCTATCTGGATTATCCAATCCCTGCATGCTTTCCGTCATCATATTCATAGAATACAAGGAGGCGCCATCAAAGGCCGGGGGGTTGAATTCTTCGATCCGGCGGTTGACAACCCGGCCCGATACCGTTGTGATTTTCCTGGAAGTCGAGAATGCCCGGGTCGTTCATGAATGTGCGCTCGATGCCGTATTCGATATCATTGCATTCACGGACTTTTTTGAAATTAGATACTCAATGGTCAACAACAGCCTGGGAGACCTGCGTGAGGCATTGCCAGGCGGCAGAACCGGTTTTGTATTCACTGAACACTCAAAAGGAGACAATACCGCATCCGGCATTGCCGGGAGACTGATGAAAAACAAGCGCTTCAGACAAATGGGGCCTGTATCGGACCGGGCAGTCATGACCATTGCATGCAGTACCGGGTTGTACAGTACACCAGCGGATGAAGTTTTCAAGGATCTATCCAATGCCCATGATATATTGTCCCATGATACCTGTCTGGATCATGCAAATATCTATTATCAGATTTATGAAGATGAGAATCTCCTGAAAGGTGCGAGGATTACCATCGTATTGGTGGGTGCTGAAGTCTTACCGGGTTCTGGTGGGGCCGGCAATCAATAAAAGGATATGCCCATGACCCGATTTGTCAAATTCATGATGTTGAGCATCTTTGTGCTGATGCTGGGCCTCTGGCTGGGTTTTGGCAGTACCGGCCGGTTCTTATTCACCACTGGGCTGGAAACGGCGTCAAAACCCGATCCAGCCAAAGGGTTCTGGACAGAGCCGGTCACGGGGATGGTGTTTGTCTGGATACCGGGCGGGTGCTTTCAGATGGGCGGTCTTTTGAAAATCCGGGATGAACATCCCGTGCATGACGTGTGCCTCGATGGGTTCTGGATGGGGAAATATGAAGTGACCAACCGCCAGTACCGGATGTTCAAGCCTGACCACTTTTGCAGAAAATGGCGGGGATACGGCATGAACCATGATGACCAGCCGGTTGTGGATGTTTCCTGGAAGGATACCAAAAAGTTCGTGAAATGGATGAACCGCAGGGCGGGCCGGGCATTTTCCCTGCCCACTGAATCCCAGTGGGAATACGCCGCAAGGGCCGGGACCCGGACGGCCCGTTTCTGGGGGAATGACAGTGCCGATGCCTGCCGCCATGCCAATGTGTTCGACATCACAATCAAAGACCGGTTTCATTATCCATGGGACAATCATGCGTGTGATGACGGCCATATCCTTACAGCGCCGGTGGGACGCTTTCTGCCCAATGCCTTCGGCCTGCATGACATGCTGGGAAACGTGTCGGAATGGTGCGAAGATGTGTATGATAAAAACGCCTATTCAAAACGTCTCGAGGACAAGCCCCCCACCAAGCCGGAGGTCCCCCCGAAAAAACCCCTTCGGGTGTACCGGGGAGGCAGTTGGATCAGCAACCCCGTTCAGGTCCGTTCGGCCTTCCGCCACAGGGAGCCCGAGGCTTACTCCTGTGCCCTCATCGGGTTTCGGCTTGTTATTCCACAGATTGATTCCCGATGATCCTGGCCATGACCGCTGCCACTATTTATATCGGTTGTTTTCTATATCTTTGGGTATAGCTTGTCAGATCAACCCGGTCTTTTTTAAAAAAATCTCCGGCAGCATCGGACAGATTCTTTTTTTACTGGATAAATCATGGATAACCCGTTAATATAAAAGATAATATGACAAGCAATTCAAAGGAAACGTGTTACGCCTATTGAAAATAAACTTTCAAAAATTTTGTGATTCAAAAAATCAAAATAACAATTGGAGGCTAAAATGAATAAGGCAGCCATAACCAAACATGAAATTTACAATAAACTGATCGATTTTTCAGAGCAGGACCTGAGTGATATTGTGAAATATATAGATTTTATCCGGCATAAAAAAAAAATTGGAACCAAAAACATTATTAAGCTCGAAGGCATTTTAAAAGACCAGGACATTGACTTTTCCATCCTTAAGGAGTTCAAGCAAAACACATGGAAGCATGTTGAGCAGGAGTTTGAGAATGGATAATTTTGTCACCGACACCCAGGCACTTGTCAAATTCATGATGGGAAAAAAGGGGCTGCCATGAAAAACGCGCACACATTGTCTGCCCGAACCATGGATGAACTGATCCGGGTCGCTTCCGGAAAATCAGGTGCCGACCTGGTGCTCAGTCATGCATTGCTGTTGAACGTCTACACCGGAGAGTTTTTAAAGAATCAGTCCGTGAGCATCAAAAACGGGTATATCGCGTTTGTGGGAGACCATGCAGAACACACCATCGCATCAAACACCACGGTGATCGATGTCCAGGGCAAAACACTGATTCCCGGGCTGATTGACGGACACACCCATCTGGCCTCTTTTTTTGAAATCAGCCAATTCATTCCCTATGCGGTCAAAGACGGCACCACCACCCTTGTCACTGAAACCATGGAAACCTATCCCATCATGGGATATGAGGGCGTGGTTGAGATACTGGCCTCATTCAGAAACCAGCCCATCAAAATTTTCGGCACAGCCCCGGCCATGGTGTCCATCAGCACGGCTGCCAGCGGCATTGCCGGGGATGACTTAAAAAAACTGCTGGACCGGGACGATATTCTGGGGCTGGGAGAATCTTACTGGCAGGCGGTGTTTCAGACACCGGACCAGATCCTGCCGGTATTTGAAGACACCCTGCGGGTCGGAAAAGTGCTGGAAGGACATTCCGCCGGGGCCGGCGGAAAAAAACTGGCAGCCTACCTGGCCACGGGCATCTCCTCCTGCCATGAACCCATAGATGCGGACCAGGCCATTGAACGGCTGCGGCTGGGATTGTACGTCATGATCCGGGAAGGCAGCATCCGCAGGGATCTTGAGGCCATCGCCCGGATCAGGGATGCCGGCGTGGATACAAGACGACTCATCCTGGTCACCGACGGGGTGGGACCCGAAGATCTCATGAAAAACAAAGGCATGGCATTTGTGGTCCAAAAGGCCATTGATTCAGGGTTTTCTCCCATGGAAGCCGTACAGATGGCCACCTTGAACGTGGCGGAACATTTTTCACTGGACTCCCTGGTGGGCGGCATTGGGCCGGGCCGAAGCGCGGATATGGTGATCATTCCGGATCCGGGTACCATCACCCCGGAAATGGTGGTCAGTCATGGAAAAATCATCTTTGACAAAAAACAGATGCAGGTGTCACCCCGGACACATTGTTTTTCCAAGGCCTGCCGCCATTCCGTTCACCTGCCCCGGCCCCTGACACCCGAAGACTTTGCCGTCACAGCCCCCCCAGGCAAAAAAATCATGCCGGTACGGCTCATGGAAATGGTCACGGACCTGGTGACCCGGGAAACCCAAATGTCTCTGCCCGTGATCCACGGACGGATTCAGGCGGATCAGGACCAGGATATTCTCAAAATCAGTGCCATTGACCGGGCCATTGAACCCGGAAACATGTTCACCGGCTTTATCAAAGGATTCGGGCTGAAGGATGGCGCCATTGCATCGAGCCAGGCATGGGACACCGCCGACATCGTGGTGGTGGGCACCCATGATGCGGACATGGCAGACGCGGTCAACCATATTCACCGGCTGCAGGGCGGGGTGGTGATCTGGGCCAAAGGAAAATGTCTGGCCCAGATCTCTTTGCCCGTGATGGGACTCATGTCAGATGCGTCCGTGCCTGAGCTGGCCCGGCAGATCCGGGCCCTCAAAACAGCTGCTGCAAAGCTGGGAGTGGTGTTTCCCGACCCGTTACTGACCCTGGTCACCCTGACCGGGGCTGCCATCCCTTATTTACGGATCTGCGAACAGGGACTGGTGAACCTGAAGGACGGGAAACGCCGCCGTGCTTATGTGGAAGAATCCTGAAACCGCCCTTTTTATGACATCATCCAGGTGGCGGTCTGGTAAAACACAATAGACAGGCTCAAAGCCAGCAGTGTATTGAACGCCATGGAAAACACCCCCCATTTCCATGATCCGGATTCTTTGACAATGCAGACCACTGCCACAAAACACGGTGAATAAAAAATGGTGAACAAAATCAGGCTGAAGGCGGTGATGGGTCCCCATCCATCCGCTGTTTTCAGCCGCTGTGCCAGAGACGTGCTGTCTTCCGGGTCCACCTCTCCCAAGGAATAAGCCGTTCCCAGGGTGGACACCACCACTTCTTTGGCGGCAAATCCACCCAGAAGTGCGATATTGGTCTGCCAGTCAAATCCGGCATACCGGGTAACCTTCTCCATGGCCATGCCCATGCGCCCGGCAATGGAATGGCGCAGGGCCGCCGCCCCCGGATCCATGGTTTCCGCTACCGGTGTGTGCATTCCCGCTGCATTTTCATTGGACACGGGTTGGGTATCCAGTTGCGGAAAAGTCATCATGGCCCATAAAACAATGGAGATCCCCAGAATCACGGTGCCGGCTTTTCTGATATACTGCCAGGTGCGTTCCCAGGTATGAATGGCCAGGCCTTTGAACGTGGGCAGCCGGTAAGGAGGCAGTTCCATGACAAATGGGGTGGCCGGCCCTTTGATGACTGTGGATCTCAGCAGCTTTGCCACCAGCAGGGCGCCCACCCAGGAGATCAGGGTGATGATCAGCATGACCTGGGCCCGGTGATCCGTGAAAAATGCCGCCACCAGCAGGGCATACACCGGCAGCTTGGCCCCGCAGTTCATAAAGGGCACGGTGAGCAGGGTGGCCAGGCGCTCTTTGGGGGACTTCAGGGTCCGGGTGGCCATGACACCCGGCACGGCACAACCGCCGGCAATGCCGCCGGAAACGATAAAGGCCATGACCGATGCCCCATGCAGACCGAACATCCGAAACACCCGGTCCAGCATGAACGCCATGCGGGCCAGATACCCGGAATCCTCCAGAAACGAGATGCCCAGAAACATGAACACAATCAGGGGCACAAACCCCAGGACCCCGCCCACCCCGTCAATGATGCCGGAAACCACCAGAGACTTGAGCAGCCCGTCGGCAAACAGGATATCTGCCCGGTCCCCCAGCCAGGTGAAAAAGTTCTCACACCACCCCACGGGCACCTCACTGTAGGCAAAGGTGAACTGATACAATCCCATGAGCACCCCGATCATGATCAACGGCCCCAGAAACCGGTGGGTCACGATTTTGTCGATCTTGTCGGACCAGGCCAGCCGGTTCGGGTCCAGGGTGTGGGAAATCACGCCCTGTTTGAGAATGGATGTGATAAACCCGTATCGCTGGTCCGCGATCATGCCTTCCGGATGGGTGTCCAGGGTGGTTTCCAGATGACGCGACAATTTCAGAGCCACCGCTGACAGCGATTCATGGGTTCCGGAAAAGTGCGCTTTTCCCGCTTCCAGAATCTGAGCATCGTTTTCCAGGTATTTCAGCGCCACCCACCGGCATGGATACTGGTCCGTCAAAAAATGATCTGAACGGATTCTTTCCTCCATCTCATCCAAAGTGTCATCAATATCCCGGCCATAGGAAATTTTCAACGGTGCCGGCCGGGATCCCACATGATCTGCAACGGTTTTGAGCAGCTGAGCCCGGCCCTTTCCCGTGCGGGCCACCATGGGCACCACGGGCAGTCCCAGCAGCAAAGACAGTTTTTCAACATCAATGGTCACGCCCCGTTTTCCGGCCACATCCATCATATTCAATGCGATACAGACATTGGCCCCCATTTCCATGAACTGAAGCGTCAGATACAGATTTCTTTCCAGGTTGGATCCATCCACGATATTCACAATCATGGCCGGTTTTTCATTGACAATGAAATCTCTGGCCACCACTTCTTCCATGGAATACGCGCTCAAGGAATAGGTCCCCGGCAAATCTACGATATCAAATATCTGATTTTCGGCCGTGCAGATACCCTGCTTTTTTTCCACGGTCACCCCGGGATAGTTTCCCACATGCTGCCTTGCCCCGGTCAGGGCATTGAACAACGTGGTTTTTCCGGAATTGGGATTTCCGGCCAACGCAATGGTGATCGCCATATCAGTGCACCTCCACGAAAATATAATCCGCTTCATTGTTTCTCAAAGTCAGGGTGCCTCCCATGATCCGAAGCGATACCGGATCTTTCAACGGGGCCCGCCCCTGAATCCGGATATCCTTTCCCGGAATCAGGCCCATGTCCCGGATCCGCCGGCCCAGTTCTCCCCTGGCTCTGACGCTGACAACGGTACCCGTCTGATTCACCTGCATCTGCCGCAATGAAATGCCTTCCATCATGTCTTCTCCTTTTGCTGAATCATTCAAATGGCTAAGTTTTATATGCCTAACATTGAATATTGTCAATAACAAACATGATGATTATGAATTTTTTTTTAATTGACTTACTATATCATCAGGCGTTAAAAAAAACAGGACCCCAACATGGAGGAAGACATGGAAAAGACAGTTCCGCTTTCCGAAAATATCGAAGATTACCTGGAAACCATACTGGCGCTGCAAACGCAAAACACAGTGGCCCGATCCAAAGACATTGCCGAAAAACTGGATATCAAACGGGGATCGGTCACAGGCATGCTCAAAAAACTGGCAGCCAGAAAACTGATTAACTATGAGCCGTATGGATATGTAACACTGACCCCGGAAGGAGAAAAAATCGCAAAAAAGATTGAATACCGCCATATGGTACTCAAGGATTTTTTATTCAGGATACTGGAAGTGGATGAAGCACGTGCCGATGAGACCGCCTGCCGCATGGAACATGCCATGGACAGTCAGTCTTTCAAAAAATTTGTGGCATTTATCGCCACGCTGGATGCCTGTCCCTACCGGAAACAGGGCATCGATTGAATAAAAAGAATCTTACCACCGATTTTCAGACCAGATCACCGTGGCGGTCAGGCCTTGCTGTATGCGGCTGATCCGGCCGTCTGTCTGGATGGTTTCCAGATAGGACTGAATGATCCGCCTTAATTTTGTCTCAGGGACGGAACCGGCCTTCTGGAAAAATGCCGTCTGGTTCTGAATTTCCTGACCTAAGGTGGCGGTCTGGTTCCATTCCATTTTGTCGAACCAGATATCTGGAAAATATTTCATGGCAATCAACAGATTGAATTTATAAAGAATGGATTGGGGCCGGTCGTCCAGGGGGCGATCCATGATTTTTTCCCACAGCGCCGCCATGACGGGATCCGGTTTCTTGTCCGCCCACCCCCGGATGGCAAATCCTTTTTTGCCGCAGGCCATCATTTTAAAAAACGACCGGGAGGTTGACAACGCCGGTGCCATGAATCCCGTGACCAGATCGAACCGGTTTTCCCACTTATTTTTATGGATATCCACCCCATGCCAGTCGTCACAGCGCAAATGGATCCGGTCCTTCAGATGCGGCGGTATGGCCTGCTCGAACCGGTCCAGCATGGCACTTGAAAAATCCAGGGCCGTGACTTTAGCCCCGGTTTCAGCCAGACCCAGGGCCAAATCCCCGGTGCCGCATCCGATGTCCAGCACGGTCATGCCTTCAGACAGCAGGCCGGCCTCCCGGAACCGGGCCAGGGCTTTATCCGTTTTCCGGTTTTCTTTTTCCTGCCTTCCCTTGTTGTAAGTGGCGGCGGCCCTGTCCCAGTATTCCGGTGTGGCAAACCCTTTATGCACGGCATAGGTGTCATCGGATTTAATTTTTTCCCATTCGTGGATCCAGAAATCAGGGGTAAAAATATTGTCCATGTCTCATTTCCTTTACACCCGGTTAAAGGCGTTTTTTTATCTCTGCATTTTTTTTGCCGGGAAACACGCACACATCAAACAAAGGGCACTGGTCACACTTGGGTTTTCTGGCATCACAGATGTCTCTGCCAAAATAGATGAACTGCAAAGACAGGTCACTCCAGGCTGATTCCGGAATGGTTTTCATGAGATCAAATTCCACTTTGACCGGATCCCGGGACCGGGTCAACCCCAAACGGCCGGATATGCGCAGCACATGGGTATCCACCACAATGGCCGGATGCCCGAACGCCGCCGATCTTACCACATTGGCGGTCTTTCGCCCCACACCGGGCAGTTTCACTAAAAGATCCAGGTCATCTGGCACCTGGCCGTCATGGCGGTCCAGCAGGGCCTGGGCGCACGCCTTGATATTTTTGGCCTTGTTGTTGTAAAACCCCGTGGAATAGATAATTTTTTTGATGTCAGTCAAATTGGCTGCGGCCAGAACGGCGGGATCGGGAAACCGCGCAAACAGATGCCGGGTCACCTGATTGACCTGGCGGTCGGTGCACTGGGCCGACAAAATAGTGGCGGTCAGCAGTTGAAACGGGGTCTGATGCACCAGTTGGGTCTTGACATCCGGGTACCGGTTTTTTAATGTGCGGAGCAAAAATTGGATATCCACGTTTTTCATGAAAGTTATTTATATATGAGTGACAGAAAAAGCACAAGCCCTGTCCGGGCGTTGGGGCTGTGTTCCGGTGGGCTGGACAGCATGCTGTCCGGCGTTATACTTAAAAATCAAGGCATCCATGTGACCTGGATCAGTTTTGAAACCCCGTTTTTCTCATCAAAAAAAGCGCAAAAAGCGTCCGCCATCTGTGACATCCCTTTGATCACCAAAGACATTACCGGGCCTTATCTGAAAATGATGGAAGCCCCCAAAGCGGGGTTTGGAAAAAACATGAATCCGTGCATGGACTGTCATGCACTCATGTTTGAAACCGCCGGCCGGCTCATGCAGAAAATGGCATTTGATTTTCTGTTCAGCGGAGAAGTCGTGGGCCAGCGGCCCAAATCCCAGACCAAAAACGCCCTGCAATACGTGGAGAAAAACAGCCGGTTCAAAGGGTTTATATTGCGGCCTTTAAGTGCCCGGTGTCTGCCGGAAACGCCCATGGAAATCCAGGGCCTGGTGGACCGAACACAACTTTTGGGCATTAACGGCCGGTCCCGGAAACAGCAGATCGCGCTGGCCCGGCAACTGGGGATTATTGAATACCCGGCCCCGGCCGGCGGGTGCCTGCTCACGGACCCGGGGTTTTCCACCCGGCTCAAAGATCTGTTCGATGTTCAGAAAACAAAAGAGATCCGGCACATTCACCTGCTCAAATACGGCCGCCATTTTCGCCTGACCGATACCTGCAAACTGGTGATCGGACGATCAGAAACAGACAATGAACAGATCATGGCCTGGTATGACCCCACGGCAGATGTGCAATTCAACCATGCATGGCTGCCGGGTCCCACCGCCCTTCTAACGGGGCGGTTCGGAAAAGCGGAGATTGAAAAGGCCGCTGCCATGGCAGCGGCCTATACCAAAGCGCCTGAAAATGAACCCACACAAGTCCGGGTGACCATCGGTCCCGAACAGACCCTGATCACCGTGGTGCCTTTAAAGCCGTCAAAACTGGGGTCCCGATTGATCGGATCCTTAGTCAAGGATCAATAATAGATCATTTTTTCCCAGAATTCCTTTTCATCCTTATCCCAGTCCTTGCCGAACTTTCTTTCACAAAAGGATGCCAGACGTTTATACCAGCTGGTCCAGGGATTTTTTCCCTCTTTTCTGGCTTTCAGAACATCCAGCAGAAACGTTTCAATATTGATCATCTCTTCTTTGGGAATATAGGAGCAGGCCCCGCCCAGATAGGATTTTTTAATATTATCCGGGCTTAAGGCATGGGCCGTGAGCATCACGGTGACAATCTCTTTTTTATTGGCCGTTTCCAGCAGCTGGTATCCGTCCACACCCATGATATCGAGTATGGCAATATCAAATGTCTGCTCTTTTAACAGCTGATCGGCTTGTTCAAACGACTGGGCCCGGGTCACGGTAGCCATGTCCAGCAGTTCTTCCAGAGAATCCAGCACATCAGGCTCATCATCCACAATCAGAATTCTTTTGTTTTCCAAACTGATATCAGTCATGATTTTTTCCATTCATATTTACGGGTTTGAGATAATTTTTTTTAAGGGATTTAACATAAATGTCAACCCAATGGATTAAAATAAGGCTTTTTTAGTCGATTTCAATCCCTTTATTCTTTTGCTGTGCCTGGAGCTGTCCACAGGCGGCCAGAATATCGGCTCCTTTGCTTTTCCTTACAATGGCGGTCATATTTTTATCCAGCAGTAACTGCAAAAATGTTTTAACGGTTTCCGGATCCGGTGCTTTCAAACGGGTTCCCGGATGCGGGTTGAATGCAATGAGATTGACCTTGGCCCGCACCGGGAACAAAAGCCGGACCAGTTGACCGGCATGGGCCGGCGAATCGTTCACGCCTTTGATCAGGATATATTCAAAGGTGATCTTGTTTCTGGGCTTCATGGTGAACTGTTGACACGCGGTTAAAAGCCGTGTCATGGGATAGGTGTTGTTGACCGGCATCAGCCAGGACCGGGTTTCATCATCCGTGGCATTGAGGGAAACCGCCAGATTCACGGCGCACGCCTTTCCCAGCTCCAGGATTTCAGGCACCAGGCCGCAGGTGGACACCGTGACCCGCCTCGGGGAAAATTTCAATCCGAAATCCGTATCCGTGATCACGGCAATGGCCTGGATCACCTGATCATAATTGGCCAGGGGTTCACCCATGCCCATGAACACGACATTGGACAGTTTCTGGGGATCCATGTTTCTGTGTGCAAGAAACATCCGCACGGTCCGGACCTGGGCAATGATCTCCCCGGCGGTCAGGTTTCTTTTCCATCCCCCTTTGGCCGTCAGACAGAACCGGCAGTTCATGGCACATCCCACCTGGGAGGACACACACAGGGTAAAATGATCTTTTTCCGGTATAAGCACGGATTCGATATGGGCCCCGTCCGTCAGCTGAAACAGATATTTTTCCGTGGTGTCCGCAGACACCTGTGTGTCCGCCAGAGTCAGGCAGTCAAAATAAAAATGATCGGCCAGCAGGGCCCTCAGATCTTTGCCCAGATCGGTCATCTGGTCAAAATCATCCACCAGTTTCAGGTACAGCCATTTGAAAATCTGACCGGATCGAAACGGCCGGACCCCTTTTTTTTCAAGCCATCGGGAAAGATCTTCCCGGGTATAGTTCAATAAATTTTCCATTCTTATTCCTGTGGATCCAACTGGATTATTTCCTTGACATATCACGGTTTATGGACTAAATTCAATGATTTGATTTGATATTGGGATGAAGGTCTTTTTATGTTTGAAAATTTGAGTGACAGGCTTGATTCGGTCTTTAAGAAGCTGAAAGGCCACGGCACCCTGAATGAGAAGAATATTGAAGAAGGTCTCAAACAGGTAAGAATGGCACTTCTTGAGGCGGATGTCAATTATAAGGTTGCAAAAAATGTCATTTCAGATATAAAGACCCGGGCACTTGGCCAGGAGGTCATGGAAAGTCTGACACCGGGTCAGCAGGTCATCAAGATCGTGTATGACGAGTTCACCCGGATGATGGGATCAAAACACCAAGCCCTGGATCTGGGCACGGGTTCTTCCGGGTCCATTATGCTGGTGGGACTTCAGGGGTCGGGTAAAACCACGACTGCCGGCAAGCTGGGTCTTTATCTGCGCAAGCAGGGAAGAACCCCGTTTCTGGTACCCGTGGATGTGTACCGGCCGGCAGCCATTGACCAGCTGAAAAAAATCGGGACCCAGCTGGATCTGCCCGTGTTTGACAGCACCCCGGACATGAAACCGCTCAAGATCTGCCAGGACGCCCAGATAGCGGCCAGAGAACAGGGCTGCGACACCCTGGTGTATGACACGGCCGGACGTCTGCACATGGATGACACCCTGATGGCGGAACTGGAAACCCTGAAAAAAGGGGTGAGTCCATCGGAAATACTTCTGGTGGCCGATGCCATGACCGGTCAGGATGCCGTGAATATTGCCGGCTCCTTTGACCAGCGCCTGGACCTCACCGGGGTGGTTCTGACCAAAATGGATGGAGATGCCAGAGGCGGAGCGGCATTGTCCATCAAGGCCGTGACCGGCAAACCGCTGAAATTCATCGGTGTGGGAGAAAAATTCACCGGCCTGGAACCGTTTCACCCGGACCGGATGGCCTCTAAAATTTTAGGGATGGGAGACACCCTTTCTTTTATCGAGCGGGCCCAGGAGGCCGTGGATGAAAAGGAAGCCAAAACCCTTGAAAAAAAACTGCGGCAGAACGCCTTTACCCTGGAAGATTTCAGAGACCAGATGAAAACCGTCCGGAAAATGGGATCGGTCAAGGACATTTTAGGCATGTTGCCGGGAATGAACAAAAAACAGCTCAAAGGGTTGAATATTGATGAAAAGGAATTTGTGAAAATCGAAGCCATCATCAATTCCATGACTCCGGAAGAAAGGGAAAAATATGCCATTATCAAGGCCTCCCGGAAAAAACGGATCGCCTTTGGCTCCGGGACCACGGTTCAGGATGTCAACAAGCTGTTGAAAAGCTACACCCAGTCCATGAAAATGATCAAGAAGTTCAATAAAGGCGGCATGCGCTCATTGAAAAACATGCTGCCGTTTTAAGGAGAAAACAACTTATGTCCGTTAGAATCAGATTGACCCGCAAGGGTACCAAGAAAAAACCGTTTTACAGAATCGTGGCCGCAGACATTGAAGCCCCCAGAGACGGCCGGTTTCTGGAAACTTTAGGAACTTACAACCCCATGACCGAACCGGCCGACATCGTGCTCAAGCAGGACCGGATCCAGTACTGGCTGGACCAGGGTGCCACTCCCTCCACCACGGTGACGAGCCTTTTGAAAAAACAGGCGGCCGCGCCCGAACCGGCTGCAACGGCCTGAACCTGTTCTTTATTGACACATCCGGATGCTTACCCCTTTGACGCAGCAAGGAGATGGACACATGAAAGAGCTGATTGAATACATTGCCAAAGCACTGGTGGATGACCCCGACCAGGTCCATGTTTCAGAGGTTGTCGGAGATCAGACATCGGTTCTGGAACTTAAAGTCGCCAAAGAGGATCTGGGAAAGGTGATCGGAAAACAAGGCAGATCGGCCCGGGCCATGCGAACCATTTTAAGTGCGGCATCCACCAAAATGAAAAAAAGAACCGTTCTGGAAATCATTGAATAATGGCGGCTCCGTGACTGGAAAAGTCTCTTCAGACACCGGTTTTCTTTCGCTGCTGGTCATGGGCGAAATTACCGGCGCCCATGGGCTGGAAGGCAATATCAAGGTCCGGTCATTTGCCCAGGCACCGGATCTTTTTGCCCCGGGAAGCCGGGTGTTTGTGTCATCAGGAACCCGGGCGGATGCGCAGCCGTTTGTGATTGATCATTGCGTTTCTTATAAAAAAGGACTGCTCATGCGGCTGGCCGGAATTAAAGACCGGGACATGGCAGATGCGCTGATGGGAAAACAGATTCTGGTACCGCGCAGCCGGCTGCCGGAACCGGAAGAAAACGCCTGGTACTGGGAGGATCTGTACGGTCTGACCGTGACCGATGAGGTATCCGGTGATTTAGGGACCATTGACACTATTTTTTCCACCGGAGCCCATGATATTCTGGTGGTGAAAAACAAGGACCGGGAACTGCTGATTCCCATGCACCGGCAGTTTGTCATGTCAGTGGACATTGAAAACGCCCGGGTGGTCACCCGGTTGCCGGAAGGATATGATACAGGCCTGTGATGGACTTTACGGTGTTAACTTTGTTTCCGGAGCTGGTGCAGGCGTTTTTTGATCACGGCATGATCGGCCGGGCCATCCGCCAGGAGCTGATCACCGGCAGGACCATCCAGATCCGGGATTTTGCCACGGACCGGCATCACACCGTGGATGACCGACCCTATGGCGGCGGATTCGGCATGATCATGAAACCCGAACCCTTGGCAGATGCCATTGCGCTGGCAAAAAAACAAGCACCTGATGCCCAGGTGGTGCTCATGACGCCCCAGGGAGAACCGTTCCACCAGCAGGCGGCCCTGGAAATGGCAGACAGTGACACGGCCCTGATTTTTGTATGCGGCCGGTACGAGGGGATTGATGAACGGATCATCACCCGGTTTGTGGACAAAGAGATTTCGGTGGGAGATTATGTCATGACCGGCGGAGAACTGGCCAGCATGGTGGTCATGGATGCCGTCTCCCGGTTGATCCCCGGGGTTCTGGGAAAAGAAGGGTCCTTTATATCGGATTCTTTCATGGACCACCGACTGGAACACGCCCAGTATACCCGGCCGGAGCAATTCATGGGAGACCCGGTGCCTGATGTACTCCTGTCCGGGGACCATGGACGGATTCAGAAGTGGCGGACCCGGTCATCTTTGGCCCGGACATTTGTCCGGCGGCCGGATCTTCTGGCAGCTCATCCACCGGATCCGGAGGAAAAGGCGTTGCTTATGCAATGGCACAACGATCTGGAAGCATTGCTTTATCCCCATTAACCTGTCATGGAAACTGTTCTATGGACAACCTGTATATTGCCCTGGTCCATTATCCGGTGGTGAACAAAAAAAACAAAACCATTGGATCCGCCTTGACCACCATCGATATGCATGATATTGCCAGGGCATCCATGACCTTTGGCGTCAAAAGGGTGTATGTGATCACCCCTTTTCAGGACCAGGCAGACCTGGCCCATGAAGTGATCCGGCACTGGACCCAGGGGGCAGGATCCCGGTTGAACCCTTCCCGGAAACAAGCCCTGGAACTGATCCGGGTGGCAGACACATTTGAAGCGGCCGTCCAGCAGATTCAGGCGGAACACAACCGGCCGGTGGTCACCATTGCCACCAGCGCCCGGATGAACCAAAAAACGATTTCACCCCATGCCTTGAAACAGAAACAGCGGTCAGATACCCCATGTTTGCTGATTTTCGGGACTGCATGGGGATTGGCGGATGAACTGATAAACCAATGCGACATGCAGCTGGACCCCATCACAGGTCCGGGGGATTACAACCACCTGTCGGTCCGATCAGCAGCATCCATTTACTTAGACAGACTGATGAACGGCTGATTTTTAAGATATCAGACAGCAACCAGGAGGAAACATGAGCAACGTAATAGAAAAATTGGAAAAAGAACAGATGCGCCTGGATATTCCGAAATTCGATTCAGGAGATACCATCAAGGTGCATGTGAAAATCAGGGAAGGGGACAAAGAACGGATCCAGATGTTCCAGGGTGTGGTGATCAAAAAGACCAACGGAATGGCCGGTGCCCGGTTCACCGTGAGAAAGATTTCCAACGGCATCGGCGTGGAGCGTATTTTTCCGCTGCATTCCCCGATCATCGATCAAATCGAAGTGGTGACCAAAGGGCGGGTCCGCCGTTCAAAACTGTATTACCTGCGCAATCTGCGGGGAAAAGCGGCCAGGATCAAAGAAAAACGCTTTGCATAATGCCGGTTTCATGTGGCAGATCGAACAGACGATCCGGCAAAAAGGATTTCAACGGATTGCAGGTATTGACGAGGCCGGCAGGGGACCCCTTGCCGGCCCTGTCGTGTCTGCGGCCGTCATCCTTCCTGCGGATTTCTCCTGCCCGGGCATTACGGATTCCAAAAAACTGTCGGAAAAAAAGCGATGCCGGTTTTTCCCGATAATCATGTCCCATGCCGTGGCGGTTGGCGTGGGATTATGCGACCACAAAGAAATCGATGCCACCAATATCCTGGCGGCAGCACTGGCTTCCATGAAGCGGGCCGTTGCCAATCTGGACACTCCCCCGGATTATCTGCTGGTGGACGGCAAATTTCCTCTGGCCATGGATATTTCCCAGCAGGCAGTGGTCAGGGGAGACAGCAAAAGTATCTCCATTGCGGCGGCGTCCATCATTGCCAAAGTGACCCGGGACCGGATCATGGCCACCCTTCACCAGACTTTTCCTGAGTACCTTTTTATCCGGCACAAGGGATATCCCACAGCCGCACACAAACAGGCCATTCAAATCCACGGTCCCTGCCCGGTTCACCGCAAAACCTTTAAAGGAGTCTTGCAGGCATGACCCAATATCGAAAGCAACTGGGCCGATCCGGAGAACAGGAGGCGGTCAGACATTTGATCGAATCCGGATACACCATTGTGGAAACCAATTATACCACCCGGTTTGCTGAAATCGATATCATTGCCGCCACCCAGGACTGCCTGGTGTTTGTGGAAGTAAAAGCCCGTACCAGTTTAAAAAAAGGACTGCCAAAAGAAGCGGTACATGCTGCCAAGCAGCACAAAATCATTCAGGCAGCCCGGCAGTTTTTGAAAACCCAGCCTTCGACCGCGTGGCGTCACATTCGATTCGATGTGATGGAAATTTTTTTTGAACCCGCCCAAACCCGCATCAACCATATCCCCCATGCATTCCATATTGGATAACACGCCGGATACCAGCGGCACCCTGTTTGTGGTGGCCACGCCTTTGGGAAATCTGGAGGATATGACATTTCGGGCAGTCAGAATTTTAAAGGAAGCCGCATTGATTGCTGCCGAAGACACCCGGCATTCCAGAAAGCTGCTTTCCCATTACAACATCACCACACCGGTGATCTCCTGCCATGAGCACAACGAAGCCCGGGTTGCGGAAAAACTCATTTTGCTGTTACAGCAAAAAAAAAATATTGCTTTGATCACGGATGCCGGCACACCCTGCATCTCCGATCCCGGATACCGTCTGGTGTCTGCAGTGTTACCCCATGATATTCCCGTTGTACCGATTCCCGGATGCTGTGCCGTTGCGGCCGGGCTCAGCGTGGCCGGTTTGCCCACGGACCGGTTTCTGTTTGCCGGATTTCTGCCCAGAAAAGTCTCCCACCAGGAACAGGCCATCCAGGCATTGGCGGATCAGCCGGCCACTCTGGTCTTTTATGAATCCCCAAAGCGCATCCGACCCCTTGCTGAAAGGCTCATGGCCATTTTGGGCGACCGGCAGGCCTGTCTGGCCAGAGAGATTACCAAACTGCATGAAACCTTTATCCGGGGTCCGCTTTCAAGTATCATTGCCCGTCTGGATCCGCACATACCGCCCAAAGGGGAATGCACGTTATTTGTGACCGGGGCAAAAGCGCCGGAAAAGCTCTCATCTCGGGATCTGGAATCTTTAATCCAAGACCGGATGGCTGTTTCACAGCAATCAACGGCGGATCTGGCCAAAGAGATTTCACAGCAATTTCATGTGTCCAAAAAGCAGGTCTATGACACGATTTTAAAATTTAAACCTTGAATTTCAAAATTTAAATCAGGACAAATCATATGAGCCTTGAACTTTGTTATGTCATTATCGGTATTTTACTGTTGTTTGCATTTTTTGATCTCATGATCGGGGTGAGCAATGATGCCGTCAATTTTCTGAACTCTTCCATTGGCTCCAAAGCCGCGCCTTTTGTGATCATCATGTTGGTGGCCAGCTTAGGGATTCTGGCAGGGGTAACGTTTTCAGGCGGTATGATGGAAGTGGCCAGAAAAGGCATCTTTCATCCCCAGTTTTTTACCATGCCCGAACTTCTGGTAATCTTTTTGGCCGTCATGATCACCGATATTTTACTGCTGGATCTGTTTAATACCTATGGACTGCCCACATCCACCACGGTCTCCATTGTATTCGAGCTGCTGGGTGCGGCAGTGGCCCTCTCGGTTATCAAACTGCTGTACACCGCCGGCAGCACCATGGCGCTGTGGGATTATATCAACACGGCCAAAGCCATGGCCATCGTGGGCGGTATTCTTTTATCCATTGTCATATCCTTTTTCTCCGGTGCCATTGTCCAGTTCATCTCCCGGCTTATCTTCACCTTTGATTATCAGAAACGGCTGAAACGCTATGGTGCGGTATGGGGAAGTGTGGCCATGACGGCCATCACCTTTTTTATCCTCATCAAAGGGGCCAAAGGGGCCACCTTTATGACGGAACCCACCCTGATATGGATTCAACACCATACATTGACCATTCTGGGCGGCATATTTGCCGTTTCCGTGATCGTCCTCCAGATGCTGTTGTCCATTTTCAAGGTCAACATTCTCAAGCCCATCGTTCTGGTGGGCACATTTGCCCTGGCCATGGCGTTTGCCGCCAATGACCTGGTGAACTTCATCGGTGTGCCTTTGGCCGGCCTGAAAGCGTTTAGCACGGCCCTGGCATCTGCCGATCCCTTGAACATCACCATGGAAGCCCTGAGCAAGGCAGTCCAGACCCAGACCGGTCTGCTGCTTTTAGCCGGCAGTATCATGGTGGTCACCCTGTGGGTATCCAAAAAAGCCCGCACCGTGACGGAAACGGAAATCAGCCTGGGAAAACAGGATGAAGGACCGGAACGGTTTGAATCCATCTGGCTGTCCCGGAAAATCGTGGCGTTGTTCTATCATATTTTCAGTTCCCTGCGCACGACCATTCCCGAACCCCTGCGCCGGGCCGTTGCGGCCCGGATCACGCCCACACCGGTTCACCACGGGGGGTCTGCCGGAGAAAAACCCTCCTTTGATCTGATCCGGGCCTCAGTGAATCTCATGGTGGCCAGCACGGTGGTATCGTTTGCCACGTCTTTGAAACTGCCGTTATCCACCACCTATGTGACATTCATGGTGGCCATGGGATCGTCTTTTTCAGATCAGGCCTGGGGACGGGAAAGTGCGGTCTTCCGCATCACCGGTGTTCTGGCTGTAGTGGGCGGCTGGTTTATGACGGCATTTATCGCATTTATGGTGGCCTTTTTGTTTGCCAACATTATCTATTTTTTCAATGCCTGGGGCATTGCCGGGCTGATGCTGTTTGCCGGGTTCATGATCTGGAAAAACAAGAAAAAACACGATGACCAGTCCAAAGACAAGGAAGAGATGAACATTTTCCAGTTTGAAAAAGTGGATGATTTTCAGGCAGCCGTATCTGACACGTTCGATCATCTGGCATTGCAGCTCAAAGGCATCAGAGAATCCTTTGACCGGGCCTTTGATGCCCTGTTCACCGAAGATATCGGCACCCTGCGCCAGGAACGAAAACGGACCAAACAGGTCCAGTTGAGCACCAATGTGATTGTGGCCAACATTTTCAAGGTGCTGCGCCTGCTTCAGAAAACAGACAATCAGGTGTCCTACAACTACTACCAGATCATCCGCCGGCTTCAGAAACTGTCCGATGGATACCGGGATACCGTGATCCGGTGCACCATGCATGTGTCCAATCGCCACACCGGACTTTTGCCCGTCCAGGTGGAAGAGCTCATGGAGATCAAAAAGGTGATTCTCCAGATCTTTTCAACCGTGGAAACAGCCCTGGCCAAAAAACAGATTGTGGACTGCCGGGATATCGTAGACCATTTCCACCTTCTTCGGGAACTGGTGGATGATTTCAATGCCAACCAGATTGAACGGATCCGGAACGATTCCTCCAAAACAAGGTTGAGCATTCTGTTTTATGCGATATCGGGCAACTGTGTCATGATGGCCAAGCAGACCGTCAAACTGCTGGGCATCTTTAACGAGGCGTTTATCAACCCGTCCGGAAAACCGGGACAACAACCTGCCAATCCCTGTTCGGACTACAGCCTGGATTAGCCTGGCGGTAGCGGTGGCCTCAACTGCCCCATCCGCGCTCATTGCCTTGAAAAAAAACAAAAAGGTTCTGTGCGGGAAATCCCCCGCACAGAACCTTTGTTTACATCATTCAGAAACGAATCTGAATCAGATTACATTTTGCTGCCTTCGGCATGGCTCTGGAGTTTGACCTCCACTTTGTCTTTCAGCCCGGCATAATATTCTCTCAAAATCACCAGGACTTCATCACGGCCGAAATGGTCCACCACTTCCTCATTATTGGACAGGGCATGACGCAGTTTGGTACCGGACAGGATCACACGGTCCTCTTTGGTATGCGGGCAGGTCTTCATGGAAGCCATGCCGTCACATTTGTAGCAGTAGAACGTCCAGTCAATTTTCAGCGGTTCGCACAGCAGGCGTTTGCCGTCTTCTTCGGGCTGGGGAATCTGGTCAAAGATCTCCTGGGCCTCGAACAGGGTGTAGAAGTCGCCCACGCCGGCATGGTCACGGCCGATGATCATCTTGTTGACGCCGTAGTTCTGGCGGAAGGTAGCATGAAGCAGGGCCTCTCTGGGACCGGCGTATCTCATGTCCAGCGGATATCCGGCATTCACCACATTCTCAGGCACAAAATAGCCTTTGATCAGGGTATCAATGCATTTGATCCGGACTTCGGCCGGGATGTCACCGGGTTTGAGGTTTCCGATCAAAGAATGAATCAACACACCGTCGCACACATCCAGAGCGATTTTGCACAGATGCTCATGGGACCGGTGCATGGGGTTTCTCAACTGCATGGATGCCACATTGGCCCAGCCTCTTTCATCAAAAATGGCACGGGTTTCCGCCGGTGTCAGATAAACGCCTTTGAATTTTTCAGGAAATTCCCCTTCAGACAGCACTTTCACCGGGCCGGCCAGGCAGAACTCTTTTCTGGCCATAACCATCTGCACGCCCGGATGGTCTTCCATGGCGATTTTCCAGAACACATCGTCTGCTGATTCTTCACCATGCCCTTTATAGACTTTTTCACATTCCCATTTTTTCTCGTCTTCGGACATTTCAAATTTTTCTTCCACCTTCATGGTGGCATAGATCTCGCCGTTTCTCTCCAGGGCGATTTCATCCCCTTCCTTGATTTCAGCGGCATCTTCCTTGGCCACATCCAGCATCACGGGCACCGGCCAGAACGTCCCGTCCGCCAGCAGAAAATTTTCACATACGCCTTTCCAGTCCGCCTGGGTCATGAAGCCGTTCAACGGGCTGAATCCGCCGATACCCATCATGATCAGATCACCTTTGACCTGGGAAGAAATTTCAACTTTTTTCAGGCCCTGGGCTTTTTTGAGTTCCGCTTCTTTTTCAGCGCCTTCGAGCTTGCAGCATACCAGACCTTTTCCACCGTGGGGAGCTACTAATTTAGACATATAACGCATTCTCCTTAAAAAATTATATATTAACCCAAACAAATAAATGTTATGCCAACATTTATTTAAAATTTTTATTAAAAATCTTGTAAGATTTAATGATGATTGGCAAATTTGTCAAGAATTTTATTTATTTATCTGCAACCCCCAACGCTGAAGCAATGTCCGCCATGGCCTTGGCATACAGGTCTGCTTCCAGCTGAGGCTGCCTGAATGCGGCAAACACCGTGCCCGCTGCTTTGGCCGCCTGTTGGTCATACATGGAATCGCCGATGAACAATATCTGATCCGGATTCAGTGAAAACCGGTCCATAATTTTTATAAGCGCTTCTGGATGGGGTTTGGGGTTTTTCACGTCTGCGGCCGTGACCACCATATCAAATTGGTCTTTCAACCCATAATGGATGAGCACCTGTTCCATGGTATCGGTCCGGTTGGTGGCAACCGCCCGGATATATCCGTGGCATTTCAGGTTTGCCAGCAACGCCGCCAGTCCGTCCGCTATTTCCATATATGGAATAAAATTATGGGCGCCGATCTGTTTGACACACTGAAACACGGGTTTCAAATCCGTCATCTCCGCAAACAGATAGGATACGGCATCGGCCACCGTCATCATGTGGACCTGAATAAACTGGGTGTCTGTCAGAGGCGGTTTATTGAAATGATCCAAAATCAGATCATAAAACTTTCGATTGGCCATGGCCGTATCAAACATCACCCCGTCACAATCAAACACCACGGCTTTAATCTTAGATAAATTCATCTTAATACTCGCTTTTGTTTATTGATTCTTCAACCCGTCACAACGCCTGTGCAAGGGCATGATTGATCATGTCACACACGCCGGGCTCCTGAACAACCGGAACCCCGTTGACGTGATTCACCGGCACGGCTCCCATCAGGGCATTGGTCAGTACCACATTGGCACAGGACGCCAGGTCCCGGACGAAAAACGGTTTGTGTTCAACCGCATATCCTTGCTGTTCCAGCGCACGGATTGCAGCCCCTGAAGTGATGCCGGGCAGCACATGATCAGAGGCCGGGACAAGGATGCGGCGGTCCTGGAGGACCAGGATATTACAGGTATTGGTTTCAGACACCGTCTGATCGGCATTCAGAATCAAAGCCTCGTCACCGCCGTTTTCCCGGGCATATTGCCCTGCCTGGTCATAAAACAGATAGTTCAGGGTTTTATGACCGGCCAGAAACGTATGCCTGGGACAGGGATAGGTCACCAGATCCAGGCCGGTTTTACCCAGAACCGCCAGTCGGTGCCGGTATGGCCGGACAAACGCTGCTGAAAATCCGGGAAACGCCAGAATGATCTTTAAAGCGGCATCCTGGGTGTCAAGAAGATTTTCCCTGATCAGATATGCCGCCACCCGGTCCCAGGTGATATCCGGGGGGGGTGTTTTGAACAGCGTTTCCCAGGAATGATTCATGCGCTGAATATGCGCGGCAAGCCGCACCGGACGGCCATGGGTCACACAGATGGTTTCAAACACCCCGGCCCCGTATTGAAATCCGGGAATCGATGCCGGCACCATCACCTGATTCTGGTCCACCAGTTTGCCGCTGACCCAGGCTTTTGGACCGGATGACTGCCCGGTCCGGTCTTTCCGGGCCAAGGTGTTCATGATCGTTTTCCCTTTGTCCAGGGTTTCCTGGAACTCTTTTTCCGGATCCGAATCATAGACAATACCGCCGCCCACGGAAAAAAACAGTCGATGATCATGGATGGTGGCGGTCCGGATGGCAATGGACAGATCCATGGTATCGTGAAAACTGATATATCCGATGGATCCGGTGTAGACATGGCGTTTCACCGGCTCCAGTTCATCAATGATCTCCATGGCCCGGATCTTGGGACAACCGGTAATGGAACCGCCTGGAAACGCCGCTTTCAACAGATCCACACCCGTGTGACCGGGCGCAAGTTCCCCCTGGACCACAGACACCAGGTGAAACACATTGTCATAAGGCTCCAGACGTTTGTGTTCCTTCACCTTGACTGAATCCGGCACCGTGACCCGGGACAGGTCATTGCGCATGAGATCCACGATCATGGTGAGTTCCGCGTCATCCTTGATACTGGCAGACAGAATTCGACTGTTTTCTTTGTCCTGGCCCGGGGTGGTCCCCCGGGCAATGGTGCCTTTGATGGGACGGGTCTCCACACGGTTTTCCTGCTGAAGCAGAAACCGTTCCGGAGAGGTGGAAACGATCTGATGATCTCCGGCCTGAACAAAAGAAAAAAACGGGGCGGGATTGCGCTGAAACAAGGAGAGAAACAAGGCATAAGGATCGCCCGAAAACTTTGTTTCAAAACGCTGGGCCAGGTTGGCCTGGTAAATATCGCCGGCTTGCAGGTATTGAATGATTTGTGCCACGGCTTTCAGGTACTGTTTTTTTTCAATCCCTGATACCCAGCCCCCGGCATCCATGTTAAACGGGCTGGCGTGCGTTTCAGGTCTGGGCTGGGCCAGCAGATACTGTTTGACCTTTTGGATGGACATCCGGGAGACGGCACTGTCTTGTGCATCTTTTTGCCCGGGCACACACACGGACAAGGTGGTTTTTCCGGTTTTCCGGTCCTGAACCAGGATGATGGACGGCGCAACCAGATACATATCCGGCAGCCCCGTATCCACGCAGGTGCGGGGTAAATCTTCGATCACATCTTTGAGATCATAGGCCAGATACCCCATGAGTCCGGCTGAAAAAGGCAATGCATCCAAAGCGCTCCGGGTGAAATGATATCGTTCCAGCAATAATTTCAGACAGACAAACGGATCGTCTTCAATCACCCGGCAAATGTCCCCACAATCGATTTCCAGATGTCCATGGATCATTTTAATCTGAAGCCAGGGATCAATGCCCAGAAAATGATACCGGGAACAGTCCAGGTCGGTTCCGGACAACAAAACCACGGTCCCGGGCCGATGGCTGAACCGGGCGGCAAACTGCTCAAAAGGTTCCGGCAGGTCAATGGATTCCTGGCGGACCGTCACCCTTTCAGGCAGTTGTGTCACCCATGAATTCATCGCAAAAAAGGATTCATGCGTTTTTCATCGGCAATGGTGGTTTCCGGGCCGTGCCCCGTATACACCACGGTATCATCGGGAAGGACCAGCAGTTTTTGTTTGATACTGGCAATCAGGGTGTCATAGTCCCCGCCCGGCAGATCGGTCCGGCCGATGGATCCGGCAAACAGGGTATCGCCGGCAAACAGGTGTCCTGGCGTGTACAGGGCAATACCGCCCCTGGAATGTCCCGGCGTATGAATGACGGTCAACGTGATATTGCCGAAGCGCACCGTGTCTTTGTCATGAAGCAGCAGGTCCGGTTCCGGTGAATTTTCCGCAGACAAACCAAACGAGGCCGCGGACCGGGACAACTCGGACAACATGGGTACATCATCCGGATGAATGGCCAATTTGGCACCCGTGACCTCTTTCATGCGCCGGTTGGCCCCCACATGATCAAAATGGCCGTGGGTATTGATCAGATACTTGACAGTCAGTTTTTCCTTGGCCAGTATCATGAGGATTTGGTCCGCGTCATCTCCGGGGTCAATCACCACGGCTTCCCGGGTATCTTCGCACCCCAGAATAAAACAATTGGCCATGATCGGTCCTACTTCAAGTTTTTTAATAATCAAAACACCCTCCTTGTGTCGTTATTGTCTTACTCCGGTATCCTTTTGTCTGTGCCGCCATGATATGATTTGATGCGCATCATCGGCCGATGGACAAGCGTATCCGGTCCAGAATCCCGTTTACAAAGGATCCTGATTCCCGGGTACTGTATTTTTTAGCGATATCCACGGCTTCGTTGATGGTGACGGACGGGGGGATATCCGGTCTTTCCAGCAGTTCAAACGCGGCGATACGCATGATGTTGCGATCCACCACCGGCATTCTGGACACTTTCCAGTTTTTGGAATAGGTTTCCAGCATGGGATCGATTTTATCCATGGCCGTGAGCACGCCCTGAACCAGATCCATGAAAAACGGCCGGACAGTGGGGGTCAAATCTGCCTCATTTTCCAGGCAGAACGCTTCCACATCCGCCGGCACATCTTTGGATGAATTCATATCCAGGAAAAACAGGGCCTGAAGCGCCAGTTCTCTGGACTGCCTGCGATCTCCCATGGATCATTGAGCCTTTCCGAGGATCTCTCCCAGATTGGCCATTTCAATGGCCCCTAAAGCCGTATCAAAGCCTTTGTTTCCGGACTTGGTGCCGGCCCGCTCAATGGCCTGTTCAATGGTTTCCGTGGTCAGAATCCCGAACATGACAGGCACCCCGGTTTCCAGGCTGACGCTGGCAATGCCTTTGGATACTTCCGCACACACATAATCGTAATGGGAAGTGGCCCCCCGGATCACCGCGCCCAGGCAGATAACGGCATCATATTTTTTAGTGGCTGCCATCTTCTGGGCTGCCAGAGGAATCTCAAACGCCCCGGGCACCTTGACGATGACAATATCCTGATCCTGGGCACCGCTGCGGATCAATGCATCCAGAGCACCCTCCACCAGTTTGCCTGTGATGAAATCGTTGAACCGGGACACAATAATCCCGAACGTCTTTCCCTGGGCCGAAAGTTTTGCGTCTATAATCTGTGGCATGGTTGTTTTTCCCTATTTTAATGTCAAAATGTTTCAGCAATATTTATCCATATGCAGCAGATGCCCCATTTTGGCCTGTTTGCATTTGAGATATCCCTGGTTGTAGCAGTTGGGCGGCACTTCAATGGGGACCTGTTCCACCACGGACAGGCCGTATCCTTCCAGCCCCACCATTTTTTTGGGATTATTGGTCAAAAGCCGCATTTTTTTCACGCCTAAATCCACCAGCATCTGGGCTCCGACCCCGTAATCACGCATATCCGCCGCAAACCCCAGTTTTTCATTGGCTTCCACGGTATCCATGCCCTGACGCTGGTATTCATAAGCTTTCAGCTTGTTGACCAGACCAATTCCCCGGCCTTCCTGACGCAGATACAGCAACACACCGCTGCCTTCCTCCTCCATCATGGCCATGGCCCGATGCAGCTGATCCTGGCAGTCGCACCGAAGTGAGGAAAAAATATCCCCGGTCATGCATTCGGAATGGACCCGCACCAGAATGGCTTTTTCAGGATCGATCTCTCCTTTGACCAGGGCAATATGCGTCAGGTTGTCCAGATCATTTTCATAAGCGATAATTTTGAATTCTCCGCCCACCCGGGTGGGAATCACGGTCTGGGCCGCCCGTTTGACAAAACTTTCGGTTTTAAGACGGTATTTCACCAAATCCGCCACCGTACAGATGCCGATGCCGTGTTCTTTGGCAAACTGTTCCAGAGACGGCATCCGTGCCATGGTGCCGTCCTCATCCATGATCTCACAGATCACGCCGGCCGGTTTGAGCCCGGCCAGCCGGGCCAGATCCACGGATCCCTCGGTCTGGCCCACCCGGACCATCACCCCGCCGTCCCTGGCCCGCAACGGAAAGATATGTCCGGGCCGGGCAATATCATCGGGCGTGGTATCATCGGCCACGGCCGTCAGAATGGTGGTGGCCCGGTCTGCAGCGGAAATCCCGGTGGTGACCCCTTTTTTGGCTTCAATGGAAACCGTGAATCCCGTTTCGAACTGGGAGGTGTTGTTCTCCACCATCATGGGAAGGTCCAGCCGGTCTGCAATGCCGGAATCCAGAGACAGGCAGATGAGCCCTCTCCCGTATTTGGCCATGAAATTGATGGCTTCCGGCGTGACCGCCTCGGCAGCCATGGTCAGGTCCCCTTCGTTTTCCCGGTCTTCATCATCCACCAGAATGACCATTTTGCCATTCTTTATATCATCAATTGCCTGTTCTATCGTTAAATGCGGCATTTTTTAAGTCCTGTTTTCAATTTAAGTTATAAAAATCCATTCTGGGCCAGCAGAGACATGCTGATATCGGTATGTTCTGTTTCAGGAACGCTGGCTGTGGTCCGGGTTAAAAATTTTCTCACATATTTTCCAATCATGTCGGTTTCAATATTGACAAAATCCCCGGTCTGCTTGAATCCGATGGTGGTGAGTTTTGCCGTATGGGGGATGATGCTGATGGAAAAATCAGTGTCCGTGCACTGGTTGATGGTCAGGCTGATGCCGTCCACGGCCACGGATCCTTTTTCAATCATCTGCCCTGCCAGATGCGTATCCACGGCAATGGTCAAAAGGATGGCATTGCTTTTGTTTTCAATACGGGTGATCACCCCGGTACCATCGATATGCCCGGACACCAGATGACCGTCCACACGGGACGACAGCTGCATGGCCCGTTCCACATTGACCCGCATGCCGGGAGCCGCAGTTTTGAACGTGGTTCTGGCCACGGTTTCCGGGGCCATATCCACGGAAAATGCGTGTTTCTCAAGATGTACTGCTGTCAGGCAGGCCCCGTTCACGGCAATGGAATCGCCGATGCGGGTGTCACTCAAGTCCAGGCCGCACCGGATCTGCAATACTTTTCCCTCGCCCTGGGGAATGACCCGGTGAATGGTTCCCAGACTTTCAATGATACCGGTGAACACGCTGTTTTTCTCCCAAATCTATCTTTCTTTTACGTTGCCTGTTTACTTGATATACCCCTGCACCAGAATGTCCGTATCCACCCGGGTCACTGTCATACGTGCCAGGGTAACGGCATCTGCCAGTTTCTCCACCCCTTTGCCCTCAAACACGGCTTTACCGTCACTTCCCCCCAGCAGCTTAGGCGCCAGAAAATATATCAGTTTGTTGACAATACCTTCTGCCAGAGCATTTGCCGCAACCGTCCCTCCCCCTTCTATGAGCAGACTGGTTATCGACATCTCACCCAACGTAACCATGAGTTCTTGTAAATCAAGGCGATTGTTTTTCAGGCCGATTTCCAGAATTTGGACATTTTGTTTTAAAAGACGCGCTTTTTTGTCAGCCGGCACATCCGGTCCGGTGACAACAATGGTGGGGGCAACAGATTCCTGCCGGATCACTTTAGCATGTTCGGAAATGGTCAAACGGGTATCCAGAATGATCCGGACCGGATCCCGGGTCTGTTTGCCGGGGATCCGGCAGGTCAGAGACGGATTGTCCGCATGCAGGGTTCCGGAACCCACCAGAATGGCATCCACCTGCCCCCGGATCTCATGACCGAAGGCCCGGGCCGCCTCACAGGTGATCCACTTAGATTCGCCCGCAAAGGTGGCAATGCGGCCGTCCAGGGTCGCGGCGCACTTGAGCGTGACAAACGGGGTGTGATGGCGGACATACCAGAGAAAATCTTCGATCAGGATTTCGGCCTGGTCCTGGAGCAGTCCGCAGGATACAGCTACGTTGTTTTGAGATAAAAATGCCAGTCCGCCGGATGCGGCCGGATTGGGGTCCGGGCAGGCCGCCGTCACCCGCCGGATGCCGGCGGCCAGTATTTTATGGGTGCAGGGCGGGGTTTTGCCGAAATGGTTACAGGGCTCCAGGGTCACAAACAGGTCCGCGCCTCTGGCCGCATCTTTCGCATCGTCAATGGCCATCACTTCCGCATGATCCGCGCCATATGCCCGGTGCCAGCCCTGACCCACCACTTCCCCGTTTTTAACCACCACCGCGCCCACACACGGGTTGGGGGATGTGAACCCTTTGCCCCTGGCAGCCAGAGCCAGGGCCAGCTGCATGTATTCCTTATCCGTCATCCGATGTTTCCGAAATCCTGTCCAGGGCATGGCTGTCTTCGGGCCGCAGACCTTTGAGTTCCTGGATAAAATCAGTGATGTCCTTGAATTCCCGATACACGGATGCAAACCTCACATAGGCCACATCATCCACCTGTTTCAAGGCCTGGATAATTTTTTCACCCACCACCTTGGAGGATATTTCCCGTTCATTGATCTCCCGCAGATCCCGCTCGATGCCGTCCACCAGGTTTTCAATGAGGTCCATGCTGATGGCTCTTTTTTCACAGGCTTTTTTAATGCCTTTGAGCACCTTTTCCCGGTCATACTCTTCCCGGCGGTTGTCTTTTTTGACAATCATGACCGGGACCTGCTCCACCCGCTCATAGGTGGTAAACCGTTGGGAACAGGACTGGCATTCCCTCCGGCGCCGGACTTCCATCTCGATCTTGCCGGGCCGGGAATCCACCACCCGGGTATTGGAAGCTTTGCAAAAAGGGCATTTCATGGCACAAGCGTCCTCAAATCTTTGTCAGTGTCACGCCGGCTTTGTCAAACATGTCCAAAGCCAGAGGGTCATCATATCCATCCCGGTAATAAATCTCTTGAATACCGGCATTGATAAGCATTTTGGCACAGATGGAACAGGGCTGATGCGTACAGTAAAGCGTCGCACCGGCCACGGCTACCCCGTGATATGCCGCCTGGATGATCACATTCTGCTCCGCATGCACGCCTCTGCACAGTTCATGCTTGACCCCGGACGGCACATTCAGCTGCCGGCGCAGACACCCGGTTTCCCCGCAGTGGGGAATTCCGGCCGGTGCCCCGTTGTATCCGGAACACAAAATCCGTCGGTCCTTCACCAGCACGGCCCCGACTTTTCTGCGGATACAGGTGGCCCGCCCGGCCACCAGGTCTGCGATGCCCATGAAATAGTCATTCCAGGAAGGCCGGTCCGGCATTTCCCGGATCATCGGACTTCTCCCGGGTACAATGGATATTGACGGCACAGGTCTTTGACCTGGGAAGCCACCCGGTCCACAGCGGCGACATCATCAAGCACATCACAGATCAATCGGGCGATTTGTTGAACCGCATCCGGTTTCATCCCCCTGGAAGTGATCAACGGCACGCCGATGCGGATCCCGCTGGTGACAAACGGCCCTTTTTTTTCATTGGGCACCGTGTTCTTATTCACCGTGATACCGGCCCGGCCCAGGCGGGTTTCCGCTTCTTTGCCGGTCAGGGGTTTGTCAGTGAGATCCATTAACACCATATGATTGTCCGTGCCGTTGGATACCAGTTTATAGCCCCGGCTCATGAGTGCATCCGCCAGCACGGACGCATTTGCCACCACCTGCTGCTGGTATCGGGCGAAATCAGGCTGCATCGCCTCGTTGAACGCCACGGCTTTGGCGGCAATCACATGCATGAGCGGCCCGCCCTGAATACCGGGAAAGATCTGGGCGTTGATTTTTACGGCCAGATCCTCTGACCCCAGAATCAGTCCGCCCCGGGGGCCTCTCAACGTCTTGTGGGTGGTGGAGGTGATCACATCCGCATATCCCACGGGCGTGGGATGAACCCCGCCGGCCACGAGCCCGGCAATATGGGCCATATCCACCATAAACAGAGCATGAACAGATGCGGCGATTTCGGCAAATGCCTGAAAATCGATAATTCGGGGATAGGCACTGGCACCGGCCACGATCAGGCGAGGTTTGAATGATTTGGCCAGATCCGCCACCTGATCCATGTCAATGACTTCGGTATCAGGGGTCAGCCCGTAATGGGCGAATTCAAATAAACGACCGGAAAAGCTGGCCGCAGCCCCATGGGTCAGATGTCCGCCATGGGACAGGCCCATGGCCAGAATCCGGTCCCCGGGATTTAACAGGGCAAAATACACCGCCATGTTGGCCTGGGACCCGGAATGGGCCTGCACATTGGCATAGGGCGCGTGGAACAGTTTTTTGGCCCGGGCAATGGCCAAGTCTTCGGCCTGATCCACAAAATCACACCCCCCGTAATACCGCCGGGCCGGATAGCCTTCGGCATACTTGTTGGTGAGTACGGATCCCTGGGCCGCCAGCACGGAACGGCTGACCGTATTTTCCGAAGCAATCAGATTCAACCCCTGTTCCTGGCGGGTTGTTTCATTTTCAATTATCGCAGCTATCTGCGGATCATTGGTTACAAGATCTGCCATTTGCCTTTCCTTGTTATACAGGCCGGCAAGCCCTGTCAGGCGTTTGTCACATGCAGGCAGGCCTTTTCCGCCGGACTTCTCAGCAATCCATGGATTGAATCCGTTCCAGATGCCTGCCTTCTTCGAATTGCGTTTCCAGAAACGTTTTCACCAGTTCAAAAGCCAGCACATCCCCGATCAGTCGCCCCCCCAGCGCCAGCACATTGGCGTTGTTGTGCTGCCGGCTGAGCCGGGCGGAAAGCAGGTCCGCGCACAATGCCGCACGCACGCCTTTGAACCGGTTGGCTGCCATGGACATGCCGATGCCGGAACCGCACACCAGGATTCCTTTTGAAAACCGGGCTTCAGACACGGCAAGTGCCACTTTGTTGGCATAATCCACATAATTGACGGATGATTCGTTGAAAGGCCCGGCATCTTCAACCGTGTATCCTTTGGAAAGCAGGCGGGTACGAATTTTTTCCTTCAGTTCAAACCCGGCATGATCGCTGCCGATGATAATGGATGAACGCATATAAAAGGTTCCTTGAAACCATCAGGATTTGGATTTGATGAAATCAATGGCATCCTGAACCGTGACCAGTTTTTCCGCGGCTTCATCATCGATTTCAATTTCAAAAATTTCCTCCATGGACATGATCAACTCAACGATGGTCAATGAATCCGCCCCTAAATCATCGATCAGGGATGCTTCCGGTACCACATCTTCGATATCGATATCCGGAATTTTTTCTGCGATCACTTTTCTTACTTTGGTTTCTATGGTCATGGGAAAACCGTTCCTTGAAAATAATTATGTAACGTTCGGCACCATGTAACCGGTTATTCTTCCGCCGTCATTTTGAGATTTCTGTCCTTGTACGCCCCGCATTCCGGGCAGGCCGTATGGGGAAGTTTGGCTTCCTGGCACTCGGGACAAATGGTCACGGTCGGGGCCTGGGTTTTGTAATGGGTCCGTCTTTTTCTGCCCCTGGATTTGGAGCTTTTCTGCTTGGGTACTGCCATGGGTATGTCTCCTAAAAACTATCGGTTCAGTCCAAATAATTTGCGGGTTATTCACATTATCTGCAATAAAACAAACTTAATTACCGCAATTTATGGGTTGTGTCAAGATCTAAACCACTTTCGCAAACACGGGCACACAATGAAAAGTGTTGCCTCCCGGGTGGTTTTATGATACCTAAAGGCTCGATATTACAGATGGATTTACACGCAAGGAGAGACTATGAAACCCGTTGTCACCCGTTTTCCCCCTTCCCCCACCGGCTTTCTGCACATCGGCGGTGCCCGGACCGCTTTGTTCAACTGGCTGTATGCCAGAAAAACCCGTGGAAAATTTGTCCTGCGCATTGAAGATACAGATGTTGACCGATCCACCCGGGAATCCGTGGATGCCATTTTAGATGCATTGGCATGGCTGGGAATCGACTGGGATGAAGGCCCGTATTTTCAGACCGAACGAAAAGAGATTCACAACCGGTATATTGACAAACTGGTGGCATCCGGACATGCCTATTATTGTTCCTGCACCCCGGAAGAGATTGATGCCATGCGGGAACAGGCCCGGGCCAAAGGGCTCAAACCCATGTATAACGGCAAATGCCGGGAACGGGGCCTGTCAAAGGCACCCGGCACCGTGGTTCGCCTCAAAACCCCGGACAGCGGTGTGACTGTGGTGAACGATATTGTCAAGGGAGACACTGCGTTTCAAAATGCGGAAATGGATGATTTCATCATCCGCCGCAGTGACGGATCGCCTATGTACAACCTGGCCGTGGTGGTGGATGACCTGACCATGGGGATCAACACGATTATCCGGGGAGATGATCATTTGATTAACACACCCAAGCAGATTCTCATCTATCAGGCCTTAGGTGCCGACCTGCCGGTGTTCGGTCATGTGCCCATGGTTTTGGGGCCGGACAAGGCCCGGTTGAGCAAACGTCACGGGGCCATGTCCGTCAGTGAATACCGGGATATGGGATATCTGCCGGATGCAGTGATCAACTATCTGGTACGGCTGGGATGGTCCCATGGGGATCAGGAATTTTTTACCCGCCGGGATCTGATCGAAAAATTCGATCTTGAGCACCTGGGCCGGTCTGCGGGCATGTTTGATTTAAGCAAGATGACCGCACTCAACGCCAAGCATATCCAGGCCAAGACCCCTGCAGAACTGGGGCCTTTGTTTTTGCCCCATCTCCAGCACCTGGGAATCGATGCCCCAGATGATGTGTTCACCCACCAGGTGATCGAAACGCTTCAGCCCCGGAGCAAAACCTTAAAGGATATGGCCCGGGCCGCCCGTTTCTATTACGTGGATGAACCGGAAATGGATGAAAAAGCGGCGGCCAAATTTCTGACTCCGGAGATGGCAGACATGCTCAACCAGGCCGCAGACGCCATTGAGGCCCTGTCAGACTATACCCAGCCGGCCCTGGAGACCGTGTTTAAAAAAATCATGGATGATTGTAATCTGGGTTTTGGCAAAATCGCCCAGCCCCTGCGGGTGGCCATCACCGGCACCACGGTCAGCCCGGGAATTTTTGAAATGCTTCTGGCTCTGGGAAAAGAAAAAACCGTTCAGCGGATCCGGCGGGCAGCCGGCCGAATGTGAGGCTTGTCATGATGACGCGGTATTCCTTTTTTTTCATCCTTGTTTTATTTTTTGTCCTGGTATGCGGAACCCATCCGTGTTTTGCTGAAAAAGATCCCGAGGAACACAGCACGCTCACATTTTATCTTGAAAACGACATGGTCAGCGGCACGGACAGGGAATATACCAACGGGGTCAAATTGACCTGGATCTCCAAAGATCTGTCCGATTACCATGAAATTGACACCCCGGCCTGGAGCCGAAGCACCATCGATGCCCTGCCGTTTGTGAACAAACCCGGAACCGTCCGGAATGTGTCTTTGTCCATCGGCCAGAACATGTATGCGCCAGAAGATCTGGAACGAACCGACCTGATTTTAGATGACCGGCCCTATGCCGGCATCACCTATCTGGCGGCCGGTTTTCACAGCAAAGACAGCAAACGCATGGATACGTTTGAAATCAATGTCGGGATTGTGGGTCCCCACTCCTATGCGGAACAGGTACAGACAACCTGGCACAAATGGATCGATACCACCGACCCCAAGGGCTGGGATCATCAGCTGAAAGATGAGCCGATTCTCAACCTGCACTATGAACGGAAATGGAAGCTGTTGAAATCAGACCCGGGAAAAGGATTTGGATTCGACGTCATTCCGCACTTAGGCGCGGCCCTGGGCAATGCGCTCACCGGAATCAACACCGGGGCACAGGCCCGGTTCGGCTGGCATCTACCCAATGATTACGGTACGTTTCTGATCCGCCTGGGATCAGACACCAATGCCCCCATGAATGAGGATGACCCCCGGTTTTATCCCATATCCCGGCGCCTGGGGTGCCATTTGTTCGCCGGGTTCAATACCAGTGCCGTGCTCCGGAATATCTTTCTGGACGGCAATACGTTCCGGGACAGTCACAGTGTGGATAAAAAACCGTTTGTCGTGCAGGGAATCGCCGGCGTGGCCGTCATTGTTCACCGCTTTAAAATCACCTATGCCTATGTATACCAGACCAAAGAATATGAAACCCAGAACGAGGATCAGGAATACGCGTCCATGACGGTTTCCTATTCATTCTGACTCCAGGCGTAAAACAAAAAACATTTGTGAGGCCCCAGGCCGGTCCGGGGAGAGGCTCTCCAGTCAATCCATTCCATACAGCAACCCGGTATAGCCCACAAAAGAATCGGACGGATTTTTATCAAAACTGGTGGCATACGCCAGGACCCGGGCGCGGACGGCACCCATTTTTTTAGCTGCAGCCGCTGTGGCAGCTGCGGCCCCGGGACAGCACATGTTGTGATGCGCCAGGCCCTCGGAGAGAATCGCTTTGTCATCCATGGATTCCATGGCATCAATGGCGGCGGCATCGTTTTTTGTCTTTACCCATTGAACCGCATCCCGGCCGGAACCGGCCGGCTCAAACCCGAAATTCGGCCCATAATGGGTCATGTCCGTGGAACCGATCACCCGGATATTTTTATTCAGGGCATGAGCGGTATCCACGGCCGTGGTGCCGATAATCGGGGCAAAAAAAGACGGGGCCACCCCGCAGACCACGATACGGGCATCCGGAAAAAAATATTTAATAAACGGGTACTGCACTTCCAGGGTGTTTTCATCCACAAATCGGCCAGGCGATCGTTTGCGGATGCTGATATTGTCACACAACGCATCCACCAGTTGCCCGTCCACCTGAATGTCTCCCAGCGGGGTGTCGATAAGCCCCGAAGTCATGATAAAAGGCTCGGACTGCCGGTGCATGTGTGCCCCGAACAGCACAATGGTATCCACGGGGGATGATTTTTCCGGCGGCACCAGCCCGGCAATGGTCTGGCAGGCAATACGGCCTGAAAAAACCCACCCGGCATGGGGAACGATTCCGGCAACAAACCGGCCTTTGTCCGGCGGCAAAGTTTCTTTCAGAAATGTTTGGATCGCCTGTTTACACGCCTGTGCCGAATCCGGATACCAGGTGCCGGCAAATGTAGTTCGCTTTTTTTCCATGGTATGCCTCCAACGCCTTTGGGGTCAGGCTTGGCTTATTGCAGTCCTTTGAAATAAACCAATAAGCCAAGCCTGACCCCAGTTGTTAAAGTTGCTGGCGCAGCCACTCAAGCCAGGGCTCAAATCCTTGTCCGGTTTTGGCGGACAGTTCAAACACCGGCATACCCGGATGCACGGTTTTCATATTCTCCACAGCCAGGGCCGCATCAAACTCCAGATACGGCAGCAGGTCCACTTTGTTTAAAATAGCGGCGTCCGACACCTGAAACATCAACGGATATTTCACTGGCTTGTCTTCGCCTTCCGTGACGCTGAGCACCACCACCCGGGCGTTTTCTCCGATATCAAATTCCGCCGGACATACCAGGTTCCCGATGTTTTCCACAATCAGCAGATCCAGGTCATCACATCCCAGTTGTCTTGCCGCTGTATCGATCATGGGCGCGGTCAAATGGCAGTCTCCCCCGAACTGGTCCGTGTTGATCTGGGTCACTTTTGCGCCGGTTTTGGCCAGGCGGTCGGCATCGTTGGTGGTGCAGATGTCCCCCACGATCACGCCCACCTGGATATCGGGCATCAGCTGTGCCAGGGTCCGGCACAGGGTCTGGGTCTTTCCGGATCCCGGCGATGACATCATGTTGAGCACAAACACTTTTTTTTCACGGAAAAAACTCCGGTTTTTATCGGCTTCCGTGAGATTTTTCTCCAGAATATTTTTTCGAATTTTAATTTCCATCAGTCTTTGGATCTCCCATGTTTTTTTAAAAGTCAGTGTACCGGGTTCAAAGAATCACGTCAACCCGATGCGCATCATTCCATCAGGGTGAGCGAATCAATGTCGATCTCCCGGCCTGAAATCATCCGAACCTGCCCGTTTTCACAATCCGGGCACCGGAACACCGGGGTATCGGCTTCCCATTGCCTGCCGCAGGTGTCACAGCGAATCACCACCGGCACTGTCTCAATGTCCAGGCGGGCATGTTCCAGGGGCGTGTCCCTGGTGATGATTTCAAAGCAGAACGTCAGGCTGTGGGGCACCACTGAAGACAATTTTCCGATTCTCAGATTCAAAGATGCCACTTTCGGGTCTTTCAGGTCCCGGGGCAGTGCTTCCAAAGCGATCCGGACCAGTTCCTGGGCAATTCCCATCTCATGCATAAGGCTTTCCTTGTTTGCTTGTCAGACACCGCGTGCCCGGTTTTCATAAAATTGCCGCTTGAATGCATCAAACCCATCCGCCTGGATGGCCTCACGCATATTTGCCATCAGATCCAGGTAATAATACAGGTTGTGGATGGTGTTCAGGCGATAGGCCAGCAGTTCCCGGGATTTATACAGATGACGCAGATAGGCCCGGGTGTAGTTTTGACAGGTATAACAGGTGCAGTGCTCATCAATGGGCCGGGTATCGAACTTGAACCGGGCGTTGGGAATGTTCATGTCTCCTTTTGATGTGAACAGTTTGCCGTTTCTGGCATTGCGGGACGGCATCACACAGTCGAACATGTCACATCCCATTTGTGTCAGTTCCACCAGGTTTTCAGGCGTGCCCACCCCCATGATGTATCGGGGTTTGTTTTCAGGCAACAGCGGCAGGGTGTGATTTGCCATCTCATACATCAGCTCCGTGGGTTCTCCCACAGACAGGCCTCCGATGGCAAATCCGGAAAAATCAATCTGCATCAGCTGGTCTGCGGAACGGGTTCTAAGGTCCTTGAACATGCCGCCCTGGACAATGCCGAACAGGTTGTTGGGCGCGCCCTGGGCCTGCCAGTAGTCATACCCTTTTTGGGCCCAGGCCGTGGTTTTTTCCAACGCGGTTTGTGCCTGGTCAAAGGTGGCGGGATATCCCATGCACCAGTCTAAAGACATCATGACGTCCGATCCTAAAACGGTCTGGATCTCCACGGATTTTTCCGGTGAGAAAAAATGCCGGGATCCATCGATATGCGACTGGAATGCGACCCCGTCTTCCGTGAATTTGGCCAGTTTTGCCAGAGAAAAAAACTGAAATCCCCCGGAATCGGTGAGCATGGGCCGGTCCCACCGGATAAATTCATGCAGCCCGCCCAAGTGCGAGATCACATCACACCCGGGCCGCAGGTACAAGTGATAGGTGTTGCCTAAAATGATCTGGGCCCCGCAGTGTTTCAGGTCATCCGCAGTCAGGGCTTTCACGGATCCCACCGTGCCCACGGGCATGAAAATCGGGGTCTGTATCTGCCCCCGGGGGGTATCTATGATGCCCAGCCGGGCCCGGTTTCGGGTGGATTTTTTGATTAAGGTAAATTTCAAAAACAAGTCTCCTGTGGTTCATTCAATCAGCATGGCATCGCCATAACTGAAAAACCGGTATTTTTCCGCCACCGCCGCAGCATAAGCATCCAGCATCCGTTGTCGGTCATAAAATGCGGACACCAGCATGAGCAGCGTGGATCTGGGCAGATGAAAATTGGTGATCACGGCATCCACGCACCGGAACCGGAACCCGGGATAGATATACAGATCACACATGCCCGTACCCGAAGCAACCCGCCCCTGGTCATCGGCTGTGAATTCCAGGGTCCGCACGGATGTCGTTCCCACGGCCACCACCCGCCTTCCCTGATCTTTGGCCTCATTGATCTTTTGGGCCGCCGCCGGTGACAAGGAATAATATTCCGAATGGATTTGATGCTCCCGGATATCTTTTACCCGCACCGGCACAAACGTGCCGTACCCCACATGCAGGGTGAGGTGAACCATGTCGATCTTTTTTTGGATCAGCTGATCCATCAACGAATCTGTAAAATGAAGCCCGGCCGTGGGCGCGGCCACAGCCCCGTCATTTCTCGCATACACGGTCTGATAATTTTCCCGGTCTTCCGGAACCGGGCTGGTTTCCGGGTCCCGCCGGATATACGGGGGCAGCGGCAGGGAGCCCGCGGATTTCAAATATGCAACAAACTGTTTTCCCCCTGAAAACAGAATCTCACAAATCCCGTCACGGACCGACATCACCTGTCCGGTCATCTGATCTGTAAAATACAGCACACTGCCTGTTTTCGGCATTTTAGACGCCCGGACCAGACAGTTACACTGGAATGACCCGGTCCTTTCCAGATGCTGCATTCCCTGGGCATAATCGATGATCAGCACCTCCACCCGGCCCCCGGTGTTTTTTTTCCCGAACAACCGGGCCGGAATCACCCGGGTGTCGTTGACCACCAGCAGGTCGCCGGGTTGGAGCAGCCCGGGCAGATCGGCAAACCGGCGATGAGACACGGCGTGGGTGTTTCGGTGGATGTGCAGCAGGCGCGAGTCGCTGCGGATATCACAGGGTTTCTGGGCAATGAGATCTTCGGGCAGGTCATACGCATAATCTGATAAATCAAACATCAGCCGGCTTTCATGGACAGATACACTACCCCGAGTCCGGCCAGCATCAGAAAAAAACCGAACCGCCGCAACTGAAAGCTGTCCTGACCCGCAATGATGACAACCATCTTTTTCATTTGATCCGGAAAAGCAAAATAGGGCAAGCCCTCCACGATCATCACCATACCTATCACACATATAAAATACGTCATAAATTATGAATCCCCTGTTTTATAAGTTTTTGGTTATATCACTTTATGAATAAAATTTCATGGCAAAATCCAGATAACGGTTCAAATATAAAATTTCATTGATAAATCAAGCGATCAGGGCTATAAAAACAGGTTGGTATCAATGATCAAAAAAAATATCAAAAGGGAAACCCGTTTATGCAGTTCGAACCTGTTATCGGCCTGGAGGTCCACGCCCAGCTCAAAACCGAGACCAAAATTTTCTGTGCCTGCCCCACCACTTTCGGCAATGCTCCGAATGCCAATACCTGCCCGGTGTGCACCGGTATGCCCGGCGTGCTGCCGGTATTGAACAAAAAAGCGGTCACTTTCGCCATCCGGGCGGCTCTGGCCACAAACTGCACCATTGCCGAAGAAAGCCGGTTTGACCGGAAAAATTATTTTTACCCGGATCTGCCCAAAGGCTACCAGATTTCCCAGTATGCCGCCCCCATAGCCGAACACGGGCATCTGGACATCGAAACCGAGCAGACCGGGGCAAAGACCATCGGCATCACCCGGATCCACATGGAAGAAGATGCGGGCAAACTGATCCATGATCCGGTGCGGGGCAAAAGCCTGGTGGATCTGAACCGCACGGGAATTCCTTTGATTGAAATCGTCAGTGAACCGGACATGCGCACCCCGGCCGAAGCCGGGGCTTATCTTAGAAAGCTTCATGCCATCCTCAAATATATTGATGTGTGCGACGGCAACATGGAACAGGGTAGTTTCCGGTGTGATGCCAACATCTCGCTTCGGCCGGCCGGACAAACCCAATTCGGTATTCGCACGGAACTGAAAAATCTCAATTCCTTCCGGCATGTGGAAAAAGCCATTCAATACGAGATTGACCGCCAGACCTATGTGCTGACCCAGGGGGACACCGTGATTCAGGAAACCCGGCTGTGGGATCCGGAAAAAAACAGGACTGTTTCCATGCGGGGCAAAGAAGAGGCCCATGATTACCGGTATTTTCCGGATCCGGACCTGGTGCCGCTCATTGTGGATGCCGACTGGATCGCTCAGGTTTCCGATCACATGCCCGAACTGCCGGATCAAAAAAAGGACCGGTTCATCTCCCAGTACCGGCTGTCGGAATATGATGCCCGGGTGTTGACCGCAGATATTCACCTGGCGGATTTTTTTGACCAGGCCATGTCCCGTCTGTCCAATGCCAAACAGACGGCCAACTGGGTCATTACCACCCTTTTAGGTCTGCTCAACGCCCAGGGAATCGACATCACCCGGTCCCCGGTATCCGCAGACAACTTTGCCGGGCTCATGGGACTGCTGGAATCAGACACCATCACTGCCACGGTGGCGAAAACCGTGTTTGAAGAAATGGCAAAAACCGGAAATGATCCCCAAACCATTGTCAAACAAAAAGGCCTGGAACAGGTCAGTGACAGTGGAGAACTGACGGCGTTAGTAGATGAGATCCTGGCCCGAAACCCGGATGAAGTGACTGCCTATCGAAATGGAAAAACCAAACTGTTCGGTTTTTTCATGGGCCGGGTCATGAAACAGACCCGGGGCAAGGCAGATCCCAAAACCGTTACCCCCATATTAAAATCCAAACTTGAGTCAGGGAGTTGATATGAAATATTTCAGTCTGATGTGCCTCACCTTATGTGTTGTGGCCTGTGGTGCCACGTTCAGCCTTGCATCAAATGAAGACACACAAAAAGATTCGGTCCGGCCCGCCACCATTGCCGTGCTTCCCTTTGTCATGCATACCACGGAAACCGATTCCCATATTCAAAAGGGTGTGGTGACCATGCTTCATACCCGCCTGGCCTGGCCGGATCAAGTGAACGTAATTCCCGAACAAAAAATTACCCAAGTGCTGAACCAGCTGGATTCAGACAACCGGAACCAAATGATCGAAAAAGTGGCCGAACAAACCGACAGCCGGTATGTTTTAGACGGCAGCATCACACAGCTGGCCGGGTCCTTCAGCATCGACGCCGTCGTCTATGACATCTTGAACAAGCAGCATATGACTTTTTTTGAACAATCCGACAACAGTGATGAATTGATCGATAAGATCAGCCGGATCGCCGCAAACATCAATAAAGAAGTGTTTGACCGAACCACCACGGACTGGGAAAAAATCGAGCAGGAGCGTCAGGCCAGACGTAATGAACTGCGGCGCCAGAATCCGGAACATCTGATGCAGAACCCCCAATGGCAACAGACCCGGGAGTCGCCCGGCTGGAAAATTTGGAAATACCTGTTTTAAAAATGCTGAAAATATCGACATAAACCGTGTTTATCGGTAAAAACACTTGACACCGGCACGTGTCAAGGATAAATCCAAATAATAAATGTTGACAAATCAGGTCTATGGAGCTGAAAAGCTGTTTTTTAATTACCCCCTAATTTATTGAAAAGGAGAAGGCAGATGGGAAAGACAAGCGCGAGTATTTTGACTGCACTGGTGATGCTGGTCGGTGTTTTTGCTCAAACCGCTCTGGCAGGCGGCATTGACAACAAACAGAACTGGTCGGCCCGGTATCTGGCCACGGGATCACGGAATGCGGCCACGGACGGGGTGGATATCGCCGCCTACAACCCGGCCGGGATGATGTTCCAGGAAGACGGCATCGGCCTGGGCCTGGACGTGCATTATATTTTCAAGGATTATGAACACAAATATACAGATCTTCAGGCAGGACCCGTGACCCGGGACCAGGATGAACCGTCCATTGTTCCGGGCCTGTTTGCCACCTACAAATCCGGTGTCTGGGGGGTGTTCGGCTCCATCACCAACAACGGCGGTGGTGGAGAGGTGAAGTATGAATCCGGTAATGCCATCACCAATACCATAGCAATGGGTTTCTTTCCTTTGCCGCTCACCAATCAGTTCATCGAAGCTGAAAGCATGTACATCACCTATACCGCGGGTGCCAGTTACCAGATCAACCCCATGGTGTCTGTGGCAGCCGGGATCCGGTATATGGATGCCAACAAAGATGTGTCAGCATATTCCGACACCGCCCTGGGTGCCCTGTACGGCGCGTATGAAGAAGAAGCCGACGGCTGGGGCTGGATTGCCAGCATGAACGTGAAACTCAGAAATGACCTTCTCCTGGCGTTCCGGTATGAATCTGAAGTGGACCTGGAATTTGAAACAACGCTGGATGGAAACAACACCGCAATGGGCAACGCTGTTCTGGCAGGTCTGGGAAAAACACAGAATGGCAAATATGACCGGAATCTGCCCGCGGTGTTTGGCATGGGGGTTTCCTGGGATGCCAATGACCGGTTGAATCTGAACACCTCGTTCACCTATTATTTAGAAAAACGGGCGGACTGGGACGGTGATGAAGCCAATGTGGACAACAGCTATGACCTTGCCATCTCCGCCACCTATAGTTTTATGGACAACCTGCGCGGCAGCATTGGCTACATGTTCACAGATGTGGGAATTGATGCCAAGGATTTCACCTTGACCGAACAGATGAGTCCGGCGCTGGATGCCCATTCTTTTTTCCTTGGTCTGGGATATGATTTCTCCGAGCGCATCACTTTTGATCTGGGGCTGATGACCAATTTCTATGACGAGGATACGGCACCGGATGCCATGGGAAATCCGGTCACCTATGAAAAGCAGAACAATGCGGTTGCAATGGGAGTCGCTTTTAAATTCTAAACATTTACATCTTCCAGTGTTGATCGCCTGAAGGGCGGCGCGCAATGTGTGTGAACCAACAACACCTTTGTTCGCCGCCCTTTTTTTTGGTTCATTGCAACATTCATATCTTGAAACATCAATCAGTTCAACTGGTATTCAATATCTCTTGACGTAACCATTAGCTCCGGTTAGAATTTCCATATGACAGACAAAAAAAATACCAGGCGGATTGTCAACCCGCACGCAAAACTGTTAAAGACGCGGGAGAGTATATTATGACACTGGCAGAGAAACTCCGGAAGAAGGTAAGAGGGAAGGCCTCGCTGAAGGCGAAAAAAGAGGAATAATATCATGAAACTCTATCTGGACAACTGCTGTTTCAATAGGCTGTTCGATGACCAATCCCATCTCCGAATTCGGCTTGAGACTGAAGCAAAAATGCGAGTTCAGGAAGAGATTCGATCTGGTTCGTTTGAGCTGGTATGGTCCTACATCCTGGATTACGAGAATAGCAAGAATCCGTTTCAAGAGAGAAAGGATCAGATAGCCTTATGGCGCAGGTACCCGACAAATGCTGTCCAAGAGGATAAGGAGGTACTGGCATGATTACAGATACCGAAATCAAAACCAAGGGCCTGCAAGTACTTACGCAGCACCTCGGCAATATCGAGACAGAACGGTTTATAGCGCTAATCCAAAGGGAACCTTTCGACTATACAAGGTGGCGTCAGGATATGGATGAAGAACTCAACATTGAAGAGATCAGTCGCAGGGCTATGGCTCTGAGATCTAAAGACACCGAACAAGGCATTTAACTCGGACCGCCGCAGTCGCTGCGATTCTGTGACGTCAGATCAGCGCTGGCGTTAAGCGGCTTCAGCTTCGGCCGATCTTGCCATTAACAGCTTATTTCTGAACATGTAAGCAACATTTTTCTGCTATATCAAGAATCTGATTTTGCAAGACAGCGAGCGACGAAGGCAAATTATCAGCAAATCAACATTTGCCGAATTTGGCAATACTGCCATTTTCGGCAAATAGTCATGGATCATCGCACTGGCATGGTCCCAATTTCAAGGGTAGCCAACCCAGCCACTGATCTTTTACTGATGATTCTTTGAGTCCATGAGACTCTTTACCCGCGGTAGGGCCTGGAAAGGGATTTGCTGAAGGGCTTTGAAACGGACAGAATGAAAAGAGAATTTTTATAAAAAAACAGGGGCCTGATGACACTTTGTCATCAGGCCCCTGCAAAAATTCAGGTGGCTGTATGGAATAAATAAAGCAGTTCTAAATCAGAAAGAACTATCCTTGATTAGAAGTTGATCTGCCATTTGGCGCCGTAGTACATGGTTTCAAAAGAACCGGCAACATCTTCTTTACCATCGATCATGCCGATTTCAGGCGTAATGAAGACTCCCGGAGCCAACGTGATGGTGGACTGTACATAATAGGTCTGAACTTCATTGTCATCCAGCAGGCCACCCATTTGTTCTGATTCAGCATAGCCGTAACCGGCTTCAAATGCAAACATATCATTGGCTTTAAAAGTGGCAACCAGAATGAAACCCAGGGCTTCATTATCCACTACGTTAGTTCCATCCCAATCGGCATTTCCATCATTCCAGGCATTGTCGCCATCAAGGGAAAGAGCCATAATGTTCCCTACGTTTTCACCCATGTACACATTACCACCGAGGGAAAACCCACCCATACCGGTCTTTGCACCCAAGGTAACGACATAAGAATCCACATCATGATCACCTGAGGCGGTTCCCAGCAGCTCATAGGTCTGATAACCGGCACCCAGATTAAAGCTGAAGTTATCCATTACCAGGTTGTAGTTGGCTTCGATTCCGGGCATGGATACTTCAGTAGCGGCAGCACCACCAAAGATGGGATCATCCGGAGCCAGCACAGCAATTTCGAATCCACCGAATTTCAGGCGGAGCATGCCTTCACGGCCGGAGTAAACACCACCCTGAGCCAGCATGTCATTGTCAGTTCCGTATACCTGGTTGGAGTAGAAATAGTTCAGCGGGGTGTAAGTTTGACCAACCAGCAGAGAGCCGGCACCAAAGTTCCATTCACCATACAGTTTACGAACATTAACGCCGGTGCCATATTCAAACCCACCGGTCAGTTCATCAGATACCTTAACGGTAGCACCGATACGGGAGTTGCCCTGAAGGTTCTCTACGTAATTGGTGGTGTCCACACCGCCGGCAACCTGCTCTTCAACATCTGTAAAAAATGTAGCAATACGGGCAGACCCGTAAAAATTCCAGTCAGCCGCCGCAGCGGTCATTGCAGAACCGGCCACCAATGCCAGGGCTGCAACCAATACCATTAATTTTTTCATCTTTTTCTCCTTTTAGTCAATTTTTATGCCAACCACCTGAAGCACAGGTATCCAGCCCTCCTTTTAAAGGCCAGATACCATATTGATTATGTTCTTTAATTCAATTCAACCCGTCTTGTCAATATTTTTTTAATTTATCAGTCCAATTCATACGAAATAATGCTGGATGCCATGTCTTTGGCCAGAATGGCCAGCTTGGTCTGGGTCACCACCGACACGATGAGTTCATCTTTTCCGTCTGCATCGATATCTGCCACGGCAAAATCACTGATCCACCCCTGAAGGGCCAGGGTTTCAAACATCGGGGCCAGCGCAATGCCGTTCCAGGACAACACCTGGATGGTGCCATTTTCAAACCGTTTATACCGGCCCAGGGCACCTCCGCCGAACTCATTGTTCTGAACTACCACAATTTCCGGTTTGTCTTCGCCGGTCATGTCAACGAATTGAATCCGGGGATGAATATAGACCCGTTCCCGATAGGAGCCGTCCGGATCATTTTGGGGCAACAGCCAGACATGGGCCGTTCCTCCGTATTTTTCCGTGCTTTCCCATTCAGAACTTCCCCCGTCATCGGTCACCACCAGGCGGCCGAACCGGTTGATCATCACGTATTCTTCCGCAGATTCTTTGGTCACCGGCCCTTTGGCCAGAGACAGTACGGACGTGTTCCGGGGCAGCCGGACCTGTTTTTGCCGGGTATAGCTGCTGCCTTCCGCCTGCATGATATAAACAGGCCCGTCAAACGGGTCTTTACTGCTTCGCTGGCCCATCAGGGTCTGGGACCCGTCCGGCGCGTCAATCACCCGGTAATAATAGTGCTGATTGTCTGTGATCGTCACATAGTCAGACCCATTGTATTCCACCACAAAGGACTGGAGTCCGTCCAGCTGGATGGTGAAACTGGTGACAAAAATTTCAGGATAGCCGTTGCCGTTGATGTCTGCGATATCCAGGGCCACAATGCGATGATTGCTGCTGAATTCCAGCTGTTTTTCCGATACCAGATGATTGTCGGACATCTTATGGATCATCAGGGTATTATCGGTGGCCGCCACCACCTGAAGCGTGCCGTCATCGGTCAGATCCCCCACTGCCATGGCATTGATCACCATATCCAGTGACAGATGGGTGGCAAATCCGCCGCCGCCCCCGGATTGCTGCAAATTGACAAATCCGCCCTGCCCTCCGGTTGACTGGAACCCGCCCGGTGCCCGGGGTCCCTGCTCTACAGGCTGAGCGTACAGTTCATTGGCAATGGACCGGTTGAACACTTTTTGATTGATATCTCCGGCAAAGGTGTTGACCAGGGGAATTACATCCCCCATGTTGTTGCTCTGCTCAAAAAAAGTCAGGGCCGGTTTGTCACCCGTGATATCCACCATGGCGGCATCCAGGCTCACGCTTTCCCCGAAATGGGTCAGACTGCCGAACAGGACATAATCCGCACCCAGACCAGCACCGATGTTTCGGGCCGCATCCTGGGTCAGATCCCCCTGGCTGCCGGTCAACGCATCATCCACAGCGGCCCGGTCCAGTACGTCGACCTTGCCCGGATCCGACAGTCGGGAGGACAGCATGGAAAACAATCCGTTCCGCAAAAAGGTCAGGTCCTGGGGGGAATTCATGGTAAAGGGAAGCACAGCCACAGTTTTAGGGGCCGCAGACACGGCCGGAACAATGGCTGCCAACATGAAACAACCGATCAGGCATCCGAAGAATGCGGCAAATAATCTGGATCTCAAAGCAAGACTCCTTGTATTTTGGTTTGAATGGTGCAGGGCCAATATATATCATGTGTATGTTTCAAACAACCCTTTTGAACAGCTTTTCCATCTGAACTTTATCAAAGGTGACAATGGTGGGCCGGCCATGGGGGCAGTGAAACGCATTGTCACAGGCCAGCAGATCCTGAATCAATGTCTGCATTTCCGTCAGGGACATGGTCCGGTTGGCCCGGATGGCATGATGACAGGCCATGGACATCAGGCAGGTTTCCCGCCATTGCTCACTGACTGCTGTGTCACCGGTCTCCATCAATGTGTCCACCATCCCGGTCACCAGGGTTTTAACGGATGTCTGATCCAGGAGTCCGGGCACGGCCTTGATCACAAACGTGGCGCCCCCGAAGGGTTCGATGACCAGCCCCAGTGCCGCCAGGTCCGGCAGAATCCCGGACAGAAGATCCGCTTCTTTGGCGCTCAGTTCCAGAGTTTCGGGCACCAGCAGGTATTGACTGTCTGCCGGCAAATGATCCTGCCGGCGCTTCAACGCCTCATACACCACCCGTTCATGGGCGGCATGCTGATCCACCAGCATCAAAGCGTCTTCCTGTTCCGCCACAATATAGGTTCCCATGACCTGTCCCACCACCCGGGGGACAGGGGATCGATCCGGGGTTTTGGCCGGCTGGGGGGAATCTGATTTGTTTTCAGAAGTCCTGAACCGTTCAAAGGTCTGCCGGACCTCATCCGCCGGGTCAGGGCCGTCTGAGTCCGGCATTGGATCAAAGTGATTTTCATCCCGGAACCCTTTGGATTTTCGGACAATCAAGGGATCGGCAGGCACTGGATCGGGTGCCCATGAAATGGGTGACTGCGCAAACCGGGGAGCGTTTATGAGGCCGGCCGGCCGGGGATCAGGGCCTGACCTGGATCCGGTATAGGTGGACACCTGCTGCTGGGCGGCCATCAATGCCGTGTTCACGGCCGCGGTCACGGCCTGATACACGGGCCGGGCATCCAGGAATTTGATTTCCCGTTTGGATGGATGCACATTCACATCCACCCGGTCGCAGGGCAGATCACAGCACACCACGGCCACGGGATACCGCCCTTTCATGATCCGGCCGGCATATCCCCGGAACAGGGCCGCCACCACGCCTTTGTCATGGACCAGGCGCTGGTTGACAAACAGGTAGATGCGTCCGGCTGTCGCCCTTGTCACGGCCGGGTTGGCACACACCCCGGTGATCCGGATATCTCCCACTGAGTAGTCCATCTCGTACAGATGATCCGCGGCATCATTGCCCAGCACCAGCATGGCCCGGTGCACCAGGTCCTGGTCAGGCGGGAAATGCTTGACCAGCCGGTTTTGGGAAAACAGGCGGAATCCCACGGATGGATTGCCCAAAGCCAGGCCGGAAAGGGTATCGGTGATGTGGGCCGCTTCCGTGGTGTCGGTTTTTAAAAATTTGCGCCGGGCCGGGGTATTGAAAAACAGATGCTTGACCTCCGCCAGGGTGCCGGCCGGAGCCCCCGTGTCCGACACCTGTAACAGCTTGCCTCCGGCCATTTCCACCTTTGTGGCGGTATCCGCATCCCGGGGTCTTGTCACCAGGCAGAACTTAGACACCGATGCAATGGACGGCAAAGCTTCACCGCGAAATCCGAAACTGGCAATGGCAAACAGGTCCTCTTTTGTGTGGATCTTGCTGGTGGCATACCGCTCAATGGCCAGCAATGCCTGGTCCCGGGACAGTCCCGTGCCGTCATCGGACACCCGGATCAATGATTTGCCGCCTTTGTCCATCTCCACAGTGATGCGGGTGGCTCGGGCATCGATGCTGTTTTCCACCAGTTCCTTGACCACGGATGCCGGGCGCTGCACCACCTCTCCGGCGGCAATCTGGTTGGACAGGATATCCGGCAGAATCCGGATCATTCAGGTCTCCTGTTTCACAAACCGGAGCAGAAACTCCGAATCTTTCGGGCTTAAATCAAACTGCAGGGACGCCTCATCGGCCAGTCGGGTCACGGAAGTATCCGGGGATTTTCTGCGTTGTTCACTTATCCATTCAATGGCTTTTTTCAATGCATCTCCCTGGGGCTGGACATTACTCATGATAATTTCCTCCCAATTTACATATCCGGGAACCGGGGTTCCAGGTTCATTGATTTCTCCACACCATATCCGGCCCGGATCAAAGACAGTTCATCAAACCGGCCGGCCATCATCTGAACACCGATGGGCAACCCGGTGGCTGAAAATCCCGCGGGCACGGAAATGCCGGGCACTGCGGCCATATTGGCGGACAACGTAAAAATATCGGTCAGATACATGGTCAACGGATCATCGATCTTTTCTTTGATGCGGAATGCCGGGGTCGGGGCCACGGGAGACAAAAGAATGTCACAGGTCTCAAACGCCTTTGCAAAATCCGCCATGATCAGGGCCCGCACCTGGGAAGCTTTGCCGTAATACGCATCATAATATCCGGCTGACAAGGCATAGGTACCGATGATGATCCGGCGCTGCACTTCCGGGCCGAACCCTGTGGATTTGGTCTGCTTGTACATATCCAGAAGATCGGCGGTATCCCGTGCTCTGAAACCGTACTTCACCCCGTCAAACCGTGCCAGGTTGGAGCTGGCCTCGCACGGGGCAATGATATAGTAGGCTGCCACCACATAATCGGTATGGGGCAAAGATACCGACTGAATCGTCGCTCCCAGGGATTCCATGAGCGTTTTGACGTTGTCAAACACGGCCCGCACATCCGGATCGATTCCCGGCATGTCCAGATATTCCTTTGGAATGCCCACGGTCATGCCTTTGAGCCCGTTTTTATCAAAAGCGGTCAGCCCGGCAGTGAAATCCGGCACCGGCTCCGGCGCGGATGTGGAATCTTTCGGGTCATGCCCGGCGATCAGGTTCATCATCAGGGCCGCATCTTCCACAGTCCGGGTGATAGGGCCGATCTGATCCAGGGAAGAGGCATAAGAGACCAGGCCATACCGGGACACCCGGCCATAGGTGGGTTTAAGCCCCACCACCCCGCAATGGGATGCCGGCTGCCGGATGGAACCGCCGGTATCCGATCCCAAGGCCGCACTGCAGAACTGTGCCGCCACAGCCGCCGCGGAACCACCGCTGGAACCGCCGGGCACATAATCCACATGCCAGGGATTCCGGGTGGGAAAATAGGCGGAATTTTCTGTGGAAGATCCCATGGCAAACTCATCCATATTGGTTTTACCGATGATAACCGAATGGGACTGCCGCAGCTTTTCCACCACCGTGGCATCATACCGGGGCACAAAGTTGTCCAGAATTTTCGACCCGCAGGTGGTTCGCATCCCCTGGGTGCACAAAAGATCCTTCAGGGCCATGGGAATGCCGGTGAACGGCGTGTGGTTGTTTGATGCAATCTGATCATCCGCTGCTGCTGCCTGGGCCAGGGCCGCATCTGCATCAGCGGTGATAAAGCTGTTCAGTGTGCGGTCATGGGTTTTAATGCGGTCCAGATACGCCCGGGTCAGCTCGGTGGAAGATATCTTTTTTTCACCCAGCATCCGTGCGGCCCGGGCCAGGCTCAATGTATGTAAATCCATATATCGTTATTTCCTTGAAAAATGAATTCCGGTCTTTCCCCGGTTATTTCACCACCCGGGGGACCAGATAATAGTCTTGATCTTTTTCCGGGGCATTGGCCAGGGTCACCCGGGGCCCGGGGCTTGTCTGCGGCACATCTTCTCTGAGGATATTGTGCATAAACGCGGCCCCGGATGCCGGGGCAACGCCGTTGACATCCACATGGGCCAGTTTGTCCATATAGCCTAAAATATCACTGAGCTGCCCGCAAAGTGCCTGTCTTTGTTTATCATCCATCTTGAGCCGGGCCAGATGGGCGATATTTTCAACTTCCTGTTCAGAAATTTTCATTGTCAATCCTTTGTAATGATCATGCCGTTGATACCGGCCTGGTTCAATTTTTCCAGGTATTGGACGGCCGCATCCCGGGAAACGAATTCTCCGATCCGTATCCGATACCAGGTGATGCCGTCCATTTCCTTGGTTGTCCGGGTGGCGGTGAATCCTTTTTTCTCCAGGGTCGTCATCTGGGTCACCGCGTCCCGGAACGATTTAAATGCCGCCACCTGAATGGTGTAACTGCCCTGAGAATTCGATTTTTCCGGTTTCTCACCCGATGCCGGGGTTTTCTCATCCCGCAAAGGGGGTTCCATCATTTTTTCAGCGATCGCTTTGTTGAACGTGGCCGCCTTTTTGCTGGTCTTGACCGGGATGTCATCCGTCAGTTTTGCATCCCTGGTATCACCGGTCTCAATTTCCTTGAGATCCTGGTTGGGCAACGGGGTGTCATCAAACGTATCTGCCGGGTCTGCCGCAGGCACTGGAATTGTCATCTCCTCGAATCCTTTGTCATCACTCAAAGCATCATAATAATGGAGTGCAATTTTTTCATCCGGATCACCTGTCATTTCCGGATCTTTGTATTGTTCAACAATGGTCTGGAGGCGTTCCTGAAACCCTTGGGTTTCAAATGTCACCGGAGATGTCCCCCGGCCGGCCATCACCCCGAGCAGAAACAGCCACCCGCCGATGAAAATATAGATGATATATTTTAAAACGCCTTTAAAAGGCATGCTCACATTCTTTCAGGTGCAGACACCCCTAAAAGGAAAAGCCCGTTCCGGATCACCTTTTTCACGGCCAAAACCAGGCTGACCCGGGCCAGGGTCAGTTCCGTGTCTTCAGTAATTACTTTGTGCCGGTTATAATACGCATGAAAAGCCGCTGCCAGGGTCATCAGGTAGGTAAAAATCACATGGGGATGGCAGGTGGCCGCACTTTTTTCCACCTGTTCGGGAAACCCGGCCAACGTCTTGATCAACTGGATCTCTTCTTGGGCCACCAGTTTTGACAGATATTGTCCCTGGGTGAAATCCACATCCATTTCCGGGTGCAGGGTCTTTGCTTTGGCCAGAATACCCGAAATTCGGGCATGGACATACTGGACATAATACACCGGGTTGTCACTGCTCTTCTGCTTGGCCACTTCCAGATCAAAATCCAGGCCGGAATCATAGCTGCGGCTTAAAAACATGAACCGGGCCGCATCTTTTCCCACTTCATCCACAATGTCTTTGAGCGTGACAAACTCCCCGGCCCGGGTGGACATCTGAACGGGTTTCCCCCCCCGCAACAGATTCACCAGCTGTACCAGAATCACCTGGAACCGGTCTCTTTGTTTTCCAAAAGCCATGACAGCGGCTGCCAGGCGGTTGATATATCCGTGATGATCCGCCCCCCATACATCGATCACCCGGTCGAATCCCCGCTCATATTTTTCCTGGTGATACGCGATATCCGAAGCAAAATAGGTGGTCAATCCATTGCTTCTCACCACCACCCGGTCTTTCTCATCTCCGAAATCTTGGGTCCTGAACCACAATGCCCCGTCTTTTTCATAGACCCGACCCTCTTTTTTCAACACGTCAATGGACTGTTGAACACGCCCTGAATCATACAGGCTCTGTTCACTGAACCACTGATCAAACGTCACGCCGAAATCAGCCAGGTCGTATCGGATCTGTTCAAGTATCCGGCCGGCCGCATATCTGGCACAGACGTCAATGGCTTTGTCTTCATCTCTGTTTATAAAATCCGGCCCTTCCCGGTCCAAAACTTCACGGGCCAGATCCTTGATATAATCGCCTTTGTAGCAGTCTTCAGGAAAATCAACTGTGTTTCCGGCCAGTTCCAGCAGCCGGAACCAGACCGATGTCCCCAGCGTACGGATCTGCCGCCCTGAATCATTGATATAATATTCCTTGGATACTGAAAATCCGGCAAAACGCAAGATATTGCCCACCGCATCCCCGACCGCGGCCCCCCGGCCATGCCCCACATGTAAAGGACCGGTGGGGTTGGCACTGACAAATTCCACCTGGACCCGCTCTTTTTGGCCGAAATCAGAAGCGCCGTACCGGTCATCCGCAGCCAGCACCTGATCCACCACCGGATGCCAGGCAGATGGTCGTAGAAAAAAGTTGATAAATCCCGGGCCGGCCACTTCAATTTTGTCGATCCGGTCTTCGGGTTCCATATGGGCAATCACGGCTTCGGCAATTTTTCTGGGTGCCATTTTCTGGATGGCGGCGGAAACCATGGCAAAATTGGTGGACAGATCCCCCTGGGAATCATGTTTAGGTACTTCAATTTCCATTTCCGGCACATGTCCGGACACAAGCATGCCGGCATCCACCGCTTTTCGGGCCGCAGCAGTCACCATGTTTTTTATGATATGTTTCATAAGATCCGTTTTTCTTGATGTGCCGGTTAATTTTCGTGTTCAGACGTATCTTCCGGAGTGAACCGGGGGGTATCATCCTCGTCATCGATTTCTTTGATCTCATCTTCCTTGGAGTCGCCGTCTTCATCCAGAAGCGCATCAAGCTCCACGTCATCATCTTCAAGCTGAAACTCTTCTTCATCGGGCAGGGTCTCTGCGTCCAGATACTCCACAATCACTTTATCCTGAGTCTCATCCGTGAAAAAATCCACGGTTTCCTCGAACAATTTGATGCACAGATCCCGGGTAGGGAAAAAAGTCCGGCGCCGCAGCATCTGGGCAAAGGGTTCAAGCCCCTCAGTGGCCGCCGCCATCATCTGGGCCAGGTCATAGGTTTCCTCGTGCAGCGGCATGATCACACCCGGGTCCACCTCACTGGACTCCAGTACTGTCAATTTCCCGTCCTTGACATTTTTTTCAAAACGGATCTTTTGTTTCATTCATGAATCTCCTGTAATTTTTGTTGGTGTCAAACCTTTTAATATAGCGCAACCACTGTCGGTGTCAACAACAAGATGATACTTAATATCCAAGTTAAGTGTTGACCGAATTTGCGCAAGATGATATAAGCGGGTGTTTAATTTCGGAGGAGTGGCCGAGCGGCTGAAGGCGGCGGTCTTGAAAACCGTTAAGTGTAACAGCTTCGTGGGTTCGAATCCTACCTCCTCCGCCACAACACATTGCGGAGAAATGGCCGAGTGGCTGAAGGCGCTCGCCTGCTAAGCGAGTATGGGGGGAAACTTCCATCGAGAGTTCGAATCTCTCTTTCTCCGCCACTTCATTGCTCCCTGATCTTGTTCCGAATTCTTAAGCAAGCGCCAAGGCGCCCTCATGCCGGTTTGAGCAGCGAATACACCTGAATGGGTTCAAAAATCCCTTTCATTTTTGCTTTTCCTCTGTCATAGACCGGCCACAGGCCTTCGATCAAATCTCTGGTAGTCCGGCTGATCAGAATATCCCCGCCCGTTGCGTGGTCCGACAGCCGGGCCGCAATATTGGTCACGGATCCGGATGCCGTGAACGTCATGCGGGTGTCCAGCATTCCCTTGAACCTAGTCATTCCCACCAGGGCCGTTCCGGAACTGATTCCCATATTGACGGTCATGGGTCCCATATCCGGAATATCAAGCTCACCGGCCAGGGAAAGACTGACGGACCGGCACCGGGAAGCAATCTCAAAGGCGGCTTTGACTGCGTTCATGGCATTGGTTTTCGGGTCATGATCCTTGAAAATAATCATGAACCCGTCCCCGCTGGTCTCATTGATCTCCCCATGGGACCGGTGAATGGGATCCACAAAACTGGAAAACACTTTTTCAATGACGGCATTGACCTGGGCTTCCGGCCGGGTGGCACTCAGGCCGGTATATCCTTCCAGATCGATGAACAGGACACTGACCTGTTTGGTTTCTTTTTCCCGGGTCAACAATTCCGGATTTTTATCCGCCATCCGCCGCACCGATCCGGGTACAAACGGCGTCAGGCTGGCCAGGGTCTGGCTGATACGGATTTTTTCCCGGGTGATCTCCCATTGCCGTCGTGCCGTCAGCAAAATGGTTCCCAAAACATTGGCAAAATCCCGGATCAAATAGAAATCTCTGCGTGTGTACCGGGTCAACGGCTGGATCACCACACTGACAATCGCGAGAATCCGGTTTTCCACAAAAACAGGCATGGCGTATTCGGGTCCCACCGTCATCCGGGAGCCGTCCGGACGGACAATGGGATCACTGTCAGCCACCACCACCGCTTTTTTTCTGGCAATGGCCTGCTGAACCGCCGGGCGGTCCCGTTTGCAGGACTGACAGCTCACCGGCCGGTCATACAGGGCACACTGCAACGGACTGGTATATTTTGCTGCATCGGGATCCAGCAACAGTACACAGACTTCCATGGCATTGGGAATCAGTGAACGCAACTGTTCTCTGACCATTTCCAGAATATCACCGGTTTCCGTCAATGGCGCAATTTTTTTGATCAGATCCTGTTGAACATGGAACCGTTCTTTATAATAATGATCCATTTTAACCTAAGTTTTAAAAGGCATACCCTTTCAAACGGTTTGAAATACCGATTTTTTAAAATCAGAACCGCCATGCCACCGTCCCTATGAAAATATCGATGCCATCATTGGGAAATTTCAGGTCTGCATTGGAATAATGCATGTATCCGAACTTGAAATCCATCCGGTGCACCTGCACCCCGATGCCGATGCGGTCTTCAAACTGAAAATGGCTGGACAGGTTCCGGCCGGCAATGTGATAGTCATCAATATATGCGGCGCCGATGCCCGCTTCCACATAAGGGATGATGTGTTGAAAATCAGTCAGGTTAAAACAATAAACAAACACCGGAGAAAATGCCACCCCGTTGGTGGTGTCTCCGGATTTATCCCACACATTGTATGACAGCTCAAAATAACCGGACAGGCTTCCGGTGGAAGATTCAAACCATCGGGTAAAAAATGGTTTCTGAACCCCGATACGGAAAATATCGATGCTGTCAGCGCTTTTTCCATATCCCCCGGAAACAGAAAACCGCCCGGGTTCCGCCCCGACCCCGGCACAAAACAGCAACACGCAGCAGGCAATCAGCCCTGCCACGGCCAACCCTTTCTTTTTCCTCATTTTTCCTTTTCCTCAGATCGTGTTATTTTTTTTAAAGTCAGTTACATTAGCATATAATTCAATCCCGTGAACAGCCCCATCTCAAAAAAAAATGAGCCGCTGTCCTGCGGTGATACGCGCAAACAGCCGGTTGTTTTACCCTTGACATACAATTTAAGTAAGTTTATATCCATCTAACAATCGACACAGGCAGTATGGCAGATCAACTCAAAAAAAAAGACCGGGCACCCATGACCCTGAAACAATCCTTGATACAAAACCATGATGAATTACTGAAAAAATGGTTCCAGGCAACCATCAATACCTATCCTCCCCAGAGTGCACGGATTCTGGGAAAAGATGTAGACCGGTTCGACAATCCCGTGGGCGCAGTCACCAGAGAAACCCTGGAAGATGTGCTGCACCTGCTGGCTTCCGATTATACCAGTGAGACCCTTGAAAAAGCCCTGGATCCGGTCATCCGCATCCGGGCGGTCCAGGCATTTTCCGCTGCCGAGGCAGTGAGTTTTATTTTTTTCCTGAAAAAAATCGGAGAAACCGTCATGGATTCAGCCCACACCCGGGAATTCGACCGGATGGTGGACCAGGTCGTTTTAGCCGGGTTCAATCGGCTGATGAAATGCAGAGAAGATATATTCCTTTTAAAGGCCACGGAAAGCAAACGACGGATTCACGCAGCCTTTGAAAGGGCAGGCTTGGTAAAAGAGCTCAAGGAGGAGGACCTGCTTGGCTCAAAAAAATCTTAACTTGCCTGACAAAATTTAGGTTTGTCCGGCAACCAAATCTATGAGGTGGTTACAACATGACACAAAAGTACTTGATCCCCCTGACAGCAGTTTTTCTGCTTTTTCTAGTGGCTTACGCGGGGGCGGGAGCAGGGCTTGGGTGGTTCTTCGGGATTGTTTTCCCGTACCTGGCGGTCATTGCCTTCCTGGTCGGCTTTGTCATCAAAGTCATGGGCTGGGCAAGATCTGCCGTTCCCTTCAGGATTCCCACAACCTGTGGGCAGCAGAAATCGCTTCCCTGGATTAAACAGAACCGCATCGACAACCCTGACACCGCATCTGGTGTTTTCATACGGATGTTGCTTGAAATCTTTTTGTTCAGGTCTTTATTCCGTAACACCAAGGCAGCCTTTAACCGCAACGCATCCAACCGCATCACCTATTCCTGGGAAATTTTCCTGTGGGTGGCGGCTCTGGCCTTTCATTATGCATTCCTGGTGGTATTGCTCAGACACTTCCGGTTTTTCACATCCCCGGTGCCGTCCTGTGTCCAGTTTTTAGAAGCCTTAGACGGTATTGTTCAGCTCGGTCTGCCCGGCCTGTTTCTGTCCGGTGTGGTGCTTCCGGCAGCGGTTTTGTTTCTGCTGGCACGACGGCTGTTTGACCAGAAGGTCCGCTATATCTCCCAGGGATCCGATTTTTTCCCCTTGTTCCTGATTTTAGGCATTGCCGTTACCGGTATTTTCATGCGGTATTTCACCAAGGTGGACATTGTCGCCATCAAGGAAATGACCATGGGACTGGTCACATTGAGCCCCACCATTCCCGACGGGGTGGCCAATCTGTTCTATGCCCATCTGTTTTTGGTCAGTATTTTGTTCGCCTATTTTCCGGCCAGCAAGCTTATGCACTTAGGCGGCGTATTCTTAAGTCCCACAAGGAACATGGCCAACAACACCCGGGCCAAACGGCATGTAAACCCCTGGAACTATGATGTGCCGATCCATACCTATGAACAGTATGAAGATCACTTCAGAGACAAAATGATTGAAGCTGGCCTGCCAGTGGAAAAAAAGGAGTAATCAATGGCCGACGAACTGACACCAGATGAATTACTGGATAAAATAGACTATGGGACGGATTCTGGCAACTGGCTGGATACCACCAAATCCGTTCAGATCCGGCCGGGCATGTACTGTTATGCCGCCAAAGCCGAAAGTGTGGAAACCTTAGGGCTTCCCAATGCCAGAAGCTGGAACCCGACAGAAGAAGACTGGAAGCTGCCGGACAACTGGCAGCAGATCATCCATGACGGCATCAAGGAACGGCTTGAAAAATTCCGTACATTCAAGATCTTCATGGATGTGTGTGTCCGCTGCGGGGCCTGTGCCGACAAATGTCACTTCTTTTTAGGCACGGGTGATCCCAAGAACATGCCCGTGCTGAGAGCGGAACTGCTCCGATCCATTTACAGAAACGACTTTACCACTGCCGGAAAAATTTTGCAGAAAATTCCCGGAGGCCAGCGCTTAGGGGGCAACCGTCCTTTAACCCTGGATGTGCTCAAGGAGATGTGGTACTACTTCTTCCAGTGCACGGAATGCCGGCGCTGCTCCGTGTTCTGCCCCTACGGCATTGACACGGCCGAGATCACCATCATGGCCAGGGAGCTGTTCAACCTGCTGGGATTGAACATCGACTGGATCGCCACCCCGGTTTCCAACTGCTACACGACCGGAAACCATCTGGGGATTCAACCCCATGCCTTCAAGGACATGCTGGAATTTTTCGTGGAAGATATCGAAGACATCACCGGCGTGGACTGCACGCCTCAGTTCCAGAAAAAAGGGGCGGACATTCTTTTTGTCACCCCGTCCGGTGATGTGTTTGCCGATCCCGGCACCTATACCTGCCAGGGGTACCTGATTCTGTTCAAGTACCTCAAGGACAAATACGGCCTGGATGTGACCTGGTCCACCTATGCGTCCGAAGGGGGCAACTTCGGCTTTTTCACTTCCCACGAGACCATGAAGCGGTTGAACGCCAAAATGTACTATGAAGCCAAACGCCTGGGCGTGAAATGGATTTTAGGGGGCGAATGCGGTCACATGTGGCGGGTGATCCACCAGTACATGGATACCATGAACGGACCGGCCGACTTTCTGGAAGTACCGGTGAATCCCATCACCGGCACCAAATTCCACAATGCCGCGTCCACCAAGATGGTGCATATCACGGAATTTACGGCCGATCTCATCAAGCACGGCAAACTGGAACTGGACAAAAGCAGAAACGCCAACCGGATCATGACCTTTCATGATTCCTGCAACCCGGCCAGAGGCATGGGCCTGCTGGACGAACCCCGGTATGTGATTAATAACGTGTGCGACAATTTCTATGAAATGCCGCCCAACACCATCCGTGAAAACACGTTCTGCTGCGGCTCCGGTGCCGGACTCAACGCCGGAGAAAACATGGAGCTGCGCATGGCAGGGGCCCTGCCCCGGGCCACCGCGCTCAAGCATGTGCATGAAAAATACGGGGTCAACACTCTGGGAACCATTTGTGCCATCGACCGGGCCGCATTGTCCACCTTGTGCGAATACTGGGTGCCTGAGGTAGAGGTGGCCGGTATTCACGAACTGGTGGGCAACGCATTGATCCTGCCCGGTGAAAAAGAACGTACCGAAGACCTGAGAATGGAACCGCTGCCAGGTTGCGAGGAGGAGGAATAAAATGACGAAAAATATGATTATGGGCGGACTGGCTGTCTTTGTTCTGGCCGTGCTCTCACCCTTCTGGTTCAACATGGTGACCACCACCCAGGCGGCACCGGAGCCGGAGCTGCTGGGCCCTGCCAAAGAAGCCAAGAAATGTGTCCTGGACACATATGACATGCGGGCCAACCACATGTCTCTGCTGGATGAATGGCGGGATGCCGTGGTACGGGATGCCGACCGAATCTATGTGTCAGCCAACGGCCACGCCTTCAACATGAGCCTGTCCACCGGTGAGAATTCCTGCCTGGGCTGCCATGAAGATAAAGCCAAATTCTGTGACGCCTGTCATACCTATACATCGGTAGATCCTTATTGCTGGGAGTGTCACACAAACCCCAAGGAGATTGAATAATGGAAAAGAGCAGAAGACGATTTCTGAAAGTGGCCGGCATTGCCGCCATCGGGTTGGGTGCTGCTCCGGCAATAAATTTTGCAGCCTCGGACTCCCATGGCTCAGGGGCTGCCGCCAAAGTGAAAAATGAGACCGCCCTTCATGCCGAACGCTGGGGCATGGTCATTGACATCAAAAAGATCGATGACAATCTGGCCAGAAAAATTTCTCTGGCCTGTCATCTCCATCACAATGTACCCGATTTCACCCATGAAGTGAATACCCAGCTGTATCCCAAAACCCGGCCGGTGAACCATAAACAGGAAATCAAATGGATCTGGAAGGAAGAATTCCATTATGCATTCCCGGACAAGGAAGATGAATTTTTGAATGAAAAATTTCATCACCTGCCGTTCATGGTGTTGTGCAACCACTGCAAAAATGCGCCCTGTGTCCAGGCATGTCCCACCCAGGCCACGTTTTCCCGGGAAGACGGCATCGTGATGATGGATTATCACCGCTGTATCGGGTGCCGGTTCTGCATGGCGGCCTGTCCGTATGGATCACGAAGCTTCAACTTCAGGGATCCCCGGCCGTTCATCGATGAGACAGATCCGGATTTCCCCACCCGGTCCAAAGGGGTGGTGGAAAAATGCAATTTCTGCGCCGAACGTCTGGCCAAAGGGGAACAGCCGCATTGCGTGGAAGCCTCTGAAGGTGCCATTGTGGTGGGAGACCTGGAAGATCCTGAATCCGATGTCAGGAAGCTTCTCAAGGAACATTATACAATCCGACGTAAACAGTCTCTGGGTACGGAACCCTCTGTTTACTACATCGTTTAAGAGAGGTCCATATGCTTGAAATAGCTGTTAAAGGAAGTAAAAAATACTGGGTGTGGATCATCTTTCTGCTGATCGTGATCGGGATTGGAAAACTGGCCTATCTGGATCAGTTCTTCAACGGCTTGATGATCACGGGCATGAGCCGGGATGTGTCCTGGGGATTTTACATCGCCAACTTCACCTTCCTGGTGGGGGTGGCAGCAGGCGGGGTCATGGTGGTCATTCCCTATTACCTGCATGATTATGAAAAATTTCACAGGATCACCATCCTGGGGGAATTTCTGGCAGTAGCCAGCTTGGTCATGTGCATTCTGTTCATTATCGTGGACCTGGGCCAGCCGGTGCGCATGCTCAATGTCCTGCTCTATCCATCGCCTAAATCCATGCTGTTTTATGACATGATCGTTCTGCAAGGGTATCTGTTTTTAAACATCATCATCGGCTGGAAAGTGCTGGAAGCGGAACGGAACCAGGTCGAACCCCCGGCATGGACCAAACCGCTGATCTATCTGTCCATTCCCTTTGCCATCGGGATTCACACGGTGACCGCCTATCTGTACTGCGGCCTGCCGGGCAGGGGATTCTGGCTCACCGCCATTCTGGCCCCGCGGTTTCTGGCATCCGCCTTTGCCGCAGGCCCGGCATTTTTGATCATCCTGTGCTACATCATCAGAAAATTCACCAAATTTGATCCAGGCTGGGAAGCCATGCAGACCCTGTCCAAAATTGTGTGCTACGCCATCATCGCCAACCTGTTCTTCTTTTTGTGCGAAGTGTTTGTGGTGTATTATTCAAATATCCCCGGACATAAAACCCATCTTCAGTATCTGCTGTTCGGATACCACGGGTATAACGCCCTGGTGCCCTGGATGTGGAGCGGATTCATCCTGATGGGTGCCGGCGCCGTTATGCTGATAATCCCCAAACTCAGATCCAATTATGTGCTGCTGCCGGTGGCCTGTGCCATGATTTTCATCGGGGCCTGGATCGACAAGGGTTTGGGCATGATCTCCGGCGGGTTTGTTCCCTCGCCTTTGCATCATGTGACCGAATACGCACCCACGGGCCAGGAAATCATTATCACCTTAGGGGTCTATGCCACGGGATTTCTGGTGCTGACCATCCTGTACAAACTGGCCACCACGGTCAAGGAAGAAGTGAACGGCTGATGCCCTGACACGTTTAACTTAAATCATTTAAAGACACATGAGACAGGGGAGTGCCAAACCGGCCTCCCCTGTTTCTTTTCAACGGCTGGGAAATCCTTATGAACAGGTGCAAAAACAGCGGGCCAAGGGATGATGAAACGGTCCTGGAAGATCTGAAAAACCGGTTTCTGGCAGCCATTTACCGCAAAGACCCGGAACAGATACCGCAAATCTATCAGCGGATTGTGGATCATGCCAGACAAGGCAATCTAAGGTTAAACGAAAACTGTGAAAAAATTCTGCGCCAGATCCAGACGGCCTTTCTCCGGTTTCACGATGTTATCGTTTCTCTCCAAATCGATCTTTCAACCCCGTTTCATGAACTGAAAACCCTGCTGTCCCATCGGGTCAGAACCCGGCAGGCCCATGTGGCGCATATCGATTTTAAACACTGGCAAACCCGGATCAACTTAGATGCCTGGCAGATGGACCGGGTGTTTGAAAATGCCATCACCGTCCAGTTGACCTCCGGGTGCTCACATTTTTGCCGACGCTGCAACGAATGGGCCATCCCCGGTGTCCGGTCTCATTTTTCATTCCAGGCCGCTGAAACCATGTTGACCCGGCTCACAGCGCTTAGCAACACCGACCCGGCCCTGTACGGCGCATCCGACCCCCTGGACTGGGAACACGGGGCTTATACACTGGCTGATCTGTTGATCCCCTTTGCCCATCGCACCCGGTTCAGCCTTCTCACCAAGGTGCCCCGGAATAAAAAAAACACGCTGCGCCGCCTGATTCACCACCAGATACCGTTGTCCATCAGTGTCACGGACAGGAACCGGGACCGGATTGCCGCGCTGGAGGCCACCACCGGCATTGAACTGCAAAAACAGCACGATTTAAATGACCTGCTCATTCCCGCCGGCCTGGATGAAGACTTCACTGAAATCAAATCCTCCATCACCGATGCCTATGGGACGGAAATCACCCCGGAAGGGGTGTACATCATTATTCCGACCTTCACCAGCGCCCTGTATCCCATGGGGCATAAAAAACTGCGGGTCACCCGGAAAACAACCGTGTTTCCGAAAAAAAAAATCGGACGTCAGGCATTGCTGGTGGATTATTTCAAACCCCTGGAAGTGACCGGAGAACAACACAGATCGTTTCATCTGCCGGGCCTGCTGGATGTTCAGGTGGAAACCCTGCTGCTGGACACCGGGTCCATGGATCTGTCCCCGCCCGGAATGCGCAATTTGAAAGAATATTTCACCATTTTTGATGAACCGGCCCGGAAGCGCCGCAAACAGATGACCCCATCGATTCTGCGCGGGTTAAAACACCCGCTTTTCCCGCCAGGCCGGTACCACACCCTCAATGCGGACCAGAAGCAGCAATACCGGCGAAAAATTACCGCCCACCTGGATTTTTGCAAACAACCCGTGGTGATCCAGTCCCGGATGCATGCAGCGGCATTTTTTCTGGATGCCGTCCTGGGGTATCTGGCCGGCCATGATGTCCAGAAACAGATCATCGCCCGGTTGATCCGTGCCGAAGCCCAACATCTGGAATCCATGTATGGCCCAATGGCCGGCATTACAGAGCCAAAACAGATGTTTTCAACCGCCGGACACCCATTTTTTGATATATTCCGGTATTATGTCACCGGGCTTGTTTTTGACCGCCACACCCAGGGCATCCGTCGGTTTATTCAAACACATCCGGCCGTGTATGATCCCGTTCTGGACCGATTTGTGCCGGCACAATCCACCCAAAAATGATCACCGGGTGTACTTGAATCCGGGCTGAACCTTGATAAGTTGTTTGGTATATGGATGTTCCGGATGCCGGATGATGTTGTCCGCTGTGTTCACTTCCACGATATGCCCGTCATGAATCACGGCGATCCGGTCACACATGTATCGGGCTGCAGCCAGATTGTGGGTGATGAACAAAACCGTCATGCCAAAGGTTTCCTTGATCTGTTCCAGGAGTTGAAACAGTTGAATGGCAATGGTGGCATCCAGCATGGAGGTGGGTTCATCCGCCACAATGAACTGCGGCTCCAGCACAATGGCCCGGGCAATGGCCACCCGCTGGCGCTGTCCCCCGGACAACTGGTGGGGATATCGGTTGAAAAACGCTTCTCCCGGAGAAAGTCCCACCGTATCCAGGGTGTGGATCACTTTTTCCGTCCGGGTATCAGGGGTGCCGATCTTTTGAACAATCAATGGTTCCAGCACGGTTTCAGCAATGGATAGATGCGGATTCAGGCTTTGGTAGGGGTCTTGAAAAATCATCTGAACCCGGGACCGGTAGGTCTTCAACCCGGAACCTTTCAGCGGACTGATGGGCGTTTTATTGAAAAAGATCTCTCCTGCGGTCGGGGATTCCAGCTTGACCAGAAGCCGGCCGGTCGTGGTCTTGCCACTGCCGCTCTGGCCCACCAGCCCGAAAACCTCTCCTTTGGCAATGCTCAGGTCGATACTGTTCAGGGCCAGGACCTGTGGAGAAGACCGGGTAAAAAGTTTTTTGCGGGACGCATATGCCTTGGTCACCTGTTTCATTTCGACCAGGATCCTGCTTTTTGAATCAGCTTTTTCCATGCCCTCTCCTGATCATATCCGGGTTACAGCAAAATGCCTTGTGGGTGGGGGAAATATCGATCCAGTCAGGGGACCTGCCGGCACATCCTTTGGCATAAGCGCAGGAGCCGGCAAACCGGCATTCATCCGTATCGATCGTCTGGTCCGGGGATTCTTTCATATCCGGCACCCGGATATCGTTGAGATTGTCCAGTGACAGATACGAATTCAACAACGTCCGGGTATAGGGATGGCGGGGGGATTTGAACACCTCTTTCCGGGTGCCGGTTTCAACGATCTGGCCGGCATACATCACGCAGATCCGCTCACACACCGAAGCCACCACGGCAATGTCATGGGAAATAAAAACAAGACCGGTGCGGGTAGCTTCCTGCACTTTTTTGATTTCTCTGAGTATCTGGTCCTGGACAATGACATCCAGGGCCGTGGTGGGTTCATCCGCAATGATCAGGGCCGGGTCGCAGGCCAGGGCCATGGCGATGATGGCCCGCTGTTTCATGCCTCCGGAATACTCATGGGGATAATCTTTCATGCGCCGGGCCGGTATATCCACCAGATCGAACAATTCTTTCATCCGGTCTGCCAGATCGGTTTTAGATATGTCCGGCTGATGAGTGATAATCGCCTCTTTGATCTGTTCATTGACCGGCATCACCGGATTCAGGGCATTCATGGCCGCCTGGAATATCATGGCGATTTTTGCGCCCCTGACGGTCTGCCATTGGGTTTCCGTCAACGAAGCCAGATCCTCTCCCTGAAACCGGATGTGTCCGCCCAGAATCACGGCGTTTTCCGGCAGCAATCCCATCAGGGCCATGCCGATGGTGGTTTTGCCGCATCCGGATTCTCCCACAAACCCTAAGGACTGTCCTTTTTCCAGGTCAAAACGGATATTGTCCACGGCTTTGAGCATGCCTTTTTGGGTCTGATACCCGATACTCAGATGGTCTACCGATAGCAATGACATGTTATCCGGTCTGCCCCTCCTTTCGCAGGCGGGGATCCAGCACCTCGTCCATGGCCCTTCCTAACATGTAAAACGCCAGGGTCAAAAGCGAAATGCACAGCCCCGGCGGGATCAGCCAGTAAGGGGCCTGGAACATATGGCCGGATTTCCACACCCACTGGAGCATCATGCCCCAGCTCACCTGGCTGGGATCCCCGAATCCCAGAAAAGACAGGGATGCTTCCACCAGAATGGCGGAGGTGACCCGAAATGTCATGTACAAAAAAGCCAGGGGCAGGACATTGGGCATGATATGCCGCAGCACAATTCGGACATGGGAGGCCCCGGCCACCCGGGAAGCCTCGATGAACGGCCGGTGTTTCAACGACAGGGTCTGGGACCGGATGACCCGGGACACAGCCGGCCACCGCAAGATGGCAATGATAAACACAATGATCCAGATATTGAACTGACCGAACAATGACGCTAAAATCAACAGAATCACCAGAGAGGGCAGCACCATGATAATATCAGCGAAACGCATGAGAGCCGCATCGATGATTCCCCCGGTATAACCGGCGATCATGCCGATGAGGGTGCCGATGACAATGCTGAAAAACGCGGAGGACAGGCCCACGATAAACGCCACCTTGGCCCCTTCCAGCAGCTGCGCCAGAATATCTCTTCCCACGTTGTCCGTGCCCAGCCAGTGGGTCAGGCCGGGTCCTGTGGACAATTTGATGTCCGGATCGATTCCGGTCATGGGATCATACATGGGGTCGATCAGCGGCACAAAAAAAGAAGCAATCGCCATGACCATGAACACGCTTAAGATGATCACACCGGTTTTTCCCAAAGGGTTTTCAATAAAAATCTGCCATCCCTTATAAAACCGCCACATAAAATATTTGTTTTGCACAGACATATCCTTTGGCTAATACGTAATCCGGGGATCCAGCCATGCATACAGCAGGTCCACAATCAGGTTGGCACACAGCACCACCAAAGCGATGAGCAGAAAACAGGCCTGGGCCAGGGGGTAATCATTGTTGCTCACCGCAAATATCAGTTCCCGACCGATACCGGGCCATGTGAAAATCTGTTCGGTCAAAGCGCCGCCGTTGATGGAAAACGCCAGGGACAACCCCACGGAAGTGATCACAGGCAGGGCCGCATTTCGTGCCGCATGTTTGTTCCGGATCTTTTTTTCACTCAACCCTTTTGCCCGGGCCGTCAAAATATAATCCTCCCTGAGCACCGACAGCATGGATGAGCGCATCAGCAGCAGGTAGGACCCCAGATTGATGATAAACAGGGTCAAAAGCGGGAGCATCAGGTGATGCAGCACATCCAGAATCCGGGCGAACACAGAAGCGTTGGATATCCACAAAGCCGGGGTCAATACCCCGCCCAAAGGAAACAGTCCCCATTTAAAGCCCAGAATCCAGAGCAGCAGCAGCGCGAACCAGGGAATGAACAGGGTATAACACACCAGCGCGGATATGGACATGACATTGTCCAGCCGGGACCCCTTGTGCCAGGCTGCGATTTTTCCCAGGTAGACCCCTGCAAAGGCTGCCAGAAGTGTAGATGTGGTGAACAAAAGCAGGGTCCATTTGAGCTTGTCCGCAATAATGGTTGCCACGGGTTCCCCGTAATGAAAGGAAACCCCGAAACTTCCTGTGAAAAAATTTTTCACATAAATCAGATACTGCTCCCACATGGGCCGATCCAGCCCCATCTGCTGGATCAGGTGAGCCATATCTTCCGGCGTGAGCATGGGGTCCACCATTTTGGAAATGGGGTCTCCCGGAGACAGCCGGAACAAAAAAAACAATGCCGTGAGAATCACAAAGAAAATAATGCCGACTTCCACCAGCTTCAACAGAATGTAACCGGGCTTTGCCATGTTATCGCAACCGTTATCTTATCGCTTAATCCACGGGTTTGACCATGCACAAAGACCAGATATTGCCGATACCGTCCACCCGTTCCACCCAGCCTTTAAACCGTTTGTTCACCGTGGCCTCGATGATATGGGGATTGTACAGCGGATAATACGGCACATCTTCCAGAAGCATCTCCTGCATGTCGAAAATCATCTGTCTGCGGGCTTCGACATCCACTGTCAGTTTCTGGGTTGCCGCCAGTTTGTCAAACTCAGGATTCCGATACCCGCTCATGTTCCAGTCCCGGGGATTGTCGTTTTTCGTGGAGAAAAACGAACTCAGATAATCCGGATCCAGGTCCAGTTTTCCATATCCGAGCACAAACGCATCAAAATCATGTTTGGCTTTGACTGTTTCCAGTAAAGAGTTGAATGCCATGGGCCTGGCAAACGCCGGCATACCCAGCTGTCTGAGCCATTCCTGAATCATGGTGCCGGCAAAGGCACGCTTGGGATCATAATCCGCCGGCGGGGTCAGGATCACGAATTTCTCCATTTTTTCCCCGGAAGGCATTTGGATATCCGAAGGCTTTGTCAGGCTGCCGTCGGATGCGACCGGGGGCGTCTCCCAGGAATATCCGGCATCTGCAAGCATTTTCCAGGCAGTCGTGATACGGGTTTTCTGATCCATACCTTCCCCGTATTTTCTCACATCCGGATTGTGCCAGAAATGATTGCCGGCCGGTACGATGGAATGCATGGGATTGCCGTGATTCTGGAGAATCCGGTCCAGAATGAATGCTTTATCCACCACGGTGGCCACGGCCTGGCGAAGCACTTTGTCATTGAACGGGGGTTTCCGCAGGTTGAACCCCAGATAATAAAGGGCGCTTTTTTTATTGTAGTGCAGATCGATGTCTGAATTTTTTTCCAGATCCTGGATATATCCGGGCTGAATATCCCACCAGTAATAATCGATATCCTTTTTTTTCAATGCCAGAATCGCCACGTCCGATGTGCCGTAAATATTGAAAAGAACATGATCCACAAACGGTCCCAGTGTCAAATTGCCGATGGCTTGACCCTGTCCGAAAAAATAAGGATTTTTGATCATGTGAATGTAAGCGCCTTTCTGGTATTCGTGCAGCATGAACGGACCGGTTCCCAGAGGATTTTCCACCTGATAATCCTGCAGAAACCGCAACGGTTTTTCCGTAGCCAGGGCTTGTTTACACACCGGCTCCCATTCTTTTTTCGAAACCATGGGAGCGGTCATGACCCGGGGAAGGAACACTGCGGAAGGCTCTTTGAGATAAAAAACCACGGTATGAGCGTCCACGGCTTCCACTTTCTCAATGATCTGCCAGTGACTGTAATACCTGGGAATCTTGAAATCGGAAAACAGCTGCCGGGTAAACAGCACATCCTCACTGGTAAAATCCGATCCATCCGACCATTTGGCCTCCCTGAGCGTTACCGTGTAAGACATCTGTTTTTCATTGAACACCGGATCTTCTTTTGCCAGCCAGGGGATCATTTCCAGGGTCTCGGGGTGGCGGCGGAACAATGGTTGATAGATCTGTGACAAAATATTTCGGGAGTTGGCATCGGTTCCCAGCCACAGGTTCAATGACCGGGGTTCTTCCGGCAATCCGATTTTCAAAAAAGTAGGTTCTTTTGACTGACTGCATGAAAACAGGCCGGCAACAGCCAGTCCCAGCACGGCAAGTGCCATCAAGATCAGAAAACTGTTTGATTTATGGTCACACGCTTTTGTGTATGGGTTATTTGTGCTTTTTCGGATTTGCCCCACTGATTTTCTCCTCGATAAAGTTCACGACAGCTATTTCAAGTTTCTGGTTATTGAACCGGTTGATCCGGGGGATACCTCCCGGGCTGATACAATTGATTTCAACCAGTTTATCCCCGATGATATCGATACCCACAAAATACAGGCCATCCTGCTGAAGTTTGGGCTTGATCCGCCGGCAGATCTCTTTCTGGGCCGGGGTGATCTCATGTTTGAACGCCAGTGCACCGGCATGCACATTGGTCCTGAAATCACCGGATGCCGATTTTCTGCCCATGGCGCCCAGAATCTCCCCGTCCAGCAGCAGTATCCGGACATCGCCCTGTTCTTTCACCTGTTTCAAATATTCCTGCACCATGATGGGCTGGCGTTCCGGATAAGGTTTTCCTGCTTTGACATAATAGTTGATCAAAGAATTGAGGTTTTCCTGATCCTGATTGCTGACCTTAATCACGCCATGCCCCCCATGGCCATGCAATGGTTTGATCACCATGGCCCCGCCAAAGTCATCAATAATTTTTTTCAACCGGCTGGGGTCTCTGGAGACATGGGTTTCCGGAATAATATCCGGAAAATTCAGAATATAGGCTTTGCTGCTGCAGTTGAGCTGGCCTAAGGTGTTGTTCACCAGAAACACCTGATCACTCACCGGCCCTAAAAATTCCATGACCTCATGATTGATCGGGGGATCTTTTCTCAAAAACAGCACATCCAGGTCGGTGACGGTTTCAAATATCAATTCTTCCCGGTTCAGGCAGCAGATCAGATCCGCCCAGTAATCGGTCATGGGCTGATCTTTGGGAACCGATATATGACGCATTCGTGCCACCACCTGATTTTTGCGTACATAAATATCATGGGGTTCAAGAAAAAAAACTTCATGGCCCCGCTGATTGCACTCGTACATGATTTGGGCCGTGGTTTCCCACACCGGATCAATCTGCCGCAAATCATCCATTAAAAATGCGATATCCATGATACCTGTTCAACACCTCCCGCACCTGGATTTTTCCCCATGATTAAAACAGGAATTCCACCCTTGTAGGACATGACAGCAAAATTGTCAAACCCTTACATAAATTTTCCGTTTGGTGTATCTTTAGCCGTTAACCATTTTACGTCACATAAAGACATAAAGGAAAGATGTTGTGAAACAAACCCTTTTTATTCAATTTTACGGCCAGACCGGCAGCGGATGGTTTGATCTGTGCAATGGATTTTCAGACACCTGGGACCTGTGCGCAGACAAAGGCGATTTTCTATGGATTCCTCTGGAACTGAATCCGGACAGATGGTACGACGAAACAGCGTATCAACCACTCCCCCTTCCCATTGAAAAAGGAACCATATATGTCAGTGCCAGTTATGTGAACCACCTGTACCAGGCCTATCTGTGGGCATTGACATATCCTGAACTGCAGGTGATCGTGGGCGGTCCCGTGGCATCGGAACGGCACACAGGAAAACCGGGCTGGCAGTCGGTGCACTTCAAGGTGGAAAAACCGCTGCCGGAAAATTTGATCCTGACCGGCCAGAGCGTGGAACGTTTTTTCGGGGTGCCTGAATTTTCAGGCCAATGGCGCCTGGAACTGCCGCCGCAAATCCCGGACGAGGGCCGGATCTATTATTCCTATACCCTTGAAAACCAGTGTTACTGGAAAAAATGTCCTTTTTGTTCCATTGCCCAGCACTCTGCCGATCACTTCAGAAAGCGGACGAATCCGGACCTGGCATTCACGGATCTGGATTACAACGGGCACAAAATTGTACGACTCAATACCGGGTCCATGACACCGGAACATATCCGGAAACTGCTGCCCATGCTGCCTGTCACTTCGGATATGGAATACCGGTTTTTCATGCGGGCCGCGGCTGCGGAAACCCGGGCCATGAAGGAAGCTGTGGCCACCATGGGAGATAATCTCCCCGACTGCACCCTGGGCTTTGGCATTGAATTTCCTTCAAACCGCATGTGGCAATATCTGAACAAGGGCACCCGCATGGCAGACGTGTTGAAAACCCTTGAATTCTGTACTGAAACCGGATTCAAGGTCAATGCCAATGTCATTTTGGGCTGGAACAACCTGACGGAACAGGACATCAGGGATCTGGAAGGATTCATGCAGCGCCTTTCCGGAAAAACCGTCACCACCCTGCAACTGCGCTGGTTGTTTGCCCACCCCTACACCCCGATCTATGACACCTATGACGGCGTGGAAAACAGCATCCGGCTCGGCCCATTCAACTGCGGTTTTCATGTCACTGTTCCTCCAGACCAGATGGAATTGAACCTGGCGGCGGCAAAAGTCATCAAAGAACAATGCCGTAAAAAAGGAATTCAGCTTCAGGGATACAAAAACCTGAACAAAGGACAACCGGGTTGACCCGGATTTCATAAATCTATAATATATTCCGATTTTATGATATATTATCCAAATAACCCGGCACCGTTCCAAAGGAGTTTTAAATGAAAAAATGGCTTTTCCTGCTGATTCTGGCATTATTATGGCATTCGCCCTTGTCCGCAGACACATCCAAGTCCACCCAAAGCACCCCGCGTATCACCATCCCAAACCCCAGTTATCAATTTGATCCGGCCATTGAAGGCGATGTGGTCACCCATGAGTTCACGCTGGTCAATTCCGGAAACGCCCTGCTGGAGATCCTCAAAGTTCAGACCGGCTGAGGGTGCACCGCAGCCACCAGCGCGCGCCAGCTTCTTCCGGGGGAAGAAGGAAAACTAAATGCAACCTTTGCCACACAGGGCTATGGCGGCCGAATGGTCAAAGAAGTGGTCAAAATCCACACCAATGATCCCGAGAACAAGGTCATTACAGTGTCTTTGTCCGGAGAAGTCCGGCCTGTCGCCCGTCTGACGCCTCAAATGATCAGCCTGAGAGGCAAACCCGGTGACACCATTTCGGCAGAGATGAAAATTGTCCCGGCGGCCTTTCCCGATTTCAACATTGTAAATGCCGCCGCCAGAAACGGCCAGAATATCGACTTTACGATTGAAAAAAAGGGAACCCCGCCGGACAGTTATTTCGTGTTGACGGTCAGCAACCGGAAAAGCACGGCCGGCCGGTACTTTGACATCATCGAGCTGGAAACCGACCTGGATCCCGAACGAACCATCAAAATCCGTGTGGCCGGGTATATCCAGCCCTGATAAGTTCAGCAAATTCACATTTTACACAGCAGGCACAATACCTGCTGTTTTTTTTTGGGATACAGTGCATTTTTTTTTGTTCCGGAGGTTGACAACCGGTTTATGTAACTATATATTCCGTTTTAACGATTTATAGGAGCACATGCCATGAAAGACAACTGCGGATGCAACGCGCCGGATATCATGATCCTGTCCTGTTCAGGCAGCAAAAATGCAGGTCAGCTTGCTGATCGGGCTGCCCGGGAGCTGACCAAAGAAGGAATTGGCCGCATGTTCTGCCTGGCCGGTATCGCCGCCGGCATCAGCGGTTTTGTTCAGTCGGCAAAGGATACCGCACAGATCGTGGTCATTGACGGATGTGACCATGCCTGTGCCGGGAACCTGTTGAAAAACCAGGGCATCCGGTTTGCTGACCATGTGATCGTCAGCCGGCTGGATATCAGAAGAACAGACGGGGATCACCTGGACCCCGATGATCTTGCGGCAGTCATGCACGCGGTCCGGCTGGCCTGTAAATTGCCGGTACAAAAAAAGTTTGATTCTCCCAGACCCCTGTCTCCGGGGGATCGAGCCAAATCCAGGCAACTGGGGGGCAAATGTTGCTGAACAGTCTCTGCCATGACAGCCGCTGTGATATGACCTTTTTTCATATAAACACCCATGACCTGAGAAACCACAACAAATAATGAAAGTGTAAGCTTAACACTTAAATCTTAACACTTTCATATAAACAGGAACCGACCATGAAAGAGTTTATCAGAGTGATGAAAGCCCTGTCTGATCCGGCCCGGGTGAAAATCATGAAAATGCTTCAGCACAAAACCATGTGCGTGTGTGAAATTCAGACCGCCCTGGACAAAGCCCAGTCCACCACCAGCAAACATTTGAAAATCCTGGAGGATGCCGGCCTGATCACCTATCAAAAAAACGGGCTGTGGGTGAACTATCAACTGGCGGACGGCACCCAGAGCCCGTTTGCCGCCACCCTGGTCACGCATCTCCAGGACTGGCTGGAAGATGATCCGGAAGTGCAGACAATGGTCCAGACACTGCCTGCCATTGACCGTAATATCATTTTGAACCGGAACTGACCGTCACTGATCGTTCCATAAAGGAGTTGGCAATAATGAAAGAAAAAACCAAACTGCTCATTCTTGTGGCCCTGTTTCTCATGGCCTATTTCATCCCCTGGGCCGATCCGGTGATCCGGCAGTCCGGACTGGAGGCATTCATGATGCTCCAGGAATATGCCAGAGAACATGTACTGACCTGCCTGATTCCGGCGTTTTTCATTGCCGGTGCCATTGCCGTATTCGTGTCCCAGGCATCCGTGCTCAAGTATTTCGGCAATCAGGCCAATAAAATTCTGTCCTATTCAGTGGCATCGGTGTCCGGCACCATCCTGGCGGTCTGCTCCTGCACGGTGCTCCCCCTGTTTGCCGGCATCTACACCCGGGGGGCCGGTATCGGGCCGGCCACGGCATTTCTGTACTCCGGCCCGGCCATCAATGTGCTGGCCATCACCATGACCGCCAAGATCCTGGGATGGCAGCTGGGCCTTGCCCGGGCCATTGGTGCGGTTGTTTTCGCAGTCATCACGGGCCTGTTAATGTCGGTGATCTTCAGAAAAGACGACATGGCCAGAACCGGGGGCCAGATCTATGTGCCGGATGAAGAGGACAAGGGGCGGACCCTTTTCCAGGACAGCATCTATATTCTGACCATGGTGCTGATCCTTGTTTTCGCCGCATTCGCCAAACCGGCCCCGGACGCCACCGGACTCTGGCCGGCCATATTTGCCGCCAAATGGTATATCACCATTTTTCTGCTGCTCGCTTTGGGGTGGATGCTCAAGGCCTGGTTCACCAAGGATGAATGCGTGTCCTGGATCGATGCCACCTGGGGATTCATGAAACAGATCTTTCCTTTGCTGTTTGCCGGTGTGATCGTGGCGGGATTTCTCCTGGGCCGGCCCGGACACTCAGCATTGATACCTGAGCAGTACATCCAGACCCTGCTGGGGGGCAACTCCCTGTGGGCCAACCTGTTCGCCTCGGTGGCCGGGGCATTCATGTACTTTGCCACCCTGACCGAAGTGCCCATCCTCCAGGGGCTTTTAGGCGCCGGCATGGGCAAGGGCCCTGCTTTGGCCCTGCTGCTGGCAGGCCCTGCCCTGTCTTTGCCCAACATGCTGGTCATAGCAAGCGTCATGGGCGCAAAAAAAACAGCCGTCTTCTGTACCATCATCGTTGTGATGTCAACCATTGCCGGCATGATCTACGGTACTTTTGTCGTTTAGTGTAAAACCCAGAACATATCATTCATTTAAAGGAGTCACATCATGGAAATCAAAATACTGGGCCCTGGATGCCCCAAATGCGAACAAACCAGTAAAATAGTAGCGGAAGCCGTGTCCGAAACCGGTGTGGAGGCCAATGTGGAAAAAGTCACTGGAGTCATGGATATCGCAGGATACGGGGTTTTCGGCACCCCGGCCGTGGTCATTGACGGGGATGTCAAATGCGTGGGCAAAATCCCCAAAAAAGAAGATGTCAAATCCTGGCTGACCCAATAAGGCAGGCAAAAAAAACAGGTAACCTTAATTAAGGACATGCCCCTGATGACCCGACCCATCTGTACGAAACAATGGACCCTCACCGCACTGGCCGCCTTGCTCATAGGGCTGGCGGTCCTTTCGGCAGCGGCCCAAACCGTCCATGCAAAAACGGTGAAAGATCTTTATCCCCTGCTTTCGGACCGGTTTATCAAATCCGCGACCCTCACCGCTTTGGAAGATGACCTGATCCTGAAAACCGACACCGGCATTGCGCTGACCCGATCCGGGATGACACAGGCCCTGGAAAAACAGGATCCCCGATTGCAGGACCAGTTGGAAAACAACCTGATCTTTCTTGCGGAACAGGAGATCCTCACCCTGATTCTGGAAGATGAGGTGAAAAAAAGCGGACTGGCAGACGGCAAATCCGTGACACAGGAACAGATTACCGCCTACCTGCAAAGCAAAGTGGGTGATCAGACCGTTTCCGACAAGGAGGCAAAAACCTTTTATGATGAAAACAAGGAGATGGTCGGGGGCATGCCCTTTGATCAGGTGTCAGACAGCATCAAAAAATTTCTGCTGGAGAACAAACAGCAGACCGCAGTCCGAACCCATATCCATGATCTGGGACAACGCCACCAGATCCGCATCAATGAAAAATGGATGGATGTCCAGTACAAAAAGATGACCGACAACCCGGTGGACAAAGCCAGGCTGTCCGGAAAACCCACCATGGTGGAGTTCGGTGCCGACGGGTGCGTTCCCTGTGACATGATGCAGCCCATTCTGGACAAGCTGAAGAAAAAATTTCCCGACACCCTGAACATCGTGTTTCTTCATGTGCGCGAAAATCAGGTACTGGCCGGCCGGTACGGGATACAGTCCATCCCGGTCCAGGCGTTTTTCGATGCAAACGGACAGGAAGTGTTCCGGCACACGGGATTTTTTGCTGAAGAAGCGGTGACAAAACAGCTGAAAGAAATGGGGGTGGCGCAGTGAAACAGATCCGTTTCCTCGTTTATATCGTCATCACCATTGTTGCCGTGGCCACCCTTTATAACCTCCAGTTCAAAAATAAATCCACCGGGGACAGTGTCAGCGGCACCGCGGAGTCAGATGTCCGCTATGATTTCAATGACCTGCCGGTAAAGGGTATGGTCACCATGATCGATCTGGGAGCCACCGAATGTGTGCCCTGCAAGATGATGGCCCCGATTCTGAAAAAGCTGGAAGCAGCTTACCGGGACCGGGCTGTGATCGCATTCATCGATGTATGGAAACACCGGGACCAGGCCCCCCGGTTCGGAGTCCGGGCCATTCCCACCCAGGTTTTTTTTGATCCTGACGGAAAGGAAGTATACCGCCACCAGGGATTCATGAGTGAAAATGCCATTGTGGAACAATTAACCAGAATGGGGGTTGAAAAACCCGCCCTTTAAATTGACAAGGAGCTTTTGATGCTTGATTCCCTTTTTCTGACCGTGAACCAGTGGATGACCGGCGGCATCATGGTCGCCGCAGTGGGATCATTTTTGTGGGGCATGATCAGTGTGTTGTTCAGCCCCTGTCATTTGGCCTCCATCCCGTTGATCGTCGGATACGTGGGGGGCCAGGAAAAAATGGTCCACCCCCGCCAGGCCGGCATCTATTCCGCGCTTTTCACTTTCGGCCTGTTTATAACCATTGCGCTCATCGGCATTATCTGCGCCCTGCTGGGCCGGATGCTGGGGGATGTGGGAAACTTTTGGCAGATTCTGGTGGGTGCCGTACTGGTATGGGTGGCTCTGGGTATGCTCGGGGTTGAAAAATGCTCCTTGTCAGGGGGACCTATGCACCGCCTGAAACTCAAAGGCATGACCGGGGCCTTTGTGCTGGGGCTGGCCTACGGGGTGTTGTCCGGTTCCTGCACCTTCGGGTTCATCGCCCCTATTCTGGCGTTGATCACCATCCAGGAAAAAGTGATGACCGGCATCATTCTCATCATCGTGTTCGGTATCGGCCACTGCCTGCCCATCGTGATTGCCGGCAGTTCCACGGCCCTGGTGAAAAAACTGCTGGAAAGCAGCACCTGGAGCGGGGCCGGCATGTGGTTTAGAAAACTGGCCGGTGCTACCATCCTGCTGCTGGCTGTATTTCATTGCCAATCCCTTTTTTTCGACCCTGCAAGCGGCATAAACCGGTAACACAGCCAACCCGAGGAGATATGACATGCTGTTGAAGAGCTATTCTCTGGAAATATTTAAATCCAAATGCCAGGCAGATGCCGAAGGCGTGCACTGCTTTGCCCACCTGGACCAGGATGTGACAGAGGCCATTCCCTATCTGAATGCCGTGCTGGGGGGATTCGAGTATCTCAATGATCCTCCGGCTGTCACCTTTAAAACCCATGGCAAGCTGATCACGGTGCACGGCAATAAAATTGCAGTGAATGCCCTGAAGGATGAAGCAGAAGCTGAAAAAATCGTGGCATGGCTCAAAAATGAGATCAATGCGGCCTGGGAGAAAAAAAAGGAGATAGACCCTTGCTATACCGGTATGCCCCGTCCCGGGATCATGGAGATTCTCAAGCTGCTGCCCAAAACCAACTGCAAAGAATGCAGCCAGCCCACCTGCCTGGTTTTTGCCGCCAAAATGGCGGAAGGGGCCAAAGGTCCTGACGACTGCCCTCCCCTTGATCCGAATCAGCACCGGCGCCTCACCGAATATATGGGCCGGTTCATCCTGGAAATGTAAACCAAGGAGATTTTTCATGGCACCCACACTTGTATGGTACCATATCGGAAATACAGCCCGTCAGACAATTTTCATCATACTGATATCCGTAGTCCTTGGTGCGGCTGTCAACTTTATGCGGCCGAACGGCATCCCTTTTGTCCAAACCTGGTCCATGGCGGACAAACTGGTTACAGAAGAGGGTGACACCCTGGCCATTGCTCTGGAAGACGCAGCAGACTTGTTTGCAGACAATGCCGCAATTTTTCTGGATGCCCGAACACCTGCCGAGTATGAAACGGGACACATCCAGGGTGCTGTCAACCTGCCCTGGCATGAGGTGGACAACTATTTTGAAACCGTCATCATGACCCTGGATCCTGAAGCCATGATCATCACCTACTGCGACGGGGAAGCCTGTTCATTGAGCCATGACCTGGCACTGTTTCTCAAGGACTTGGGGTTCACCCGGGTCAAGGTGCTGGTCAACGGCTGGACCCTGTGGAAGGAACACGATCTGCCCGTTTCTACCCCCTCATCCTGATCTTTCGGAGGCCAAATGCTGCAAAAAAAATCATCTCATGATGTTCCACTTACCATAGGGTATCATTTTACCCGGCTGGTCATGGCTGGTGTGTTTATCTATGCCAGCATCGACAAAATCATCCACCCGGAACTGTTTGCCGAGGCAGTCTACAACTACCAGGTGCTGCCGGAATACCTGGTGAACCTGACCGCCCTGATACTGCCCTGGCTGGAGCTGATCCTGGGCGCCTGCCTGCTGGCCAACCGGTGGATGGCCGGGGCATCGGCCCTGGCTGCCATGTTGATGGCCTTGTTTGTGGGGATGATCATATTCAACCTGGCCCGGGGCCTGGATATCAGCTGCGGGTGTTTTTCCGCTGCCCAGGGTGATGATCCCATCACCCTGCTGACCCTGGCACGAGATATATATTTTTTGATCTTTTCCCTGGGCCTGGCCGGATTGGTTTATGTCAGAAACACCAGAGAGGTTATGGAAATCCTTGGGGAAAACCAGGGCGGCTGATGGAAATGAAGACCGGTTTCACCTCCCTGGTTTTGGAAATGTTCAAAAAATGCGCCGGCCGTTCCGGATGCGAGGTGTGCCGGGAACACATGGAAGAGGACTGCCTGTTTTTTCCTGAAATGTACCGCCTGCACGACCTGGCACAGGAGACCGGCACGCCGCTGACTGAGATGGACCTGGCATCCCTGGTGGACCTGTGCACCCTGTGCGGGCTGTGCCCGTGCCAGGATATCCGGATGCTGGTGCTGAAAGCCAAGGCTGCCCGGGCCGAAGAGAAAAAACCACCGCTGTCCGCAAGGCTTTTGTCTGATGCCCGGCAGGCCGGCCAATGGGGAACTGCATTCTCCGCTGTGTTACATCCCCTGAACCGGCTGAAACCTGTCACAGCAATGGCAAAAAAAATCCTGGATATCCATCCTGAAAGATCTTTGCCCGCCTTTCCAGAAGAAAGCTTTTTTGTGTGGGCAAAAAAAAGGGGATTGACCGCGCCTGTGAAAAACCCCAGCCGGGATTCCTCGAAAGTCGCCTATTTTGCCGGATGCAGTGCCGGGTATCTCTTTCCTGCGGTAGCCAAATCAGCGGTGGACCTGCTGGAACAAAACAAGATTCAGGTGTTTGTCCCTTCCCAGCACTGCTGCAGCATGCCCCTGATCATGGAAGGAAACCAGCAGGCAGCAAAAAAACGGATACTGGCCAATCTGGAAACCCTAGGTGCCTGTATGCAGGACGGATACGACATTGTCTGCTCCTGCCCCACCTGCGGATATTTTTTCAAAAAACTGCTGAAAGAAACCGCGTATTATTCAGAAGCGTTTCAACACCGGGCCAATGCCGGTAACAACAAGATGCAGGTACCGACAGGATCCAGGGACAAAAAATTCACCACCGTGCCCATGGGCATTTATAAAAATTTTTTAAAAGACAACGGATATTTTTCCGGCATCGATCCGCTGCAGCGCATTGATTTGTCCCTGAACGTCCAGGATCTGGGAGAATACCTGCTGGCCCGCCACAAAACCGGACAGATTTCCATATCTCTGAAGGAACCGGGCCGGCCCCTGGCCTATTTTGCCCCCTGCCACCAGCGGGAACAAAACATCGGACATCCCTATGTGGAGATGATCCAGTCCCTGCCCGGCACAGACATCATCCCTGTGGGCGGGGAGATGCTTTGCTGCGGCATGGGGGGTCATCTGGGGTTTAAAACCGGATTCCATGACCATTCCCTTGCCATCGGCGGCCCTTTGTTTGACCGGCTGGCCGCCGCATCCAACCGGACCCTTATCACCGACTGCCTGTCCTGCCGCATGCAGCTGCAGCATGTGTTTTCCCGGCAGGTGTTTCATCCGCTTGAACTGCTGATTGCCGTCTGAATTTCAGGCATGGTCATCCAGATTTTCAGGAATCCGGGGGGTGTTTATGAATTTCAACGGTGATGTGATCAAAATGGCCCGCCTTTTTCACAAGATTGTGGTAAAAGGACGGGTCTTTATCATCTGAAGAATTCAGGCTCAATATCAAGGATTGTTCGTTTTCTGAAATCTGCCAGATATGAAGGTCTTCAATGGATGTGGTGTCGGATTCGATCAATTCCCGCAGCCGGGCGACCGTCTCTGATGTATCGGATTTGTCCAGGAGAACGCTGCTGGTCTGTTTCAAAAGACCGATAGCCCATCTTGTCACCACAATGGCTCCCAGTATCCCCACTAGGGGATCTGCCCAGGACAGTCCGAAAAATTTGGCTGCCAGCAGGGCAATGATGGCCAGAACACTGGTCAGGGCATCTGTAATCACATGGAGGTACGCGGCCTTGAGGTTGTGGTCCTCATGACTGTGATGATAGCAGATGGGCTCTGAATGATCATCGTGTGATCGAAGAGGGTCGTGATCATGACTGTGATCCGAACCCCCGTGGCCCAGGATGATGGCGGAAACAATATTGACGACCAGGCCGATAACCGCCACGATAATGGCCTGGTTGAACAGGATATGAACCGGATTGATCAGCCTTTCAATGGATTCGAACGCCATGGCAGCCGCTGCAACCAAAAGGAGAATGGCATTGGTGTAGCCGCCCAGCACACCGACCTTTCCGGTACCGAAACAAAAGGATGGGTTGTCCATCTGTTTTCTGGCAAATATATATGCGGCAAGGGTGATAAACAGAGCCAGGGCATGGGTGCCCATGTGAATACCGTCGGACAGAAGGGCCATGGAGCCGCTGATAAGGCCGGCAATGATTTCCACTATCATGGTGATCAGGGTGATGATCACCACAATCAGGGTAACGGTCTCATTTTTCCGGGAATCGGGGATTAATTTGCGGGTACTGCAGTTATGTGTTCTCACAGTTCAATACTTTCAAGCAATCGTGTTTCTTGTGGATCAGCCGATCCAGGAGCGTGAACATCGCTCCATCAGACCGGAAAATTCCGGAGGGTTTCATGGGTGCCTTTGTGCATCTCATACCAGAATTCAAATGCGGCCCGGTGTTTGTCTTTGTCAAACAGATCCAGCCAGTGTTCCAGGTCCGGATCATGTATGTTATCCACTTGTTGTTTATTTTTCAAGAAGGTATGGACCATATCGATATTCCGTTCCGATTCCCAGAATACCGAGGCATTGCGGCTGGTGATGCGGCCGGCGGTCAATCCTATGGACGCGAGGAACCGGTCTTTCAACCCGTAGATTTTTTCAATGATGTCGGGCATCAGATCTTCGGCCCAAGCCCGGTGAAACCGGCATATGCCGAGATTGTCCAGCATCAGTTCCTGAAGCATGCGAAGCGCGTTTTCCCGACCCAGATCCCGGGGCGGCATAAAACGGCTGCCATAGTGCATATAGTATTTGCCCATGATAGCCATGGGGGCCAGCACCCCCGGGGTCCAGTACTGGTTGGGAACCATCCAGCCCTGGCGGGCAAATGCCGTATGAACAAACCGGTCCATGACGGGTGTGCCTTTTCCTTTTGCCAGACCCCGGGCCAGTTTTCTGGCCCCCTTTTCCAAAGGGATCTTTCCGTCCGGCCGGACCATTTCATCCAACAGACGCTTTCCAAGTTCTGCATTGTGCATGGAATCTTCAACCACATCAAAATCCTGGAAATGCCATTTCGGCTTCATGGCCGCACCGATATCGTCCGGGGCCAGCAATGCCTCATCCAGGCAGTCCATAAGCCAGGCCAGGATTCCGCCTGCGGCAATGGCATCAAATCCCAGCATATCGGCATGGCCGGCCAGCATTTCTGCGGCCCGCTGATCAAAGATGCCGCACAAGGGTCCTAGTGCCTGATAGGGTTCATAATCTTTTTTGTAGATTCCGTTCATTTTCTTGCACACGGCCGCACAGGGTTCACCGCAGGTTTTCTGCTGTTTTTTTTGGATCGTTTCTTCGTTGAACTGTTTCAGGTAATGGTCCCGGATAAATTTCTGGTGAAAGGCTTTTCGTTCATCTTCGCGCCAGTAAATCGTGCGGTAGTTGAATGCCAGGATATTGCCGGACATGGTGGCATAGTTCACCCCGAAGGTGCCGCCGGTTTCAACCCCGGGATCATACCGGTATTTGGTGGTGGCCTCGATATCCTTGGCTGCCATGCGCTGGTTGTATTTGTCCTCAAACCATTGATCCGCCACCGTTCTTTCACAAAAATCCTCGTCCACATGGGTGCCGCCGTAAATGATGCCGACAATGCCGTGCTCCTGGAAAAGCTTGGACCCGAACCCGCCCCGGCCGGCCCAGGTATCCACCGGGGTCAGTTTTTTCTTGCGCACCGGGGCCGAGGCAATGGCCCCGAAATCGGTGTACCGGGAGGCCGGCCCGGTGGCCAGTACCCTGGGATCGGTTTCATACCGGCCGGAAAACCGGATCATGGCCTCCTCCATCACCCCATAAACCCCACCCCGGCCCATTTTCCATATGGTACCGGGAGACACCGGCACCAGTTCCACCTCGATCTCTTCTCCGTGATTCCGGTTGAGATACAGCAGGGACGGCCGGTCGGCTTTGCCCAGAATCACCAGCTGATTGATCCCCAGGTTGTCGAACACCAAGGCGGCACCGCCCATGGATGATATATAGAACCCGTGCCAGCAGGGAGATATACCGCAAAAAATCATCCGGTTCGATCCCGGAAAAATGGAACCGGCCAGAAGACCGCCGCCGATGGTCAGGCTGTTGTGCTTGAAACTCATGTGGATGCCCAAATCCACGGGCCCGAAAAAATCCCCCACTGCATACCGTTTGAGCCTGTAAAACCCGGAAGACGCATCCAGCATCAGCACCTTTAAAAAAAACTGTTTCTCTGCCATTTTTCCTGCCTTTCTTGTGAATCGCATATCAGCCGTTTTATGCCGTGAAATAACAGCAAGTTCCAACCTCAGCCGTTGAACCAGTGCCGGGTCCGTTTACAGAACCCCACCAGCATCAGCATCACCGGCACCTCGATCAGCACGCCCACCACCGTGGCCAGGGCTGCGCCCGAGGACAGCCCGAAAAGCATGACCGATGTGGCAATGGCCACTTCAAAATGGTTGGAGGCCCCGATCATGGCGGCCGGGGCCGCATCTGCATAGGTAAATTTCATGAACACGGCCCCGGCATAACCGATGGCAAAAATCAGAAGGGTCTGGATGAACAAAGGAACCGCAATCCACAAAATGGTCAACGGATTGGCCGTGATGACATCTCCCTTGAAGCTGAACAAAAGTACCAGGGTCACCAGCAGGGCACTGATGGTCACCGGGGTCAGAACCCCTAAAAATTTTTCCTTGAACCATGCCTCACCTTTGGCTTTAATAATCCAGATTCTGGAAAAATAGCCTGCCACCAGGGGTAGCGCCACATAGATACCTACAGACAGCAGCAGGGCCTGCCAGGGGATGGGCAGTTTGCCCACACCCAGCAGAAATCCGCCCAAAACCCCGTACAGCACCAGCATGGTCAAGGAGTTGATGGCCACCATCACCAGGGTCAACCCGTCATTGCCCCGGGACAGATACCCCCACACCAGGACCATGGCCGTACAAGGCGCGATGCCCAAAAGGATGCATCCGGCCAGATAGCTTCGCCACAGCGGGATCTGGAGCATCTTCACCCCTTCATGCACCACCACCACCCCGTCCCCGTGGACAGCCCCCACGGGCAGGTCCAGGCCGAAGGGAATTTTCACCAGATCCATGGCATCCGGGCCGATAAATCCTTTAAATGCAATCCCCAGAAAAAACACGGAGATGGCATACATGGTAAAGGGCTTGATGCACCAGTTGATGAACAGGGTCCAGAACACGGGTTTGCCGCTTTTTCCCGCCCGGATGACCGAGGCGAAATCGATTTTCACCATGATGGGGTACATCATGAAAAACAGGCACACGGCAATGGGGATGGATACCACGGGGGCATTGTTTACGGTGATGGCCATGCCGTCCAGGGCTTTTGCCAGCCCGGGAGCGATTTTTCCCAACAAGATGCCGCCGATAATGCACAGCCCGACCCAGACGGTCAGGTACCGCTCAAACACATTCGTCATTCTCCGATCATTGTCAACAGGGGAACTCATGGTTGATTTTTTTCTCCTTTTCAGGGTTGTTCGATTTTTTTGGATTTATGACAACACATTGTCCGGCAGTTTTTCCACAAACCCCCGGATCTCATCTCTGACTTTCCGGTAGCAGTCCAGCTGCTCCTGCTCATCCCCGCCCCGCTTCCGGATCTCTTTTGCCAGGGCCGGAGGATCTTCAAATCCCCGGTGGACCTTTTTACCGGCAAAGGGAAAATACGGGCAGGATTCTTTGGCATTGTCACACACCGTGATCACCACATCCATTTGTTTGTCCTGAAATTCGCTGACATGTTTGGACCGATGGTGGGAAATATCCACCCCCGCCTCTTTCATCACGGCCATAGCCTTTGGGTCCACGCCATGGGTTTCCACGCCTGCGGAAAATACCTCGATCACGTCATTTTTAAGATATCGGGTCCACCCTTCAGCCATCTGGCTGCGACATGCATTTCCCGTGCACAGAAACAATATCTTCAGTTTTTTGTCATCCATGTGTCTTTTCCTTTTTTTTTGACCGGGCAGCAGGCCTCTCCCCGCTGAATTTTCCCCGCCTATTTCACACTGCCGATCCACAATCCCATCACGGTTAATGCCAGCCCGCCCAGATTGTTGACCAGGATGTTCATCACTGCCTGAAATCGCATGCCGGCCTGGCCGGCAGCAATGGTTTCCATGGAAAAAGCGGAAAAAGTGGTCAGCGCCCCTAAAAAACCGGTGATCAGCAGCAGGCGCATCTCCGGGGTCAGCAGGCGCACTCGGTCCGACAGGCCGAACAGCAATCCAATCAAAAAACATCCCGCCATATTGACAACCAGCGTGCCCCAGGGAAAGCGGGTGCCCCACAGGTTAATCGTCAGAAGGCTGATGCCGTAACGGCCTGCCGCGCCCAGGCTGCCGCCCAGCATTACCCAGATCAGTTTTTCCATTTTTTTACGGCCCTTTTCTTTTTGTTGCCGGTAAGACTTTTTAGCATTATCAATTCAGATGAAGTACCACGGAAACAGCGGTGAACAAGGCCCGGACCGGATCTCCCTGCTTCAGGCCGGAAATCCAGGAACCGGCCGAGGATATCACGGCACAGATCTGCAAAGAATCTGACACCGTGACAATACATTCGGTATTGATTTTCCCCCGGGTGATCCGGGTGACAATTCCTTTGAACCGGTTTTCCACACTGCATGCACAAGACACATCACCGCTTTGCAGCATTACCTGAGGCGCTTTGATCTCAGCAATCACCCATTTATCGGTAACCAGACCCAGTCGTTTGACACTGTCGTTGGTGATCACAGTGATAATGGAATGGCCGTCCAGAGTGATCATTTCAATCAGAGACTGAATATCTGCATTTACAATGTTTGTGACTTTGCAGAAAAAAGTGTTGCGGGCGCTGGTTCTGCGGCCGGATTCCTTTTCCATGAACCGCTTGGCAACCGCCTGAATATCAGTTTCCGAAAAGGTGACATACGATGACGTCAGGCTGGCGGACATGTGCCCTAAAATTTGTTGAACCACCGGTAGCGGCAGATTGCCCTGCATCAACTCGATTGCCCTGGCCCTGCGGATGGCCTCGGGTCCGCCCAGTTCCTTGTCAAAACCGCATGCAGCCGCCCGTTCATAAAATTTGCGACGTACAAACCCGGGATCCAGGTCAGTCAGCCGGCCTGTTTTTTCTTTGAATCCCGGTCCGTGGATCAATTCCTGAATCTCAGTGCCCAGGGCCTCGGAGAGATGAACCGTTCTGGGTTTCACACCGGTTTCAGGCCCGCTGGAGCCATAGGTCACCGCATGGTTTTGTACATCGATATCTGTAAAAGGGTTGACCGCCAGCACTTCTTTTAATTTTGCACCGGTATATCGGATCAAAAGAAAGGTGATCAAAATGCGGCAGCGGGAAAAGCGCACATCCGCGCGGGGCGAATCGGTTGCCCATTTTCGAAAACACTGTTCCAGCTGATTCAGCTGAGCCGTATCCAGGCATGGCCCGGTCCTGGCAATGGAGATGATCCGGCTGTGATCCTTTCCGCCGGACGGTGAAATATCCTGATTTTGTGTGGATTTCTTTTGATCCGCCATATCGGGTTTCCGTACGTTCAACAATGTTGCAGTCATTTATGGGATGATTCAATAAAATACTTGACGTCTCTTGTCAATGGTTGTTACTATCACGAATATAAAATATTACGTGACTATAAATTCGTATTTATATGAAAGATTTAAGTGTTGGGCCTATACTTGACTGCTGATATTTTTATCATTTGCTGTGGTCTCTCAGGCCATGATTGTTATTACCAAGGAAACCGTTATGTATTTTTCAACCGCAGGCATTGAAACAGCCATATGGGTACCGCCGCTGGTGGCATTTGTGGTGTCATTTTTCACCTCCATGGGCGGGATATCCGGTGCGTTTCTGCTCCTGCCGTTCCAGATGTCGGTTCTGGGCTACACCCATCCTTCGGTCAGTGCCACCAACCAGTTGTTCAACATTGTGGCCATTCCCAGCGGGGTCTACCGTTACTGGCGCGAAGGCCGGATGGTATGGCCCTTAACCTGGATCGTCGTTGCAGGCACCCTGCCCGGCGTATTCATCGGTGCAGTTGTACGGGTGACCTGGCTGCCGGACCCCGGGCTGTTCAAGCTGTTTGCCGCCGGTGTCCTGTTGTATATCGGGCTTAAAATGATGCGGGATCTGCGGAAGCAATCCGGCCGGAATGCCGGCAAAAACAACAGTGAAAAGCGGTTTCAAACCCTGATGAAAAACTGGCGTTCAGATGACGTCACTTCACGGCCCTCCACTGTGACCGGTTTCAACCTCCGCCGGCTGGGATTCACCTTTTATGGTGAATCCTATGAGGTATCTTTTCCGGGCATTTTTTCTCTCAGTTTCATTGTGGGCATTGTCGGGGGCATTTACGGCATCGGCGGCGGTTCCATCATCGCCCCTTTTTTTGTCACTTTTTTCGGACTGCCGGTATATATCGTGGCTGGCGCGGCCCTGATGGGGACCTTTGTCACCTCCATTGCCGGGGTTGCTTTTTACCAGGCCATTGCCCCGTTTTATCCTCACCTGTCCGTGGCTCCTGACTGGCTGCTGGGAATTTTATTCGGTGTCGGCGGCATGGCGGGCATGTATTTAGGTGCCCGGTCCCAGAAATTTGTCCCGGCCAGGGCCATCAAATGGATGCTGACCGGGATCATGATACTGACGGCAGCCAAATATGTGTTTGAGTTTTTTAAATAATCCCTGATGGTTTTACCGCAGAAGGGAACGTCCCGAAAATCCGGAACTGTATGGACGGGAACAGTATTGAAAACCACCGGAAAATAACCTATGCTTCTGTCATGAATTTTCAGGTTCAGACAGATGCGGCGGTCCCATCCGGCCGGAAGGGGAAAGATTGAAACTGATCCTTCCCTTTTTCAGGCAGTACAAGGCCCAGATCCTTTTGGGTATGGTATGCATGATCATTGTGGACGGCACTCAGCTCATTGTGCCCCAGGTGATCCGGTCGGTGGTGGATACCCTGACTGAAGGCAGCCTGGACCGGGCCGTACTGATCCGTCAGTGTGTATTCATCCTGGGGCTGGGCGTGCTTATGGCGGTGCTGCGTTATGCCTGGCGCATCCTGCTCATGGGCAGTGCCAGAAACCTGGAAAAAGGGATCCGGGACCAGCTGTACACCCATATCATGTCATTGGACCCGGCTTTTTTCGACCGGGTGAATACCGGAGACATCATGGCCCATGCCACCTCGGACATCAATCATGTGCGCATGGCTTTCGGATTCGGAATTATTGTGCTGGTGGACACGGTGCTGCTGGGAGGCGCCATTCTGGCCATCATGATCTGGACCCATCCCAAACTCACAGCCATGGCCATGATCCCCATGCCGGCCCTGATTTTCTTCACACGATTCCTAGGTAAAAAAATGCATGACTTTCACACCACCGCCCAGGAATCATTTTCCGTTCTCACTGAAATGATCCGGGAAAGCTTTTTCGGTATCCGGATCATCAAGGTGTTCAATTTTGAATCGCTGGTAACAAACCGGGTGGGCCATGCTGCCACGGATTATTTCCGCAAAAACCTGAAACGGGCCGTGGCCACGTCCCTGTTGCGCCCTTTGCTGGGGTTTTTCTTTAACATCTCTTCATTGATCATTCTGTTTTACGGCGGAATACTGGTGATGCGCAACACATTGAGTCCCGGAGAACTGGTGGCGTTTCTCCAGTATCTGGGTTTGCTGGCCTGGCCGGTCATTGCCATCGGATGGATGACCAACCTGTTCCAGCGGGGGATGTCTTCTTTGCGCCGCATCAACGCCCTGCTCCAGTCCCGGCCCCGGATCACCTGTCCGGAAAACCCGGTGCCCATGCCCCGCCAGATCCGCCATTTCCGTTTCAACCATGCCGGGTTCTCCTATGACGACCACACCCCCATATTGTCGGACATCTGTCTGGATATCCCGGGGGGCAGCCGGGTGGGTATCACCGGCCCGCCCGGGACCGGCAAAACCACCCTGGCGTATCTGATGATGCGGCTGTATGATCCCACCCAAGGCGATATCCGGGTGAACGGCATTCCCACCATGGACATGGATCCCAAAGCCCTGCAGTCCTGCATCGCATTCATGCCCCAGGAACCGTTTCTGTTTTCCGCCACCATCCGGGAAAACATGCTTATGGGGCGGGACATGACAGATACCGATCTGGAGAAAGTGATCCGAATCTGTGATCTTTCCGATACCATTAAAGCCATGCCCCGGGGATTGGAAGCCCTTGTGGGAGAACGGGGAGTAACTTTGTCCGGGGGCCAGAAACAGCGGCTGGTCCTGGCCAGGGCCCTGGTGGAGGACAAGCCGGTGCTGATTCTGGACGATCCGGTCAGCCAGCTGGACACCCAGACCGCCCAGCGGGTGATCGACGGTATCCACCGCCTGACAAAGGATCGCACCTGCATCCTTATCTCCCATCGTCTGTCCGCTCTGGCCGCTTGCGACACCATATATGTTCTGGAAAACGGCCGGATCTCTGCCGGCGGATCCCATGCCCATCTGCTTGAAACCAGCCGATACTACCGGCATGCATTTGATGTGCAGCAGTTTGAGGAGACCTGATGACGCGGGAAGAAAAGGAAATCCGTCTGGCCGATCTGGTTTTGGCCAAAGCGATGTGGCCCTATATCCGACCCTATGCCTGGATGCTGGCAGTGTCCACCCTGCTGGTGTTTGCCGGTATTTTCTTTGAGCTGTCCATTCCGCTGCTCATCCAGAAAGGCCTGGACGGATTTATCCTCCAATCCGGCCAGAATTCAAAGGATGCCTTGTTTCTAGGTCTGCACATGGAAGACTTCAGGTCGTTCGGTCTTTTTTTCTGCCTGATGATCCTGGCCGCATTTGTCATCGATTTCGGTCAGACCCTGTTTCTGGAATACTCCGGCCAGAAAATTATTCTGAACCTGCGATGGGAACTGTTCTCCCACATGACCGGCCTGCCCGTGGCCTATTATGATAAAAACGCCTCCGGCCGGCTGGTGGCAAGGGTGGCAGGCGACATTGAGAACATGAACGAAATGTTCACCAGTGTGCTGGTGTTCATCTTCAAGGACCTGGTGCTCATGGCAGCCATTTTTGTGATGCTGGCACGGCTCAATGCCGGACTGGCCTTTTATCTGTTTGGGCTGGTGCCCGTGATCCTGGTGAGTGTCACCGGATTTTCCCGGCATGTGCGCAGCGCCTTTCGGACCATCCGACAGAAGATCGGGGAGATCAACCACAGTTTTTCCGAAGGCATTTCCGGCATCCGGGCCATCCAGACCACTGGCAGCGCAGCCACGTTTATCAAACGGTTCCGGGATCTCAATGCGACCCATTATGATGCCGCCATGCGCCAGATAAAAACCTTTGCCGTGTTCATGCCCTTTATCGGGTTATTGGGCATCGTCAGCACGGCGATCATCCTGTGGGCCGGCGGTCTCAAGGTCACAGCCCATGAAATGACCATCGGCGAACTGGTGGCATTTCTCACCTATATGAAACTGTTTTTCAGGCCGTTGCGGGAGCTGTCGGAAAAATTCAATCTGCTTCAGAATGCTTTGGCCTCGGCGGAACGGATCACCACCGTGCTGGAACAGAAAAAAGACCGGCAGCGCCTTACCCGAAAAAGAGTCCGGATGGATGCCATCCATCACTTGGCATTTGATCATGTTCATTTTTCTTATGACACGGAAACACCGGTGCTCAAAGATATCTGTTTTTCTCTTGAAAAAGGGAGTTCCATCGGAATCGTGGGTCAGACCGGGTCCGGAAAGACCTCCATCATCAACCTGGTCACAGGATTCTACCGGCCGGATGCCGGCCTTATCCGGATCAACGGTCAGCCCCAGGAATCCATCAACACCATGGATATCCGACGGAAAACCGCTCTGGTCATGCAGGACCCCATCCTTTTTTCCGGCACAGTCAAAGACAATATCTGCCCGCCGGAAAATCCCCTGGACGGCCTTGCCCTGAAAAAAGTGCTGGAACAGGCCAACTGCGGATTTTTATATGACAAGTTTGACGGACCGGACACCGTGCTCAGGGAGGGGGGACGTCCGCTGTCCGCCGGAGAAAAACAGCTGATATGCATTGCCCGGGCCTTTGCCTGCAACCCGGATCTGATCATTTTCGATGAGGCCACATCCTACATGGATTCCGGATCGGAGCAGGCGGTGCATGAGGCCATGAACCGGCTCATGAAAGGCCGGCTGTCCATCATCATCGCCCACCGCCTGTCCACCATCCGGCACTGTGACCGGATCCTGCTGCTCAGGGTTGGCCGGATCCGGGAACAAGGCAGCCACCCGGAGCTGGTAAGAGCCAAAGGTGAGTATTATCACCTGCTGGAAAAAGAAACCCTGTAAGGGGTGAAAGAACCGGATTCAGATCCAGCGAGGCCGGTTAACGGATTTCAACCAGTTTCTCTTTAGAGTGGCGCCGCCGGGGGGGCTGCTTGCCCGACCGGTATCCCAGGGCCACCAGCACCGCCACTTCGAACTTTTGGGTATCGATTTCCAGAATGCGCTCCACCCGGTCTTTTTCAAACCCCTCCATGGGGCAGGAATCAATGCCCATTGCCGCGGCAGCGGTCATGATATCGGCCAGGGCGATGTAACACTGCTTGCTGCACCAGGCATACAGATTCATTCGGGGCAGCACCTCTGTTTCCATATGATGCCGATATTTTTCAATATAAGCGGTGGTGGCATCTTCGGGCAACCCTCTGCGGCCAAAACTTTCAGCCACATACGGGTGGCCCGGGGCCACCTGATCCGGTCTGGCCAGAATCACGATCACATGGCTGCTGTCAGTTATCTGAGCCTGGTCCCAGCAGGCCGGGCGCAGTTTCTCCCGAATACCCGGTGATTGCAGCACCAGAAATTTCCAGGCCTCCATACCGAAAGAAGAGGGAGACAGCACCGCCGCCTCCAGAATCGTGTCCAGATCTTTGGTGGCAATCTTTCTGGCCGGGTCGAATTTCTTGCAGGCATGACGAAAATTCAAGGCATCGATGACGGCGTTCATGGCGGCATCTCCTTATTTATCCTTTGGCAAACAACGCCTTCACAATATGGGTGACCATGGCTGGATTTTCCTTGAGCCGGCGGGTGGAATACCCGAACCAGTGTTCCCCGAACGGCACATACACCCGCACCTTGTGGCCGGCATCCGCCAGATCCTGCCGCTGTTTGGGGGTCACTCCGTACAGCATCTGAAATTCATACCGGTCTTTGGGGATATTGTATTTCTGGATCAGCTTCAATGCGCCCTCGATCAGGGGCTTGTCATGGGTGGCAATACCCGGATAGATGCCGCTCTGGAACATGAATTCCAGATCTTCCAGATAATGGGCATTGATCTCTTCGTATTTTTTGTATGCAATGGCGGGGGATTCCACATAAATCCCTTTGCACAGCCGAAAATTCAGGTCCGCCTCATCTGATTTCAGGTCCAGCATGGCTTCGATATCGGAACGGGTCCGTTTCAGGTACGCCTGGAGCACCAGTCCGACATTTTTGGGAAATTCCGCCTTGATCCGTCTGAAAATCGCGATGGTATCGTCCACCGTGGGGGAGTTTTCCATGTCGATGCGCACAAAATTGCCATACCCGGCCGCTGTGGCCACAATATCCCGCATATAGTCGGAGCAGGTCTGCTTGTCCAGAAGAAGGCCGAACATGGTGGGTTTAATGGAATAATTTCCCTTGACGTCGGTGGCTTCCATGGTGTTGATCAGATTGATGTACTGATCCCGGTTCTCTTTGGCCTGGTCCATGTTCTCGATGAATTCCCCCAGAATGTCCAGGGTGACCAGGGTATTGTTCCGGTTCAGTTCCCTGGACGCTTCCAGGGCCTGTTCCGTGGTTTTCCCGGCAATATACTCTTTTGAAAACTGCCAGATCAGCTTCTCAGGCATATGGGGAAGAATCTGACTGATAAGTTTATTTATCATGATAATCAAACTCCTTTTGAATGAATTTTCAGATACTTTCCCTCAATGGTTAAACCATTATAAAAAAACAGTCAAGGATTATTCCTTTTTTTACACCGGTTTGATCCAGAATACCATTTTTTTGGGTGATTCCTCTACCTCGTCCAAGTCTTTCCACAGAAACCGGGTGGTCAAATCAGGGCGCCGGGTATAACCGCGTCTGTTCCAGTAGCCATCCAGGGGCCGGTATCCCGAAGGTTTGGCCGGATGATCCGCCGGCCGCTCCACCGCACAAAAGCAGACCCGGTCAAACCGCCCCAGGGACCGGGCATATCCTTCCCGTTCCGCGAAAAACCGCGCGTAAATTCCGGTCCCGCGACAGGCTTTTTTCATGACCGATTCGCCAAAATAAAAGATTCTGTCAACATCCTGTCCCTGTGCTGATAACGGGGCCTTGAATTCATCGGCCGCATCCGTCATGGGCAGGCCGGTGGAAGCCCCCACCAGCTGATCGTCTTTAAAAGCTCCCACCACCAAACTTTCCGGACATTCCGCATAGGATTTCAAATACTCGGTTTCATAGTCAATACTGCCGTCATACAGATACGGATATTCTTTGAACACTTCGATCCGCAGCCGGGCCAGCTCATCCAGATAGGGATGGATCTGATCCCCTGTAAAATTTTTAACGATCAGTTCAGGCATCTTGATTATTTCTCCCCTGTTATTCGAATCACCTTTCCGGGCCGGTCGGGTCCGGCAACGGACAGACCGATGCCCGGCCGGTTCAGACACCGGCCCACCTCGGCCAGGGCCCGTTCAGGCCGGTTGTTTTCTTCGCTCAGATGGGCCAGGATCACATGGTGCAGCTGGTCATGGTAAAGGTCCGCCAGAAGGGTGCCGGCATCATTGTTGGACAGATGGCCGGTGCGCGATTGAATCCGCTGCTTCAGATGCCACGGATAAGATCCGTTGATGAGCATCTCCGGATCATGATTGGATTCCAGATAAAGAACTGAAGAACCGGACAGATGGGTCCGCACCAGGTTGGTCACCACCCCCAGATCCGTGGCGATGCCGATTTTACACGCCTGCCAGGTCAAGGTCAGACCGGCCGGGTCCGAGGCGTCATGGGAGATGGAAAAGGGATTCAGGACCAGATCCCGGATGTCAAACCGGGTCCCGCATTCAAAATGAATCAGTTCAGGCACATGGCCCAGTCCGGGGCAGGCCTGATGGGTGGCGGAAGAGATATAAACCGGAATATTGAATCGCCGTCCCAGGACGCCGGCACCCCGGACATGGTCGATATGTTCATGGGTGATGACAATGGCGGACAGATCAGCAGGATCCTGTCCCACCGCCGCCATCCGCCGCTGAAGCTCCACGCCGGACAAACCGGCATCCACCAGAATGGCGGTGTCCGGCGTGGAGATCAGCAGTGCGTTTCCTTTACTGCCGGAAGCCAGCGGACAGATGCAAAAAGAATTATTCTTTTTCATCCGCCTTGACAGCTTTGTAGCTGAGCTTGATTTTCCCGTCCCGGGTGATATCCAGGACCTTGACTTTGATCACATCCCCCTCTTTGACCACATCCGTGACCTTCTTGACCCGGTAGTCGGCCAGCTCGGAAATATGCACCAGGCCGTCGGTGCCGGATTTGATATTCACAAACGCCCCGAAATCGGTAATTTTCACGACCTTGCCTTCATAGATGGCCCCGATTTCCGGATCCAGCGCGATATCCGCCACCATGGCCAGAGCCCGCTCCGCATCCTCCTGATTTTCCCCGGCAATTTTCACCAGTCCGGAGTCATCCACTTCAATGGTGGTGTTGGTGTCCGCCTGGAGGGCCCGGATAATCTTGCCGCCCGGGCCGATAATATCCCTGATCTTGTCCGGATTGATGGTGATGCTCAAAATTTTGGGGGCATGGGGAGAAATATCTTCCCGGTACGTGTTAATGGTTTTCAACATCTCTCCCAGAATATGAAGCCGGCCTGCTTTGGCCTGAATCAGGGCTTTTTCCATGACATCTTTGGACAGCTCCTTGATCTTGATATCCATCTGCAGGGCCGTGATGCCGGCTTCAGGACCGGCCACCTTGAAATCCATATCCCCGAAATGATCTTCATCCCCCAGGATATCGGACAGAATCACGGTGTTGTCCCCGTCTTTGATCAATCCCATGGCAATACCGGAAACCGGTGCCTTGATGGGCACACCGCCATCCATGAGCGCCAGGCACCCGGCACAGATCGTGCCCATGGAGGAAGACCCGTTGGACTCCATGACCTCACCCACCAACCGGATGGTGTATTCAAAATCGGCCGGATCCGGCAGTATCCGCTCAATGGCACGGGTAGCCAGATTCCCATGACCGATATCCCGGCGGCTGGGACCGCCGGCCCGCTTCACCTCTCCCACGGAATAGGGAGGAAAATTGTAATGCAGCATAAACGCCCGGGTCTCGTTGCCGGCCAGGGTTTCCACCCGCTGCTCATCCGGGCCGGATCCCAGGGTCATGACTCCGAGGACCTGGGTTTCTCCCCGTGTAAACAGCGCACTGCCGTGGGGTCTTCGCAGCATTCCCACTTCACAGGTGATGTTACGAATTTCATCAAAGGCCCGGCCGTCAATGCGGTGATTTTGTGTCAAGGTGATCTCACGGCTGACTTCCTTGACCGCCTTGCTGAAATTTTCCTTGATTTCCTTACCCTGGTCCGGATACTCCTGGGTAAAATGTTCCACCACCTCATCCTTGTAAAGGCTTAACGCATTCTGACGTTCTATTTTGGTCTTGATCTGGACGCGTTCGCGGATGCCGTCTTTTGCAAAATCAACGACCTTGGCAGCCAGTTCCGGGTCCCGTTCTGCGGGAACAAACACTTTCTTTTCCTTGCCCAGGGTGTTTTTTAATTCCACCTGCATGGCAATGATGGGCTGCATGGCATCATGACCGAAATAAATGGCATCCAGCATGTCTTTTTCCGACACGATATTGGCGCCGGCTTCCACCATGACCACACCGGTTTTAGAGCCTGCCACCGTCAAATCGATGTCACTTTCCATCATCTGTTCCAGGGTGGGGTTGGCAACGAACTCACCGTTGATACGACCCACCTTGATACCGGCAATAGGGCCGTCAAACGGGATATCTGAAATTTCCAGGGCCGCAGATGCCCCCACCAGGGCCAGAATGCCCGGATCACACATTTTATCGGTTGACAGCACAGTGGCGATGACCTGGGTTTCAAAATTATATCCTTGTGTAAACAACGGACGGATGGGCCGGTCGATCTGTCTGGCCCGCAATGTTTCATCTTCAGAGGGCCGGCCGATCTCCCGCCGGAAATAGTTGCCCGGAATCCGGCCGGCCGCATAAATTCGTTCCTGATACTCCACGGTCAGGGGCAGAAAACTCACATCCTCTTTGGGATTTTTTGCCGACACTGCCGTCACCAGTACCACGGTTTCGCCCAGCTGCACCACCACCGCACCGGATGCCTGTTTGGCCATTTTGCCGGTGCTGATGGAAAATTCCCTGCCGCCGACTGTCGCTGTTAATGTTTTCTCCATGATTTCTCCTTTTAAATTAGGTAAAAAAGGCGGAAATCCATTGAAACGCACTCAAAACAATAAACCCGCATGTGTATCATCCAACAAATTGCTGGATGGCACAGATGCGAACTTATTTATTCGTGTTTTCAAGAATTGCCGCCCGGTAAACTGCAAAAAACCGGTTTTTGACCTGAACACAGCCAAAAACCGGTTTATCGTCATATTATCTTCTGAGCCCCAGCCTATCGATCAAAGATCGATACCGGTTGATGTCTTTTTTCTTGACATAATCCAGCAGGTTTCGGCGCCGTCCGACCAGAATCAACAATCCCCGGCGGGAATGATGATCTTTTTTATGCACTTTCAAATGTTCGGTCAGGTAGCTGATGCGGTGAGTCAGAATGGCCACCTGCACCTCGGGTGACCCGGTATCTGACTCATGGATCTTGAACTGCTCAATCATTTCTTCTTTGTTTTCTGCTAATAAAACCACGGTGTGACTCCTTTATCTGGAATAAATAAATTCCGGCATTCATTTGGCCGGCTTTGCGCCGTTACCAGGGGCATCCAATATTCCATTCAGACGATCCCGATGTTTCTGCCAAACGGCCGATACTGAAAATTGCCCCGCATTTTTTCATTACAAGGGGGCAGATCTTTCTACCATTTACCGGTTGAAAACGCAACAATAATTATATTCCGGCCGGTCTGGATCCGGTTCTATCACGGCAATGAGCCGACCTGTCGAATCCAGGACCCGGACCGGGGTCTGTGCGGGCACCGGTTCTGTCTGAAATGAACGCACCTCATGGTCAGACAGTTTCATCCCATGTCCGATTTTTTGGGTCATGGCATCGTCCACCTGTATCCGGGGCAGAAAAGACAGACAGTCTGTCATGGGAATCATTGATCTGTCCAAAGGCAGCCTGGGCAATGCTTCCAATTCATGGGCCTGATCCAGTGTAAAATGGCTGACACCGGTCCGGCACAATTTTGACAAATGTGCGCCGCACCCCAGCTGTTCTCCCATATCATGGGCCAGACTCCGGATATAGGTTCCGCCGGAGCAATGGATATCCAGTTCAAATTCCGGCAGGTTCACGGCAATCATCCGGATGAAAAAAATCTCAATGGGCCGGGCGGGTTTCTGGATCATTTTCCCCTGACGGGCCAGTTTATACAAAGGCTGACCCTGGTGTTTCAGCGCTGAAAAGCTGGGTGCGATCTGCCGTTGTTTTCCTTTGAATCCTGCCACGATGTGTTGTACCTGTTCGGGTTCAATGGCGCCAAGACATCGAGGATCTGCTTGATGGACAATCTGACCGGTCCGGTCATAGGTGTCGGTTTCAATTCCCAAACACACTGTGGCCCGGTACTGCTTGGCGCCCCCCAGAAAAAACCGGCTCAGCCGGGTGGCCTGCCCTAAAGCGATCGGCAAAAGACCTGTGGCAAAGGGATCCAGCGTTCCAGTGTGTCCGGCTTTTTTTACTTGAAATATCTTTTTGACCTGACTGACGACCCGGGCGGAAGAGATCCCTTCCGGCTTGTTGATCAGCACCATACCGTTTTTCATCAATACCGCCGCTTTTTCAAAACAAAGATGCTTATTCAGATTCCCCGCTGCCGGGGTCCGAATCTTTGGGGATATCTTTGACCACTGAATCGATCAGGGCATCCATTCTGGCAGCTTTGTCAAATGAATCATCGTGAAAAAACCGCAGTTCCGGCATATATTTAAGTCCCAGCTGGGGAGCAATGTGCTTTTTGATAAATCCTTTGGAGTTTTTAAAGCCCGCCAAAGTGGCTGCGATCCGGTCCTCATCTCCGAAAACCGTCACATAGATACTGGCCAGCCTCAGGTCCGGGGTCAGTTTGACCCGGGACACCGTGGCCATCTCTATTCTGGGATCACTGATTTTTTTAGTCAGAAGCTCGGTTATGGCCTGCTGGATCTTTATGCTGATCCGTTCAGCCCGGGTATATGGTTTCATCAGTTCTCTTTCTGGGGCATATATTTTCTTTCTTCCACTTCATAACACTCGATGATATCGCCCGCCTTGATATCATTGTATTTGGCCAGACCGATGCCGCATTCATACCCCTGTTCCACTTCCTTGACATCATCCTTGAATCGGCGCAGAGAGGACAGCTGGGTATCACACTTGATCACACCTTCTCTGAGCAGCCTTACCTTCTTGCCCCGGATCACCTTGCCTTCGGCAATGTGGCATCCGGCAATGGTGCCGATTTTAGGCACCACAAAAGTGTCCCGCACCTCGGCACGCCCAATGATAATTTCATGAAAAGTGGAGGGCATCATGCCGTCCAGAGCCGCCTTGATATCATTGATCACATCATAGATGATATCATAGAACCGCATGTCCACATTTTCGTCCTTGGCCATTTTCCGGATCTGGGGTGTGGGTCTGACATTGAATCCGATGATAATGGCATCCGACACACTGGCCAGGCCCACATCCGATTCATTGATGGTACCGACTCCGGAATGGATAATCTTGATATCCACTTCCTCTTTGGCCAGATCCTTGAGGGAATCGTTCAATGCTTCGATGGACCCCTGGACATCCGCTTTGACGATCAGCTTCAACTCTTTGATTTCCTCGGAACCTAAGTTCTCGAACATTTTCTCCAGGTTGGCCCGGCTCTTTTTGGCCAGTTCTTTGGCCCGCTGTTTCTGCATACGGTGATTGGCGATCTGTTTGGCATCCTTGTCTGTCGCCACAGCCACAAACTCGTCTCCGGCATCCGGGACCCCGGTCAATCCTACGATTTCCGCCGGTGTGGAGGGACCGGCTTCCTCAATCCGGTTGCCCAGATCATCGATCATGGCCCGGATTTTGCCGGAGTGGAGCCCGCACACGATGGCATCTCCATCCCGCAGGGTCCCCTGCTTCACCAGCACCGTGGCCACGGCCCCCCGGCCGGTATCCAGCCGGGATTCCACCACATAACCGCTGGCATTCCGGTCCGGATTGGCCTTGAGTTCCAGCACTTCGGACTGGAGCAGTACCATTTCCAGCAGATCATCGATCCCTTCACCGGTTTTGGCGGACACTCTGACAAAAATCACGTCTCCGCCCCATTCTTCCGCCAAAAGGTCCAGTTCAGCCAGTTCCCGCAAGATACGATCCGGGTCCGCCCCGGGTTTATCCATTTTGTTCACGGCCACCACCACCGGCACACCGGCAGCTTTGGAATGGTTGATGGCCTCAATGGTCTGGGGCATGACTCCGTCATCCGCCGCCACCACCAGAATCACAATATCCGTGACCTTGGCCCCTCTGGATCGCATGGCGGTAAAAGCGGCATGGCCCGGGGTGTCCAGAAACGTGATCCGCCCGCCTTTGGGGGTATCCACGTTATACGCTCCGATGTGCTGGGTGATTCCGCCGGCCTCTCCGCTGGTAATTTTGGATTTTCGGATGACATCCAGCAATGATGTTTTCCCATGGTCCACATGTCCCATGATGGTGACCACGGGAGGGGTCTTGATCATGCGGCCCTTATCCTGATTATCGGTTTCGACCTGAAGCAGAACATCTTCTTCAAAACTGGCTTTTTCCACTTCAAAATCAAATTCCGCCGCCACCAGGGTTGCTGTTTCAAAATCAATGGTCTGGTTGACCGTGGCCATCACACCCATGGTCATGAGTTTGGCAATCATCTCATTGGCCTTGATTCCCATCCGTTTGGCCAGTTCTGCCAGCTCAATGGCCTCGTCAATCTTGATCCGCCGCTTGATCGCCTTGGGGGTTGTGATCTGGGTTTTCTGGAACCCCCCTTTTTTGGCCCGGTTGTCTTTTTTGCCCCGTTTCTTTTTACCGCGGCCCCGGTAGAGTTCTTCTCCTTCCACCACTGATTTCTTTTTGCGTTTTTTGCGTTTTCCGTCAAACGAATCGCCTGGACCCTCATCCTTGCGACGATCTTTTTTTCTGAATCCCGGATCCGGTTCGCCTGGAATAAACGGCGCACCTGTATCCGGACCGGTTGCAACCGCACCGGATCGATTCGATGCAGCCGGTCGGGCAGTTCGCTCTGAACTCATGTCTTTTTTCTCTTCTTCCGCCCTTGTTTTCCGAATATTTTCCAAAACCACCGGATCCGCTTTTTTCACAATTTTGGCCGGGGTGGATTTCTTTTTTTTCTTTTTCTTTTTGGATGCTTTTGCCTCTTCAGTCTCCGGTGTTGCCGGCGCTTCCCGGGAAACATCTGATTTTTGAGGTTTCTTTTCTGTTGTTTCCGCTTCCTTATCTGTCACAACAGTCGAAGGCTTTTCCTGGACAGTCGAAGGCACCTCTTGGGCGGTATCGTCTTTCAAACTTTTTTCTTTTGCCGGTGGTGATTTTTTTTCCGACGCTTTTTGATCATCCGATACTGCAGATGCGGGTGTCGGCTCCGAAACAGCTGCTGATTTTTGTTTTGTTTTTGTGTCCACAGGTTCTGAGGCAGGTGTCGGCTTGACCGGTTCCGGCTCCGGGGGAAGCGTCTTTTTTACCGGTTTAATAATTCTGGCAGGCTCGGATTTTTTCTTTTTTGTCAAAGAGGTTTTTGGAGGCGTTGACACTTCAGAGGATTTCGGAACAGCGGCAGATGTTTTTTCAGCAGGTTTCTGTTCAGCCGCCACCGGTGGGGCGTCCGGTGTATCAATGGCTGTTTCCCGCCCGTCTGTGGTATCTTCGGTTTTCTGTACCTCCATTTCCGATACGGCAGAATCCTCCGGTTTTTCCCGGGATTCCATATACGGATCACGCCCGGCTTTCTTTTTACGCCGACGTATTACCGAAGGCCGGACCTTGAGGTCTTCTTTTTGTCTGGACTTGCCGAACAAACTGGCTTTGATCTGTTTGATTGCACTGTCCTCCAAAGAACTCATATGGCTCTTTGCATCAATATCGAGCTCTTTGAGTTTATTGAGCAGTGCCTTGTTTGTCATGTTCAGATCTTTTGCCAATTCGTATACTCTGAGTTTCGCCATACCTTGCCCCCAAGTAATCCTCTTTTAATGTTCTTTGCCCTAGCCTGCGTTTTTGCTGGTTTGTGTATGCGATTTACGGTTTAGCCTCGTTCTCATCCATGACATCGGAGTCGGTTTCATCTGCCGTATCATCGGCTTCGGGTTGTTCCTCTGCTTCGGGTTGTTCCTCTTTTTCAGAAAGATGTGGGGAAATTTCCGCAGCCGCCTGTTCTTCCATCAATCGCTTTTTTGCCTGTGCAATGGTCGCGTCGGCTTCCTCCTCGGAAACTCCCATCACGGACGCCAGTTCTTCCGGTGACGTTTCCACGATATCCATCAAAGAGGCGTATCCGGACTTGAATAAAATTTCCGCCATGGGCAGACCGACATTTTCCAGTTTCATGAGACTGTCATACCCGAGTTTGACTTCCCGGCTGTATTCTTCTTCAGACGTCACTTCCAGATGCCACCCGGTAATTTCACAGGCCAAAGACACATTCTGGCCTCCCTTGCCGATGGCAATCGACAGATATTCATCATTGACAATCACTTCCATGGACCGGTTGTCCTCATCGATAATCACACGGGAGATTTCAGCAGGAGACAGGGCATTGCAGACAAAACGGGCCACATCCGGACTCCATTGAACAATATCGATTTTTTCTCCCCGAAGCTCCTGAACAATATTCTGGACCCGGTTTCCTTTCATTCCCACACAGGCCCCCACGGGATCCACATCGGAATCCGTGGATGACACGGCAATTTTCGCCCGGACACCCGGTACCCGGGCCGCTCCCTGAAGTGTCACAATACCCTCGGCCACTTCCGGGACTTCGGTTTTAAACAGTTCCATCAAAAACTCCGGATGAGTCCGGGACAAAAGGATCTGAGCCCCTTTGGACTCTTCCAGAACATCCAGCACATACGCACGGATCCGGTCTCCCCGTTTGTAATTTTCCCTGGGCATCTGCTCTCTGGGCCGCAGCACCGCTTCCGCCTGCCCCAGATTGACAATGATGCTGCCCCGGTCAAACCGCTGGACGATCCCGTTGATGATTTTACCTTTTTTATGAATAAAATTTTCATACACGGCATTGCGTTCAGCTTCCCGCATTTTCTGAATAATCACCTGTTTGGCGGACTGGGCCGCGATGCGGCCGAACTCTTCCGTGTCAATCCGGATCCCTAAACTGTCTCCGATCTCGCACTCGGGATCAAACTCATACCCTTGTTCCAGAGTCAGTTCATTGTCCGGAAATTCCACTTCTTCCACCACTTCCTTAAAATGGAACACTTCGACCTCACCGGTTTTGCCATCATAGTGCACCTCGATGTCCGCACGTGGACCCAGTTTTTTTCTGGCTGCGGAAACAATGGCTTCTTTGAGGGTATTTATCAATACCTCGGGGTCAATGCCTTTTTCACGGCTGACCTGATCGATCACTCTTTTAATATCTGTGATAAGCATGGTTAAGCGTTCTCCATTTTACCGGCCTGCAAGGTTTGCCTTGTAAATCTGCAGATCCGGGATTTCTACCCGTTCACCATCCACCTCGATCACGACTGCATCTTCTTGTATCTGTTCAAGTGTGCCGGTAAATCTTTTTTTCCCCTGGATGGATGCCCTGGTTTCTATTTTAATCTGACTGCCCTTGAACCGGTGAAAATCCTGTTTTTTCTTCAATGGCCGGTGGGGTCCGGGCGATGATACTTCCAGACGGTAACCGCCCATGTCCGGGAGATGCACATCCAGCAGATCCCCCAGTTGGCGGCTGATAGCCGCACAATCTCCCAGAGTGATACCACCGGGCTTATCCGCATAGATCCGAATGATGGTCTGACGATTCCAGGTAACCGTCTCCACATGAACCAGTTCAAACCCTTCCCCTTGACACAAGTCTTCCGCCACCTGTGTAATCAGGTTCACATGCTGTTTACTTTTATGACTCAAATCCATTCTCTAATCTGCACCCGAACCCCTTTGTTTAAAATACAAAAACGGGCAGATGCCCGTTCCTGTTCAATATTCAACTAAATCTTCGCCCTTCCCGACTCGGCTTGGATCATACCCGTTTCATTTCCATCACTGGAACTTTTCTGCCGGCCAACACCTTTACTGCAAGGTGGAGCGGGCAACGAGACTCGAACTCGCGACATCAAGCTTGGGAAGCTTGCACTCTACCACCTGAGTTATACCCGCATCACCGGCAATGTATAACAATACCCGTTTCTTTTGTCAATACCCCGTGTGTTATTCCGGCAGGTCCGCATGAAACGCTTTTACCAGACGGCTGGAAATGGCAGCATGAAGCTTGCGTATATGCTTCTCCATCAAGGTTTTATTTTCAGAGCGATACACGATTCGAAAGGACAAGGACTTTTTTCCTTCGGCCAGAGGGCTGCCTTCAAACAGGTCGAACAAATACATGTCTTCCACCAGAAATTCTTTTTCTGCAATGGTTTTCATTTGGCCCATAACATCCCCCACAGGAATCTGCCGCTCCACGATCAGTGTCACATCCTGGGAGATGGAAGGATATCGCGGCAGAGGTTTGGCCTGTATTTGGTCCGGCATATGGGCCATCACCGCCGACAGATCCAGTTCAAACACATAGGCATCCTGTTTAAGTCCGAAACTTCTCAACACCGGGTGGCTCAGTTTTCCCAGAACACCGATATCCCCCTGTTTGTGGATCTTTGCACCGTAACCGGGTTCAAAATAGGGACAGGCAGCTTCATCGATCCGTGTGAAAATCACCTCTTTAATCCCCAGTCCTTCCAGAAGATCTTCAATGGCCCCTTTGAGGTCAAAAAAATCCACGGGCTGTTTTTTGGCGTACCAGGTTTGCCGGGTCCGGTTACCCGTGATCAGTCCGGCCAGCATTTCCACTTCGTCGGGCAATGCATTGGCATCTGTATTGAAAAAGGTTTTGCCGATTTCAAACAGCCGCAGGGTATCTGTCTGCTGGGATGTATTTTTCCGCATATTTTCCAGCAGGCCCGGTAAAAGAGACGTCCTGAGCACGGACATCTGATCGGAAAGCGGGTTCAGAATCTGCACCACATTTCGGCGGGTATCGTTTTCCGACAACCGCAGCCGGTCACAGAAATCTTTGGCAATAAAATTGTAATTAATGGCTTCAGAAAACGACAGGCCGTTGAGTATATTGCGGACAGTCCGGCGTGTCAGGATCACCGGATTTACGGGACGGCCCTTGGCCGGCACCGGCGGATATGTGGTGTCGATCCGGTTATATCCCCATAACCGTGCCACTTCTTCAGACAGGTCTTCCGGCCGGGTGACATCCACACGAAAGGTGGGAACAGAAACCATCAGACAGCCTTTTCCGGCCGGCTGCACCTTGAATGCCACTGATTCCAGAATCCGGGAAATCTCCTGGACGGACAGATCGGTTCCCAGACGAATGTTCATGGCAACCGGGTCCAGTTCAATACAGACCGGCACCACCGGTTCCGGACAGGCATCAATCATGTCCTTTGCCATGGCCGCATCCCCCAGATCTGCCATCAGGGCCATGGCCCGCTGCAACGCATACACCGTGCCGTCGGGATCCACGCCCCGTTCAAACCGATGGGACGCATCCGTGGCAATCCCGGTCCGTTTGGCGGTCCTTCGGATGGAAACCGGGTTGAAGCAAGCGCTTTCGATCAAAACCCGGGTGGTGGTTGGAGCGATTTCCGAGTTCTCGCCGCCCATGACTCCGGCCAGGGCCACCGGTCGCTTGCCGTCACAGATCATGAGCATATCTGGATCCAGACGGTGTGTTTTGCTGTCCAGGGTGGTAAATTCCTTTTCATCTCCGGCTTTTTGAACCACGATACGCCCGTCGGCCAGATTGTCGTAGTCAAAGGCGTGCAGGGGCTGCCCGGTTTCCAGCATCACGAAATTGGTCACATCCACCACATTGTTGATGGGCGTCAGTCCCACGGATTCCAGCCGGCGCCGCAGCCAGAAAGGAGACGGTCCCACGGTCACATCAAACAAAAGACCGGCACAATATCGGGGACACAGGTCCGGATCCTTGATATCCACCCGGGCATGATCATGAATGGATGTACCGGTTAAGCGCTGCGGTGCCGGGGTCACATCCGGCTTGACAAGCTTCTGGTTCGGCTGGACAAAAGCCCCCGCTTCTCTGGCCACCCCCATCACGCTCAGGCAGTCGGGACGGTTGGGCGTCAAATCGATTTCAAAAACGGTATCGGCAAAATCCAATGCCTGATTCAACGGTGTTCCCGGAACATACTCTCCGGACAGATCCATGATGCCTGCGGCGTCCGTATCTAAACGAAGTTCGGCGCCCGAACAGAGCATCCCTTCCGACACCTGGCCCCGAAGCTTGCTTTTTTTAATTTTCACATCTCCGGGGAGGATGACCCCCGGCAACGCACAGGCCGAATACATACCCGGCCTAACATTGGGCGCACCGCAGACAATATGGGCCGGGGTACTGTTTCCGGTATCCACCACACAGCAGCTCAATTTATCCGCGTCCGGATGTTTTTTGACCTCCAGTACTTTGGCAACCACAATATCCTGAAGATACGCATACAGATTTTCAATCGCATCCACTTCAAGGCCGGCCATGGTCAGTTTCGAAGCGATCTCTTCGGGTTCAAGATCCAAAGCGATATATTCTTTTATCCAGCTCAGCGTGACTTTCATAATTAAAACTGCCCTAAAAAACGCATATCATTCTCGAAATATTTTCGGATATCATCAATGCCGTATTTGAGCATGGCCATCCGCTCGATACCCACACCGAACGCAAACCCGGTATATTTTTGGGTATCATATCCCACATTTTCAAACACGGCCGGATGAACCATACCGGATCCCAGAACTTCCAGCCAACCGGTTTTCGAACACACCCGGCATCCTTTTCCCTTGCAAATCACACACTGGATATCCACTTCCGCACTGGGCTCGGTAAACGGAAAATAACTGGGTCGGAACCGCAACGCGGTCTGACGGTCGAAAAACTGATGGACAAACGTGGTCAACACCCCTTTTAAATCACCAAACGATATCTGCTCATCCACCATCAGGCCTTCGATCTGGTGAAACATGGGGGTGTGGGTCAGATCAGAGTCACAACGAAACACTTTACCGGCGGATATGATCCGAACCGGGGGCTGTGTTTTTTCCATGGTCCGGGGCTGAGACGGAGAAGTATGGGTCCGCAACACGATATTGTCCGACACATAAAAGGTGTCCTGCATGTCTCTGGCCGGATGATACTTTGGGATATTCAATGCTTCGAAATTATAATAATCGGTTTCCACTTCAGGGCCTTCTGCGATGTCGAATCCCAGACGCATGAAGATATCGGATATCTCATCCAGCACCCGGGTGATGGGATGAAGGGCTCCATACCCTCGCCTTCGACCCGGCAGGGTCACATCAATGCCTGAACTTTTACCTGTTTTGGCTGTCTGAATCCGGGATCGGGCCTGGTGGATCGATTTTTCCAGTTTCATTTTAAGCAGATTGGCATTTTTCCCGGCATCCGGGCGCTGATCTTCGGGAAGAGAAGAGATCCCCCGCAAAAAAGCGGTTAAAATCCCCTTTCGCCCCAGGTACCGGACAGAAACCATTTCCAGATCTTCTAAAGTGTCTGCGGACTGAACCTCTTCAAGTGCCTGATTTTCTATGTTGTGGATCTGATTTTGCAAAACATCCCCCTTGATGGGCCTGTTCAGTTCAGCCGGGCAGATGCCTGGGAAGCCAGCTGGGAAAATCCGGCCGGATCTGAAACAGCCAGGTCGGCCAGTACTTTCCGATCCAGTTCACACCCTGCCAGCTTCAGGCCATGAATGAACTGGGAATAGGACAGGTCATTCATTCTGGCACCCGCATTGATTCGAACGACCCACAGTTTCCTGAAATCCCGCTTTTTTGCCCGCCGGTCCCGGTATGCATACATCAATGCCTTATCAACCGAATCCGCCGCAGTTCTGAACAATTTGCTTCTGCCGCCCCGGAACCCTTTGGCCAGTTTCAGCACCTTATTTCTGCGGCGCCGTGCTTTAAACCCTCTTTTCACTCTCATGGTATCAAAACTCCTTAAAAATTCAAAAATTCAGTACGGCTTGCGCCACGTGCCGCCATATTCACAGGGCACCGACGATTTTTATTATTCTCACCCATTGGGCAGCATCCGCCGGACTTCTTTCATGTCAGATCCGGCAACCATCTGATCTAAACGAAGCGATCGTTTCCGTTTGGTGGTCTTTTTGGTCAAAATATGGCTGGCATGGGATTTTCTGAACTTGTACTTCCCGGATCCAGTCTTTTTGAACCGTTTGGCTGCTGCTCGGGTGGTTTTAATTTTGGGCATTTTACATCTCCTTGTCCTAAAAAAGGCTTGGCTGTTACAAATTACAAAAAAAAGAGACAAAGATGCATACGCCAAAACGCAGTACACACCCTCATCCATTTCACTATGGATTGATGATCTTTTACAGAATGTCTGATTGAACAGGTATCCGGCCTATTTCGGGGCAAGCAGCATGGTAATCACCCGGCCCTCAAATCGAGGAAACTGTTCAACCACAGCAAATTCCGAGGTCAGATTCACCACTTTTTCCAACACGGCATTGGCCTGTTCTTTGAGCACCACCTCACGCCCCCGGAATACCAGTGTAATCTTGACCTTATCATTGTTGCTGATAAACTTTTCAATGTGCCGGGCTTTGGTCGCCAGATCATGGTCGTCGGTTTTCGGTCGGACCTTTATTTCCTTGATCTGTGTGGTTTTCTGCTTTTTTTTGGCTTCCTGTTTCTTTTTGGTCTGCTCGTATTTGAATTTTCCATGATCCATGATCTTGCAGACCGGTGGTTTTGCATCCGGAGACACCTCCACCAGATCCAGGGCCTGATCTTCAGCAATCCTTAAAGCTTCCGCCAGGGGCAGAATACCTATCTGTTCCCCGTCGGCGCCGATCACACGCACCTCTTCAGCTCTGATTCCCTTGTTCACATTCGATTGATCCTGTCGTCCTTGCTTAGATATTTTTCACCTCCTGATAAAAATCCAATCCATTATTATCGTGCATGTATGTATATTTTTTGATATCAAACAAGCATAACCTTGCCATTATAAAGATCAAGTTGACAAAATGCAATATTTATTTGCCCGACCCGTGCTGTTTCTGATCCCGCACATATTGCTCAAGCAGGCTGTTTTTCCAGTATTGATTCCCTTTTTTATTGAAAAAATTATAAAAAAGATCAAGACTTTTTCTGCGGCAGACCCCTGTTTTTACCTGTACCCGGCAATTTTTATAAAGCAGGGGCAATGATGCCAGGTCACATACCGTCCCCCCGCCCATCGGGTCTTCAAACGCATAAACGATTCGGGGTATCCCGGTCAGTATAATCGCTCCAAAGCACATCAGACACGGTTCCAGCGTGCAATACAACGTACATTTTTCCGGCATCACCGGATAAGGGCATGATTCCAACTGTCTCAGCGCACGGATTTCCGCATGATCCACCTCGCTGATGATGGCGCGTCGACCCGGCTCCGGGATGGTTCCATTCCGGGCTCCCCGGCTGATGATCCGATTTTCCTGAACGATCACACACCCAACGGGAAACTCCCCCTGCTCAAGGGCTGCCGCTGCCTGGGCCAGGGCAGACAACATAAAGACGTCATCGCTGTCGGCATTTTTATGGCTGTGCGTTGAATCCATTATTATTTCTTCTGGTTCCCTTTTTCCCGCATTTCTTGCTTTTTTTTTAAAATGTAGTATTTTATACTATCTTGAAAAAACTGCAATAAGGATTTATGGAAGCGTTATCAAAAAAATTAGCTGAAGCCCCACCGAACCTGAGCATCAGAGAAAGTTTTCAAAAGCGGGAGCAGGATTTTCTGTCCCCCTATGGCACTTTGAGCCGGCACGTCACCCGACGGCTTTCAGAAACATCCGTCTGTAATATACGGACCCCGTTTCAACTGGATCGGGACCGGATCGTTTATTCCAATTCTTTCCGACGGCTCAAGTATAAAACGCAAGTCTTTCTTTCACCGTTGGGAGATCATTACCGGACCCGGCTGACCCACACCCTTGAAGTGTCGGAAATTGCCAGAAATATCGCCCGGGCCATGCGCATGAATGAAGACCTGGCAGAAGCCGTGGCACTGGGCCACGACTTGGGTCATACCCCGTTCGGACATGCCGGAGAAATTGCACTCACTGAAGTCCATTCCCCGCATTTCACCCATTCCAACCAAAGCCTCAGGGTCGTGGACACCCTCGAAAACAAAGGCCGGGGACTGAACCTGACCCGGGAGGTCAGGGACGGGATTCTCAAACACTCCAAAGGATTCGGCAACATCATTCCCGCCGTGGCCGGTGAGACGGCGGTCACCGTGGAAGGACGGATTGTCCGGATAGCCGATATCATGGCCTATCTGAATCACGATCTGGACGATGCCCTTCGAGGCAAGGTGGTCACCATGGATGAAGTGCCTGACATCTGTCTGAAAAAACTGGGGAAAACCCATTCCGTCCGGGCCAGTACCATGATCGAGAATCTGGTGAGTCACAGTGGCCCGGAAAACGGCAGATTCATTCTGGAGCTTGGACAGGACATTTTCAACGCCATGACCATTTTAAGAAAATTTCTCTATGAAAAGGTTTACCGGTCTCCCGGGGTGCACAATGAATTTGTCAAAGCCAAAAAAATTATTGAAGGACTGTATCGGTACTTTGTTGTCCATCCCGATCACTTGCAGCTGGAACTTGAAAAAATGGAAATGGCTCCCTGGGATGCTGAAAACAACAGCTTGAAACGATCGGTCTGCGATGTGATTGCCAGCATGACCGACCGATATGCCTTAGAGATCTATTCCAAACTGTTTTTACCCAATCCTCTGGTATAGTCTTTGAGTCCATAATGATCCCACATAATTTTTCTTCTCTGATACAGCTGTACGAAAACATGGACCGATCCTATGACCGGGTGGCGGACCGATATAATTTTCATTGCGACGGGTGCAGTGACAATTGCTGCACCTCTTTGTTTTTCCATCATACCTTTATTGAAAAAGCGTATCTGATTCAGGGATTTTTGCAGATGACGTCAACGCTTAGAAAAGAGATTCAAGACAAAGCCGCCGACTATGTCAGACAGACTTTTGCCCATGACAAGGCCGGCCAGCCCCTGAAATTGATGTGCCCGCTCAACCACAAAGGCCGCTGCACCCTGTATATATACAGACCCATGATCTGCCGGCTCCATGGATTGCCCCATGAACTGCACCCGCCCGGACGTCGGGTGATCCGGGGGCCGGGATGCGATGCCGGGCAGTTTGCCACCCGAGACTATATTCCTTTTGACAGAACGCCGTTTTATACCCAAATGGCGGCCCTGGAACAACAGTTCAAAAAGCAACAAAATCGGACCGGCCGTATCCGGGAAACCATTGCCCAGATGTTGCTCGATCCCGGGAACTGAAACCAACACCCGCCCCTAAATTTTTCTTGATACATTACCGGGAAAAGGTGTTTCAGGCATACAGATCAAAATTACAGCACTCCCCGGGGCATGGGCGGGACATTTTCCCCGCCCAGCACAAAACCGCCGTCCAGGCGGAGGACGCTGCCGGTCAGATAAGGGGCGTCCTGAATCATGAACAGACAGGCCTTGACCACATCCTCGATGGTGCCGGTCCGCCCGGCAAGGGTATGATCCACCAGGGCCTGTTTTTCCGCCACAGTGAGCACCTGTTCCCATCCCCTTGTCCCCTGGGCATGACGGGTCTCGAATAACCCCAGCATCAGTTCGTTCACCCGGACATTGGGGGCACCCATGCGGGCCCAGGTTTCAGTGAGGCTTTGAATCCCTTTGTTGGCTGCCGCATACCCGTCATTGAACACCAGGGCCGCCGGGCCGGACCGGCCGGTGATGGCTGCCACGGAAGACAGATTGACCACCACGGCATCTTCAGATGCCTTGAGCAAAGGAAACATGGCATCAAACACCCAGCGCTTGGCTTTCAGGGTGGTTTCGATTTCCAGATCCCATTGTTCTTCCACATACGGCCCGTGAACTGCGGGCCACCCCCCCCGTTCAATATTGTTGACAAGAATATCCAGTCTGCCAAACCGCTTCCGGATAAAATCTGCAATTCGAGACACCTGATCAATCTGGCGCAAATCCGCTGTCAGTATGTGATGTTCTGCACCGGTATCGGCAAAATCCGCCTCCATCCGGTCAAATGCATCCTCCCAGTCATGCCGGGTCAAAATTAATTTGACTCCCCGTTCCGCCAGAGCCAGACCGATCCCTTTTCCAATCCCTTTGACCGCTCCCAGTACCAATGCGATTTTATGGGTCTCATCCATTATTTTATCCTGCTGTTCTGTTAAAATTGATCCATGACAATACCAAACAATTGATACCGCACCCATTTCAACCCTAAATCCAGCAACGCGTCATCACAGGTGCGAATTTTACCCATGATCAGCCCGGGCACAGCCAGCCCTTCCAGCAAATTCATACTGAAAATCTGCCGGCGGAATTCATCCAGATTATATAAAGACAGATAAAACAGATTTGACTGATCATCAGAAAGCGGACCGGGCATAATGCTGTTTTTCAGACGGATCAGTTCCATGAGCTTATCATTATTCATGTTATGCTGCGCCACATCCTGACCCGCCAGCCACTGACCCACAGTCTGGGTGCCCTTAACGCTGAATCCTTTGCAATGCGCTTCTTGGATGAGGGCATAATATTCACGGATTTCACCAGACTCACGGGACCGGGATATGGCCCGGGCCAGGGGATACAGCCGGCAGGATGCCGGCCGGTCCGGATAAACCAAACAGCCGGTCTCTGTCACAAACGGGCAGGCATATCCGGTGGCCGGACTGAATTTCAATGTCACCACAGGCAGGCCCGAGGCCGGTCCAAAATGCCGGACCGTATATGTTTGTAAAAACGTCTGGGATGACAGGTGCAGATGATTTTTAAGCCGCAGCACATCATAAGGCGTCAACACCTGATCCAGATCCCTGCAACAGTCGTTAAAGCATACATTGTCCGGTCCACAGGCAAAACTCATTGGATCATCTAAACCAACCGGTGTCATATCCCGGGTCATGGTGTCTCCTTAAAATTACAGCGTGTTAAAGCATGGTGGTACAACCCCGGACAACCTATCAAAAATCAATATTTTTTACCATCAGATTTATCCGGTCGGACCTGTCTATATATAACGTAGCGGCATTTAGTTAATCCTAACATATGGACGTGTCTGATGAAACCTTAAGTAATTGAAAAATCTCATGCATCTTTTTTTAAAAAATCTTGACAAAAACTATATGCCAGTGCTATTGCCATAGCATTTATTTGATGCCTGCAATTATTTGACATGTTTCAGAAGATAAAAGTGGTTGCAGACGTTTGAAAAATATCAGAACAGGGGGTGTCCCTGGTTCTGAATTTGATATAAAACATAGTTGCACAACGGTATTGTGCTTTTTTGATTAACTTAACGTATGGAGGTATTCTAAATGCCGACTTTTGTAATCACAGAAAAATGTGACGGCTGTAAAGGCGGGGATAAAACAGCATGTATGTACATCTGCCCGAATGATCTGATGGTTCTGGATCCCAATGAAATGAAAGCGTACAATCAGGAACCGGATCAGTGCTGGGAATGTTATTCCTGTGTAAAAATCTGTCCGTCCCAGGCCATTGAAGTCAGGGGCTACAATGACTTTGTCCCCATGGGCGCATCTGTTGTTCCCATGCTGGGAACCGAAGATGTCATGTGGACCTGCAAGTTCAGAAATGGTGTGGTAAAACGGTTCAAGTTCCCCATCAGGACCACCCCTGAAGGAGAAGCCAATTCCTATGATGATCTCAAAGGAAAAGATCTGAATTCCGGCCTTCTGTCCACAGAAGAAGCGGACGGGCGTAACTTCCCGACCCCCACGGAACTGGCATAGTTTAAACCGTTTCCCAAAAACAAATTCTGATACTTATTATTTTGGAGGTATATAATGGCATTACCGAACAAACCAGTTGGAGAACTTAAAGCAGTTAGAGACCCGGAAGTTGACAAAAGAGATGTTGACATTCTGATCATCGGCGGGGGTATGGCTGCCTGTGGTACTGCTTTTGAGATCAAGAAATGGGCCGACGAAGGCACCAAAATCCTGCTGTGCGACAAAGCCGCTCTGGAAAGATCCGGCGCTGTTGCCCAGGGGCTTTCCGCCATCAACACCTATATCGGTGAAAACAAAATTGAAGACTATGTCCGCATGGTCAGAAACGACCTGATGGGAATCGTCCGTGAAGACCTGATCTATGACCTGGGCCGTCACGTGGATGACTCGGTTCACCTGTTTGAAGAATGGGGTCTGCCGGTCTGGAAGAAAACCGATGACGGCAAGAACATGGACGGTAAAAAAGGCCTGAAGCTCGGGAGCCTTAAATCCGGTGCCACCCCGGTTCGTACCGGTAAATGGCAGATCATGATCAATGGTGAATCCTACAAGAGAATCGTTGCGGAAGCCGGTAAAAAAGCGCTGGGTGAAGACAACATCATTGAACGGTGTTTCATTGTCGAACTGCTCAACGACAAAGAAGATCCCAACCGCGTTGCCGGTGCTGTGGGCTTCTCTGTGCGGGAAAACAAAGTCTACATCATCAATGCCAAAACCATTGTCTGCGCCTGCGGTGGTGCGGTGAACGTTTACCAGCCCCGCTCTGTTGGAGAAGGAAAAGGCCGTGCCTGGTATCCGGTATGGAATGCCGGCTCCACCTACACCATGGCCCTGCGCGCCGGTGCCGAACTGTCCATGATGGAAAACCGTTTCACCCCGGCCCGTTTTAAAGATGGTTACGGCCCTGTGGGCGCCTGGTTCCTGCTGTTCAAGGCCCAGACAGTCAACGGACTGGGTGAAAACTATGCGGCCTCTGACGAAGCCAAGGCTGAGCTGGAAAAATATGCCCCTTACGGCACGGCAGCAGTAACCCCCACCTGTCTGAGAAACCATCTCATGATGAAAGAGTATAAAGAAGGCCGCGGGCCTATCATCATGAAAACATCTGATGCCCTGGCAAAACTGGGTGAGACCATGAGCAAAAAAGAGCTCAAGCACCTGGAATCAGAAGCATGGGAAGATTTCCTTGACATGTCTGTGGGTCAGGCCGGTCTGTGGTGCGCCACCAACACCGAACCTGAGAAAAAAGACTCAGAAGTTATGCCCACCGAACCGTACCTGCTGGGATCTCACTCCGGCTGCTGCGGTATCTGGTGCTCCGGTCCGGAAGAAGACTGGGTACCGGCGGATTACAAATGGGGCTACAACAGAATGACCACCGTACGCGGACTGTTCACCGCCGGTGACGGCGTGGGCTGCTCCGGTCATAAATTCTCTTCCGGTTCCCATGCCGAAGGCCGGATCGTTGCCAAATCCATGGTTCAGTACCTGAAAGCCGAAGGCGACAAGGTCACGGGATTCAAGGAAACCGATCAGGAGCTGGTGGATTACGTTTATAAACCGGTGAGAAATTACCTGGATCACTGTGCGTATACCACAGCCCAGGACATCAACCCCAACTACTGCAAACCGGCCGGTATGGCCCTGCGTCTCATGAAGATGACCAATGAGTACGGCGGTGGTATCGGCACCTATTACATGACTTCCGGCAAAAACCTGGAAGTTCTCATGGACCTGTTTGAAATGTTCCGTGAAGACCTTGAAAAGATTGGCGCCGGTGACCTGCATGAACTGATGAGAGCCTGGGAAATCACCCACCGTCTCTATACGGTTCAGGCCCATACCCGTCATATTCAGTTCCGTGAAGAATCCCGGTACCCGGGCTTCTACTACAGAGGCGACTTCATGGGTCAGAATGATGACGAGTGGTTCTGCTTCACCAACTCGACTTACAACAAAGAGACCAATGAGTGGAGCCTTAAGAAGGTTCCGTATGTCAAGATCATTGCCGACTAGTGGTGACATCTGATCTGACACATATGTGATTGGCATGACCATAACCTCCAGGTGCCGGCAGTCCGGTGCCTGGGGGTTTTTTCAAATTCCGGGATCTGTTTGAAATTCCTGTTCCTGTCTCCTTTTTTGATTGTCTGCAAACCCGTATCAAACCATTCTTCGGGTTTGCAGACTGCCAAAACAGGAGAGAGGATGACAGAACACCGAATCCTGATTGGGATTATGACAACCTGGCATTGGCCATATAATTCAACAGATTAAAAATATAACTTAAAATGCACGGAGGGACAGCATGACAACAGATAATTCAGCTCCGGTCAGTGGAAGTATTATGGTGGTTGGTGGGGGGATCAGCGGCCTGACAACCGCCCTGGAAGCCGCTGAAGTGGGCTATGAGGTCTTCCTTGTGGAAAAGGAAGCATCCCTTGGTGGAAGAGTGTCTCAGCTCAAACACTATTTTCCGAAACTCTGCCCGCCCACATGCGGACTTGAAATCAACTACCGGCGGATCAAAGACAACAAGCACATCAAAGTACTCACCATGACCGAAGTCCAGAATGTGGACGGCAGTCCCGGGGATTATACCGTAACGGTTAAAACCGCGCCCCGGTATGTGAACGAGAACTGCACGGCCTGCGGGGAATGCGCCAAAGTCTGTGAAACTGAAATTTCCAATGAATTCAATTTTGGCATGGACCGCCGGAAAGCTGCCTACCTGCCCCACAACATGGCCTTTCCCATGCGCTATGTCATGGATCCGTCCATGAGCACGGATGACCGTGACAAGGTGAAACAAGCCTGTAAATATGACGCCGTCGACTTTGACATGGAAGAAAAAACCATTGATCTGAAAGTGGGTGCCATTGTCTGGAACACCGGATGGAAACCATATGACGCCACCCGGATCGACAACTTAGGATTCGGCCGGTACCAGAATGTGGTCACCAACATGATGCTGGAAAGACTGGCGTCACTGACCGGCCCCACCCAGGGAAAAATTGTCCGGCCGTCGGACGACAAAGCGCCTGAAACCATTGCGTTTGCCCAGTGTGCCGGATCCAGGGACGAGAACCATCTGCCCTACTGCTCTTATATCTGCTGCATGGCATCTCTGAAACACGCGACGTATCTGCGGGAACAGTATCCGGATGCCAAAATCTACATCTACTATATCGATCTGCGGACTCCGGGTCTGAAATACGAACGATTCTATGCCAAACTCAAGGAAGACAAAAACATCTTTTTTGTGAAGGGAAAAGTGGCTGAAGTCAGTGAAGAAGACGGCACCGGCAATATCAACCTGGTGGCAGAAGATACCATTTCCGGCGATAAAATCCGGCAGACCGTGGATCTTCTGGTACTGGCCACCGGCATGCAGCCCACGGCCGCCGTTGACAAACCTGCCGCGGACCTGACTTTTGATGCGGATGGATTTATCGTCAACGACTTTTCAAAAGGCGGTATGTTTGCGGCAGGATGCGCCAACAAGCCGGCCGATGTTGTCACATCCAACCAGAATGCTACCGGCATGGCACTTAAAGCCATTCAGACCCTTGTAAGGAGGTAATACAAACCATGGATAAAAAATACGGCGTATATATCTGCACAGGTTGCGGAATCGGAGACACCCTGGATATGGAAGATCTGGTGGAGATCCCTGAGGAAGAAGGATTGAACTGTACCACGCATCCTTTCCTGTGTTCCAAGGAAGGCGTGGCCCTCATCCAGAAAGATGTGGATGACGGCAAGGTGAATGCCATGGTGATCGGTGCCTGTTCCCGCCGGGTCAACTTTGATGTGTTCCGGTTCGACAACTGCATCGTGGAACGGGTCAACCTCAGAGAAGGCGTGGTATGGCCGCACTCCAGGGAAACCTACCCGGCTTTGACCGAAGAACAGAAAGAGGATGAAGAACATTTTGACCGGATTCAGATGAAAGCGGAAGATTACATCCGGATGGGAATGATCCGTCTGGAAAAAGTAAAACTGCCGATCCCTTATCTACCGGAATCTTTTTCCAAGAAAATTCTGGTTTTAGGTGGGGGTGTCACCGGCATGGCAGCGGCATTGGATGCGGCCAAGACCGGGTATGATGTGACCATTGTCGAGAAAACCGAGGCCCTGGGCGGGTACGCCGCCAAATTACGGAGTCAGATGCCGGTATCGGCCCCTTTTGAAACCCTGCAGGCCCCCGTGGCGGACAAACTGATTCAGGAAATTCAGGGATATCCCAATATCGATGTCAGAACCGGTTGTGAAGTGGCACGGATTGCCGGTCAACCCGGCGAGTTCACCGTGACCTTTAAAAAACCCGGAGAAAGAATCCCCTTTGATGTCCCATTCCCCCTGCCTGAAGAGATGCTGGTGGATGAAACCGGGAAAGAACTGGATCCTGAAGCGGCCCATGCCAAATTTCTGGAATACAATGAAGGCCGGAAGGATATTCTCAATCTGGACCCGGATGGTGAGCTCTACGGCGCAGTCATTCTGGCGGCCGGATGGCGGCCTGCCGACCTGTCGAAAATGGGTATTGATCATCTGGGATTCGACCTTCCGGATGTGGTGAGCAACCATGAATTTGAGCAGATTGCCGCCAAAGGCAAAATTGCAAGACCCTCCGACGGCAAGCCGGCCAAAAATGTGGTGTTCATCCAGTCCCCCGGCAAGGATGAGGATGATGCCGATTTTGACTATTGCGGGTCCGTCACCTCACAGGTTGCTTTAAAACAGGCCCGGTATGTCACGGAAGATTATACAGACGGCAAAGCCTTTGTGATTTACCAGCACATGCGGACCCCCGGGCTGCAGGAATATTTTTACAAGAGCATGCAGCAGGAAGACGGCGTATTCATGACCAAAGGGTCGGTCACTGAAGTCAAAACCCAGGAAAATGGCCTGGAGGTGACTGCGGTAAACACCCTTTTAGGCGAAAATCTGGCGTTGAAAGCGGACATGGTCGTCATTGCCGGCGGCATGGTCCCGGTCACCAAGGATGATCCCGTAGTGAACCTGGCCTACCGCCAGGGACCGGGGTTCCGTGACAATGATATTTTCGGCCAGTATGCCGACTCCAACTATATCTGTTTTCCCTATGAAACCCAGAGAACCGGAATTTATGCAGCCGGTGCCATTCGCCGGGCCATGACCATTGAAGAATCCATTGAAGATGCCGCCGGTGCCGCTCTTAAAGCCATCCAGTGTGTTGAAAGTGCCAACCGGGGTATGTCGGTCCATCCCAGATCCGGGGATATGACGTTTCCGGAATTTTTCTTCCAGAGATGTACCCAGTGCAAACGCTGTACCGTGGAATGCCCGTTTGGTGCGCTGGATGATGATGCCAAGGGAACCCCGAAAGCCAATCCGACCCGGTGCCGCCGGTGTGGCACCTGCATGGGGGCCTGCCCGGAACGAATTATTTCGTTTGCCGACTACACCATTGACTCCATCGGTTCTCAGATCAAAGCCGTCAAAGTGCCTTCCGAAGATGACTTTGATGAACCGCCTTTCCGTTTCCTGGCACTGATCTGTGAAAACGATGCCTTCCCGGCCCTGGATATGGTGGGGTTGAACCGGATCGACTATTCACCGGATGTTCGTTTCATACCGGTTCGGTGCTTAGGGTCCGTCAACACCATCTGGATCAAAGATGCCCTGGCCCAGGGAATGGACGGCGTGATTCTCATCGGCTGCAAGCACGGCGATGATTACCAGTGCCATTTTGTCAAAGGCTCCGAACTGGCGGAGGTCCGGGTGAAAAAAATCGGAGATGCCCTGTCCAGCCTGGCTCTGGAAGAGGAACGCGTGGCGTTTGTAGAAGTGGCCATTGACGAATACGACAAACTGCCCAAGATCATCAATGATTTTGTTGAAGAAGTGGATGCCCTGGGTCCCAACCCGTTCAAGGGTTTCTAATGTCACAACTTTCAAACCATATGGAGGTTTTTTAATATGACTGAAACATACCTTGCCCAACCCGATCTGGGGTTTATTGCACAGATCCGCGGTCTTGGCGGAGACACCCTGAAAAAATGTTACCAGTGCGCCACCTGTTCCGTGGCCTGCCCCATTTCTCCGGAAAACAGCCCGTTTCCCAGAAAAGAGATGATCGCAGCGTCCTGGGGATTGAAAGACCGGCTCATTAAAAACGGGGACATCTGGCTGTGTCATAATTGCGGTGACTGTACGGACCTGTGCCCCCGAGGCGCGGCTCCGGGTGATGTACTGGCGGCGATCCGTGCTGCAGCCATCACTGAATATGCTCAGCCCAAAGCATTGGCCAAAGCGGTGAATGATCCCAAAAAGCTCCCCTGGCTGCTGGGGATTCCAGCCATCTGGTTTGCCATTCTCGCCTATATCACCATGGCCCAGAGTGATGTCATGACCAAAATATTCAACGTCTTCGGCATTGCCTGGTCCCATGCCCACGAGGGGGTCATTGCCCAGGCCAATTTCTTTTCCACCTGGTTTGTGGATCTGACGTTTGTGCCCCTGGCAGGTGCCGTGGTCATCATTTTTCTGCTGAGTCTGCGGCGGTTTATCACGGATATCCATGAAAATGCCGTGATGGAGGGAAAAACCGACAAAAAGAATATTGACTATAAATCTTTGGTCCAGGCGCTGGTCAAAACCGTTCCCACCATTCTTAAACATGAAAAATTCAATGAATGCGAAACCAACAAGGAACGGGCCACGCCTCATATGATGGTTTTGTTTTCCTTTATCGGTCTGTTCATTGTCACCGGTATTTTCTTTTTCGTGCTGTATGTGTTCCAGACTCCGGGACCTTACTCCCAGTTGAACCCGGTCAAATGGCTGGGCAACATTGCCGGTGTGGCTCTGGTGATCGGATCGGGTCTGATGATCAAAAGCCGTCTGGATAACAAAGACCAGGTCAGCACGTATAAAGACTGGTATATTCTGGGGATTGTCTTTGCCCTTGGCGTCACAGGCATGTTGACCCAGATGGCCCGCCTGGCCCATTTGGAATGGACGTCCTACATTCTGTATTACCTGCACCTGATTGCCATATTCAATCTGTTCGCTTTTCTGCCGTTCTCAAAAATGGCCCATCTGGTGTACAGAACGACAGCCATGGCGTATGCAGAGTACAGCAACCGGAAATAATGATGTAACAATCATCGGACAATTCAACGTAACATCCTAAAAAAGAGGCTGATTCTTCATCAGCCTCTTTTTTAATTTCAACAAGGAGACAAACATTGTGAACCACATCGCAGTATTACCCGGGGATGGTATCGGACCCGAAATCATGGAACAGGCAGTCAAAGTACTTGACCGGGCTGGGCAGTTATATGGATTCAAACTGGAATATGAATATGCAGATGTGGGGGGCGCTGCCATAGACAGCCATAATAAAGCCCTGCCATCTGCCACACTGGCATTGTGTGAGGCCAGCGATGCCATTTTGTTCGGTTCCGTGGGCGGCCCGAAATGGGAACACCTGCCTCCGGAACAACAGCCGGAACGAGGGGCCTTACTGCCTTTGAGAAAACATTTTGATCTGTATTGCAATCTGCGTCCGGCACGAGTCTTTTCATCCCTGGCCGCAGCCTCTCCTTTGCGGGCGGATATTGTTCAAAACGGGTTTGATATACTTTGTGTCCGGGAGCTGACCGGCGGCATCTATTTTGGAGAACCCAAAGGCAGAAAAGGAACGGGTAAAGATGAATATGCCTTTGACACCATGGTCTATTCCCGGTTCGAGATCGAACGCATTGCCAGGATGGCATTTGAGGCGGCCCGGCAAAGACGTAAACGCGTTACTTCCATTGACAAGGCCAATGTATTGTTTTCCATGGTTTTATGGCGAGAAACCGTCACAACCGTTGCCAGAGAATTTCCCGATATCGGTTTGACGCATATGTATGTGGACAATGCCGCCATGCAGCTGGTGAAAAACCCCGGGCAGTTTGATGTGATTTTGTGCGGCAATATGTTTGGCGACATTATATCAGACGAATGCGCCATGATTACCGGATCCATGGGATTACTGGCTTCTGCCAGCCTCAATGAGAAAAAATTCGGTCTGTATGAACCCGCCGGAGGATCTGCCCCGGATATCGCTGGCAAAGGAATTGCCAATCCCATTGCACAAATTTTATCCGGCGCCATGATGCTCAGGTATTCCTGTGGCCAGGCCCCGGCCGCAGATGCCATTGAATCCGCCATTGACCGGGTTCTGGCCCGTCAGATATTTACTGCGGATATGGCAGGTAAAGGGACCCCGGTCAGCACCAGAGGAATGGGAGATGCCATTATAAAAGAACTGTCAATCGACGGGTAACCGGTGAAACCTACGGCAAACAAAAAGAGGGTTTCAGCCGATAACTGAAACCCTCTTTTTTATATGGTGGCGGGAGTGACGAGACTCGAACTCGCGGCCTCTTGCGTGACAGGCAAGCGTTCTAACCAACTGAACTACACCCCCGTAATCACTTATGTCTCCTGGTGGGCGATGCAGGGCTTGAACCTGCGACTTCAACCTTGTAAGGGTTGCACTCTCCCAACTGAGTTAATCGCCCGAAAAACAGAGCACTTATATCAATATTAAAAATGAGTGTCAAGCAAATTTTAACAAATTTTTACTTTTCCTGATGCAAGATAAAAAATCCATGTTTTTTGTTGCGTTAGTATCTTGCAAGCCCCGGTTTTTAATGGTATATACCTTTAATGCAATAAAAATGAAGTCGAATAACATCAATCCGATAAAAATGTGATGCCGGGTTTCTTATGACCTTGTGATGCACAGTCATTCGCAAGTTGAATCCTCACCCTGTTCATTTCAGCAGCAGCACACGTTTATCAAGGAGTTTAGGTAATTATGGAACCTGTGTCAGGATATCTGGAAATTATGGATAAAGGGTTTGGATTTCTGCGGGAAATTGATGACAATTTTCAACCCCGCCCGGAAAACCCTTATGTGCCCAACAGCTTGATCCGCAAATTAAATCTGCGGGAAGGCAGCTTAATTCAGGGCCTGGGTGAAAAAAAGGACCCGAGAAACCCGAACCTGGCTTTGGTACGGGTTGAAACCATCAATGGGCTTCCTTTTGACGAATTTGCCGCCATTCCCATGCTTCAGGATCAGGTAAGCATCAATCCCTATGAACGATACGTACTGACTCAGAATGACGAAGATACGGTGGGAAAGGCGCTGGATATCATCGTTCCCATCGGCATGGGACAGCGTGGATTGATCATTGCGCCGCCCAAATCCGGGAAAACCTTTATTTTGCGCCATATGGCCAATTCAGTGGTCACCAATCATCCGGATGCCAATGTGTTCATCCTGCTGGTGGATGAACGGCCTGAAGAGGTCACCGACTTTCAGCGGGGACTGGTCAATGCCCATGTGTTATATTCATCCGCTGATCAGCAAATCGGCCAGCACATGAGGATGACACGCCTGGCCATGCATACCGCCATCCGATGTGCGGAAATCGGCCAGGATGCCGTGGTGTTCATCGATTCTTTGACCCGTATGACCCGGGCATTCAATGCAGATACGGACAGTTTCGGGAAAACGTTGTCCGGGGGTCTGGGCGCCAATGCCATGGAATTTCCCAGAAAAATATTCGGTGCGGCCCGAAAACTGGAAAACGGGGGCTCTTTGACCATCATCGCTACTATCCTGGTGGATACGGGCAGCCGCATGGATGAAGTCATATTTCAGGAATTCAAGGGCACCGGCAACATGGACCTGTTTCTGTCCCGGGAATGCGCCGAACGGCGAATCTGGCCGGCCATTAACATCAATCAGAGCGGCACAAGAAAAGAAGACCTGCTCATGGATTCGGCCGCCTATGAAAAAATTGTAGATATTCGCAGAAAAGTGGCCCCCATGGACGAAGTGTCCGCCATGACGTCATTCATTTCTCTTCTGGAAGATTCAGATTTTTAACGGGAATCAGCGTCAGTTTGAATCAGGGCATGTGCCAGCACCTGGCTCATGTCATCCACAAAAACGATATCCAGCTGTTTTTGAATGGATCTGGGGATTTCCTGAATATCTTTCTCATTTTCCGCCGACATCACCACTTTCCGAATCCCGTGGGTGTGGGCCGCCAGTAGTTTTTCCTTGACCCCGCCGATAGGCAGTACCCTGCCTCTGAGGGTAATTTCGCCGGTCATGGCCAAATTTCTGTAAACCGGACGGCCTGTTAAAATTGAGACCACGGCCGTGCACATGGCGATACCGGCAGACGGACCGTCCTTGGGGATGGCTCCTTCCGGCACATGGATATGAATATCCAGATCCTTGTAAAAATCCTCATGGATCCCCAGGGCTTTGCTTCGGGATCGAACATAGCTGACAGCGGCCTGGGACGACTCTTTCATGACATCCCCCAGTTTACCGGTCACCATGATGCGCCCTTTTCCCGGCATGGTCACCGCCTCAATGGTCAGCAGTTCGCCGCCGGCCTGGGTCCAGGCAAGCCCGGTCACAATCCCGGTTTTATCTTCCACTTCCAGGGGTTTGTTGCGAAATTTGGGCTGTCCCAGATATTTCATCACACTGACCGTACTCACAGAATAATTTTTACGTTCTTTGGTGCGAACGATCCGGGTGGCAATTTTTCTGATGACCGATGATATTTCCCGTTCCAGATTCCGAACCCCTGCTTCACGGGTGTATCGCTGGATAATGGTTTGAACGGCATTATCCGAAAAAGTCACATCCGCTTGTTCAAGCCCGTTTTCTCTGATCTGCTTGGGAATCAGAAACCCTTTGGCTATCTGCGCTTTTTCAAACTGCGTATATCCGGGAATCTGAATGATCTCCATTCTGTCCCGCAGCGGTGCCGGAATATCAAACAGGGTGTTGGCCGTGGTGATGAACAGGATTTCCGACAGATCGTAATCCACTTCCATATAATGATCATTGAAATGCCGGTTCTGTTCCGGGTCCAGGGCCTCAAGCAGCGCGGAAGAAGGATCTCCTCTGAAATCAGCGGTCATCTTGTCGATTTCATCCAGACACAAAACCGGGTTGCTGTACCCGACTTTTTTGATGGTCTGAATCAGTTTGCCGGGCATGGCCCCCACATAGGTCCGGCGATGGCCTCTGATTTCCGCCTCATCCCGGACCCCGCCCAGCGATATTCTGGCAAACGATCGGCCGGTGGCGGATGCCACGGATCTTGCCAGAGACGTTTTTCCGACACCGGGAGGCCCCACCAGGCAAAGGATCGGTCCTTTGATTTTCTTGATCAGCATCTGCACGGCCAGATATTCCAGAATTCTTTCTTTGGGTTTTTTCAAGCCGTAATGGTCTTGATCCAGAATGCGTTCTGCAGTGGCCAGGTCATTTTTCGCACGGTTTTTCCGAAACCAAGGCAGGGAAATCATCCAGTCGATGTAATTTCTGATGACTGTGGCTTCCGAAGACATGGGCGCCATCATCTTGAGCTTTTCCAGCTCCCGCCTGACAACCCCGGCCGCCTCTTTGGGCAGGCGTTTCTTTCGTATCCGGGTTTCAAGTTCAGCATATTCTCCGGATTCGCTGTCTTCTCCCATCTCTTTTTTGATGGCCCGCATCTGCTCGGTGAGATAGTGGCGTTTCTGGAGTTTTTCCATCTGTTCTTTTACCCGTCCCTTGATCTTCTGGGACATGGCAAACACTTCGGTCTCCTGTTCAATCAGCTGGAGCAGGAGATAGAACCGCTTTTCAATATCCGTGCATTCCAGCAACTGCTGCTTGTCCGTCACCTTGAACGGCAACTGGGCTGCAATGGCATCCGCATACCGGGACGGGTCGGATTCCAGAATTTCCAGATTTTTAAAAAAACTTTTGGCCACTGCGCCGGACAGGGTCGCATAATGCTCAAACGCTTCCAGAACCGTTCTCAATGCAGCTTTGGATATAGCGTCAGACATGGGCATTTCCTGTACAGGAATAAAATCCACCGTCAGAAAACCGCGTTCATCGCTCAATTTAATAATTTTGCCCCGGCAGGCTCCTTCCACCAGCGCTTTGACCGTTCCGTCCGGCAGGCGAAGCAACTGAGTGATCTTGGCTTCGGTTCCCACCTGAAAAATATCCTGAATCGTGGGTTTAAGCACCTCCGGATCTTTCTGGGTGGTGAGAAATATCTTTTTTTCTCCGGCCATGGCTTCGGACAGAGACTTAATGGATTTTTCTCTTCCCACAAAAACAGAGGTGGTGACAAAAGGAAACAGCACCATGTCCCGCAACGGAACCAGAGGCAATGTTTTTTTGATATATTCGGAGCCGTCCTGGTTGAACAATCTGGAAATATTGATCATTGATTCAATCTCGATTTCTTTTGTCAGGCCTGTTTTTTGGGTTGTTCATACAAAAGAATCGGCGGCTCGTTTTTCAATACCACTTCTTCTCCCACCACGCATTCTTTCACATCTTCCTTGGAAGGCAGTTCATACATGATGTCCAGCATGGTCTTTTCCATAATGGCCCGCAATCCTCTGGCACCCGATTTTCTGATCACCGCTTCCTTGGCCATGGCTTCCAGGGCCTCATCCGTAAACTGGAGATCCACCCCTTCGATTCTGAACAGTTCCTGGTATTGTTTCACCAGCGCATTTTTGGGTTCCGTCAAAATCTTGACCAGGGATGCTTCTGAAAGTTCTCCGATGGTGGTGACAACGGGCAGCCGTCCCAAAAATTCCGGGATCAGTCCGAACTTGATCAAATCTTCCGGCTTGAGCTGCTCCAGCAATGTGCCGATATTCACCTGTTTTCTGTCGGCGATCTTGGCACCGAATCCCATGGTTTTCTGCAAGATACGTCGCTCAACGATTTTTTCCAGTCCCGTGAACGTGCCCCCGCAGATAAAAAGAATATTGGAGGTATCCACCTTGACGTAATCCTGCTGAGGATGTTTTCTGCCGCCCTTGGGGGGAATGCTGGCCACCGTGCCTTCGATGATTTTCAACAATGCCTGCTGGACCCCTTCTCCGGACACATCCCGGGTAATGGAAGGGTTGTCGCCCCGCTGGGAAATTTTATCGATCTCATCAATATAAATAATGCCCTTCTGGGCGCGTTCAATATCATAGTCCGCGTTCTGAACCAGAGACAAAACAATATTTTCCACATCCTCGCCCACGTAACCGGCTTCGGTCAAAGCCGTGGCATCGGCAATGGCAAAGGGCACATCCAGAAATCTGGCAAGGGTCTGGGCCAGAAGCGTTTTACCGCATCCCGTCGGACCGATCAACAAAATATTGCTTTTCTGAATTTCAATGTCATCCGCCGGTTTTTCAATGCGGGAGGTCAAGCGTTTATAATGGTTGTACACTGCCACAGAAAGCACTTTTTTGGCTGCATCCTGCTCGATCACATAGGAATCAAGCATTGCCTTGATCTGCTTGGGCACATAAAACTCTCTGGTGCTTTCAATTTCAGCGGCTTTTTCCTTTTCTTCATCCTCAATGATTTCACCACACAGTTTGATGCATTCGTTGCAGATATAGACACTGGGACCGGCTATCAGTTTCTGGACTTCTTTCTGGTTTTTCCCGCAGAAAGAGCAGAAAAATTGATCATTGGTGTCATCTTTTTTGGCCATATTAATAGCACTCCTTTGAAGCCGGAATCAGGCTTCCACTTCCAATTGGCTTCGGTCGGCAACCACCCGGTCAACAATACCATAGGTTTTTGCTTCATCCCCGGACATGAAAAAATCGCGATCCGTGTCCTTGGCAATTTTTTCGATTTCCCGGCCGGTATGATGGGCCAGAATCTCGTTTAACGTATCTTTCATACGAAGAATTTCCGTGGCCTGAATTTTGATATCCGCTGCCTGGCCCTGGGCACCCCCTAAAGGCTGATGGATCATAATTCTGGCGTTGGGCAGCGCAAACCGTTTTTTCGGAGCCCCCGCAGCCAGAAGCAATGCCCCCATGCTGGCGGCCTGTCCGATACAAACTGTTGACACATCCGGCTTGATGTACTGTATGGTATCATACACAGCCAGTCCGGCAGTGACCACACCACCGGGAGAGTTGATATAAAAACTGATATCTTTTTCCGGATCTTCCGATTCCAGAAAAAGCAGCTGGGCCACAATGAGGTTGGCAATTTCACTGTCTATGGCAGAACCCAAAAATATAATCCGGTCCTTTAACAGACGCGAATAAATGTCATAGGCCCGCTCGCCCCGATTGCTTTGTTCAACCACCATTGGAACTAATGGCACAATAAAACTCCTTGGTTATCTGTTCTTGCTGACCCCTGTTCCGAAAACAGTCCGGAGCAAGGCGGCTGATGAACCTGTTTTTACAAATTTGGTCAAGCGTCCGTTTCCGGGTCTGACACCGATGTTTCCTGAACATCGGTCTCCGGATCTTTTTCCGTCACCTGACTGGTTTCAATAATAAGATCGATCGCCTTTTTTTCAAGCTGGGTATGTTTGTAGTATTCCATCTGTTTGGGATCCATATTGAAAAAATTCTTTATGGCATCCACCGTGGCATTCATGCCCCGGGCCATCTCTTCCAGGCTTTTGTCCATCTCTTCTTCAGTGAGATCCAGTTTTTCCTGGGTGATGATTTTATCCAGGATCAAATGACGCCGGGCCTGCTTTTCAGCCACATCCCGGTATTGTTCAGACAACTTTTCACGGCTGAGTCCATGTTCTTCCAGACTGGTGTTGTTGGCTGAATACGCCTGTTCCGTCTCACTGATAATCCCGTTGAGTTCTCCCTCGACCATGGCTTCGGGCACTTCGAATTCATATTTTTCCAGCAGATGCTGAAAAATCTGTTCGCTGAGCTCGTGTTTCACACGCTGCGCGTTTCCTTTTTCCAGGTTTTCCCGGATGGAATCCTTGACCTGCTCCAGTGTCTCAAATTTGCCCAGGCCTTTGACCAGATCGTCATTGATCTCAGGAAGAATTTCTTCCTGAATTTCTTTAAGCGTCACCTTGTATAAAATGGTTTTTCCCTTCAGGTTCTCATCCGGATGGTCTTCAGGATACGCCACTTCAACCTCAATATCCTGAACAGGCACACACCCGGTCAATTTTTCGGCAAACGCTTCAGGCAAACTGTTTTGCCCGATCTTGTAAAGAAAATTTTCGATTTTGGGCGTGGGCTCAAACGGCTCATCGTTCAAAAATCCCTGATAATCGATCAAAACAAAATCAGACGCTTTGACGGCCCGGCTTTCGCTCACTTTCTGTTTTTTTGCCATGGTTTTCTGAATCATATGAATCTGGGCATCGATCTCAGCATCAGAAACGGCATACCGATTTTTTTCAAGCGCCATGTCCTTGTAATCGATCTCAGGCAGTTCCGGTTTCACTTCAACGGTGATATCAAACACATAGTCTGAATCCGGATTCAATTCCGGCGGATCCAGCTGGGGTCCGCCCACAATGTTCAGATTGTGTTCCTGGATGGCTTCAACAAAGGAATCCTGGATCAAACGGGGGGCGACATCGGCATGAACGTCTTTGGAAAAACGGTTTTCAAGGACTTTTCTGGGAATTTTCCCTTTTCTGAACCCTTTGATGTCCGCTTTTTTCTTCAGTTCGTTGTATGCCTTGTCAAGCTCCTTCGCCACTTTTTCCTTGGGAATTTCAAAAGAGAGTACCTTTTTGACAGCGCTCTTGTCTTCGATTTTTACCTGCATTTTTTTGTCCTGTTACATTCCATTAATAGTGAACCATCTATATCCCGGGCCAAATGCAAACCATTTGCATAAATCTTGTGATGCATATCAAATCACACCATATCATACACCCAAATAATAAAGTTAACTAAAATAACGCTTATCCCATTCAGTGTCAAGAAAATTGCCCAAAAAAACGACTTGCGCCCCAGGTCTTAAAATGATATTAAAACTGGTTATGTCTATTGAATCGGGGCGTAGCGCAGTCTGGTAGCGCGCCTGCTTTGGGAGCAGGATGTCGGGAGTTCAAATCTCTCCGCCCCGACCAATGATTACAGACCTCCGAATCGCCACTTTCTTTACCTGCCCGTCCTGTTTAAAAATTTTATATACATCTTGAAAAAACAATTCAAACCTTATATAAATACAAATTCCGGCCGGCAGACCGGATACAGATCGATTCTGATCGGTCGCCTTGTAACAGCAGGACATGAACCTCGTCAGGTCCGGAAGGAAGCAGCGATAAGTGATCTCTTCTGTGTCAAGGATCGATCCCGATCATGCAATTTCTCTGCATCTCCTGCCGGCCGGTTTATTTTTTCCCGCCGCTTTTTATTTCTTGACATGCAATCAAACAGACTTACTTTTCAGCCATAATTTTAAAAACTAATTATTTGCCAATTGAATTTTAAAAATTTTTTTGGATCAGGAGAATAAATTGGTACTGAAAGAAAAGTCCAGGGGAGAAACCAACAAGAAAGACCCGTCTCCCTTAAAGGAGACGGAATCGGCTGTAGAAGAAAAAGATACGGACGGTCTTGATTCCACTTCCCGGGAAACAGACATCGCTTCGCTGGAAGCAGCGCTTGAAGCTGAAAAGGATCGATTCATCAGACTTTCTGCAGAATTCGACAATTATCGAAAAAGAAAGCAAAGAGAAATTGACGAATTCAAAAAATTCGCCAATGAAATGGTTTTCAAACAATTTCTGCCGGTTGTGGACAACCTGGAACGGGCCATGGCCTCTGCTGAAAACAACCAGGATATCGAAACCCTGTTAAAAGGGGTCAAACTGACCCACAAGGAAATTCTGAAAGTATTTCAGGATTGCAATGTCAAACCGGTTCAGGCTGAAAACCAGCTGTTTGATCCGAATTTCCATCAGGCCGTCACCCAGAAGGAAACCAATGAGGTCCCGGAAAATACGGTAACCGATGTACTTCAGACGGGATACCTGCTTCATGACAGATTGATCCGGCCCGCCATGGTTGTCGTTTCAAAATCAACAGGCAATGATACTGATAAACCCGAAGAAAAATAAAGATATATTGGAGGAAATGTTATGGGAAAAATAATCGGAATAGACCTGGGAACCACCAACTCCTGCGTCGCAATCATGGAAACCGGCGGAGAAGCAAAAATCATCACCAATGCGGAAGGCGGCCGGACAACGCCCTCCATTGTCGCCATCACTGAAGGCGGAGAACGGATTGTGGGCCAGACGGCAAAGCGGCAGGCCATCACCAATCCCGAAAACACCGTATTCGGCGTCAAACGCCTGATCGGCCGGAAATTCAACTCAAAGGAGATTCAAACCGACATCCCCAACCTGCCCTACAAGATTGAAGCGGCTTCCAACGGGGACACCCGGATCAACTTGAGGGGCAAGCAGTACAGCCCGGCTGAAATTTCTTCATTCATCCTGGCCAATATCAAAAAAACGGCTGAAGATTATCTAGGTGAAGAGGTCAAAGAAGCCGTCATCACCGTGCCGGCCTACTTTAATGACAGTCAGCGTCAGGCCACCAAAGATGCCGGCAAAATTGCCGGTCTGGAAGTCAAACGGATCATCAACGAACCCACGGCCGCTTCTCTGGCCTATGGACTGGACAAAAAAGGGGAAGAAAAAATTGCGGTCTTTGACTTGGGCGGCGGCACCTTTGATGTGTCCATCCTTGAAATCGGGGATGGGGTGTTTGAGGTGAAATCCACCTCCGGAGACACCCATCTGGGCGGTGAAGATTTTGATCTGAGAATCATCGAATACATTGCCAATGAATTCAAAAAAGATCAGGGCATTGATGTCCGCAACGATAAAATGGCACTTCAGCGGCTCAAGGAAGCGGCGGAAAAAGCCAAAATGGAACTGTCCAGCTCCACGGAAACCAACATCAATCTGCCGTTTATCACGGCGGATGCTTCCGGCCCCAAACATCTGGACGTCAGACTGACCCGGGCCAAACTGGAGTCTCTGGTGGCGGATCTGCTGGATAATCTGGAAGGCCCCTGCAAAAAAGCATTAAAAGAAGCCGGATTGGGTTCCGGCGGTGTGGATGAAGTGGTTCTGGTGGGCGGCATGACCCGTATGCCCGCCGTTCAGGAGCGGGTGGAAAAAATATTCGGTAAAAAACCCCATAAAGGCGTGAACCCGGATGAAGTGGTGGCCATGGGTGCGGCCGTCCAGGCCGGTGTCCTGCAAGGGGATGTCAACGATGTGCTGCTGCTGGATGTCACCCCGCTTTCCTTAGGGATTGAAACCCTGGGCGGTGTCATGACCAAACTCATTGAAAAGAACACCACCATCCCCACCAAGAAAAGCCAGGTGTTCTCCACGGCGGCTGACAATCAGCCGGCCGTGTCCATCCATGTGCTTCAGGGTGAACGGGAAATGGCTGCGGACAACAAAACCCTGGGCCGGTTTGAACTGGCCGATATTCCGCCGGCACCCCGAGGGGTTCCCCAGATCGAGGTGTCCTTTGATATCGATGCCAACGGTATTGTCCAGGTGTCTGCCAAAGACAAGGCCACGGCCAAAGAACAGTCCATCCGCATCACTGCCGCCTCCGGTCTGTCGGATGAAGAAATAGAGAAAATGGTCAAAGATGCGGAAATGCACGCAGAAGACGACAAAAAGAAACGGGTTCTGGTGGATACCCGCAACCAGGCCGAAGCCCTGGTGGACCAGACGGAAAAAACATTAAAAGAACACGGCTCTAAAGTAGATGAAGAAACCAGAAAAAATATTGAATCTGCTGTGGAAGCGTTGAAACAGGCCAAGGATTCCGATAATGTCGAAGACATCAAACAGAAAATCGAAACCCTGTCCCAGGCCTCTCACAAACTGGCTGAAGTGATGTACCAGCAGGCGGCATCCTCCCAGGACGGCGATGACAGCGGCAATGCCGGTGGATCCGCTGCCCAGGCAGATGATGATGTGGTGGATGCGGACTTTGAAGAGGTGGAAAAAGACAAATAACGCCCTTTTTTAAACCCATCGGGTTGAACATAATCCTGCCGTGGTCTATATTGATCCGGCAGGATTTTTTTTTACCCCAACCCAAGGACAAAAGGTAAGACACGGGTGATGAGAATTACAGACATACTGACCCAGAACAGCCGGCTATACAGGGATAAAATCGCATTGGTGGAACGGATACCCGCCCGGTCCGCTCGAAAAGAGCTCACCTGGCATCAATTTTATACCATGTCCTGCCAACTGGCCAACGGGCTTTGGCAGCACGGCATTAAAAAATCAGATACTGTCGTACAACTGATGACCAACAATCTGGAATGGCTGCCCATTTATTTCGGAATTCTTTATACCGGTGCCTGGGCCGTGCCGTTGAATTTCCGGTTTGAATCAGACAAGATTCTGATGTGCGCCAGAACGGCCGAACCCAAAGCCTTTATTTTCGGGCCGGAATTCATTGAGCCCATTGACGGCATCCGGCAGGAACTGACCGATTGTGTCACCCTCTGGATCTTTGCAGGACCCAAAGAAACCTGCCCGGACTGGGCGGTTTGTTTTGATACATTCATTGCCGGCCAAAAAAAGGATCATCCCCCGGAGATCGATGCCGGGCCGGATGATGACGCAGCCCTGTATTTTACATCCGGCACCACGGGCGCTCCCAAAGCCGTGCTGATCACGCACGGGAATCTGACCCATGCCTGTGAAGTGGAAAACAGGCATCACGGCCAGACCCATGATGATGTGTTTCTCTGTATTCCGCCGCTGTATCATACGGGAGCCAAAATGCACTGGATGGGCAGTTTACTGATGGGGGGCAAATGTATTCTGCTCAATGGGGTCAAACCGGAATGGATCCTGGAAGCAATTTCCGAAGAACAGTGTACCATTGCCTGGCTGCTGGTTCCCTGGGCCCATGATATTCTCATTGCCATTGAAAACAGCACCATTGATTTATCTAAATATCGGCTGGAACAATGGCGGCTCATGCACTCCGGGGCCCAACCCGTTCCGCCCAGCCTCGTGGAACGCTGGAAACAGTATTTTCCTTGTCAGGCATATGACACCAACTATGGTCTGACTGAATCCACGGGTCCCGGGTGTATTCACTTGGGCATTGAAAACAGCCACCACGTCGGACCCATCGGTAAGGCCGGGTACGGGTGGGAAGCCAGAATCGTGGACAAGCAGGGCAACCATCTGTTTGCCAATGAAACCGGAGAACTGATCGTCCGGGGACCCGGCGTCATGAGAGCCTATTATAAAAATGATCTTGCCACAAAAGAAGCACTCAAGGATGGATGGCTTTACACCGGTGACATTGCCAGGTATGACAAAGACGGATTCATCTGGCTGGTGGACCGGAGAAAAGACATGATCATTTACGGGGGGGAAAACATTTTTCCCAATGAAATCGAAAATTTTTTTCTCACCCATGAAAAGATTAAAGACATTGCCGTCATCGGGGTGCCGGACGAACGGCTCGGGGAAATTCCCGCCGGTATCATCAGTGTCAAACCCCATTGCATGATCTGCGAACAGGACATACTGGATTTTCAGCAGGCATTGCCCCGGTACAAACGGTTAAGAAAAATATTTTTTGGCGATGTGCCCCGAAATCCCACCGGTAAGATTGAAAAACCCAAGCTTCGGCGCCTGTATGCGGAAGACAAACGAAAAGACCCGCAAAAACTGATGCATTAAAACAAGGAAATTCATTATGAAATTATTCCGCATTCTTTTTATTGTCCTGTTGTGTTCCGGATGGATCCACGGGGCGGCCGCTTCAGATACCCGTACCCTGGCACAGACCGTCCTGGACGGGCTTGAAGATCAGTATGCCGGCCGCAGTTTCTCCGCTGAATTCAAACAAACTTCAATTCTGACCGCCCTGGACATCAGTGAAACCGCTTCAGGCAAAGCCTGGTTCAGCCATCCCGGAAAAATGAAATGGCAGTATCTGGCACCCGAACGTCATGACATCATCACCAACGGCCAGACCTTATGGATTTTCAGGCCGGATGAAGATCAGGTCATGATCGGCGATGCAGCCCCGTTTTTTGCGTCCGGTGCCGGTGGGGCGTTCTTATCGGATATCTCCAAAATCAGAGACAATTTTTCGGTGTCCGTCACTGAAACCACGGACCAGTGGGTGGAACTGCAGCTGGATGCCCCCCCTGAAAATACGGATATCCAATCCATCCGCATCCAGGTGAACAGAACCGATTTTCAGATTCAGACCGTCACCACGGTGAACACTGCCAAAGATATCACCCGGTTTGAACTCAGCGATATCCAATTTCAGGACATGCCCGATCACTGGTTTGAGTTTGAGATTCCTTCGGGAACCCACATCATTGACATGAATTAAAACGCAAGATTAAAGGAAAATATCCATGAAACAACTGATCCGGGATCTGGCCCGCAAAAAAAACGCCATCATTCTGGCCCATAACTACCAACCCCCGGAGATCCAGGACATCGCGGATCTGTGCGGTGATTCTCTGGAGCTGAGTATCAAGGCCGCAAAAACCCGTGCAGATATCATCGTTTTCTGCGGGGTCCATTTCATGGCGGAGACGGCCGCCATTCTGTGCCCGGAAAAAACCGTGATTCTGCCCAACCCGGAAGCCGGCTGCCCCATGGCGGATATGGTGACACCCGAGGCGTTGAGCGCCAGAAAAAAGGCGTTGGGAAACATCCCGGTCATCACCTATGTCAACTCGTCTGCCGCGGTCAAGGCCGTATCTGATATCTGCTGCACCTCGGCCAATGTGATTGATGTGGTCAATGCCCAGTCCGCAGATGAGGTGCTCATGACACCGGACAAAAACCTGGCACAATATGCGGCCGGTCACACGGACAAAACAATCCATTTATGGGACGGGTTCTGCCCGTTTCACAACAACCTGACCCTGAAAGATGTGGCAGACGCAAGGCAGAAGCACCCGGATGCGCTGTTCATGGCCCATCCGGAATGTCCGCCCGAAATCCTGGCTTTGGCCGACACCATCCAGTCCACCTCCGGTATGATCCGGTACGCAAAAAACAGCGCTCACCGCCAGTTCATCATCGGTACGGAAGTCGGCCTGCTGTATCCCATCTCAAAAGCCAACCCGGACAAGCAGTTTTTTCCGGCATCCGAAAAAATGCGGTGCACGGATATGAAAAAAATCCGTCTGCAAGATATCAAAAACAGTCTGGAAACCCTGTCAGGAGAAATCAGGGTCCCGGAAGATATCCGAAAAAAAGCCCTGGGCGCGGTACAGAAAATGATCCATCTGGTCTGACATTCAAAAGGCCGGCATGGGGTCATGCCGGCCTTTGATTCATGGTTGCAGCAAAAAATCGACAAAAGCGATCACATGTTTTCGTAAACTTCGTCCGGGATATCGGCATTGGTATAAAAATTCTGAACATCATCACAATCATCTAAGGCCTCCATGAACCGGACCATCTGCTCGGCCTCCTTGCCCGTGACCGCTGTCATGGTCTGGGGAATCATGGTGATTTCCGCCATCTCACAGGCGATTTGTGCTTTGTCCAGAGCGTTCTTCACGGCATCGAATTCTGCGGGTTCCGTGATCACCTCATACACATCCCCTTCATCTTTGATGTCCTCGGCGCCGGCATCTAAAGCGACTTCCATCAGGGTATCCTCATCCATCCCTTCCTTGTTGACGGCGATCAGTCCTTTTTTATCGAACATCCAGCCCACACACCCGTCCGTTCCCACATTGCCCCCGGCTTTGGAAAACATGTATCTGACATCGGCGATGGTCCGGTTCCGGTTGTCCGTGAGGCATTCCACCATCACGGCCACGCCACCCGGGCCGTATCCTTCATAGATGATTTCCTCATAGTTCACCCCTTCCAGTTCGCCTGTGCCTTTTTTGATGGCCCGTTCAAAATTATCCTTGGGCATGTTCTGGGCTTTGGCTGCGGTAAGGGCCTGGCGCAACCGGGGGTTGGCTTCCGGATCTCCGCCGCCCATGCGGGCCGCCACGGTGATCTCTTTGATCAGCTTGGTGAAAATTTTCCCCCGTTTTTTATCGGCCGCCCCTTTTTTGTGTTTGATGGTCGACCATTTGCTGTGTCCTGACATGAATCCACTCCTTACATTATGTTGCTCGTTTTTGTTTTGCGATAATATATATTTCTTTGCTCTGTTTTCTGCAACTTTCCGGTTTAAAAACCCGGCATTCCGCAAACCGTTTTTTCACCTGTTTTTCAAACCGGGCAAAGTCATTGCCCTGAAAAATCTTGCACACAAAATGGCCTTTTTCCATCAGAAAACGATCCACTGTTTCCAGTGCCATGCGGCACAGTTCAAAGGAACGAAAGGCATCCACATCTTTTCTGCCCGTGGTGGCCGGTGCCATGTCCGACAGCACCACACCGCATCCGGACACCGGATCAAAAAATGACGCATCCGTCATGTCAAGGATGTCTTGTTGCATCACAGACACATTTGCCGGCAGATCAATGGTGACGGCTTGAATATCAATACCGAAAACGCGGCCTTTCGGGCCTGTCTGTTTTGATGCGTACAACAGCCAGGATCCGGGCGCGCATCCCAGATCCAGAACCACATCCGCTTTTTTGATCACATGAAATTTCTGCTGAATCTCTTTGAGTTTGTACACAGACCGGGCCGGATAATTTTCCGCCCGGGCCTGCCGGGTGAGGTGATCTTCCCATTTTGAACCGCCGGCACCCCCGGACCGGTACCCTGATTTTGCCCCGCGTTTTTTAGCTGCCAAACAATACCTCCATGGCTTCTTTTAAAAATCGGACACTTTCGATGGTCATGCCGCGAACTTTTGACAATTGTTTTAATGCGGAGGCCGGCACCAGACAGGTGGTAAATCCCATTTTTGCGGCTTCCTTGATCCGGGCCTGGGCATGACTTACCGCCCGGATTTCACCGGTCAGGCCGATTTCTCCGATCAAAGTGGTGTTTCCGGGAACGGGTTTGTCCAGAAAACTGGCTGCCAGGGCCGCCGCAATGGCCAGATCCGCAGACGGCTCCACAATCCGGACCCCGCCGGTGACGTTCATGAACAGATCCAGCCCGGACAGATTCATTCCCAGACGTTTTTCCATGACCGCCACGATCAATGCCACCCGCTGGATATCCAGCCCGAGCACGGTGCGCCGGGGATTGCCCAGGCTGGAGGTGGAGACCAGTCCCTGGATTTCCACCAGAATGGGACGGGTTCCCTCCATACAGGCCGTGACCACGGATCCCGGGGCCACGGAGGTCCGTTCAGCCAGAAACACGGCCGATGGATTGGGCACTTCCACCAGCCCTTTTTCCCGCATTTCAAACACCCCGATTTCATTGGTGGAGCCAAACCGGTTTTTCACGGCCCGCAATATTCTGAACACATGGCTTTTATCGCCTTCAAAATACAATACCGTGTCCACCATATGCTCCATGATCCGGGGACCGGCAATGGCCCCGACCTTGGTCACATGCCCCACCAGAAAAATCGGGGTACCGCTGGATTTGGCCAGATGCATGAACCGCATGGCCGCCTCCCGGATCTGGGTGACGCTGCCCGGGGTGGAATTGACATCCGGCTGGAACACGGTTTGAATGGAATCGATGACCACGGCATCATAGGCGGTTTTCGCCATCATGGCGGCAATGGCGTCCAGATTGGTTTCCGAAACGATCAATAAAGAGGGGCAGCACCCTTTTTCAAGGCGCTGCCCCCGCATGGAAAGCTGGCGAATGGATTCTTCGCCGGATACATACAGGCAGGTTTTACCCGATTGCGCCAGAGCGGACAATACCTGGAGCATAAGCGTGGATTTGCCGATGCCCGGATCCCCGCCGATGAGCACCAGGGATCCATCTACAACCCCGCCGCCCAGGACCCGGTCGAACTCGCTCATCCCCGTGCAGATCCGCAAAGACCGGCTTGTCTTGACGGAATCGATGGGAACCGGTTCCGCCGTCAACAAAGATCCGGAATTCCCGGCTGGTTTTGAAACCTGCCGCTCCTGTACCAGGGAATCCCAGTCCCCGCAGTCCGGGCACCGCCCCATCCATTTGAATGTCTGGCTGCCGCAGGTTTTACATCGATATATCAGCTTGTCCTTGTTTTTCACTCAAGATTCTTTTTCGTTGCACAATTTAAAATGAAACGAATATATCACAAAGAGGGAACCCGTATCAATGTTAATTCACATACCTGTGTTGTCTGCCGGGCAGTGAATTCAAAGGACCTGCGGCTGGCGCATTGTTTGTTTTTCTGACTGTCAAACGATATTCAGCTCAATGTACAGCTGATTTTTGGCAAACCGTTCAAACTCAAAACACCTTAAATCCAGGGTCTTGTATTTTCCGTAGGTGATCAGTTCTGAAATCCCTCTGCCCGCGCCCGGACCCTGCTGAAGTCCATGACCGCTGAACCCGTTGATGAACATGAAATTTTTCACTGTCGGATGGGGTCCGATAATGGCATTCTGATCCTTGATGTTGTATTCATAATGACCGGCCCAGGATGAAATCCGCTTGATGGCATCAAACGCAGGCACCCGTTCCGCCAGAATCGGCCACAAGGTTTCTTCAAACACGGAATAATCCATGTCAAAATCATCACAATCCGGATCATTGTCCGCTTCCGGAGAGATCCCGCAGATGAAATGCTGTCCTTCAGGCCGGAAATAAGCCCCGGACGGATCCACCACCAGGGGGCAGTTGGGCAGCTGGGAATTGCATTTGTACAAAAAGACAAACCGTTTCCGGGAACGGACCGGCAGATCGTCAATACCGGCCATTTCAGCCACATGGGCGGCTTTGGGCCCGGCTGCATTGACAAACATGCCGCCGTTGATCTTTTTTCCGGAACTCAGCTGCACGGCCGTGATTTGATCCCCGGACCGCTCGATACCCACCACTTCATCGTTCAGATAGGTGACCCCGAGACTCTTGGCTTTATTTTTGAACCCCATGGTAAAGCAATGGGGATCAAACCATCCTGAATCCGGGATGTTGTAAGAACCGGCAACAATATCATCGACGTTGAGCCATTCAAACGTTTGTTTTAACTGGTCTTTTTCCAGAATTTTAACATTGGCCCCGGCCGCAATCTGTGTTTTGTGATTCTGCATCAGCACGGGCATGCCTGCATCCGTCGCTAAAATCAGATACCCGTTTTCCGTAAAATCCACATTCACGGGATCATCGTTTTCCACTTGCAGATAGGAATTGATATTTTTGATGAATTCAGCACCGAATTTGGACAACTGAATATTTTCCGTGTTGGAAAACTGCTGCCGGATACCGCCGGCAGACAGGCATGTGGATGATTTGGCATAGGTGGGATCTTTTTCAATCACCAGCACTTTTCCGTTGAAATCCGGATTGGCGGCAAGAAAATAGGCGGTTGCACTTCCCATGACGGCCCCGCCGATAATTACCACATCATATGTTTCCATAGTTTCTCTCCCTGAAATTGATTTAAATTCTGCCATTACCCGCATGGCGTGACTTTTTAATATTTTTATGGTATACCAAAAAAATTTCTATTGTCAATATATTATTTTTACTATTTATATGTGATATGCTCCTTAAAAATTAATGGATTATTCATTTAAAACTGACAAAAAATGAATCAAAAAATTTATCATACCCTGCGGGAACGAATCATTTTCCTGGCATACAACCCGGGTCAGATTCTCAAGGAACAGGCCCTGGCAGAAGAATTCGGTGTCAGCAGAACCCCGTTGCGAACGGTACTGTTTCGTCTGGAATGGGAACATCTGCTTAAAATACTGCCCCGAACCGGTATCCAGGTATCTGAGCTGGAACTCAATACCATCACCCACCTGTTTCAGGCCCGGCTGGAACTGGAATCCGTCATCGGGGTCATGGCAGCAGAACGGTTTAACAAGGCACACTTCAACCGGCTGGAACAGCTGACCCACCGGTGCCGGGATCTGGTGGCCCATCATGATCCGGAAAAGCTGGCCCGACTGGATATGGATCTGAAACATCTGTTCCACGATGCCGCAGGAAATCCGTTTTTAACGGAGATGTCGGACCGCTTCTATGTGCTGACGTTTCGTCTGTGGTATTTTAATCTGATGAAGATGGATGCCCATGGGTGGCATACGGAAAGCCTTTGCCTGGAATCGGATCTGCTGGCATTGACCGACCTTCTGGCAAAAGCGTATCCGGACGCCGTGGGCAAGGCCAGAAAAACCCAACTTTTAGACCATGTGGAACGGATCCGCAATACGTTTCTGGGATTGTCCCATACCTGACATGAGGTGATCAGACAACCGTGATGGAGTCCCCGCCTAAAATAGATCTGTCCAAAAAAATTCGCACCATCTGGGCAGGAACGATACTGATGATCACACTGATCATCGCTCTGGCCGCATCTTCTGAAAACGGTTTTCTGCAATCTTTGGATCATTTTTTTTATGACCGGTATATGCGGATGGAAGCGTCCTCTGCTCTCCGGTCAAACGATGAAAATCAAATCACCATCGTGGACATCGATGAAACCAGCCTGGCCGCCGTGGGCCAATGGCCCTGGCCCCGATACCGGCTGGCCCGCCTGGTCCGGCTGATCCATCAGTCCGAACCCCGGGCCATGGCACTGGATATTTTGTTTCCTGAACCGGATCAGTCCTCACTTCAGAATATCATCCAGCGGTTTGAAACCGATCTCAATGTCCACCTGCCCGTGACAGATATGCCCGGAGGCATGGAAAACAATGATATTTTCTTTGGCTCCGTGCTGGCTGACACTTCCATGGTGGGGGCCCGGTATTTTTATTTTAATCGTATCGTCAAAGAGGCGGTGTGCAAACAAACCACCGTTGAAATCACAGATCCGGACCATCTGTTATCCCTGCACCAGGCCACCGGGGCTTTGTGTAATACCCCGGCCATTGAAACCCGGCTGAAAAATACGGGATTCATCAACAGCCAATATGACCTTGACGGACTGTTGCGCCGAATCCCCCTCTTGATCCGGCACGGGTCACAGATTTTTCCCCATCTCTCTCTGGCTTTGTTTCTGGAGGCTCAGGACATTTCCACGGCCCGGGTAATCCAGACCCGGACCGGTCCCTGTATTGCGGCAGGCGCCCATCAAATCCCCGTCACCCGTGAAGGATATGCCGCCATCCGCTTCACCCGGCCCGGATTTTCCTTTTCCTATCTGTCTGCCGTAGATATTTTAAACCGGCAGTTTGAACAATCAGATCTTCAGGACCGCATTGTGCTTGTGGGATCTTCAGCCATGGGGTTGAACGATATTCACCAGACCGTGCTTGATCCACATTTTCCGGGCGTTGAAATCAGTGCCGTGCTGGTCGACAATATCCTGAAAAATAACCTGATCATTGCACCGGCATGGGCCGGAGTGTTAAAGGGGGTTGCCTGTATACTCACCGGCCTGTTCATGGGGGGATTGTTTTACCGGTCCTTTGGGCCGGGCATGCTGTTTTCAGTCAGTCTGGCATGGGCCGCCGGCCTGACCGGCGCCAGCCTGATCGCCTATCGGGAAGCGTCCGTGTTTATCTCCCCGGCAGCCCCGGTCGTGACAGTGCTGGTTTTGTTTTCCCTGATTTCTCTTTGCCGGTTCACCATGGAAAAACGGGCCGCATTCACCTGGTATCGGCAACTGTCTTCCGCCCAGCAGTTGACCATGGAAGCCATGGTATCCATGGTGGAAACCCGGGATCCGGAAACCGGAGAACATATTGTCAGAACCCAGCATTACGCCCGGGCCATTGCGGAACATCTCAGGGATACGGGTTTTTTCAAAGAGATCCTGACGGAAAAATTTATTAAAAATCTGTTTTTATCCGTGCCCCTGCATGATATCGGCAAGGTGGGAACCCCGGACAGAATCCTGCTTAAACCCGGCCGGCTCACAGAAGAAGAGTTTGAGATCATGAAACTCCATGCCCAGCACGGCAGAACAATCATCACCCGGGCAGCCAAAGATCACCAGGGAAATAATTATCTGGCTTTGGGGGCCCAGATCGCCGGCACCCATCATGAAAAATGGAACGGCAACGGCTACCCGTCCGGTCTGGCCGGCACGCAGATTCCTTTGGCCGGCAGGATCATGGCCATTGCCGACGTATATGATGCATTGATCAGTGAACGATGCTACAAACCGCCATTTTCCCATGACAACGCCATGGCCATCATTCTCGAAGAAAAAGGCAAATCATTTGATCCCGTCATCGTGGATGCATTTTTCCAGATTGAAGACAAAATCCTTGAGATTGCCCATGCGTTCCAGGACACGGAAGACCATCCTGCCTGAGAGATAACCAAAGACAGCTGTAACCCATGTTTTCACATCAATGACAGCTGTCTTTTTTTCTCTGTCCCTTGTTTTGTCTACCCTTTGTGCACGGTGACCTGGGGAAACGGAATTTCAATGTCGTTTTCGTCAAACGACTGTTTGATGGTTTTGATCAGATCAAACCGGGTGGCCCAGTAATCAGCGCTGTTCACCCATGGACGTACCACAAAATTCACGCTGGAATCCGCCAGTTCGGACACAGCAATGGTGTAGGCGGGCTCTTTTAAAATACGATCATCGGATTGAATAATCTTTTCCAGAATCTGCCAGGCTTTTTCAATATCCGACCCGTACCCGATGCCGATCACCAGATCGATCCGGCGGGTATCATACCCGGAAATGTTTTTAATGACATCATTTAATATTTTACCATTGGGCACCAGAATCTTGATATTGTCCGGTGTGGCCAGCGTAGTGGTAAACATCTGAATGTCCTTGACCGTGCCGGCGACCCCGCCGGCTTCAATATAATGCCCGGTCTTGAACGGATGCAGGATCAGGATGAGAACCCCTGCGGCAAAATTGGCCAAAGATCCCTGGAGCGCCAGACCCACGGCCAGACCGGCGGCACCGATCACGGCAATGAACGAGGCCGTCTGTATGCCGAATTTTGCCAACGCCGCCAGGACAGTAAATGCCAGAATGCCGAAATAAACCAGGCTGCCGCAAAAAGAGGTCACGGATGGATCCACTTTGGACCGGCCCATGAGCTTCTCAATGAGCCTTCTGCCGATACCTGCGGCAATCCGGCCCAGAATCAGAATAATTATGGCACCGATAATATTCAGCCCATATTTGGTTAAAAACAACACCATCTGCTCCATGTAATTTTCCACCACTCAACTCCTTGTCTGTTTATAAAATGTGTTTGACAACCGGATACAATCCATTCTCACCAGACAGGCCTACCACACTTCCGGATAGGCCACGTCCACAAATTTCTCCTCCATGGTATGTTTGTGTCCCCTTTCCATGGCCGCCAGATCCAGAAAAATTGTTTTCAACCCGGCATCCGTGCAGTTTTCCGCCAGGCCCATATATTTTTTCATGGCGATCTCCTCATTTTTCATGGCCAGACCGATGGCATTCTTGAGATCCATATTTTCTGATACTTTGGGCATGTCAATGGTTTCCGACACATGAAAATCTTTGTCACAGTCAAAATAAGCGGGATCCACTTTTTTCTGATTTAAAATATCGGTCAGGATCTGCTCATGTTTAGCTTCTTCTGCAGCAAATTCAGCAAACACTTTTTTGAGATAATCGTCTTTGATGCGATCAGATACCTGTTCATAAAACCGTCTGGCATCGATCTCACTTTGTATCGCCTTTTCAATCACGTCGCGGTACTGTTCAATCTCCATAACCCCCTCCTTGATATTGTCATTTTGTTTTCTGTGAATTGATGTCAGGGAAGCGGGGTGGTCGTGTATGCCACGCCGGCTTCGTCAGATTTATACAAAGGCAGTTCTCGATCTGCTTCAATATCCGCCACCCAGTCGGGATTCAGCAGCATGGATTTGCCGGACAGGACAAAATCCGCATCTTTCAGCGCATCTTCCGCAGTTTTACGATCATGAATCTTTCCGCAGATCAACAACGGCAGATCCGTGACATCCCGGGTGATCTGAGCCATATTCCGGCCCGTATCAAAGGCGGGCGCAGAAAAATCATAGGTTGAAACGGAAATGGCATCAATGGGTTCCCGGGAAAATAATTGGACCATGGTCTGCCACTCGGATGCGTCTGAAAACAGGGACACATCCATATCTGCAATGCCCCAGTTGGAAATACGCACCAGCAGAAGACAATCTTCGGGGATGACCGGTTTGACCGCCTGAATCACCTCATGGATGAACCGATACCGGTTTTCCATGGATCCGCCGTAAGTATCCGTTCGCCGGTTGGAATAAGAAGACAGAAACTGACTGAGCAGATAGCCATGGGCACAATGCAGTTCCAGGCCGTCAAATCCGGCGGCCACCACCCCTTTGGCCGTTTCCACAAACCCGTTGAGCACATGATCCATGTCAAACCGGGACATGGGTTCAGGCACGGGATAAGCCGTGCCCGTCATGGGATTTTCCTGCATCGGCGCCACAGGACTCGGGGCAATCACCCGGTTGGCCGGATTGATTCCTTCATAGGCCATCCGCCCGCAGTGAAACACCTGACAGATGGACATGGCCCCGTGGCTCCGGATCGCATCCGTTACATTTTTCCAGGCATCCACCTGGACCTGATTTAAAATCCGGGCCTGGCCGGGATATCCCTGGGCGCTTTCATAATCGGTGACAATGGCTTCGGTATACACCATACCGGCCCCGTTTTCGGCCCGGGTTTTTAAAAATGTCAGCACATCTTCCCTGGGAATGCTGTCCCCGGCCGCAGACATCCTTGTCATGGGTGCCACGCCGATGCGGTTTTTAAATGTTTTATTTTTGATCGTGAACGGTGAAAATAACTGAGATGTCATTTTTTGGGTCCTCCCTGCATGAAGTTATCATTCAGTCGGTCCCATCAATCTAAACCGGATTGTGTGTCATGTCAATGTGATCGATACCATCTTCCGGATAGGAATCCGACACGGGAACAAATCCGTGGGACCGGTAAAATGCCGTCAGATATGTCTGGGCGGAAATGGTGATGTGACACCCCGGCCAGAGCCGGCCGGCCGCTGCCAGAATCTGTTTCATCAACAAGTGTCCCAGCCCTTTTTTCCGGTACAAAGGGGCCACCACCACCCGGCCGAAACTGATGTCTGAAAACCGGACACCCGGTGCCAGTATCCGGGCATACGCTGCCAGGCTGCCGTCCTGTACCCGGCCGATGAGATGCCGGGTGTCTGCCAGCTGATCTTTGCCGTCCAGTTCCGGATAAGCACAGGCCTGCTCCACCACAAACACATCCACCCGAAGTTTGAGCAGTTCATAAAGCAACCCGGGTGTCAATTCCTCAAAACCGCAGACCTGCCATTCAATGCAGATGTCATCTGTCATTGTCTTATACCCCTTTTTTATCGTTTTTTTTTAGATATCTTATCCACCCAATCAATGCAAGGCCATGGATATTTGCTTAAGGCGGATTTTAATCCCGGGGCATTGACGTATAAAGCTGAATCAGCTTATGATTGCAGGCAGTGCCGGTCATAACGGCACAGCCCTTTTTTTTTAAGGGTTTGAATCCAACACCTGTTTTCTTAAGGGAGGGTTTGTGGACGTCCAACTGCTGGAAATTGATAAATCCTTTGATGACAGCGGCACCCGCAGAACCATCTTTTCCCGGACATCGGCCCGGTTTGTCTCGGGCAGCGTCTGCATGATCATGGGAAAAAGCGGGGTGGGCAAAAGCTCGCTTTTGAATCTGATATCCGGTATCGACCTGCCGGACCAGGGAAAAATTCTGGTGGGCAACCAGTGCATCAACACCATGACCGACACAAACAGGACTTTGTTCAGACGACGGCACATCGGGTTCATTTACCAGTTTTTCAACCTGATTCCCGTGTTGACGGTCCTGGAGAATGTCACCCTGATCGCGGAGCTGGACAAAACAGCCAAAAAAACCTGCCTGACAAGGGCCCGGGCCCTGCTGGAACAGGTGGGACTCTGGGACCGGGCCCAAGATTTTCCTGAAACCCTGTCCGGCGGAGAGCAGCAGCGGGTCGCCATTGTCAGAGCCCTGGTGAATGATCCGGATCTGGTACTGGCGGACGAACCCACGGGCAACCTGGACCAGGAAGCCGGCCGGACCATCATGGAAATGATTTCAGATCTGGTGCGCAAACAGAACAAGACCCTGATCATGGTGACCCACAGCCCGGATGCGGCCGTCTGGGCCGACCAGATGTTTACCGTGGCCGACCGGACCCTGACTCCCTTGAAACAGACGTCTTCCGGACAGACCCATGGTTAGCCGGGTACTGATCCGCATCAGCCTGCGCCACAGCCGGCGCCATCTGCTGCGGACCCTGCTGCTGATTTTCGGCATTGCCATGGGCGTGGCCGGGGTCGTGGCCATTGACATTGCAAAAACATCCGTGGAAAAATCCTTTGACCTGTCCACCACGGCCCTGGTGTCCCGGTCCACCCACCAGATTTTAGGCGCGGATCTGGACATCCCCCAGACCACCTTTACCATGATCCGGACCCGGCTGGGCATCCACGCATCCGCCCCCGTGATTTCCCGGCATGTGACGATCCCGGAACTGGAAGACCGGGTCCTCACGCTCATGGGGGTGGACCCGTTTTCAGAAACCCATTTCAGGACCCTGCCCCTGGCGTCGGAAAACCGGGACCTGTCCAATGTCATGACCGGATCATCCGGGGTGTTTCTCGCCCAAACCCTTGGCGACACATTCGGTCTGAAGATCGGCAGTCCTTTGACCATCTCCATGGGGGACCGGCAGATCACGGTCACCCTTGCCGGGTTTCTGGAAGGCCGGGACAAACGATCCAATTTAATTCTGGAAGGCCTGATGGTCACGGACATTTCCGTGGCCCAGGAAATTCTGGACATGAAAGAGAACATCACCCGCATCGATCTGATCCTGCCTTCCCGGGACACAGCCGCTGAGATTCAGAACCACCTGGAAAAAGGATTGTTTCTGGTTGAAACCGACCAGCAGAACCAGGCGGTGCGGAGTCTGTCCCGATCCTTTGAAAACAGTTTGACCGCATTTTCCATGCTGGCCCTGTTCATGGGCATTTTTCTGATTTACAACACCGTGTCTTTTTCCGTTTCCCGCCGCCACCGGCTCCATGCCATCCTCCGGGCTTTGGGCACCACCCGGAACGAGGTTTTTTTCACGGTCATGGCGGAAGTGATGCTGTATGCCGTGATCGGTGCCGTGTCCGGGGCGGTGCTGGGCATTCTGATGGGCACAGCCGCCGTACAGGCCGTCACGGCCACGGTGTCGGAGATGTATTTCACCCTGACCGTGGGTCAGACCCAGATATCCGGTGCCACCCTTGCCAAGGGACTGGTGGCCGGTGTGCTGACCTCCCTGATTGCCGGTCTTTTCCCGGCCCTGGCCGCGGCCGGCACAAGGCCGGTGAGCCTGATGCACAAATCCGTGTCTGAATACCGGTTCCAGCGGATGATTCCCGGCCTGTTCATCCTGGGCCTGATCATTCTCACCGCCGCCGGATTATTGATGAAAGCGGGTCATGACCATGCCGGGTATGATTTTTCCGGCCTGTTCATGATTTTTTTCGGGGCCGCCCTTTTGACACCGCTGATCATCCGCTTGCTGGTCCGGGCATTGCTGGCAGCCGGGTCCCGTGTGTTGGGGATCATGATAAAAATGGCGTTGAGAAACATCACCCGGTCTTTGCGCCAGACCAGCGTGCTCATGGCCTCACTCATGGTGGTCACTTCCGTCTATATCGGCATCGGGGTGATGACCGGCAGTTTCAGGCAATCCATTGTCCAGTGGGTGGACGACCACATCGGGGGCCATGTTCATGTGTCTTCGGCAGATGAACGAAACCCGTCCCTGGACCCGGCACTGGTGGAAAAAATAAAAAGTCTGCCTGAAGTGGCGGCAGTGTCCGCCTACAACATTCATCCCGTGTTTTCCCGGGCCGCAGGCAAGGTGCATCTGTTTTCCTATGAGTCGAATCAGTCCAAAAACCGGTGGTCCTGGACCGCGGCCCCGGAACCGGAACTGGACGCTCTGCTGGAAAAAGGATGGATTTTTGTATCGGAAATCTTTGCCCGGCAGCATCAGGTGGAGCCGGAACAAGGCGCGGCCGTGGTTCTGGAAACCCGCCAGGGGCCGGTATCTTTTCAGATCGCCGGCATTTTCCGGGATTTTTTCATGGGCGGGGGCCGGGTGGTGATGTCCCGGGAGACCATGGCCCGATTTTGGGGACATGATGACATCACGGCCATGCAGCTGTTTCTGGAAAACGAAATTTCCGTCAACCCCGTGATAAACACCATCAAACAGATGATTCCGCCGGGGTCGCTGATCCGGCTCCGGTCCGGGACAGATATCAAACAGAGCATCCTTGCGGTGTTTGACAACACCTTTGTCATCACGTCCGCCCTGCAGGTACTCACAGCCATCGTGGCGTTGACCGGTATTTTAAATGCCGTCATGGCCCTGCTGCTGGAACGGACCCGGGAGATCGGTATTCTAAGGGCCTGCGGCACCCTGCCCGGCCAGGTCCGGGGCTTGCTGATCCATGAATGCTTTTTCTACGGCCTGCTCTCCGGGATCATGGCCATCCCCTTGGGCATTGCGTTGTCCTGGATCCTGATTCATGTGATCAACCAGCGAACCTTTGGATGGACCTATGACATGATTCTTTCACCCGGGATTCTGGTGCAGGCCCTGGTGCTGTCATCGGCAGCAGCTTTGGCCGCCGGCATTTTCCCGGCCCTGGCTGCCGGCCGGATCCGGATTTCCGAAGCCCTTCACATGGAGTAGCCATGAAACGTCTGTCCATCATTGCCATACACATGATTGTCCTTGTGCTGCTCCTGATGCAAGCCCTTTGTTTCTGGGGCTGCACCCCGGAGGACTCCGAACGTATCGATATCGCCCAGGCCCTGTCTGAAACCCGGGGCACGGACTGCTTTGACCGGGTCATGGCTCCCCGGCCCCTGACATTTCCCGAGGATGCCGGACCTCACGATACCTTCCGCACGGAATGGTGGTACTACACGGGCAACCTGACCACGGACACGGGCCGGCATTTCGGATATCAGCTCACGTTTTTCCGCCAGGCACTGTCGTGTGATCCCGTCACGGGCACGTCTCAATGGCGGACCCGGCAGCTGTACCTGGCCCATCTGGCACTCACGGACTCCCAAAACCGGCGGTTTTACAGCACCTCCCGCATGAACCGGGAGAGCCTGGGCATTGCCGGCAGCCGGTCAGATCCCTTTGCCGTGTGGCTGGACAACTGGCAGGTCCAGCAGATCGATACCCCGGGTTCCAGCCTGGCTTTGGAAGCTGCCTCCGATGACATCTCCCTGTCTTTCACCCTGGTGCAGGCCAAGCCCCCCATTTTCCAGGGGGACGGGGGATTTTCCCCCAAAGGCCCGGGAAAAGGCAATGCTTCGTATTATTATTCCCTGCCCCGGCTTCTCACCCAGGGCACCATCCGCATGGGAAATGAGCGTTTTAAAGTCCGGGGCCATTCCTGGTTTGACCACGAATGGAGCACCACGGTGCTGGGAGAAAACATCCAGGGTTGGGACTGGTTTTCGGCTCACCTGGAAGACGGCCGGGATCTCATGGTGTGCCGGATCCGGAAAGCCGACGGCACTGAGAACGGATACAGCTTCGGCAGCATTTCACTGGCAGACGGCACCTGTGTGATCCTGTCGGAATCGGATTTCACCCTGACCCCGACAGGCCACTGGAAAAGCCCGGACACGGGCACGCGCTACCCGGTCCGATGGCGGATTCAGATCCCGGATCATGACCTGGACCTGCACGTGACCCCGGTGATCGACCACCAGGAGCATACCCATGCCTTTGCCTACTGGGAAGGGGCCATGCGCTTTACCGGAAACAATGCCCGGGGCATGGGATACCTGGAAATGACCGGTTATTGAAACACTTCGCACGCTTTTAAAGTAACGTTTTTCAAAGCAATTTTTGCAGATACAATTCTAATCATTAAACCTGTAAATAATTATGACCCATGCCTGCATGGCTGAAGTTTCAAAAAAACAAGAATTGCAAAATTGTTGAAGTTTGTTAAACTATATAGAAAATATGGAGTTTCGAATATTTTTTCACAGGACAGAAAAAGAAAGATAATTGGGGGCAGCTATGACCGTTTCTCAAAAAATCGCAGATCATGTCCGGGATTTGCCGGAACCGGAACAAATTGAGGTACTGGATTTCATCGAGTATCTGGAGACAAAAGCCCGGTCGCGCAGGTCAAGGGACGAAGCAAAAGAGTGGTCGACTTTATCGCTGAAGAGTGCTATGCGGGGGATGGAGGAAGAGCCGAGTGACTACAGCATGGACGACCTGAAAGAGACCTTTTGATGGCTGAAGAAGGCCAGGTAATCCTTCTCCTATTTCCGCGACAGATGAACTGGTTTCTGAATCCGATGGAGATTATAAGAACAGCGGCTTGAAGCGTGCCAGTGTTATACGGGCTACGCGGCTTGCCGTTGTCCATCAGGACATGCTGGAGGGGGCCATTGGAAAGCTGGGAAAGGATCGTCTCACGAGGATTCGTATTAATCTTGCCAACTGGATAGCGGGAAGCCAACCAGAGGATGCCGGCTGACCGCCTTCCGGATGATGTCCGGGCAGATTCTCAATCCATGGCAAGAATCTGACCGATATCCATGATCTTGAACCGCGAAGCATCCACCTGGTTTTCCGCGATATACCGGGCCAGGTCCAGGCCGGGGTAGCCGGCCGGCTCGTCCCCGAGATGAAACGTCCCCCACTGAGTGGGAATGAAATATTTCGCACCCAGTTCTTCAAACCCCCGGACCGCTTCAGGAATATTCATGTGGTTGTAGGCCATGAACCACCGGGGATGATAGGCCGTGGTGGCCATGAACGCATAGTCGATATCCGGGAACCGCCGCCCGATCTCCTCAAATCCCTTGAAATATCCCGTATCTCCCCCGAAATACAGGGTGACATCCGGCGTGATCAACAGCCAGGAGGCCCACAGGGTCTTGTTCCGGCCCTGGGTGATGCGCTGGGACCAGTGCTGGACGGGCAGACAGATCAGCCGCACTCCGGCGCCCAGGTCCTTTTCATCCCACCAGTCCATTTCCCGGACATCGGTTTTGTTCATCTTTTCAACCGGACGTTTCAGCCCCAGGGGCACAAACACCCGGGCATCCGCCGGCAGCTGCTTCATGGTGGCCCGGTCCAGATGATCATAATGGTTATGGGAGATCAGAATATTCACTTTCGGCACCAGGCGGTTGACATCTTCCACCGTCAGGGCCGGCGGCGTGACCCGGGCCGGCACCAGGGCCCGTTTAGAGAACATCGGGTCCGTGAGCCAGTATGTATCATTGACCCGCACCAGAAACGTGTTGTGCCCGACCCAGAGGATAAAATCGCCCTTTGTCCGTGCGAGGCGCTCTGCCGTGTCCGGCAGCACGGCCGGCAGAAACGTCTGTTCTTCATCTGAATACTGTGTTTTGGAAGACAGTTTCCACCACAGCACATCCAGAAAACTTTTGTCCGGCATGGGCATCCAGGGAGCGAAAAACCGGCCGTCCTCCGCCACATGGGGCTCATACAGACCCGACACCCGGGTCTGGGCCACCTGATCTTCCCAGGATTCTTCGGAAAACGTCTGTTTTTCCTTTGGCGTGCACCCGGATAAAATCATTCCAACCAGCAGCCCGGCAATCATCAAAACCCCACACTGGAAACACCCTTTATCCCTGGATCTCATAAAAATCAGTTTTCCTTTTAAAAAGAGGTTTCATTCCGTCACAGAACCTATATATTGGAACAGATAAAGTCAATCATAACCGTATCGGGAGGATGTCATCCATGTTGTCACCCATAAAAATCGGTATCAGCTCCTGCCTGATGGGCAACCCTGTCCGGTATGACGGGGGCCACAGCCACGACCGGTTTCTCACCCAGACCCTGGGGCTGTTCTGCGAGTATGTGCCCGTGTGCCCGGAAGTGGAATGCGGCATGCCCACGCCCAGAAATTCCCTGCGCCTGGAAGGAGATCCGGAAAATCCCCGGCTGATCACCCGGAAAACCGGGGAGGACCACACCGGACAGATGCAGACCTGGATCGAAAAAAAACTGCCGGAACTGGAAAAACAAAACCTGTGCGGCTTTATTTTCAAAAGCAAATCCCCCAGCAGCGGGCTTTACCGGATCAAGGTCTATGGCGAAAACGGCAAGATAAAAAACAACGGGGTCGGACTGTTTGCCCGGGCCTTCACGGAAAAGTTTCCCCGGATTCCCGTGGAAGAGGCGGGCCGGCTCAATGATCCCCAGCTGCGGGAACATTTCATTGAAAATATCTTCACCCTCCAGCGCTGGCGGCAGTTTCTGGAAAACCGGCCCACTTTAGGCAAACTGGTGACCTTTCACACGGACAACAAACTGCTGATCCTGTCCCACAGCCAGGAGATTTACCGGCAGATGGGCAAACAGGTGGCCGGCGGCAAACACCAGGACTTCAATGAACTGCTGGATACTTATGAAGGACTGCTGCTCAAATCCCTGAATCTGATGACCACCATCAAAAAAAATATCAATGTGCTCCAGCATGCCATGGGTTTTTTTAAAAACGACCTGACCCCGTCGGAAAAACAGGAGCTGCTGACCAGCTTTGACCAGTACCGGGACGGGTATGTGCCTTTGATTGTCCCTTTGACTTTGATCAAACACTATGTATTGAAATATGACCATCCCTGGCTCAAAACCCAGACCTATCTCAATCCCCATCCGTTTGAACTGAAGCTGAGAAATTATTTTTGAACTGGATCTGAATCACTATGCAAGGTTTTTTGTTTCTGCTTCTGACCATCCTTTTTTCCAGCGGGGTGGCGTCGAGCATGAAGGCCGGAAACAAACCGACAGTCAATCTGTGGCAGTTTCTGGCCGTCAACTATGTGGTATGCACGGCCGGGCTCATCGCCTGGGGGGCCTGGAAAACCCTGGGGGACAACTCCCTGTTCATCTGGTTTCTGGGCATATTCACCGGGGTCATGTATGTGCTGTGCCTGTGGCTTTTCAACAAAGCCATCCGAGCGGAAGGCCTGGCATTGTCCACCACCATGATGCGCCTGTCCTCAGCCATTCCCACCCTGGGCTCCCTGATTTTTTTCAGCGAAACCACGGGATTTTTCCAGGCACTGGGGATCGCTCTGGCTTTCCTGTGCCTGCCGCTTGCCAGCCGGGAACCCATCCGTTTCAGACGTTCACAAAGAAACACCGCCCATGGCATCCTCTGGGGCCTGCTGCTTTTCGGCGCATACGGCATCACGGATTTTGTCTTTAAAATTCAGGCGGAACTGGCACCCCGGGCAGATTCCAAAGCGTTTCTGGCCACCATTTTCGGCACGGCCCTGATCCTCACCCTGCCCCGGCTCAAAGGCCTGAAACGGCCCGGCAGAGACTGCCTGATCTGGGGCACGGCTTTGGGAACCACCAATGTCCTGGCCACTTATTTCTGGGTCCTGGCCCTGTCCCACCTGCCCGGTGCCATTGCCTATCCCACACTGGGCTTAGGCGTGATCGCCGTCACCACCCTGATCAGCCTGGTTTTCTGGAAAGAAACCCTGCGGCCGGCCAATTACCTGTTTCTGGCCATGGCGTGCGTGGCGATTTTTCTGATCAATGCGGGCGGGGCCTGATTTTCTACCTCACCCCCTGCTGCACGAATCCCTGAAATCGATGTCAACTTTTGTCATCGGTTCTGTCCTTTATGTGTGGTTACAATAACGAAGTTCACTCTGTCTCCGCATAAACAGGACAAGGATTAACAAAAAGAAAAAAAACCGGGGAACCAGGACATATTTTCCCGCGTCGCAAAGCAATTTCTGCAAGACCTGTTCACAAAAATCGACGAATTGTTCGGCTGGGCTAATTTATTTATTGACAGCTGCCTCTTTTTTCTTTAAATAGAGATCTAATTGCCACATCGTGGTACTAAATTAAATTTAAAGGAGCGTTATATTCATGACAAAAATAGTTACAGCACTTTTATTTCTGTTCATTTTCTTTTCCGGCCAGGCCGTCGCGGCCCCGGATGAACTGGTAGTGTACAGCGCCAGAAAGGAACATCTGGTCAAGGATCTGTTTGAAAAGTATGAAAAAGAGCAGGGGATCAAAATCACCTATATCACAGGCAAGGCCCCGGTGATGCTCCAGCGGATTCTTTCCGAAAAAGAAAACACGGCAGCAGACATCCTGTTGACTGTGGATGCGGGCAACCTCTGGCATGCGGCGCAAAAAGAGATCCTGGTTCCGGTCACATCCCCGGTGTTGGACCGAAATATCCCGGATCATTACAAAGATCCTGACAACCGCTGGTTCGGGTTGTCCGTTAGAGCCAGGACCATTGTCTACAATACGGACCGGGTGAAAAAAGAAGATCTGAGCACTTATGAAGCCCTGGCCGGCGAAGACTGGAAGGGCCGTCTTCTGCTGAGAACTTCCAAAAAAGTTTACAACCAGTCCCTGGTGGCCATGCTCATCGCGACCCTGGGGGAAGACAGAACCCAGTCGATAGTGTCGGGGTGGGTAAGCAACCTTGCCGCGCCCCCCTATTCCAGCGATACCAAGGTACTGGAGGCAATTGCGGCAGGTCAGGGAGATGCCGCAATTGTAAACACCTACTATTACGGCCGCCTCATGAAACAAAATCCGGATCTTCCCCTGGGCATTTTCTGGGCCGACCAGTCGGATACCGGGGTTCACGTGAACGTATCCGGTGCCGGGATTGTCAAATACTCCAAAAATATCGATGAGGCCGTCCGGTTTCTGGAATGGCTCTCTGAAAAAGACGCCCAGAAACTATTTGCCGACGCAAACATGGAATACCCTGTGAACGAGGCCGTGCTTCCCCACGCAGATGTCCGGAAATGGGGTGCGTTCAAGGCAAGCACTGTCAACCTTGCCAGAGCCGGTGAACTTCAGGCCCGGGCCGTCAGGCTCATGGATATTGAAGGGTATAAATGATTTCATCCATCAAATATCAGGGCGGCTTCATCGTTTCGTCGGGTATTGCCGCCATTTCCCTGTCGCCGGTGCTGTTTATCCTGGCCTCGGGAATGAATGCCGACCCTGACATCTGGTCTCATTTGAAGCAGTATGTGCTGCCCGGGCTTTTGAAAAATACTGCCATCCTTGTGGCCGGAGTTGTTTCAGTCACGGCCGCTTTAGGAATTTCCCTGGCATGGCTGACCTCATTTTATGAGTTTTGGGGCCGGCGCCTGTTTGAAAAATGGCTGATTTTTCCCCTGGCGATACCCACCTATGTGATGGCGTTTATCTATACCGGGCTGCTGGATTATTCCGGGCCGGTTCAAACCGCTGTCAGGGAGTACGCCCCGGATCTTGCCGGATTGTTTCCTGAAATCAGGTCCGGCGGCGGAGCCATCATGGTCATCTCTCTGGCCATTTTTCCCTATGTGTTTCTGATGGCCTCATCCGGATTCCGGTCCATGGGCCGTTCCATGGTCGAGGCGTCCCAGTCTCTGGGGGGCGGGCGGATGTTTACCCTGTTCCGCGTCACCCTGCCCATGGCCAGACCCTGGATTTTCGGCGGACTGATCCTGGTTTTCATGGAAACCCTGGCGGATTTCGGTGCAGTGTCCGTGTTCAACTACGACACGTTTACCACGGGTATTTACAAAGCCTGGTACGGCTTGTTTTCCGTCAATGCCGCGGCCCAGCTGGCATCCATCCTGGTGGTGATGGTCCTGGTGATTGTTGCCGCGGAATCCTGGCTGCGCCGCAAACAAAAGTTCTTCAACCGGGGCGGACACCAGCCGGTCTCAAGAAAACGACTGAACGGTACAGGTCATTTCCTGGCATCGGCTTTCTGCAGCACGGTGCTGCTGGTATCGTTCGTCATACCGGCGGTTCAACTGCTGATCTGGACGGCAAAAGCATTTGCCGTTGAATTCGGGGCCCACTATATCCGTCTGGTTGCCAACACCTTTTTTCTAGGACTGATGGGGACGGCCGTGACCCTTGCCGTGGCCGTGAGCCTGTCCTATTCAGGACGGCGCAGGGCCGATCTGAAAACCGGGATCGCTGCCAAACTCTCTTTGTCCGGGTACGCACTGCCCGGAACCGTTCTTGCCGTGGGCATCATTCACGTGGTGGCATGGCTGGACAGCCGCGTGACCGGAACCATGGACATGCTGGGGATTCAACTGCAGGGCGCGCTTCTCCAGGGCAGCCTGATCCTGCTTCCCCTGTGCTACATGATCCGGTTTCTGACGGTGGGTTACAACCCGGTTTCCAGTCATATGACCCGGCTGACCCCATCTATTGACGAAGCGGCGCGCCTGATGAAAGTCACCGGCCCGGCCCTGCTGTCAAAGATTCACCTGCCCCTGATCCGAAAAGGTATGGTGACCGGCGGCATCCTGGTGCTGGTGGAAATTTTCAAGGAGATGCCAGTGACACTGATGCTCAGGCCGTTCGGATGGGACACCCTGGCCGTGAAAATTTTTGAGCTGACCTCGGAAGGGGAATGGGAACGCGCGGCCCTCCCGGCGGTCACCCTGGTGCTGGCCGGCATGATCCCGGTCGGTTTTCTCACTTTTATCGGAAGGAGCAAAAAACAACATGTGCCTGAAGGTTGATCAAATCCATAAAACACACAACCGGAAACTCACCGTTGCCGAAGATATCTCTTTTGTCGTTGAAAAAGGAGAACTGGGCGCGCTTCTAGGCCCGAGCGGGTGCGGCAAGACCACGCTGCTGCGCATGATCGCAGGATTTGAAACCCCGGACCGGGGCAGGATTGCAATCAATGGGAAAATGGTATTTGACCATCGGACCAATGTCTGTCCGGAAAAAAGGGGCACGGGAATGGTGTTCCAGGACTATGCCCTGTTCCCCCATTTAACGGTCATGGAAAACATCGCCTTTGGCCCGGCCCTGAAAAACAGAAAAGACCTGCATCAGTTGATCGGCATCACCGGCCTGTCGGGGTCGGAAAACAGATACCCCCATGAGCTGTCCGGGGGACAGCAGCAGCGGGTGGCCCTGGCAAGGGCCCTTGCGCCCAGGCCGGGGCTCCTTTTGATGGACGAGCCGTTTTCAAATCTGGACATCTCCCTTCGGGAATCTCTGTCCGAAGAAGTGCGCTGTATCCTGAACGAATTCGGCACCACCGGGCTTCTGGTGACCCACAATCAGCATGAGGCATTTGCCATGGCGGATAAAATAGGTGTGATGAAACACGGAAAGCTTTGCCAGTGGGACTGCGCGGAACATCTGTATTACCATCCGGCCACAGAAGATGTGGCCGGATTTATCGGAGAAGGGTCTTTTATCCGGGCACAGGTCTGCCCTTCCGGCGGGCTGGTGACCCCTGTGGGCCGTCTTGAACCCGGTCACCCGGTCATGACTCATCACGCAGACACTCCCGCTGTTTTCATCCGGCCGGAAGACGTTGTGTTAGACCCTCAATCAGACTGCAGGCCCCTGCTGGTAAAATCCCATTTCAGAGGCCCGGGCCGTCGGCATATTTTTGAACTGGCATCCGGTGAGCAGATTGTCTGCACAGACCATTCCCGGATTCCCCTTGAACCGGGCAACCGGTATGGCATATCCATCAGCAAAAGGAGAAACAATCATGAAAATGACATATTATGCACTGTTTAGTTTACTGGCCGTTCTGCTCGTAACGGCTGCCGGCCCGGCCCAGGCATGGTTCGGCACGGGAAAATTCGAAAAAGTGAAACCAGAAAACGGGGATGTGTCCCTGCCCCTGAAAGAGATCTCCGACGGCAAGGCCCATTATTACCGGGTCAAATCCGACAAGGGCATCATGGTAACATTTTTTGTGGTCAAAAGCCCTGACGGGGTGATCCGTGCTGCCGTGGATGCCTGCGATGTCTGCTACCGTTCGGGCAAAGGCTATGTTCAGGAAGGCGGCACCATGGTCTGTACCAACTGCGGCATGCGCTTTGCCACGGACCGCATCAATGAGGTGAAGGGCGGCTGCAACCCGGCCCCGCTGGCACGCACGGTCAACAATGATCAGCTCCTGATTGCCATGTCCGAGATCAACGCCAGCGCCTGGCTTTGCGAATTCAAGAAATAGGGAGGAGGGATCATGACCTGGGATCCGGAAAAATACCGGGAAAAAAGAGAAAAGGTGCTGGGAGTCAAAAAACGGGGGCTGTCTTTCGGCACCCTGACCTTCGCTGTCTCGTGCATAATTCTTGCGGGTCTGGTCTTTTTGTTTCTGCCCGGTCCGCTCTCCTACCTCAAGACCCGTCACCTGGACGATGCCATTTTTAAAATGGAACACCATCAGGCCTGGCCAAGATCCCTGGTGACCCAGGTGGCGGCCCTTCCCGGGGTGTCCGGCACGTCCCTGGACACCCATGACACCCGGCTGGTGGTGACCTTTGACCGCCGCAGCATCGACCCGGAGACCATTGAGGCCCTGTTCGCCCGGCACGGGCTGGATGCCACCCTGCTGAACCGGGAGAGCCATAGGCAGCGCATGGTCATCCTTGAATCGGAAAAGGAGCTGGAAAATGAAACTTTATAACATCTCTTTCAAAAATATCCGGCGGCGCAAGGCCAAAATGCTTTTTCTGGCCCTGGGCCTGATCATCGGCATTTCCACCATCGTCACCCTGCTGGCCATTACCGAAACCATGACCGTGGAGATCGAAGAGCGCCTCGACCAGTTCGGGGCAAACATCGTGATGGTGCCCAGAACCGAAGCTTTGTCACTGAATTACGGCGGCATCGATGTGGGCGGGGTCAACTATGAGGTCCGGGAATTCGACCAGGCCGATATCCCGAAAATCCGCACCATCAAAAATGCGAAAAATCTCGGGGTGGTGGCACCCAAGGTCCTGGGAGCGGCCGACATCGGCGGAAAACAGGTCCTACTCATGGGGGTGATATTTGACCAGGAACTGGCCCTGAAAACCTGGTGGCAGAAACACGGGGCTTTTCCGGAAAAAGCGGACCAGGTGCTGCTCGGGTCAACGGCGGCATCCGTGCTGGGTCTGGCGCCGGGTGACCCGATGGAAACAGGCGGCCGGGCCTTCCAGGTGTCCGGGGTGCTCATGCCCACGGGCGGGGCAGAAGACCATGCCGTGATTGCCGACATCACCGCGGCCCAGGCGGTTTTAGGCAAACCGGGCAAGGTGTCCCTGGTCGAGATTGCCGCTTTCTGCCGGGGCTGCCCCATTACCGAACTCACCCTGCAGATTGCTGAAAAATTCCCTGATGCCCGGGTAACGGCCATGAAACAGGCCGTGATGTCCAAGATGCAGTCCATCGATCTGTTCAAGTCGTTTTCGCTGGGGGTGTCGGTCCTGGTGGTGGGGGTCGGGGCGCTGCTGGTCATGGTCACCATGATGGGGTCTGTGAATGAACGGACCCGGGAGATCGGCATTTTCCGGGCCATCGGTTTCCGCCAGACCCACGTGATGCAGATTATTCTGCTGGAGGCCCTGGTTCTGGGAATTTTCGGAGGCATGGCCGGTGTGGCCCTGGGAAACATCGCCGCCTGGGGTATCACACCTCTGGTGGTGGAGGCGGGCGGGTTTGCCGGTGTCAACTTCCGGACCGGCGGTATCTGCCTGCTCATGGCAGCGGCCTTAAGCCTTCTGGCCAGCCTGTATCCCGCGGTCAAGGCCGGCCGGATGGACCCCAGCGATGCGCTGCGCGCCCTGTAACATGAACGCATCCCGGAAACCAGTCACTCCCCATGCCCTGGCGGACCCAACCCATCACGAAGCCCGTCCACCGCCACCGGCTTAACACTTAAAACTTAACACTTAAAACTTTTATATATAATGGAGCACCCCATGACAGACCATCTGATAGAAATACACGGCCTGAACAAGATGTATGACTCCGGCGGCACCGGCGTGGCCGCCATCGATCATATGGATTTTTTTATTGACGACGGGGAGTTTGTCTCCGTCACGGGACCGTCCGGTTCGGGCAAATCCACCCTCCTGTCCGTGATGGGCGGCATGAACCGCCCCACCCGGGGAACGGTGCGGGTGGACTCCCTGGATCTGTATGCGCTGACACCCGAGCAGCGGGCCGATTTCCGCAGCGAATACCTGGGATTTATCTTTCAGTCCTTTCAGCTGATTCCCTATCTGACCCTGCTGGAAAACGTGACGGTTCCCATGGCCGTCACAGGCCGCAAAACAAAGGAAAAGCGAGACATGGCCATGTCCGTGATCGACCGGGTGGGCCTGGCGGACAAAGCCTTTCGCCTTCCGGACCAGCTTTCCGGCGGAGAGCAGGAACGGGTGGCGATTGCCAGAGCCATCGTGAACCGGCCCCCCATCATCCTGGCGGACGAGCCCACGGGCAACCTGGATTCCCGGACCGCCCTGGAGATCATGGCCCTGCTCCAGGAGCTGAACCGGGAGGGCCATACCATCATCATGGTCACCCACAACCGGGAAATGGAGCGCCATGCCACCCGGTCTGTCCGGGTCAGAGACGGCCGGATTGAAACGATCAGCATGGAAAAAATCGAAGATGATGAATTGAATGCCACGGCCGATTCGCGTAAAGATCAGCCGGAACTCGAAATGAATCTGGATGACTTATAACGTGATGTTCACCCGCCACAGGTGTCAAAAAGCTGGTTCAACAGATGGACAGGCACAATGGTGACATCGGTCCGCTGCTGTTTTTTTTCTCCGGCATAAACCAGGCCGCACCCATTGGGAACATTTTCGGGAAAATTTCTGACCATATGGTTCAGGCCCTTGAAATAATCTCTTGTAATGGTCATCCCGGCCTTGATTTCGATTGGAAACAGATCGGTACCCGTGACACAGACAAGGTCCACCTCGTTTCCTTTGCGGTCCCTGTAAAAATACAGATTACTTTTTTTCCCCTGGTTGAACCGGTATTTCAAGGTTTCAGCCACAACCATGTTTTCAAACAGACTACCCCGGAGCGGGTCCCGTGATACCTGCCGGGGATTTTCAATGCCCAGCAGAAAAGCGGCCAGTCCTACATCAAAAAAATAGAGCTTCGGGGATTTGATCAGACGTTTGGTGATATTTCCATGATAGGGCTGAAGCAAAAAAATGATGTAACTTGCTTCGAGTATGGAAATCCAGTTGCCGGCCGTGGTGTGGGATACGCCGGTGTCATTGGCAAGACTGTTGAGATTGAGCAGCTGGCCGCACCGCCCGGCACATAACCGGACAAAGCGCTGAAACAGGTGCAGGTCTTTTATGGCAGCAAGCTGTCTGACATCCCGTTGGATATAGGTTTCAAAATAATCCCCCAGGGCCTGGACCGGATCCAGCTGCTTGTCCCAGATGCGGGGGTAAAATCCATGAAGGATCAGATGGTCCACCGGGGGCAGGGGCTCATCAGCCTGCAGCTCCGCCATGGAAAAAGGCAACAGTTTCAAAAGGGCGGTACGGCCGGCCAGTGACTGATTGACGGCATGGCTCACCTCAAACTGCTGGCTGCCGGTAAGGATAAAAAGGCCGTCACGAAGGTCGTCGTCCACCATTGGCTGGATATAGGAAACAAGATCCGGGACCCGCTGGATTTCATCTAAAACTGCCCCATCCGGATACTGGGAAAGAAACCCCCGCGGATCATCCGTGGCAAACTGACGGATATCCGGTGATTCCAGATTCGCATAGGGTTTGTCGGAAAACACCTTCCGGCACAGGGTTGTCTTCCCGCTCTGCCGGGGACCTGTGATGGTGATGACCGGGTATTTTTCTGACAAGGCGTGCAGTACCGGTTCGATGGCGCGATCGATCAGTGTCATACAAAAATCATTACCCCAAAAAAGTGCGGATTGCAAGTTCAACTTTCAATCCGCACCAAAAAATTTGAAAACAGAGGCGAACTTCCTGCAAAGGATTTTTCTCACCCTGTTCTGGCACATAATTTGATTTTGGATTTATCCTGACCTTGGATGAGTGCGGCGGACCCAAACCTTTGGACAGTGAACCAAGCAAGTTAAGCTACCATATACCATATTCTGCACGGCGTGAGCAGAAAATTTTCAAATGCGAGAATGGGCCCTCAAATACCCGTTGGATTCCATAATGTCAATCCGTTATCCTGAAGATGCCCCGCGGGATCATTTTTTGATGAAAAAACAGATTGAAGTGCCTTGAGCCGGTCAAAATCTTCCGCTTTTACCACCCGGGGTTTTAAAACCAGAAAGCCTTGCCAGACGTGCTTTTACGTCACTTTCAAAACGGACAAAAACCGGTGTTTACTCAAAATGCCAATATTAACAAAATGGGTAAACAGCAGGATATTTTATTCATCCCTTTCCCGCTGTTTTTCCCGGATATTTTCCACCATGCGAAAAGACTTTTCCCAGGCCTGTTCACAGAATCCTGCGAATGGCTTTAATGCATCAAGGTCGGGCACCAGCTCATCCCCGGCCTTTATCCGGCCGGTATGAAAGTGATATGCGGCCAGGATATCCATATACTCCTTTCGCTGCTGCCGCGGAATAATCACAGGCGGCAGCCCGGACCTGATCACCGGCAGATTGGCAACCAGCCTTGCCAGGCGCCCGTTTCCGTCAGAAAATGGATGAATCCGGACAAAAGAAGCATGCAACGCCACATGGGAAAGCATTGCCCGGCCGTTGTCTTCCGGAACCAGACCGCGATCCAGCTCATGGTACAGATCAAACCAGGACGTCATCAAAGATGGCACATCCGCAGGTGTGGCAAATTCAAATGCCACCGGTTTTCCATCCACCATCCCCACGGTTGAATTCGGTTCTTTTTTCCATCCCCCCGCCGGTCCATGAACATCAGAGACCTGCTCTGCCTGAACCATCCTGCAAAGCCTGAACAGTTCTTTTTCCGTGAAAAGGGTATTGTTTTGCGCCAGGTCATATATCAGATCAATCGCCTTTGCATGTCCCACCACGGCCAGATGATCCTTCAAGGGTTTTCCCCCGACAGCCAGGCCTTCCTGCAACACAAACGCGGTTTCACCCAGGGCCAGGCTGTTGCCTTCTATGGCTGTGGAATTGTAGGTCCAGAAATCCCGCAGCTGGGTCATTAACGCCCTGGCCAAATCATTATCAATGTTGCCAAACAAGTATTGCATAAAATCTTTCATCCAATCGCAGAATAATTCTTTTTTCTATTCTCCCAGAGGTCTAACGCTTCCCATTTTCCAACCATATCATATCAAAGAAAGCATGAAAGTAAAAATATGGAAGGCGCCCTATTGATGATTTCGAGGCGTGGGGAAGACCTTCTGCCAATGCTGCTAAAGTCTCTTGCTGAGGGAACACCCCCACGGGTGTGGGGAAGATTCAATGCCGGAGTATAGACAAGCTTTCGTCCAAGGAACACCCCCACAGGCGTGGGGAAGATTGTCCAGCAAATAAAAAAAACAAATTTCTGAGAGGAACACCCCCACAGGCGTGGGGAAGATTTTACCGCCATCACCACCGGTATCCCCTGATAGGGAACACCCCCACAGGCGTGGGGAAGATCTTGTTGTCGATGTTGATGTCGAGGCTGTCAGAGGAACACCCCCACAGGCGTGGGGAAGATTCAAAATCCCAACCTCGAACAGCGCCCAGCATAGGAACACCCCCACAGGCGTGGGGAAGATCCATCGATGATATCGTCACGTTTCCTTCAGGGGGGAACACCCCCACAGGCGTGGGGAAGATTGATACAACCTTTTATATCATTTGCGCTTTTAGGGAACACCCCCACAGGCGTGGGGAAGATCCATATAGTCCCCCTGCAGGGGATTATTATATGGGAACACCCCCACAGGCGTGGGGAAGATGCGGTCAGGAACTGGACCCCCGACTTTTCAGCGGGAACACCCCCACAGGCGTGGGGAAGATGACCCTTTGACCAGCACCGAAAAAGAATACACAGGAACACCCCCACAGGCGTGGGGAAGATAATCGGCCCGATGCTGACAAGGATAGATGGTTAGGAACACCCCCACAGGCGTGGGGAAGATCTTGTTTCCGGCTGATACTGAAGAAATGGGGTAGGAACACCCCCACAGGCGTGGGGAAGATAACCCAATGTGATTTTTCATCAGGAAGGCTTTGGGAACACCCCCACAGGCGTGGGGAAGATAAGCTGGCAGAAGAGTACGAGGGGCGGCTTTCCGGAACACCCCCACAGGCGTGGGGAAGATCTGTCCACCCGGTGATTGAGTAATCCCAAAGCAGGAACACCCCCACAGGCGTGGGGAAGATCGCGTTCAGTGGGCGGATACCAACTTCACCTGAGGAACACCCCCACAGGCGTGGGGAAGATCCAACCTGAAACAGTTAGGTGCGTCTGCAAAGGGGAACACCCCCACAGGCGTGGGGAAGATTGTCACATACAAAAATTGCACAGAAGTACAATGGGAACACCCCCACAGGCGTGGGGAAGATCTTTCATCGTCTGTCATGCCATCTTCAAACCAAGGAACACCCCCACAGGCGTGGGGAAGATTAGGAGTTTTCCTATTAGACGCGGCTGGGAAGAGGAACACCCCCACAGGCGTGGGGAAGATAGATATTCTGACGTTGCACGGGCAGCGTATAAAGGAACACCCCCACAGGCGTGGGGAAGATTACCCGAAAGGTATTTTGGACTGGATGGAGCGAGGAACACCCCCACAGGCGTGGGGAAGATAAGTTCTCCCGCAATTTGAACACGTGTACTCCAGGAACACCCCCACAGGCGTGGGGAAGATAGGCAGGCGGATCTGGAGCCAGGACGTGGGGTGGGAACACCCCCACAGGCGTGGGGAAGATTGACAAATGGCAAACACTGACAACCCCATGGGAGGAACACCCCCACAGGCGTGGGGAAGATCTTGTGTATCTCGTTATGCTCGCCGGTGCGGTGGGAACACCCCCACAGGCGTGGGGAAGATTTTGTTCCTGTATGTCTTTTAAAACTTCTTTAAGGAACACCCCCACAGGCGTGGGGAAGATCCTTCGGGGTGGTTTTGACTTCGACGATATACAGGAACACCCCCACAGGCGTGGGGAAGATCTAAATTTTCATCCAGCCCTTGCATAGATGGTAGGAACACCCCCACAGGCGTGGGGAAGATCCAAAAAAGGAGGCAGTATGAAGCATCCAAACAGGAACACCCCCACAGGCGTGGGGAAGATGCAATGGATTTAGTCAGGGAGCAAACATCTGCGGGAACACCCCCACAGGCGTGGGGAAGATAAGGATCGTGCAAAAAACAACAAAATGGCAATAGGAACACCCCCACAGGCGTGGGGAAGATAACACTGAACTAAATACAAGACTTGATGATAGAGGAACACCCCCACAGGCGTGGGGAAGATCGGGGAATGTTCTCCGGAGCACATAACTATTAAGGAACACCCCCACAGGCGTGGGGAAGATCATGCTCGAAAGGCAAAGGCGGTTTAGTACGAGGGAACACCCCCACAGGCGTGGGGAAGATTAACTGAATAGTAAGGATCAAAACACATATCGAGGAACACCCCCACAGGCGTGGGGAAGATCTATCCGATCGGTGATTGGCAGCAATGTATTAAGGAACACCCCCACAGGCGTGGGGAAGATTCCGACGCGGCCACAAAAATCAGGTTCAAATAGGGAACACCCCCACAGGCGTGGGGAAGATAGCAGTTCAGGAGCAACGTGGGTAACTGCATGAGGAACACCCCCACAGGCGTGGGGAAGATTGCGTTTTCCATTTATGCCTCCCTCGGATAAAAGGAACACCCCCACAGGCGTGGGGAAGATAGCAACATATTGTCAAAGAACAATCAAGAAAACACAATATCTTGTTTCTCTGCTCCAACTAACTTTTCGACAACCAATTGCAAACCTGAAATTTCTGTCATTTGTTTATCTGTAGCACCGATAGAACGTATGGTATATCCCGGAGGCTTTGAAATAGACTGAAACATCACTATACCAGATTCTTCTGGACAATGTTTGTACAAATATTCGATCACGGTTGCAGCAACTGAATCTTTAATACCGGAAACGAAAATATTTGCCCTGGGTTCTACAAACCATAGTTTCATCCTTCCCCGGACGGCAGGGGGCAATTTATTGGCCACCACGACAAGCACTTTTCCCTCCCATCAAGTCGGAGATATCCTTTGCTGCCTTTACCAGAAGGTCCATCCCGATGACACGCTCACGAAACGCCTTTGATACCAAATGTTTATTATAAACACCAGCCATTTCTCTGGTCAAAGCGAAAGACAGATCTATACACAAATATTCTTTATATAAGTCAGCCAGATCATAAACAAAGGGCAGCGGACTTCCTGAATGAACAAACCCGATATGTGGCGAATACCCCATGGAGTGTACGGCAGAACATAAAATACCATAAAGGGCGGCGTTAGTGGCGGTTAATATCTGGTTGGTAACATCACTGAGTGTCATTTTTCCAGGAACATAACTGCGTCCTTTCCACCCAACGCCATATTTTTCTGCCATCTTCTGATAAATTGCGCGCACACGATGGCCTTCCATCCCCATCATTTCTTTGAGAGTCTTGCCTTTCAGGTCAGTATCCGGAAAACGATGGACAAACATTTTTTTGGCCACCTTTAAAGATTTTTCCTTGCTTACCGCCAGCTCCATCTGTCGCTTCAAATTCCGTGTATCTGCTGTGGGTAAAAAACCGGCCGCATAGAACAGCAATGAATCCTCACCCACCCAACAAATGGAGCAATTTGCAGCAACCGCTGTTTTTACAGCTTCATGGGTTATACTGGTTCCGGGTCCAAGAAGCAGGGTGTTTAAAGTTGCTACAGGCAATCTGACCACATGGCATTCTGAATCAATCCATTTGACACTGCTGTCATCAATTTCCAAACGCCCGCGCTCCAAGTAGATAAATGGGTATTTGTCTTTAACCTGGGGCAGGGATTCTCTGGTTACCTTGATGAACAAACGGTTTTTTGCCATAGATCAATCCATTCTAATTACTGTCACCCGGCGGTCACGATATTTTTTTTCCGGTCCAAATTGTAGCGGCACATCATCCAAAGTAAATATCTCATCTCCATCGTGCTCTCCTTGAAGCACTTTGAATTCAGGTGTCCGGTTTTTTTCCCTGGCGAGGTCATCCGACATATTGAATGCATCCTCTGCTGCCGAAAATTCACCCTGGAAAATATATTCGGTCGGTGCACAGGTTTTACGGCCCAGATACAATTCCCAAACAGGCTGTTTCAAACAATTTACCACATTTTTCAATTCAGAAGATGGCACTTGTGTTGCCGCCGCAAATGCCATGTCCTGAATATAGTAGCGGTAGGTAATTTTGGTTCCGCCGCCAACCGCTTTTGTACCATCATTTTTTTTCGGTACAAGCAGATTCTGCCAAGGATCACTGATATCATATCCGCTTCCCACCATATGAAAATCTCGTAAAAGCGGTTCTCCGCTCGCTGGGTTATTTTCGGCTGCCATCCGCTTGTATGCTACGACCTGCAGATCAAGATCAGCAAATTGCGCCAGCCGTTCTTTTTGTTGTCCTCCTGCACCAAGCGCGCAGAAAATAAGGCCCAGTAATCCGGATTTGGTGGGAAAATCAAGGGTTTCCCTTCTGCCAAACTTTGAATCATATCCCCAGGCCTGGAGAGGCGCCTCCAACCATAGAAGTATATATGGATCAGGCATGTGTTTTCCTTTAGCTGATGTGGGTTTGTAATGATTGAATTAAATTATCCAGATTGAATGTTTCATCTTCCCCCCACTCATAATCACCTATTTTGCCATATACTGACCCGGACAATTTTTCTTTTTTGTCGATGTAGGTTTTCAGGTAATCGATACTGGGCGCAAGATATCCTCCTGACTTAGGCTGAATCGGTGTTTCAAACGGAATTTGCAGCCGTTGCCCCTTTCGCACGAGTACCTTTGCAAATTCCCAGGGGGAAGCCCCTGACTGGGTTGCCTGCCGGGCCCCGGGTACGGCCAGATACAAAGCTTTTGTAAAAACTTCCACCGCTTTTTTGAGTTCTTCATTGTCCAATGTTTGAGCGAGTTGCCCCAAGTCAAGACTGATATATCGGTAATATGTTGCCGAATTAAATTCCAGACTTCCCATATGAGCCGAACCCGGTTCATCTTGAAGATCATCCACAGCAGTGAAAAACTCGACCTCGTTACTGACCTTATGCGTAGAGATTGCATGGGAAAATGAACAGGCTGCTTCGATATTCAATTCAGGGGCCTTGGCGATCATGCGCCCGAAAAGAGCGATATCCAAAGCATCAAGATTTTTGTTGACGACTTTTTTTGAAATTTTTTTAAGATCATTTGCTTTGATTTTGTCTGGTTGGAAATCAAATTTTCGTGCATGCTCGGCAAACGCTTCCGCCTCCTTGTCGCTGAAAAAAAGCAAGGTATCATCACTGAATTCTTTGGCAATTTTTTCCCCGCAAGCCAATGCTGCTTCCTCATCAGCACTTGCATTCAAGCAGGCTTTGGCAATATATTTTGCCACTTTTTTGGTCCTTGTGCCCAATTTAACTCCCAGTTCTGCCATGGTCAACCGAACCTGACGTTTCCAGCATTGTGAACTGACACGAGCCCTGGTAACACCTCCGATGATGGCGGTTTTGGGAGCACCAACATCATCACGGTTCAGGCAGGTAACAGGAAACGATTGCAGGATATGATACTCAATGCGCATACTTTCAAAAAAAGATTTCATGGTTGTGTCCTCATCATTAAAACAGGTTATTTGATTGTGGTACAATTTGGAGCAGACCGCAGCCAAAGGCACGCCCCCGGCCAATCCCCTGCTGAAAAGCAGTGGAAAATTTTTCTTTGTCAACGACTTGAATAACCCCCTCCATGGTGGCTTTGGAAAGAGTAATCAAATGATGGTTTTTGTTTTTGAACTGCAGAACATCCATCTTGTTGACCTGCAAATGCCGGTTGTTTGCCGAGAATCCCCAGCTTTTTTCAGATCTGTCCATAAACCATTTCATGACAGCATCCCGGGTTTTCATGGGAATCAGCCGGCGTGTTTTATTATCCCTTATGCAAGGATTCATAATGACCTTGAAGCGATAAGTTTTGTGATCAAGGAAAGCGGAATCAATTTTTTTGGTTTCAACCGAACCATATCGGCCTTCGACCTGAGAGGCAGGCATCCGATCCGATACCATCAGAATCTGCCTCCCATAAAAAGTACCTCCCTGATCTGCATATACAATACCACTTTGCCGGGCCGCTTTTTTCTCATTTGACGAACGCACATCATCGAACAGGCTGTATACGACCCGGTGAACTGCATAGGGATCTTTGATTTTCAGATGATTCACTGCTTTCCTGTCTAAATTCAATACACTGGCAAACATCATTTTCTTCATTTTTCATCCCCTTGTTCGCTGGAATTGTATCGATAAAATTCCTGTGCCCATTGGGCCTTGACTGCCTGTGGATCCCAGTAGAATCTTAACAATTGTTTTAATATCCAGGCATAATCGAGTATCTGGCGGGATTTGCTGTGTATCAGGGAAAACAAAGGCCGAATGATACGGCATACTTCGCTGGTATCATGACAAGCCAATAACCGCCGAAGCTTTGCCCTGGCCTGATTCCCGGCATTGCCATCTTCGTAACAGGATGCGATGCCCTGACCCAAAGTCAATTGCCCCGATTTTTCCGGCTTGGCTTTTGCAATAGCTGCTGCAACAGTGGCATATGGCAGCCGAAGGTATTTTTTTTCAAGATCGATGCCATAAGAAGCCAGGATTTCCCAGCTTTGATATTCAGTGGCAGGATTGTCAGAGCGTTTCAAACGAGCGGCATACCCTTTGTTTTTCAGACACATGTCAATGATGCCAAGAACAAATAGGGTGGGTTTGTCCGGAGGGGGTGCGATGTGGCCTGGATCGGGAGTGTTCATTGTTTTTCCTCCTTTTTCAAATAAGTTGACAAGTTGGGCCGGCATTTTGCCCAGGTTTCCATCTGCCGGGCTGTATCTCTGGGACAGAAATGATCATAAATTCTGTAGATATGTTTTGAAAACTGTTGGCGCAAACGATACCTTTCATCTGCAAATTCGGGATCATCCCCGCATGAATCGATCAATTTTTGAAAATGATTCTCGATTAATTGCCAGAACAGATTGGTTGATTGGGCGGCAAAGCCCTGCCCCAATGTTAATTGTCCCGGTTTTTTAATCTTGGCTTCGAAATATCTGAAAATGCATCCATAAAGAACCGAGGCAATTTTTTCCAGTGCAGCCATCTCAATTTCCAGGCGATTGAACCATATGCTGTTGATCAGTCTCCCAGCCAGCTCCACTTCTGATTCCACAAAATCATCATTACCTGAGACATATTGCTCACCGGCATTACTGCTCACCCGGAGCCCGGCAGACCATACTGCAAAATTTTCATTCACAGCGCCTGCCCTGGGAAGAGATATTCGCAGTTGCATACAGTCGAAATTACCTCGTCCCTGCTTTATAAAACCAAGCAGGGCAGGCAACTGCCGCCAAGGTCTTTTTTCCGGATCGACCCACAGCACCTTGTTTTTATTTCCGCTGGTATCAATAGCTATGCTTGGATCATAGATGCCGTCAAGGTAATTCATATGGGATATGCCCTCGGAATAATGTACCCCGTTCGGAGTGAAGAGGCAGAAACGACACACGGGGATCAACCTCCCCAACAGCGATTTCTTCAATAACTGGGCTACTGGGCAGTCTTCACCTTCTGGCATTTTTTCCCAAGGTGCGGTTCCAAGTCCTCCAGAAAATATGCCAGCCTCTGAAATATTTTCAGCGGTCAACAGATTCAACAAAAGAGTTTGTATCAATGAATTACCTAAAATAAAGTTGTGCATCAATCCCATATGAGCGACTGCCGGACCAGGTTTTCCTGTTGTGGGTTTCCCGTTATCTTTGTTCTTTCCTTTATATGCTTTGGTCAACACCACAGAATTATCAGTTTTCTTACCGCCGAGGGCGGACCCCATCAGGACAAGGAGCAACAACGCTCTGTCTGCATCACCCAACCTCTGTTCTACTTGTGAATTGAACAATACCGTTGTATTGCCGGTCGCAATTTCTGGAATCAGCGCACCCTCGCTTTGTTCCCTTGCCATAGATATTTCCGGCAGTTGTAAAAAAGGTTTTTCACCATACAGAAAAAAACGGTCATGCCACTTTACCAGATAGTTCAGACATTGATCAGCCAAAACTTGGGGAGTCAGTTTTTCCCATTCAAATTCATCTGCCGGGGTTGCCGCTGCCTGGGCAATCGCCAGCAGAAATTTGAATAGGGCTATTTTCTGCAAGGAATTTCCTCCCAGTCGCCGATAGGCCAAATTTGAAAAAAACTGCTCCAAACTAATCCGGCCGATGTCTGCAACAGGAATCCAGGGTTCCTCTATCAAATTAAAACGGTTTTTCATGATTTGATTTCCTTATGTTTGGACATTCGATAACCAAGATCGCTTCGATATTGAATCCGAAATTTGTCGTGTAACGGTGCCCCCTGATAACCGCACAGTTCCCCGGTATCATCAACGATCGCCACACGGAGCAATGCCTCATCATAGGCAGGGTTACCAAGGTAGAGGCAATTACCCAGGCCTGTTTTAAAAAGAGTGTCTTTTTGCAGAGGAATCGGCGCATGATTCGGTTTCACATGAACCATCTGATTCATCAACCTGATTGACATGGACCGCCAAGCTTTTTTTGTCAATCTATGCCGATGCCAAGGCAGGACAACATTTTCTCCATCAATCAACCTCAGATTGGTGGATTGATTGTCTGAATCAAGGGCCATATGCCTCAACAAGAGCACTTCCAGGGTGTCCATTTCGCTGTAACGGGTTTGGGCCTTTGACTCAGGCAGGGTTTTAGCACCTCTGGACAAGGTCATGTGTGCCAGCTGTTCTAAAGACATACGGCCTTTTTTATGCCGGTTACCTGAATTTAATTCTCTCAACAACCTCGCCATAATTCCTGATTCCTCCCTGGTACGATAAGAATCTTCCACAAGACTGCGGATATCTCTGGGAAGAATGATTTCATCCTTATGGCGCCATATCTCGAAACTTCGACAAAGGATGTAGGTGTCATAAATCAAACTGTTAATACCGAATGCCTTACCTGGTTCGGCTTCGACGGCATTTGGATCGGGAATGAGCAGCCATACCTCTCTTTGTGCCACTTTATTTCGCGGGGCTTTATCATGTCTCCACAGCCGACCGATTCTTTGCAGTATCATATCTGTAGGACAGAACCGGGTAATCAAAAAATCTGCATCAATATCCAGAGACTGCTCCAGGACTTGTGTTCCAACCAATATTCTCCCTTTCCGGTTTCTGCTTTTCCAACCGGATTTTCCAAACTGGTTCACCCAGTAATTTTCTTTATCCTGACGATGCATTGCCGTATAACGGGAGTGCAGCAAACCGCATTCTATGCCTGACTCCGCTCCTCTGGCTGCCAGATCCAGATAACAGTTCTGGGCATCAGCAACACTGTTTTCCACCCATAGAATTTGCTGACCCTTGTAAGCCCTTCTTAATGCTTCCTCAATTGCAATTGATTCTTCACACACGGATTGAATCTTCACTGTATACGATTGAGGCGGTTTCACGGAAATTTCCCTGCATCCTGAATTCTTTCCAACCGCAGTAATTAATGGATACCTCATCTCTGATACATCTTGTTGAACCAGTTGTTTTCTGCGTTCCCGACTCAAGGTGGCGCTCAAAATAATCACTGTGCAGTTCAGCGCTTTGAGCAATTCAACCAAGGCATATAAAATAGTCCCAGTATAAAAATCATAGGTGTGCACTTCATCGAGAATCACGACCTTTCCAGCCAGGCCAAATGCCCGAACAAATCCGTGTTTGACATTCATTACCGCCATCAATGCCTGATCGATTGTTCCCACAGAAAAAGGGGCGAGCAACCCGCGTTTGGAGGTGTTGAACCACGTTCCACCCGGCCGGCCGTCTTCTCCCATCTCCGTCTGCTCAAGTATCCAGGCATTGCCATGCAATAAAAGGGCTTTTCGATGAATACATTCAGGTTGGAGGATATTTCTCAAAAACACATTGAACCGATCATATATTTTGTTTGAAGTCAGTTGGGTAGGTAAAGCAAAGTAAATACCGGTAGCCTGCTTTGTAGCAAGCATCTGATATGCTGCATACAGAGCCGCCTCTGTTTTGCCATACCCCATGGGAGCTTCAAAAACATAGAGACCCGGAGCCGATACCGTTTCTATAAACTTTGATTGAAGCGGATAGGGATCAAACTCTTCTGAACCCTCTATTTTGAAAACCGTTTTAAAATTCAATCTCTTCTTCACGAGAGGCGAGACAAATCCAGCATCATCAATAGACCGAGAGATCCGGTCATGCCATTTCTTTTCGGGTTCTTCAAAATAAGCTCCCGAGCCGATCCAGTCCGCCACTGATGTCAAACCGGCAATGAGTCGAGCCTGAACCGGAGATTCAATGACAGGCCAAATGACCTGGAGATAATTTGACAACGCTTCGATCAGTTGCACTCTTTCTTGTTGCCAAGCTTTACCCCCGAACACCTCTCCTTCAGCTTTGGATCCCCTCACCGGTGGACTGTAACCATGGTGCTGGCCCACAATTTCAGGAATATATTTGCCCACATTCATGTCTGACAGAGAAATTTGACTTGTTCCGGCATGCCCCCCCCAATTACGCTCCAGCTGAGAGGAAATTTTTTCGAGAGCAGGACAGAGGCCGTGAAGATTATCATCAATATTGTCAAATATTTTTTTCTGAAAAGTAGGGCTTACTTTACCCACATCATGGGAACCGGCGATCAGTTCAACCCCTTTGGGATAGATGGCTGCCGTTGAGTCTGGTAACCGGTTGATCAATTCTCTTGCGATTTCAGAGACTATCAGACAATGCTCTAAAACAGTCCGACCAGATGTAGTTTTTCCTGTAGGACACGTGTAGGTTTTGGCTAAGCATTTTGAGTAGGGGATGGACAAGATCGATTGGTCCTGTTCAGTATGATGTAGTTTCCCCTTTTTTAAGCGAATCATAAAGATTCCTTGTTATTTAAATCATTTAATATCGGTTATTCTCAGCCTCTCAATTAATTGTCTGATGTGTTGTATCTCTTCTGTGTCAGTAGCCTTGGTTTCAGCAGTGAGCAGCAGATCAAAAAACCGGCCGTTGGGGGTGAGGCAGCGGCGGGAGGCATCCGGTTCTATGGGGCCGTTGGCAGCGTAAAAATCTTTTATTTGGGTATCAAGGGTATTTCTGGTGGGATCGGAGATCAGATCCAGCTCGTGGAGCCGGTAGAGAAAGGTCTGGGCAGACACACCGAACCGGTGTTTGATACGAAGGAGAAGGTCCCAGGACCAGGCATCTCTGGATACGCCCAGCTGGCCGACCGTGGCGCGCACGGCAGGTTCGGGCATCAGAAAGGTGGAAGCAAAGCGTCCGGCGGCACGGGCCGGGTTGATGGGCCGGCCGGTATCCTCTTCAGATGGGGGGAACAAAGGGGTTTTCCGGCGGTTCATCTGGTTGGACACCAGGATGCTGCCCAGTTCTCTGGCAAGGGAGAACAGCTGTTTTTCCGTATTGTTCCGGGCGTTGATAAAAAAGAAGGCATTGTGAAATGCGGGTTCGTAAAATGAGACGGATTCCATTGAGGCAGCGCCCCGGGGAAAGGGAAAGAGGATGACCCGCAGTCCCGCGTTTTCAAACAGCTCAAGATAGTCAAACACCACGGCATCGCCCGTGGCCAGATAAGTGCGCATCCGGGCCGCCAGCGTTTCCATGCCCGGATAGTCGGGATCAAACGGGATGGACAGGGGCACGGTGGCATGTTTGGGCACCCGGCAGATATCTTCCAGGGCATGGAACGCGGCCATGATCTCCCGGCAGGCATTCATGAGGACTGCGGCAAGGGGGGCCGGTGCCGGATCCAGTGAAATGAAACAGGTATCCGTAGTTTCCGTGGTTGCCACGGGGGCCTGGTGGATGGGATCCGGGGAGAACAGGGTGTCCACGGGCACATTGAAAGCCGTGGACAGTTGATAGATCACCATGGCTGACGGCAGATTGATGCCTCTTTCGATGCGGCCCAGGGCCACTTTGTGAATATCGATGCGGGAAGACAGATCTTCCAGGGTCCAGTTTCTGGACCGTCTTAGAAATCGAATGTTTCTGCCTATGAAAGAGAGATCAGCAGTCATGATGGATTAAAAAACCATATAGATTTTTTCTTGTCAAGAAATATTGTTTATTTGGTAATAAAAAAATGAAATCATATCAAGATGACTGTTTTGGTTGAACTGGCCGGGCTTTGTCATTTTCGAAAATCCAGGGCCTCTGCATTGTCCTTGATGATATTTCCACTGGTTGATTCAATCAATTTGTTTTCCCCTCACATGCAACTATTCGAAATTATAGAATAGTTGTCTTCGGCTGATTCATTTCTCTTTCATACCCATTTTTCAAAGGGCTGATAATCAGTGGACACTTCTGCTTTCGGATGAATTTCTGGAAAAGAAAAGAGGACTTTCGTTTTTTAAAGTTGTTCGAGCGAATGCGATTGTTAAGGCTTTTTTTCAGGATTCTGTCTATTGTCAAAAACCGAATGAAGAACTATTTCATTTTCTTCGACTGTATAAAACACAGTAAATGGAAATCGTCTAACCACACAACCTCTGAAGTTTAGATAATGAATTCTGTACATTGCATAATTTTCAATGATTGATTTTACAGCGATTTCTACACAATCCAAAAAATCAAAACCCAGTCCCCGTCTTTGCCTTTCATACCATGCAAATGCGAGGTCCAAATCATCCATAGCTCTGTCTGTATAACGCAGTTTCATTTGTATTTATCGCGCAGACCCTTGTGCACCGACTTCCAATCATGCAATTCCAAGCTTCCTTGCTTATATTCTTCATATCTTTTTTTCAGTTCCCGCTTTTGCCATTCAGGCATGGGTATTTCAGAATTGCTGGCGGCAATGGCATCCCAAATATCTTCAACAAGAAGCAACTTTTCAGATAGCTCCAGCCTGCTGATTTCATCTTTGATTTGATCTGGTCTCATTTGATCACCTTAAAAATGTACTGGCCCAAGTGGGCAAGAAGAATTTATCATCATTTTGATAACATTGATTTTTCCAGAACACAACAAGAACCTTCAATGGTTCATAAATTCAGTGATGCCTGGTGTTCTGCTGAAGGCTGATCCTGACCGGAACCTGTTTCGCCTGACTGAGGATAAAAAACCATTTGAAATTTTATTCCGGCATAGTACAAATACAGGGTGATTATTTCCATGACATTTGATCCGGCATTTGATTTTTTTCTGGCGAAACGCCATAAAGGAAGGGATCTGGCATATCCGTTGACCCGCAGCGCATCGGTCAAGGATATCATCGAGTCTTCAGGGGTTCCCCATACCGAGGTGGGAAGGATCTGTTTCAATGATCAGGATATTGATTTTTCCTTTATTCCGGATACGCCGGGAAAACTGGATATTCATGCCGTGGATGCGCCGTTTGACGTGGGTTCCCCGTCTTTGCTGCGGCCGGAACCCCTGGACCGGGTCCGGTTCGTCGCGGATGTGAATGTGCTCAAACTGGGGCGGCTGCTCATTCTGCTGGGATTTGACGTGGCCTGTTCTTCATCGTTTTCAGATCAGGAGATCGCAGATCTGTCGCAATCTGAATCCCGCATTGTCCTGACCCGGGACACCACGCTGCTGAAGCGCAAAAAAATTGTGTTTGCCCGAAGAATCCGGTCCAATCTTCCCTATGACCAGGTGGTGGAGGTGATGGATTTTTTCGGACTCCGGGATCAGACCGCGTTTTTTTCCCGGTGCACCCAATGCAACCAGCCCCTGAAGAAAGTGGCCAAAACCGATATTCTTCACCGGCTGGAACCCAAAACCAGAAAATATTTTTTTGATTTTTTCCAATGCCCGACGTGTGGGAAAGTGTTCTGGAAAGGCTCCCATTATGAAGCCATGAAAAAAACATTCACCTCTCATGGCCTGAAAGATCCCGACAAATGATAAAAGCAAAAGCAGTCCGGTCTCCGCTTAACACTGAAAACTTAACACTTAACACTTTTATCTAAAGGAGATACACACCCCGCCCATGTTCCTCCCCACATTTACCACGGTTTTTTCCGCTGTTTTCCAGTTGTTTATCATTTCGGCTGTTGCCGGGGTCCTGGTGCGCACAAAGATTGTGTCCCAGACCCATATTCAGGCCCTGTCCGCTGTGACTGTCAATATTTTTCTGCCCTGTCTGATCGTGGTCAAGACCGTGAGCCAGTTTGATCCGTCCGGGTTTGCCCAATGGTGGATTTTGCCGCTGTCCGGGGTCCTGATCAGTCTGGCCGGGCTGGGGATGGCATTTGCGCTGTTCGGCCGCAGACCGGAAAAACGGGCGTATATCTCCATGGCCAGTTTTCAGAACGCCATCTATATTGTGCTGCCCATCGGACAGCTGGTGTTTCCGGACCAGTTCGACCGGCTGGCCCTGTATTGTTTTCTGCTGATCCTGGGCCTGTCTCCCATCATGTGGAGCGTGGGCAAGGTGCTGATCAGCGGGGACAAGGATGCCGCCATCCGGTGGCAGGATTTTGTCACTCCGCCCCTGGTGGCGACCCTGGCCGCCATCTTTCTGGTGGTATCCGGCACATCCGCGGCCATACCGGATAGCCTGTTGTCTGCCATGGACCTGCTGGGCCAGGCCACCGTGCCTTTGGCCGTGTTTATTTTGGGCGCCACCCTGGGCGGCATTTCTTTGAAAGACATGCCGCCGTTTGCCGATGTGATCCGGGTCACAGGGGTTAAATTCATTCTGATGCCGGCAGCCGCCTTTGCCGTGATGTATGGGCTGGGGCTTTATCAGAGTATGCCGCTGTTTTGCAGCGTCATCATCCTCCAGACATCGTCCCCGCCGGCCACCAACCTGATTCTCATGGTGAGAAACTATGGGGGGGATGCCCGGTCCGTTGCCAGCATGATGCTGCTCCAGTATCTGGTGTGCATCCTGGCCATGCCGCTGTGGCTGTCTTTGTGGCAGACATTCACCCGCTGATGTTGGCGGGTTTTCTTTTGCATTACACCCGGTTTTGCCGTATCATGAATTTGTCACGTATACAGAAAATAAATCAAAGGATCTGTTCATCATGAAAAATCTTATGATCTGTTTTTCAGCCGGGTGTATCGGCGGTCTGGCCAACAGCCTTGTGGTATGGCAGTTTGGAGAAAACGGGGTTGCCCAGTGGCTGGGCGTATCCATTGCACCGGCCCTGACACCTTCGTGGCTGTATCCGAGAATCGTGTGGGGCGGCATCTGGGGATTGGTGTTCATCCTTCCGTTTTTAAAATCCCGGTATATGCTCAAAGGCAGTCTGCTGAGTCTTTTTCCCACAGCGGTTCAGCTTTTTTATATTTTTCCTTATGTGAGCGGCAAAGGATTTGCCGGCATGGATCTTGGCATGTGGACTCCCGGTCTGGTGGTTGTTTACAACTGGGTCTGGGGAATTGTCACGGCCGTATCTATCCGGTTTTCAAGGTAAGCCTGAAAAAGAGGGGCGGCGGTTATGATCCGGATAATATGTCATGGACCTTTCCGGCAATGTCCTGCATGGAAAACGGCTTCTGGATAAACGATGTCTGCTGGATCTCCCCGGCCTGCCCGGCAATGATATTGTCCGTGTAGCCGGACATGAACAACAGCCGGATTTTTGGGAAAAGTGCCGTCATCTGCCGGGCCAGGTCCCGGCCGTTCATTTCCGGCATGACCATATCCGTGATGAGCAGGTGAATTTTGCCGTGGCGGGTTTTGGCCAGATCCAGGGCCGCTTTGGGAGATGTTTCCGTCAATACCGTGTATTTCAGTTGTTCAAGCATGGTTTCAAGCAGTTCCAGTATGGCGGTTTCATCCTCCACCACCAGTATGGTCTCCCCGTTGCCCGCAGGAATATTTTCGGGGGACTCTTTTTTCGGGGTCACAACAACATCCTTGTACCGGGGCAGGAAAATATCGAATGTGGCGCCTTTTTCCGGCCGGGAATCCACATGAATGAACCCCTGGTTTTGTTTGACAATGCCATACACCGTGGACAATCCTAAGCCCGTGCCTTTTCCCACTTCCTTGGTGGTGAAAAAAGGATCAAACAGATTGTCCAGGGTATGCTGATCCATGCCGCATCCGTCGTCGGTCACGCGCAGCCGCACGAATTCGCCCGGAATGACCCCTGAAAGATCAGAATCCTCCTGTTCATAAAATACTTTTGTTTCTGTTTTTATGGTGATATGCCCCACATCCTTGATGGCATCCCGGGCGTTCACGCACAGGTTGGCCATAATCTGGTGGATCTGGGAGGGATCCATTTGCACGGCCCCGGTGTTGTCACCGGGTTCCCACACCAGATCGATGTCCTCACCCAAAAGCCGGCGCAGCATCGTCAGCATGCCTTCCACGGTCTGGTTCAGATCCAGTACCCGGGGGGAAATGGTCTGTTTTCTGGCAAATGCCAGCAGCTGCCGGGTGATGTCTGCCGAGTGTGTGGCCGCATTTCGGATCTGCTGCACATGGTTGTACAAGGGTGCGGCGGAATCGAGTTTATCCAGTGCCAGGTCCGCGTGCCCGAGAATCACATTGAGCATGTTGTTGAAATCATGGGCTATCCCGCCCGCCAGCCGCCCGATGGACTCCATTTTCTGTGTCTGTAAAAGCTGCAATTCCAGGTGGTGTTTTTCCGTTACATCCAGCAGAAAGCCCCGGATATGATCCAGGCGGCCGTTTTCATCAAACACGGCGGCCGCGTTTTCAATGAGATGAATCAGGCTGCCGTCGGTTTTCCTGAATTTGGTTTCATAGGCAGACACTTTCCTTTTTTCAACCAGAGTATCCAGAAATTGCCTGCGTTCCTCACGACGACTGTATATGTCAGTGATGGGGGAGTTCAATGCCTGATATTTATTTTCAAACCCGAAAATATCCAGATATTTCCGGTTACAGTCAATCAGACGACCCAAAGGGGTTGAAATATAAGCCCCGGCGATATTTTCTTCAAAATAGGCCCGGTATCGCTCCTCGCTTTTTTCCAGGGCCTGTTTTGCCGCTTTGTGTTCTTCAATCTCTTTTTGCAGATGTTTGTTCAGTTCCGACAGTTCTCCCGTGCGGTGAGTCACCCGGTTTTCCAGCATTTTTTTCTCATTCACCACCCGCGTGTACAGCAGAAAAATAACAAACACCATGACCAGAATCACCAGAAGCATGGCATCAAAGTAAATCGTGTCGCAGACCCACACCGCCTGGAGGGTGCCGATGATTTTGTCATCATATCGAACCGGTGAAACCAGGGTTTGCCGCGGGACCAGTTTCAGGGGCGAAAAAAACCGATCCAGGATGCCGGCAGAGGTACCAGACACTTTTTGAAACACATTCCCCCGGGTATCCATCACCATGACCGAGGCATAGTTTTCCAGTTTTGCAGCAAGCATCAGATACTGGGAAACCCCTTCCTTGTTATGGTTCCACAGGGCATTGGCCACAATACCGGCATGGACGGCAATGCCCTGATGGGCTTTTTCCCGGACCCGGACCTCATGGATGAACACCAGGGTGCCGAACAGGACCACAAGCAGAATCGCTGCAACGGCCGTATCATTTTTTCGGATCAAAGCAGGCCTCTTTTCATATCACTCATATTTTGCCGGGTCGGCCGGGTCGGCAGCACGCTGTTCAATAATGGCGGCATTGACTCGGTCAATAATGGCCGTATCCGTTGTCTGGCTGAACAACAAATACCGTTGGTTTCCCCCGGGCATATCTGAAAACCGGACGAATTTGAAATTTTCGGGCAACAGGCCGTATATGCCCAGAGGGCCGGTGACATAATAGGGCGGCCGTTCATGGTATAAAATGGTGATATCTGAATCAGAACGGGTATCGGAAATCACGGGCATGGGATCCGGATGAAATATCCGGCCGGCCAGAAACGGTTTGGCATACACCAGGACCACGGCAAGACACAGACAAAATACAGGAATCTTCCACGCACTGGGTCCGGTTTTGGGTGCCATCTCTTTTAAAGTCATGAATTATCCCTGAATTCCTGTCACACGGGTTTCACGGGCAGCATGGGCGTTTTCCCGGTCCTTACCCGTCTTGAACCGGTCCTTGTCAATTCCCAGTTTCTTCATTTTCCCATACAGACCCCTGGGATGGATGCCCGCTATCCGGGCCGCTTCCCCCACCCGGCCCCGGGTTTTTTCAAGCACCATCTCAATATATTTTTTCTCCACCCGGGCCATGACCCGGGATTTGACCTGATCCAGGGTCCGGCCTTCCCAGGCCGTTTCAGGATCGGTTTCATCCGTATGGATCCAGGTTCCGGGAATTTCTTTTGTCAACTGAAATCCGGAGGGCAGATCCGTCAGTGTAATCCGATCCGACCGGCAAAGCAATACAGCCCGTTCAATGACATTCATCAGCTCCCGGACGTTACCGGGCCAGGCATATTCGCACAGGGCATGCACGGCATCCTCTGAAAACCCGTCAATATCCCGTCCCATGCGCTGGACCTGCTGAATCAGAAACTGTTCGGCCATGACGGGAATGTCTTCTTTGCGCTGCCGCAGCGGCGGCAATGTCAGGGTGATCACCCCCAGCCGGTAATACAGATCCTGGCGGAATCTTTTTTTTTCAACCTCCCGGGTCAGATCCTTGTTGGTGGCGGCGATGACCCGGACATCCACCCACACAGGCGCTTCCCCGCCAATGGGAATAAACTCGAAATCCTGAAGCACCCTGAGCAGCTTGGACTGGGTCTTCAACGGCATCTCTCCGATCTCATCCAGGAAAAGAGTGCCCCCGTGGGCCAGCTCAAACGCCCCTCTCCGGGACCGGATCGCACCGGTAAACGCACCCTGTTCATGACCGAACAGCTCACTTTCCATCAATTGATCGGGAATGGCCGCCATGTTCAAGGCAATGAACGGCCCCCCTGACCGGTGGCTTTCCGCGTGGATGGCTTTGGACAGATGCTCTTTTCCCACGCCCGTCTCCCCCTGGAGCAACAGGCTGGCATCCGTGGCCACCACCTGGTGGACCTCTTCCAGAAACATCTGCATGTCCCGGCTGGTGGAAGTAAAATCATGGAGCCGGGGCTGGGACCGGCCCCGGTGATCAAACCGGTTCAAATCATAGAACTGCTGCCGGGAGGTCAGGGTGGTTTCAATGGCTTCCACCAGCCGGTCCGGCGGCAGTCCCGCATACAGCACCATATCCGCACCCGCGCCCAGAAGATTGGCATGGGCGTTGGAGGATTCCCGGTCATCCAGAATAATGGTGATGGGTTTTTCCGGCAGATTGTTCAAGATAGCGACACTGGCATCCACGGGCCGGGGAATCAGGGTCCGGCTGACAAGAAACACATCGGCACAGCTTCTCACCAGGTCCTGCCAGGTGTTGTGAGGGTGATGAAACACCGTCAGCCGGATATCCGCCTGGGCCAGCCGCTTTTCAATGGCAGCAGCCAGTTTTTTTTCTTTGACGGCACACACAAGCCGGGTCAGCACAGAAAAAATCTCCTCAGCACGTATATTGTGGTAAATGAATACCGAATTTCATATCACTGTTTTATACCGATTTCGGAAAAAATACAGCACTTCACCCAAAAAATCCAGAAAAAACCGGGGTTTCGACCTTTAGGCAAGGATCTTTTAATGACATGTCCACACCTGGATCTGCAAAATTTTCAGTATCAAACGGCCGAAATTGTGTTTGTGGTAAAATAATACCGAAATCTAATCCTGTCCTGAAAAAATAAAATTTTATAACTCACTGATTTTTAAGAAAATAAAAATAATATGCCTGTGGCACAATTTCTGCTTTGTCCCAGGTGGTCCAATTGATCCAGATGTTTTAAATGATCCAAAACAGAACAAGCCGGATTTCGGAAAACCTTCGGACCGGAAAAATGAAAGAAAAAAAAACAACCAGGAAGGGTTAGACATGATTCAAAGAGAAAGCAACCGACGATCTAAACACAAAGCCCCGAAGTTCAAGGAAACCCAGGAAGAGGACCTGAGCTGGGAAGACCGTCAGGAACGCCACAATCATCGGAAAGAATCAGAAAAAAAACCGTATCAGAAAAATCGAACCAAACCCAAATGGTAGCTGTGCGCTGCCTTAAAAAAAGGAAATCTTCAATGAACGTATCTAGCTGCATCAAATCAAACGTCACCCTGGAAACCATGCCCGAAGCCTGGGGCATTGCATCTGCCATCGACATTTATGAATGTGACCCCAAAAAAATCCGGGATGCCGAATACATTAAATCATTTGTGGTACAGCTGTGCGATCTGATCGAAATGAAGCGCTTTGGTGACACCCAGGTGGTGCATTTTGGCGAAGATGAAAAAGTGGCGGGGTTTTCCATGGTGCAGTTGATTGAAACCTCCCTGATCTCCGCCCATTTCGCCAACCTGACCAATACCGTTTACCTGGATGTGTTCAGCTGTAAAGCCTATGATCCGGAAGTGGTCCGTGAGTTTTCCCAAACCAGTTTCGGCGGGTCTTTTTCCAGAATCTCCGTCACCCACCGTCTGTAAATGAGCGGCATACAACATGTCCTGTACCAGGACCCGGCCCATTGCAGGAAATTATGGGAAAGCCTGTGGCCCGGACGGGTTCTGTTCGATCTGTGGCCGGTCAGGTGGTGCTTTCACAAAGCTTTTGACCGGCCCCTGGCGTTTCATGTGGCTGAACAGGCCGGCCGGCCCGTGGGTCTGCTGGCCTTATGCAGAAATGATGATGCCGGCACGTTTGTCCAGTTTCCCGGAGAAACCTGGCAGGGCCGGACCTGGCTTGAGCAGAACCGGATTATCGCGCAATCTCCGGAAATCCTGGAAACGCTTCTGGATGCCGTGCCGGGGCCCGTGGATCTGCGGTACATCAAATACCGGACCGGTATGAATCCGACGGGCCTGCTGGCTCCGGACGAAACCCGGTATCTGTTTTTTCCCGCGTCTTTTGGATTTGACTTTCATACCTACTGGCAGTCCATACCCGGTAAAACCCGGAAAAAACTGAATGCAGATATCCGCAAACTGGAAGCCAGGGATGTCTGCATCTCCCAAGGCACCCTGTCGGATATGGCCCAGCTGTTTCAAATGAATGTGGCGGCATTCGGGCAGGATGCCTATTTTCACGATGCCCGGTTTCTTCGTTCATTTGAACTGCTGGCGGAATTTTTCAACAAAATGGGACTGCTTCGCATGACTTGTGTGCACATCGCAGGCAAACTGGCGGCCGTGGACATGGGGGCCGTGTGGAAAGACACCTATACGCTTTTGGCCGGCGGCACCCATCCGGAATTTCCCGGTGTTGCCAAGCTCATCAACCGGCATCATCTGCAATGGGCGTGCACCCGACACCTGAAATACGTGGATTTTCTGTGCGGGGATTTCAACTGGAAACAGCGGTTCCGGCTGACGTCTGTTCCCCTGTACCAGATTACCACCCATACCATGCTTCAGGAGTCCGGCATTCATGCAGACCACGGACACATCCGCTGTGCATAAGACACCCACAGTGCTGGTGGTGGGCACCACGGCCGATTACATTGAATGGATCCGGACCCGGTATCCCCATGAGGCGCTTTTTATCACAGCCCCGCATGTCCGGCAGACAGCCCGGGAACCCGTGCCGGAGCCATCCGAAGAACTGGTATGGGACCTGTCAGACACCGCTTCTCTGATTCAGGCGTTGACCGCTCACATGGACACCTATGCTCAGACACCTGATGGTATCGCCTGTTTTGACTGTGAATCCATGGTCACGGCGGCCCGGCTGGCCAGGGCTTTGGCGCTTTCATATCCTGACGAATCCGCTATTTTGAACTGCCGGGACAAACGGATTGCCAAGCAGATATGGCAGGCCAGTGACATTCCCTGCCCCCGGGTGTGGCCGGTTCACCATATCGATGATGTGATGCCCATTTTTAAAAATGTCACGGCCGGGCTGGTGTTGAAACCGGTCCGGGGCAGCGGCAGCGAACTGGTATTTCAATGCCGGAACCCCAAAGAAGCGGAAACCGCGTTTCACACGATGGTTTCCGGCCTGGAAAAAAGAAAAGAACACCCCTTGTTTGCCCATCCGGATCATTTGATTCTGGCCGAAGAACGGATATGCGGGCCGGAATACAGCGCGGATTTCATTCTCACCAAAACCGGTCTGACCCTGATCCGGGTGGCCCGGAAAATCATTCCCGCAAACATGCCCTTTGGCACGGCGGCCGGATATGAGGTTCCCGGGAACCTGCCGTTGCAGGTGCCCGTGGAAATGGTGACCCATATTCTTGAAAAAGCGGCCCGGGCCCTGGGTCTTGACACGGGTATCTGCATGGTTGATTTTGTGATCAAAAACAACCGGCCCTATCTCATAGAAATGACCCCCCGTCCCGGCGGCGACTGCCTGCCCTGGCTGCTGGATATCTCCGGGAACCTGGATATTTTAAAACTGGCTCTGGATGTGGCCCGGAACCGGCCATGGAACCCTTGTGATTACCAGTTCTCCCCCCACATGGCCATCCGGATTCATGCCAAAAAAAGCGGGATTCTTCAGTCGATCGATGCCCGGCAACTGGCATCAGAGCCCCGGGTCAAACAGATTCATCTGATCCGACAACCCGGCCACGAGATTGTCCTGCCGCCGGATGATTATGATTCCTGGTTTTTGGGACATGTCATCTTTGACACCTATGGATGGCATTTTCCTGAAACCCGGTGTTCGCTGCTGGCCCGGCACCTGGAAATAGAGATCCGATGACCTTGCAGACCAATGTTTCTTATCCTGAAATGACATCTGACTTTCTCACAAGCCAGGTGGCGCCGCTGTTTGATCAATCTCAGCGCTATATAGACTGTGTTAAAACCCATGGATCGCCTCTGTATCTGGTGGACCCGGCCATGCTGATCCGCCAGGCCGCCCGGTTTCGGACCGCGTTTGCGTCCCTCCTGGCTCACACCCGGTTTTACTATGCCATGAAAAGCAATTCCATGCCTGAGATATCCCGCATTCTGCTTGGGGAAGGATTCGGCCTGGATGTGTCGTCGGGTATGGAGCTGGCAGCCGCCCTGGACCTGAACGCCCCGGACATTATTTTCAGCGGTCCGGGCAAAACAAACCCGGAGCTGAAAATGGCGGCAAACCATCCGGACCGGGTCACCCTGCTTATGGACAGTATGGGCGAATGCCGGCGATTGATGGCGATTCTGGCGGAAAAAAAGCAGCATTTATCCGCCGGGATCCGGCTGAACTGCCAGCCTCAAGGGTTGTGGCAGAAATTCGGTATCATGCCGGACCAGCTGCGTCCCCTGATACAGGAAATTGACGCCCACCCATTTTTGACCTGCACGGGGATCCAATTTCATTCCTCCTGGAACATGACCCCGGACCGGCAGGTTGAGATCATTTCCAGTTTGAGCGGTCTGCTGTCCGCCATGCCGCCTGAGTTTCTGGCCCACTGCAAATTCATGGACATCGGCGGCGGGTACTGGCCGGAAAAAGGGGAATGGCTGGTGTCGGATGATCCGTTGCGCCATTTTCATGTGCCGGCCGCCCCCGTGGAAACCTTTGCCAGAGATCTGTCCAACGCCTTGACCCGCCATGTGCTGCCTCATGGGAATTTCTGTATCTGCTTTGAACCCGGAAGGTGGATCTGCCATGATGCCATGCACATCCTTATTCAGGTCATTGACAAAAAAATGCCGGACATGGTGATCACGGATGCCGGCACCAATGCCGTGGGCTGGGAGCGGTTTGAAACCGATTATTTTCCCGTGCTCAACCTGACCCGGCCCGGCCTGACTGAAAAGCCCTGCCGCATTTTAGGATCCTTGTGCACCCCCCATGATGCCTGGGGATATTCTTTTTTCGGCACGGACATTCAGGAAGGGGATATTCTGATGATCCCTTTTCAGGGCGCCTACACCTACAGCCTCAGACAGTCATTTATCAAACCGCTGCCAAAAACAATCCTCCTGTAATTAATCGGCATCTGCCGGACATCCCGGTTGATTTTGCCGGGGAATGCATTATTCTTATAACTGTTGCCGGGCAGAATCGTCCGGCATATCACCCAATCATTAACGGAGGGACCCATGAAAATTGCATTCCCGGTCAAAGAAGATAAAGGACTGGACAGCCTGGTCAACGACCATTTCGGCGTGGCAGAGCTGTTTCTGGTGGTGGATCTGGAAACCGGAGAGATCCAGCCCCGGACCAACCAGAAAATTGAAAACCCCAATGCCGGATGTAAAACCGGGATATTTGACAAAGCGGAATCCGTGGATGCCGTGGTCACCAAGTGTATCGGAGACGGGGGGCAGCGAAACATGCACAGCGCGGACATCCGTGTCTATGCCGCACAAAAAGACACGGTGGGCGAAAATTTAGAACTGATGAAATCCGGCGATCTTAAGCTGTTTCACATGTTCGATCTGTGCCAGGGCAAGAAAAACAAAAAAGAGGGTGGTTGCGGACATCATCACTGAATCAAACCCTGACTGCCATTATTTCAGCATAAAGGTGATATATCATGACCGGATCATTGACCATTCATCCCATTGTCTTAGGAACCAAAGTATTTGATAAAAGCATGATGACGTATCAGCACGGCCAGGGCCAGACTTATACCATTCCCATCTATGCCTGGCTTATCAAAGGCGGTGATCAGACCATCTTAGTGGACACGGGCGAGATGCACCCCATCCAGTCCCAAGACCGGGAAGCGGCCATCAACGGCAAAATATACACCTTTGAAGACGGGCTGGCCCGCCACGGGCTCACGCCCAAAGACATCGACATCGTGATCCACACCCATCTGCACACGGACCACTGCGAAAATGATTATAAATGCGAAAACGCCCGGTTCTTTGTTCATGAAAAAGAACTGGAAGCGGTGCACAATCCCCATCCCCTGGATTACCGGTATCTGGAGGACTATATCGAGGATGTTGAAGACAACGGCCAGATACAGGTGTTGACCGCGGACACGGACATTGTCCCGGGCATCCGCATGATCCACACCCCGGCCCACACCTCGGGCGGCATGACCGTGCTGGTGGATACGCCCAAAGGAAAAGCCGCCATCACGGGATTCTGCATTATTGACGAAAACATGGATCCACCGCCGGAAATTTTAGGAATGGAAATGGCTGTGATCCCGCCGGGCACCCATGTGGATGTCTACGAGGCATATAATATTCTGGAAACCGTGAAAAAACAGGCGGACATTCTCATTCCCCTGCACGAACCGCGGTTTGCAGCCATTGACGTGATCGGCGCGTAATTTTTCTGATTTTTTGATATAAATCAAGGAATAAATCTTTTCCCTTGTGTATCTTAAGCTTCATAAGGGGGAAGATAAACCGGCAATCGGGCGACCGATTGTCTCTTCCATAGATATCGTAAAAAAAATTTGTTCATAAACTGATTTTCAAGGAGATGATTATGCCCAAGGATATCCCTGTCACCAAACAGGTGCCGGCATCGGATTTAACCACTTGTGAAGCCACCCGCCAGATGCTGGAAAAAGCCAGAAAAGACGGCGTTGTTCTCAACCTGGACCGGGCCGTGGACATGAAACCCTGCCCCATCGGCGTGGAATCGGCCTGCTGCAAACATTGTTTCATGGGGCCCTGCCGCATCAATCCCAGGGACCCGTACAAAAAAGTCGGCATCTGCGGTGCCACCATCGACACCATCACGGCCCGGAACCTGGCCCGGAATGTGGCCACGGGATCAGCGTCCCATAATGACCACGGCCAGCACATCCTTCATCTGTTCAAAGGGATTATCGAAAAAAGCGTGACTGATTTTTCCATTGCCGATACCCTGAAACTGCAAAACCTGGCAAACGAGCTGGGCATTGATACTGAAGACCGGTCTGTGGAAGATGTGGCAAAAGACCTGTGCGATGAGCTGGAAAAAACCTTTTCCAATGTGGACGGGGAAATGCCGTTCATGAAACGGGTGCCCGCCGCCACGCTGGAATTGTGGCGCAAGGACGGCATCGTGCCCAGAGGCGCCATGAAAGAGATCATGGAGATGATGAGCCGGACCCACATCGGGTGCGACCAGGATTACAACCACCTGATGAAACAGATCAGCCGCACGGCCCTGGCCGACGGCTGGGGCGGTTCCATGGTGGCCACGGAACTGTCCGACATCATGTTCGGCACCCCGTCTCCCATTGTGGCGGAAGTGAACATGGGGGTGCTCAAGGAAGATCACGTGAACGTGATTGTCCACGGACACGAACCCGCCATGTTTGAAGGCATGCTGGCGGGGGTGAATGATCCGTTCTTCATCCAGGCCGCCAAAGACAAAGGGGCCGCCGGCATCAACCTGGTGGGCATGTGCTGCTCGGGTGCGGAAATGATGTCCCGCCACGGGATTCCCCATGCCGGCAATTTCTCGTCCACGGAAGCCGTCCTGGTCACGGGGGCCGTGGATGCCATGGTGGTGGATATCCAGTGCATCAAGCAGGGACTGGCCCAGGTGGCAAAATGCTATGACACCCATCTGATCACCACCAGCGACCGGGCCCATATCGAGGGGGCCACCCACATTCAATTTGACGAAACCGATCCCCGGACCTGCACGGATGAAGTCCTGATCAAGGCCATCTCCCGGTTCGGCGCCCGGAGCAAACCGATCCAGATTCCCAACCAGGTCCAGAAAGGGATTCAGGGATTTTCCCATGAATACATCGAATACATGCTGGGCGGCACGTTCAGAGGGTCTTATTCTCCGTTGAACGACAATATCATCAACGGCCGTATCCGGGGCGTGGCCGGGGTGGTGGGCTGCACCAACCCCAAGGTCAAGCAGGATTACGTGCATGTGGAACTGGTCAGGGAACTGATTAAAAACGATGTGCTGGTGCTCCAGACCGGATGTTCCCAGATCGCCCTGTCCAAAGCCGGTTTTCTCACGCCGGAAGCCGCGGCCCTGGCCGGTCCGGGACTGTCCGAGGTGTGTGAGACCGTGGGGATGCCGCCCGTGCTGGGCTTAGGATCGTGCGTGGACAACACCCGGATTCTGATTGCGGCCTCCGCCATGGTCAAGGCCGGGGGGTTGGGCAACAGCATTGCCGATCTGCCTGCAGCCGGGTGTGCGCCGGAATGGATGAGTGAAAAAGCCCTGGCCATCGGTCAGTATTTTGTGTCTTCCGGGGTTTACACGGTATTTGGTGTGGGATTTCCCGCCCTGGCCGGCACCCGGTTCCATGATCTTTTGTTTGATGGGCTGGAACAGCAGGGATACGGCAAATGGGGCATGGCCACGGACCCCATTGAAATTGCCAGGCTCATGATCGATCATATTGACAAGAAACGCAGACAGCTGGGCATTGACAAGGCCCGGGAAAGAGTGCTGGTGGACATGAACGACCGCCGGGCCCTGGCCTGATACCCTTTGCACAGCCAGGCCCCGGGTAAGGGGTGTCTTGCTGGCGGACTGTCGGAGCCACCCCGTGGATTCCAGGCCGACAGCAAGACACCCCACCCGGGGCCCCACTTTTTTCGGAAACGGTCTTTTGCCGCTTCCCCACACGCACATCATCCAGCCATCCGGAGGAACCGGTGCCTGCCGGCCGGTGAAAAAAAATTGACATCCCGCACAGGCCCTTATATAAATAAGCGGACAGACAATCAAAAACAAGGATCCTGTGCATGGGCCGCAAAAGCATCTCCCATATCCGAAAACCTGAAATCCTTCACCATACCTATAAAGTGGTGGAAGACGAAGGCTTCATGGGTATGACCATCGGTAAAGTCGCCACCCGCATGGGGGTCAACTCCGGGCTGTTGATCCATTATTTCAAAAGCAAAGAAGGCCTGATCATGGAAATGGTGGATTATCTGTTCAAAATTTCCATGAAATCCTATCACGCGGAACTGGAAAACCACACGGCCCCCAAAGACCGGTTTCAGTGCCTGATGCGCATTTTGTTCACCACCAGCGGTAAAGGACCCCAGCGGGATGCCGTGTTCTGGTCCTGTTACGCCATGGGGTTCAGAAATGCCGATATCCGGGACCGGATCCAGGCCATGCAGAAAAAATTCATTACTTTCGGCATCAGAGAAATCACGGCCTGGGAAAAGGCCGGTCTGGTCAGAGTTCCGGACAAGGAAAAGGCCGCGGCCACGATTCTTGCGCTTTCCGAAGGGTTCGGCATTCTTCGCAATTCATTGAAACACCTGGATTCGTTGGAAGAAATCGCCCGGACCATGCGGCAAAGTGCTTTGGATGCATTGGGTGCCGGTGGCGTGGGCCCGGGCAATGACGCTCCGGTTTCAGAACCTGAAGCCATCAGATCAGCAAAGACAGCGTCAGGGGAATAAAAGACAGCAGCGTGGAAACCATGATGGCCCCGGATGCCAGATCCGTGTCCGAGTTCAACTGCCCGGACAGCACATAAATCGCTGTGGACGTGGGCAAAGAAAAAAAGATCATGCCCGCCGTAAACGCCGTGCCCGTCACCTGAAATCCTTTGAGCAGCAAAAACCCTGACAGCGGCAGCAAAAGCAGCTTGATCCCGGCGGCCAGCAGCGATACCCCGGCATGATCGGCCAGACCCTTGAACCGCAAAGACCCGCCGATGGAAATCAATGCCAGAGGCAGGGTCACAGAGGTCATCAGAGAAAACGTATTTTGGACAAACACGGGAAACACCAGGTCTGACCGGGAAAACAAAAATCCGGCCACACATCCGATAATCAGGGGATTGGATACCAGGGCCCGGACAAAATATTTCAGGTTTTCCCGGATGGAGGGGTTGCCGCCGGAATACCAAACCAGCACGGACACGGACAGCACATTGATCACGGGAATGACCACCCCGGCCAGAATCCCGAAATGACGTACCCCGTCTTCACCCAGCACAGTCAACACCAGAGCCATGCCGATATAGGTGTTGAATCGAAAACAAGCCTGGCAGAACGATCCTGCCTGAAACGCGGAAATCTTAAAATACCGAATCGCCGCAAGGCTTGCGGCAAATGCCAGAAACACCCCGGAAAGCCCTGCCAGGCAAAGGCCGGCACTCACGCCCTGATCCGGGGTACTGGTCCCGATTTTCCAGAACAGCATAACCGGAAAAAACACATAATATACCAGCCGGTCGGACATGGCCAGAAACCGCGGGTCCGTCATGCCGGACGATTTTAAAATCCGGCCGAGCAGCAGCAGGATAAATAAGGGAAACAGGGTATTGAGGATCAGCATGTCAGAGAATGAACATCCGGTTTTCTGTGACGCTCAGAAACCGGGCACGGGTTTCGGTCACCTGAATGACGCTTTCAATGCCTGCGGCAAACCGGTCTTGAAAAATAAATTTGGGTTCCACGGCAAACACCATGCCGGGCATCAGTTCCTGTGGGTTGCCTTTGGACAGAATGGGCGCCTCCACCAGTTCCAGGCCCACGCCATGTCCGATAAACCGGGATTTAAGGTCCGGCAGCCCCAGAAACGCCTCAGCCAGGCCCAGTTTTTCCGCCCGATCCACGGCCGCGGTGAACACTTCGCCGGCTAAGATACCCGGTTGCATCATCTCCAGGACGTGGTGCAGGATATCAATGGCTGCCTGTCCGGCCTGTTCGGCCTGGGAAGGCAGCGTTCCGATCACCAGCATCCGGGTTTCGTCCATGTGGTATCCGTTGACCATGGTGCCTAAGTCCAGGAGGATGGGTTCGTTTCTCTGAATCAATTTATGGCCGGCCCCGTATGGATAGGCACTGCATGTGCCCGTGCCGCACACGGGACTGTCCAGAGCCCCGCCCTGACCGCCGGAAACCCCGCTCATGAGATGATGGGCAAATCCTTCGGCCCGGTAATGCCGCACCAGAAGCTTGCCGGAATGGCCATGGGCCCGGGCAAAGGCTTCCACACGGCCGCAAAAAGCGATCTCTGATTCTTCAGGGCGCATGTTTTCACAGACAAATGAAAAGGTCTGCCGGGACAGGTCGGCCACGGCCTGCATCTGTTCAATCTCCCAGCCGGATTTGATCATGCGGCAATCCATGATCACCGAGGCGGCATCCGTGAGAACGGCTGGATTAAACAATGTGTTAAAAAACTGAAAATCCCGCACGGGCACCACATCAAACGCCAGGCCGATGGACCGGGGCACCCTTCCTTGACATGAATGGATCAGCCCGGGGATGCGGGTGATGGATTCCACAGGGATCACGGAATCGATCCCGGTTTCCGCCAGAGCCCGGGGCAGATACCGTTTGACAAACAGCAGAGGATCCTGGTCCAGGGGCACATACAGATAGGCATCCTGGGCCGTGCCGGAAAAATAATAGATATCGGGTTTATGGGTCAGAAACACGGCCCCCGTGCCCGTATTTTCCATGCGGGTTTTCAGGGCCTGAATCCGGCGGGATATTTCAGAAACCGGAACCCGTGTCAAAACCGATTCAGTTTTCATCCAGAATTTTTCGGATGCTCTGGAGAAGATCCCGGGGACTGACCGGTTTTTGAATATATTTTTTGATCCCCATCCCAACGGCCGTGTCTTCGGAAATATCTTCACTGAAACCGCACCACAGAATGATCGGCATGTCCGGCCGGATTTCCAGAATTTTTTCAGACAGTTTATCGCCTGTCAGTTCCGGCATGGTCATGTCCGTGATCACCAGATCCGCACTTTTAGGGTCTGATTTAAACGCATTCAGCGCAGCGGCCCCGTTTTCAAACAGTGCCACCTCATATCCGTGGCCCGTCAGAAATTCCTCAAAAATCTGGCGGATCGCTTTTTCATCATCCACCAGCATAATGGTTTTTCTGCTGCGTTGAGATTGGGTCTTTGATACTGCCGGTGCCGGTGCCCGTGCCTCTGAAGCCGGTTTTTTTTCAGCCCCGGCCACCGGGAAAAAGATCTCCACCGTGGTCCCGTTGTCAGGCCGGGTGTGAACGATCAGCACACCGTCATGATCCGCCACAATCATCTGAACGTCGTTTAGATCCATGCCGCCTGTCAATTGCCCCGTCGTTTGGGCATCCGTATCCGGATGAACCGGTGTGTCAGGCGTTTTTCCATTTCTGTTGTGCCCGGTATCCGTGACAGACAGTTTCAGATACTCTCCTGCAGGCACTTCTTTGCCCTGAATCTGCAGGGGCTGAATAATTTGTTCCTCCGTCAGTGATACAGTCAGCACGCCCCCGTTTTTTTTCATGGTCTGATATGCATTCAGGCACAGGCCCATGAACATCTGATGAATTTTTGCCGGATCCGCCGGTATCATCTGTTTTGAATCCAGGCGGGTTTTCATTTCAATGAATGCCGGGAAAGACGACCGGAGCAGTTTCATGGATTCTTTTACAATCAGATATACCCGCAACTGTTTTTTCTGATCCCCGGTCTCACGGCTGAAGGACAATACCTGCTGCACCAGTTCAGCCGCACGCTGGGCCGCCGCTAACACCTGATCCATTTGTTCTGAGGCTTTCCGGGGGTTGTCCAGACTGATTTTAGCCAGCTGGGCATAACCGAATATCCCGGAAAGAATATTGTTGAAGTCGTGAGAGATGCCGGCCGCCAGCGTGCCCAGAGCTTCCAGTTTCTGTGACTGCTGCAGGCGAAGCGCCTGAGTCTTCTGCTCGGTCATATCCCTGGCAATGCCGTGAAAACCGACCGGGTTTCCATCCGATCCCGTTACAAGGGACACAGACGTATCCACATGCCGGACAGATCCGTCCTTTCGGATGAGCTGCCAGTCAAAGGCTTTGCATCCTTTTTTAGTCTCATACACCTGATTGAAGGTCTGAAACACTTTTTCGGCATTTTCTTTGTCCATGAAAATCCGGTTATTCATTCCCGTCATTTCAGAAGGATCATATCCTAAAATATCACACATGGCCTGGTTGAAACTGACAAGATTTCCTGCCAGATCAACCTCGAAATAACCGTCTTCAAGGGATTCGACAATGGCTTTGAATTTATTGTCCGCCACAGGCATTGGTTTCCTTTTTGATTTTCAATACACATTCTTTTTTAAGTTATTATTTTAAACTTATATCAAAGTTTTGCGCAATGCAACGTGTCTTGTCTGAAATTTCATTAAAATCCAGAACAAAAACCATGCCTTGAATTGACAATTCAGACCCAGACCTTATGATAAAGCAACTTTTAATTTATTTAAGGAGAAACAGATGCCTGATTTAACCGCTGTCATGGAAACCAGCAAAGGAACCATCCGCCTGAAACTGTTTGCCGATCAAACCCCTGTCACCTGCGGCAATTTTGCCAACCTGGCCAAAAGACAATATTACAACGGACTCAAATTCCACCGGGTGATCAATGATTTCATGATCCAGGGCGGCTGTCCTTACGGCAACGGCATGGGCGGTCCGGGATATGAATTTGAAAATGAATGTAAAAAAGAGATCAAACATGACAAACCGGGAATTCTGTCCATGGCCAATGCCGGGCCCGGAACCAATGGATCCCAGTTTTTCATCACCCACGGCCCCACCCCCCATCTGGACGGCATGCACACGGTCTTTGGTGTGGTTGAAAGCGATGCCGACCAGAAGGTGGTGGACAGCATCGTCCAGGGGGATACCATTGAAAGTGTCGAAATTCAGGGGAATGTGGGGTCTTTATTCAAAAAGATCACGCCCCGTCTGGATGAATGGAACAAGACCTTGAACAAAAATTTTCCCAAACTGCCCAAAGCGTAAAACGACAAAAAGCCGGACAATTCATTTTGTCCGGCTTTTTGTTTTTCTGCTCCGTTTTTTAACGATCAGGGCGTTGCCATATCGATATAAAAAGGGATCACATGCAGGGTATTGTTTTTTTCGTTGGTATGGCCCAGGCGCCAGTCTTTGACCGGCACCCCGGCGTCTTTGATTTTTTGGACCATGCCCTTGATATCGATGAGCGGATGCCGGGCAAACACTTTGGGCAACCCATGTGTCAGGCTGCACACCAGGCACTTGCCGGGCCGCTGAATCAAATGAAATCCCAGCTCCACGGTTTCCGGCTTGACGGACAGGCATTCCAGACGGATATCATAGGCCCCTTCGGACACATCTCCATACAAGGCCTCAAAAAACCGGTCACTGGTATGGGGCGGCAACAGCGTATCACAGAAATCCCGGGTAAAAATACTTTTCAGCGCATTCTGATTCATCAGATTCACCAATCCTTGACTTCCTCAAATGGTTTATGAATTAAGCCCTTTTTTTACAATAACCTGATCAAAAAAATCAAGATCAAAAAATACCGGTTCCTCCCTATGCCATACAAAACGGGTTTGCCGAATTTTTATCCGCTTTTTAATTTGCTGGCCCATTTTCTTTATGGTAAGGTAAAAAAAACTGGGGTATTGATCTGCCCCGAAAATTTGGTAGACTGAATTTTTCCGCTGAAAAAAATATTCAGCCAGGTGGAATCGATTTGAACAACCATGGGAACCCATACATTACATGGAAAAAATTGCACCTTCCAAAGGCTTTAAACTGAAACTGGCCGGCATGCCGGACACCAGTGTCATCCGACTTTCCCGACCGGCCACAGTGGGCGTTTCCGCCCTGGACATCCCCCACATCCGGCCCAAACTGCTGGTCAAAGAAAAACAAGCCGTCAAAACCGGCACCCCGTTGTTTCATGACAAACGGGATCCTGACATCCGGTATGTGTCTCCGGGCACCGGCACCGTGAAACAGATCCGGTTCGGCCCCCGGCGCCGCCTGGTCGAGGTGGTGATCGCCCTGGACGGCATGGACGATTTTGTGGAATTCGACCCCGTGTCTCCGGCAGACCTGAATTCCCTTTCAGACCCGGATCTGACCGACCGGCTCAAACAGGGCGGCATGTGGCAGACATTGCGGCAGCTGCCGTCCCGGGACACAGCGGACAGCCGTTCAACCCCGCCTTTGATCATTGTCTGCCTCAACGGCAATGATCTGTTTTCTCCGCATCCGGGCCGGGTCCTTGAGGATAAAATCAAACCGTTTGAATTCGGGCTGGCCATTCTTCAACGGTTCAGCGACCGGGTCATTGTCGCGGCCCGCAAAAGTTCCATGGACCGGCTTGAACCGGTCCGACATAGAATCACCCATCAGGTGGCAGACATCTATCCGGCCTGGGACCCGGGCGCGATTTTATATCACATTAAAACAAAGGCGGAAGAAAACCAGGCCTGGTATATCCATGTGGAGGGCCTGATCCGGATGGCTCGGTTTCTGGAAACGGGCCGGTATCCCGTGGAAACCATGGTGACCGTCACCAAAGGGCACGACAAAAAACCGCATATGATCACCCGCTTAGGCGCACCTGTCCGGTTGCTGGCCGGCAATTTTTCTCCCGAAAGTGTGATCACCACAGGCCAGCTCAACGGAAGGAAAGTGGACCCGGATACCCACCTGGGTTTTTTTGAAACCACGTTGAACATTCTTCCGGACGCGCCCGATGATGAGATGTTCGGATTCCTGAGGCCCGGGCTGAACAAGCCCACAGTATCCAAAACCTTTCTTTCCTGCCTTGTGAACAAAGAAGTTCAGCTGGACGGTACCCTGCACGGCGAAGAGCGGGCCTGTATCAACTGCGGGTATTGTGAAACCATCTGCCCCGTGGATCTGATGCCCAGTTTCATCATGAAGGCCCTGCACGGGGACGACATTGAAGAGGCTTTGCAGCTGGGACTTCTGGATTGCTGTCGATGCGGGCTGTGTTCTTTTACCTGCCCGTCTAAAATCGAGCTGACCCAGATTCTGTCTTTGGGTATGGATACCCATCACAAGGATAAACAAGGATAACCATACGATACCATGAATCCCATCAAAAAAATATTCGATCTGCTGGAACACGATTTCAGTGAATCCGGAAATTTCGCGAAACTGGCGCCCCTGTTTGATGCCACCAAAACCTTTTTCTTTCTGCCGTCCCCCAAAACCCGCATAGGGCCTTTTATCCGGGATCACCTGGATCTGAAACGTTACATGAGCGTGGTGCTGCTGTCTTTGATGCCCGTGCTGTTTTTCGGCATGTACAACACGGGGTTTCAGTCCGGTCTGGCCAGAGGAGAATCCCTTGATTTCTGGAGCGCCTTTCTGTCCGGGGCCTGGGTGGTGATGCCCATTGTCATTGTGTCCTATGCCGTGGGATTTTTCTGGGAGATCCTGTTTGCCGCCATCCGGCGCCATCCCATATCGGAAGGGTTTCTGGTCACGGGCATGCTGTTCCCCCTGACCCTGCCCCCCACCATCCCCCTGTGGCAGGCGGCTTTGGGCATCTCCTTCGGTGTGGTCATCGGCAAGGAGATCTTCGGCGGCACGGGCCGGAACATTCTGAACCCGGCACTCACGGCCCGGGCGTTTGTGTTTTTCTCCTATCCCGTGACCATGTCCGGCAATGTATGGGTGGCCGGTGCCAATGCCGTGGACGGCATCACCGGTGCCACGGCCCTGGCCGTCACGGCCGACGGCGGCACCAGCCTGACCGCGGCCCTGGCCGACCAGGGATTCACCCTGCCGCATCTGTTTTTCGGGCTGGTGCCCGGCAGTATCGGAGAAACCTCGGCCCTGTGCTGCCTGATCGGAGCCGCCATTCTGACGCTCACCCGCATCGCCAACTATCGGATCATTCTGGGCGGCATGGCCGGACTGATTCTGACCGCGCTGCTGACCTGGCTTCTTCCGGGCACCTACGGCACCTGGGCCGATGCCGGCCCATTGTACCATCTGTGCGCCGGCGGGTTTTTGTTCGGCATCACCTTTATGGCCACGGACCCCGTGTCTGCGCCCGGCACCAATCCGGGCCGGTGGATTTTCGGGTTTCTCATCGGATTTCTCACCGTGATCCTGCGGGTGGCCAACCCGGCCTTTGCCGAGGGCGTGATGCTGGCCATCCTGTTCATGAACGTATTTGCCCCGCTGCTGGATCATCTGGTCATGAAACACCGCATTTCAAAGAGGATTCCCAATGTCTGACAAAAAGCAATCCAACCGGTCATTTAAAAACAGCCGGGTCTATGTGGTTTTCTTTGCCCTGGCCGTGGCCCTGGTGTTCAGTGTGCTGATCACATCCGCCGCCACCATGCTCAAGCCGTTACACCAGCAGAACCGGATTCTGGATAAAAAAACCAACCTGCTGGAAGCCGCCAATCTGCTGCCGGAAAATGAAAGACTGACCCCTGAAAAGATTCAGACCATCTATGACACCCATATCCGGGAGGTCCATGCCGATCCCCGGGGACAGATCCTGAGACAGGCCACGGGGGACAGTCTCCAACTGTACCTGATCCATACGGATCAGCAGGTACAGGGATATATTGTCCCCATCAGCACCCGGGGGCTGTGGGGGAAAATCCATGGATACCTGGCGTTTGAAGCCGACGGTGAAACCGTGGCCGGCTTTTCCGTGTACAGCCATTCGGAAACCCCGGGCCTGGGCGGTGAAATTGAAAGCCAGTGGTTTCAGGACAATTTCAAGGGCAAAAAAATTCTCAACGCCCACAATCAGCTGGTTTCCGTGAGCATTGCCAAAGGCAAATCCGAGAACCTGCCGGAAAACCTCCAGGACCATTACGTGGACGGCATCTCCGGGGCCACCCTGACCGGACGATACCTCAGTGAAGGGCTGGAGGAGACATTGACGCAATATGAACCGGTTTCCATTATTTTCCGCCAGAAAAAAGGAAGCCAGACCCATTTAGACACACTGCTGGATGAATAAGGATATTTTCATGCAAAACGATCTTTCTCACTACAAAGAGATTCTGGTCAAAGGCATCTGGAGGGAAAACCCCGTGGCCTACCAGGTGCTGGGTATCTGCTCGGCTTTGGCCGTCACGGTCAAAATGTCCACGGCCCTGGTCATGAGCATTGCCCTGACCCTGGTGGCGGCGTTCTCCGGTTTGATCATCTCCAGCCTGCGCCACTTGATCCCCTCCAACATCCGGATCATTGTGGAACTCACGGTCATTGCCTCTCTGGTGATCGTCACGGACCAGATCCTCCAGGCGTATTTATATGATATTTCCAAACAGCTGTCCATTTTCGTGGGCCTGATCATCACCAACTGCATCATCCTGGGAAGAGCCGAGGCGTTCGCTCTGGCCAACAATCCGGCGGATTCTTTTGTGGACGGCATTGCCAACGGTTTAGGCTACAGCATGATCCTGATGGCCGTGGCATTTTTCCGGGAACTGCTGGGATCCGGACAGTTTTTCGGCATTTCCGTGATCCCTCAGTTTGTGTATGATATGGGGTTCCAGGACATGGGCATCATGGTACTGGCACCGGGCGCGTTTTTCATCATCGGCCTGCTGGTCTGGCTCAAAAACAGCCTGCCCGGCGGCATATCCCACGAAAAAAAATAAGGAGCTGCCATGGGCGATCTGCTGAGTCTGTTTGTCAATTCCGTGTTCATCGGCAATATCCTGCTGGCCTATTTTCTAGGCATCTGTTCGTTCATTGCCGTCTCCAAAACCATTGAAACCGCCACGGGACTGGGACTGGCCGTGATTTTCGTTTTAACGGTCACCAGTCCCGTGAACTGGTTGATCTACCACGGGCTGCTGGCCCCCGGGGCTTTGGCCTGGGCCGGATTTCCGGAAATGGATTTGAGTTTTTTAAAATACATCACATTTATCGCCGTGATCGCTGCCATTGTTCAGGCCGTTGAGATGGTCATTGACCGGTATTCTCCGCTGCTGTATGCCAGTCTGGGGGTGTTTTTGCCCCTGATTGCCGTCAACTGCGCCATTTTAGGGACTTCGCTGTTCATGGTGGAACGCAACCACACCTTTGTCGAATCCGTGGTGTTCGGTGCCGGGTCCGGCACGGGATGGATGCTGGCCATCGTGTCCATGGCCGCCATCCGCAAAAAAGTGCGGTATGCCGATGTCCCGGCCGGGCTGGACGGGTTTGGTTTTATCATGATTATTGCCGGGCTCATGGCCATGACCTTTATGATGTTCTCAGGCATCACCCTCTAGCATAACTTAAGGAGCGTGCAGTGATTTACCTTGTCAGTTTGTTGATATTTTCCGGCGTGATCATTATCCTTGTGTTTGTGCTTTTATTTGTGGAAGCCAAAGTCACCACCCAGGGCAGCCACACCATTACCATCAACGACAGCAAAGACGATGCCCTCACGGTTTCCGGCAATCCCACGCTGTTGTCGGCCCTGGCACAAAATGACATTTTTCTGCCGTCCGCCTGCGGCGGGTCCGGGTCCTGTGCCATGTGCAAATGCAAGGTAACGGACGGCGGCGGCGCCATCCTGCCCACGGAACTGGCCCATTTGTCCCGAAAGGAAAAACTGGAAGGGGTCCGGCTGTCCTGCCAGCTCAAGGTCAAGCAGGACATGGCCATCCAGGTGCCGGAATCCATTTTCGGCATCAAAAAGGTCAACGCCGTTGTGGTGTCCAATGACAATGTCTCCACCTTTATCAAAGAGCTGGTGCTGGAACCGGAAGAACCCATTGAATTTGAAGCCGGGGCCTATATCCAGATCGATGTGCCTGAATACGAGCTGACCTTCAAGGATTTCCAGATTGACAGCAAATATGTGAGTGAATGGAAAAAATACAATCTGTTCGATCTGGCAGCCAAAGGGATCAAGCCGGGGTTCCGGGCCTATTCCATGGCCAATCCCCCCCATGAAAAAGATATTATCAAACTCAATGTGCGCATTGCCACGCCGCCGCCGGGCACGGAAAGCATTCCGCCCGGATTCGGGTCCTCATTCATCTTCGGGCTCAAACCCGGAGACAAGGTGCAGATCAGCGGTCCCTATGGCGATTTCATGGCCAAAGACACGGACAAAGAGATGTGCTTCATCGGCGGCGGGGCCGGCATGGCGCCGCTGCGCAGCCACATTCTCCACCAGCTCGAAGGCATCAACAGCGGACGGAAAATGTCTTTCTGGTACGGAGCCAGGTCCGTCAAGGAGATGTTTTACCATGAGGAATTCACAAATCTGGCAGAACGGTACGACAATTTCACCTATCATATCGCTTTGTCCAGTCCGGAAAAAGAAGACAACTGGACCGGGCTTACCGGATTTATCCATACCCATCTCATCGATGCCTACCTCAAAGACCATGAGGACCCCACGGAGATCGAATACTACCTGTGCGGCCCGCCGCCCATGATCGATGCGGTCATTGAATCCCTGTACGACCTGGGCGTGGAGGATGACATGATTTTTTTCGACAAGTTCAGCTGATGGACAATATCACGTTTCTGGGGAAACAGTTGAAAAATCCCCTGGTCCTGGCCTCGGGCATTCTGGGCAACAATGCAAAAATTCTGGAACGGGTTCACAAGGCCGGGTGCGGCCTGGTGACCCTGAAATCCATTGGTCCGGCCCCCAGAGACGGACACAGAAACCCCACGGTCATAGACTTAGGCGGCGGCATGATCAATGCCGTGGGACTGCCCACCCCGGGATATGACCACATGGATGCGGAATGGCAGGCCCTGGCGGACCGGGATTTTCCTGTCAATGCCAGTATTTACGGCGGGTCTGTGGCAGAGTTTGTCAAAGTGGCGCAATTCGTGTCCGACCAGGGACCGGATTTCATTGAAATCAATATCTCCTGCCCCAATTCCGATCACCACGGCATGCTGTTCGGCGTGGATGAAAAAGCGGCTTTTGCCGTCACAAATGCCGTCAAAAAAGTGATTTCCGTGCCGTTGATCGCCAAACTCACCCCGGCGGCCCCGGATATCGGGAAAATCGCCAAAGTGTGCGAGGATGCGGGAGCCGATGCCATCTGCGCCATCAACACGGCCGGACCGGGCATGGTCATTGACATCGAGGCAAGAACGCCCGTGCTGGCATTCAAAAAAGGCGGGTTGTCCGGCCCCATGATCAAACCCGTTGCCGTGCGGTGCGTGTATGACATTTACCGGGCCGTGTCCATCCCGATTATCGGCTTAGGCGGGGTCACCACGGGAGAAGATGCCGTGGAAATGTTCATGGCAGGCGCCACCCTGGTGGGCATGGGATCGGCCGTGCGGTACCGGGGCATTCATGTGTTCGATCTGGTGTACCGCGAGCTGACCGACTGGCTGGCAGCCCATCATTTCACCCGGGATGACATTATCGGCGCGGCCCATAACCCCATTGCCGGCCCGGATTCAACTGCAAAAAAATCCAGGAAAACCCCATGATCGTTGACCAGAAGCCTGTCATGCTCACTGTGGCGGAAAAAACCGTGCATACCGCGGTTTATACCACCCTGTTTTTTGATTTTGCCATTGATTTCCGCCCCGGGCAGTTCGTCATGGTATGGCTGCCGGGAATCGATGAAAAACCCTATAGTCTTTCGTACCACTCCCCCACCCGGTTCGGTATCACCATCGAAGCCAAGGGCCTGTTTTCCCGCCGGGCCGCCGATCTGAGTCCCGGGGATTTTGTGGGCATCAGAGGGCCTTTCGGCAACGGGTTTGATATCATTTCCTCACCCCATACGGCCGTGGTGGCCGGCGGCTGCGGCATGGCCCCGTTAGCCCCCCTGGTGGAACGGCTGCACCCGGACCTGTTTTTCGTCCATGGCGCCAGAACCCGGGAGTTTATCCTTTTTCCGGACCGGTTTGCCGCAAACCGCCATATCACCACGGATGACGGCAGCCTGGGCCACAAAGGAATGGTCACCGACCTTTTAGCCGCAGAGATCCGGCGCCGGGCTGATCAAGGCGCCCCCCCGTTTGACAGGGTGTATGCCTGCGGCCCTGAGGTCATGATGCACGCCGTGTTCACCCTGTGTGACGCCCACGGCATTCCCTGCCAGGTGTCTCTGGAACGGTATATGCGGTGCGGGTTCGGCGTGTGCGGTGCCTGTGTGTGCAGCGATCAGGTGGTATGCAAAGACGGGCCCGTGTTTGACTCCAAACAACTAAAAAAAATGCCGGATTTCAACCGCACGGCCCTGCTTAAATCCGGACATGCCGTGCCCTTGTCCGAGTATGTTTCCTGGCGCTGCCTGTGACGGCTTTTGTAATGCGAATTTAAGACAACCTTGACACCCCAGAGGATCCAAAAAACCCATGACCGACAAAGAATCCTTCATCCGCTTTCTGGTGGAATGCAACGCCCTGAAATTCGGAGAATTCCAACTGAAAAGCGGCCGTATCGCCCCCTATTTCATCAACACGGGCATGTTTGACACGGGCAGAAAAATCACCCACCTGGGAACCCACTATGCCAAAGCCGTGCACCGGCATTTCAGCAACGGATTTGACGGCATTTACGGCCCGGCCTACAAAGGCATCCCCTTGTGTGTATCCACGGCCATGGCCATGGCGGATATGGGCCATGACACGGGATATGTGTTCAACCGCAAGGAAGCCAAAACCTATGCCGACAAAAGCAGCACCGTGGGCATGGCCCTGGACGGTGACACCCGGCTCATCCTGGTGGATGATGTCATCACCTCGGGCAAGGCCATCAGAGAATCCCTGGAGGTCCTGAAAACCAGCGGCAATCCGAAGGTCAAAGGTATTGTCATCAGCGTGGACCGCCAGGAAAAAGGCACCACTGAAAAAAACGCCCTGACCGAGGTGGCTCAAACCCTGGGGATACCCATTTTTGCCATTGTTACCCTGGCCGATATTACCGCATTTCTGCACAACCAAGAAATCAACGGCCAAGTGATCCTGGATGATGCCATGATGGAAAAAATCAAAACTTATCTGGCGCAATACGGCAGCGCCTGATCCATATGAAGCCTCCTGGGGAAGGCAAATCACACATGATTGACCGGTTGACCCAAATCTATCAGCTGTATGACCGGATCACGGGATCAGCGGCACGGGCATGCGGCCCGGGATGTGCCGGCTGCTGCACCTGCAATGTGACCCTGACAAGTCTTGAATCCCAGGTTATGACCAACCGCCTGTCTTCATCCCGGCGTCAGGCGATTTACGCAATAATCACACAAAGATTTCCGGAAAAACGGTATATCCCTAAAACAAGCACCAACCGGTTTGCCAGGCTGTGCATGGAAGATGCCGATCTGCCGGAAGAAGAAAACGATCCCGCATGGGGCAAATGCCCACTGCTGGAAAATGATTTGTGCACAGTTTATGATGTCCGGCCGTTCGGGTGCCGGGCCATGGTCTCGGAAACCGATTGCAGGGACACGGGCAGCGCACAGATGCCCTCCTGGGTACTCACAGTGAACAACGTGTTTTTACAGGCCATCGAACACCTGGACCAAGACGGATATTCCGGCAATCTGTCGGATATGCTGCTGGCCTTGTCCGACAATGATGTGACCGGTCTGGATATGCAGAATCATGATTTGAAAAACCACGGATTGTTCGTTAAAAACGAACCCATCACCTGCCTGATGATCCCGCCGGAGCACCGGGAGCAAATGGCACCCATTGTCAGGGATCTGTCAGAGCTGATCAACACCGGCCTTGAACGGAATCAGGGTCAGGATCAAGGCAACGACCGGTAATGCAATCCCTGCCGCATCTTGATAATCATACCGCAATCGCGTACAGTCATCCCATGAAAAAATGGTTTCCGACCTTCTGTCTTTTGCTGTTTTTCTGCCTGATTGGTGCCGGGTGTGCCGTGCGACAACCGGCAACGGTTGCGGATATCCGGATGCTGCCCCAGGATGCCGGGGTGTATCTGGCGCACGTCAAGGGCCCGATCTTTGATCCGGCCCGCCAGGCAGCGTATTTTCAACAATTCAAAGACCGGTTTTTCAGGCCCTGGCACCGGACCGCACCGAAACATTCCGCAACAATCGTTTTTTCCGGACTGAAAAAATTCCGAATCAAGCGTCTATTTGGCGAAAACAACCAGCCCCTTTCCCCGGATTTTCTGGATTCAATGGCCCGGCAGTCCCAACCCGGCACCTACCCTTTGCTGCACCAGCCGGCCATCACCGTGACCCACGCATCCATCCGGGTGTTTCCCACCCATAAACCCTTGTTTTTCGGCCCTTTGCACCCGGGTCGCGGATTTCCCTTTGACATGATGCAGAACTCTTTGGTACCGGCCGGCACCCCCGTGCTGGTCACCCATGAAAGCAAAGACAGACTCTGGGCCCTGGTGGAAACCGACTGGGTGGCCGGGTGGGTGCGGCAGCAGGAGATCGCGGCCGTAGATGAGGTATTCATGGCGGATTATTCCGCCCATCCTCTGGCAGGGTTCCGGGCCGACCAGGTCCCTGTGATTCCAGAGGATAGTGTCCCGGTTTTCTCCGGCCGGGTGGGCATGGCCCTGCCCATGAAGGGCCCGGCATCTGATACCGGATTTGTCTCGGTCCTGGCCCCGGTGCGAAACCATCTGGGAAATGCGGAACTGCTGGATGCCGGGGTGCCGGAACAAGGAATTCAGCGACTCCCGTTTCCCGCTACCCCTGATAATTTCGCCGGCATATTGAACGCTTTGATGGGGCAGACCTATGGCTGGGGCGGGCTGTATGAAAACCGGGACTGCTCCGCCCTGATCCAGGATGTGTTTGCCGGTTTCGGCCTCCCTTTGCCCAGAAACTCCAAAGACCAGGCCGACTTCGGCGAAAATATTTCCCTGAAAAAACTGTCCGGCCCGGAAAAACAATCCCTGATCCGGACCCAAGGGGTTCCGCTGCAAACCCTTTTATACATGCCCGGTCACATCATGCTCTACCTGGGAGTGGATCCGGCATCAGATCAACCCGTGATCTGCCATGCCATGTGGGGCGTCACCACCCGGCCGCCGCTCAGCATCCGGGCCGGCCGCCTTGTGGTGGGCCGCACCGTGATCACCACCCTGGAACCGGGCAAAGAGCAGTTCCCTCTGGTCCAGCCCAAAGACCTGCTGGTTGAAAAACTGACCCGCATGGTGCTGCTGAATTGAAAACACAAAGGAGATCCCCCATGCAGATTGAACCGCTTGACCCTTACCGGTGGCAGATTCCCAAAACCGGGCAGATGCGGGTGCCGGGAATCATCTATTCGTCGGAAGCCGGCATCCGGGCCATGAGCCGGGACGGCAGCCTTCAGCAGGTGGCCAATGTGGCGACCCTGCCTGGGATTGTCACAGCGGCCCTGGCCATGCCGGACATTCACCTGGGATACGGGTTTCCCATCGGCGGGGTGGCGGCGTTTGACTGGGAAACTGGTGTGATCTCTCCGGGGGGTGTGGGGTATGACATCAACTGCGGGGTACGCCTGGCCACCACAGCCTTGACCGAAGACGAGATCCGGCCCCATCTGGAACCTCTGGCCAACCGCCTGTTCCAGGCCGTGCCGGCCGGGGTGGGGTCCAAAGGATCGGTCCGGCTGTCTGTTCGGGACCTGAAACAGGTGTTGATCCAGGGCAGTGCCTGGGCCGTGGCCCGGGGATTCGGTGAAGACAGCGATATCGAATACACCGAAGAAAACGGGTGCCTGGTCCAGGCCGATCCCGGGGTGTTGAGCGACAGGGCTTTGGAACGGGGCAGAAACCAGCTGGGCACCCTGGGTTCGGGCAACCATTTTCTGGAAATCGGGGTGGTGGAAGAGATCTTTGATGCGCATATCGCCCGGGTCTTCGGATTGTTTCCCGGCCAGGTCACCGTGATGCTGCATTCGGGATCCCGGGGCCTGGGATACCAGGTGTGTGACGATCACCTGGCAGCCATGAAAAAAAGCGTGGCAAAGCTGGGGCTGACCCTGCCTGACCGGCAGCTGGCCTGCGCCATGATCCAGTCCGAGGAGGGGCAGACCTATCTGTCCGCCATGGCCTGTGCCGCCAATTATGCCTGGGCCAACCGCCAGATCATGCTGCACCGGGCCCGGCAGACATTCATGGAGACCCTGTCCATCAGCCCGAACAGTCTGCGCATGACCCTGCTCTATGATGTGTGCCACAATATCGCCAAAAAAGAGACCCATCCTGTGGATGGGAAAAAACAGACCGTGTGCGTGGTGCGCAAAGGCGCCACCCGGGCGTTCGGGCCGGGGAACCCGGACATTCCGGACCGGTTCCAGGCCGTGGGCCAGCCCATTCTCACCCCCGGAGACATGGGCCGGGCTTCGTACGTGCTGTGCGGCACAGACACGGCCATGGACCAGACCTTCGGGTCCACCTGCCACGGGGCCGGACGGCTTTTGAGCCGGAAAGCCGCCAAAAAAGCGGGCAAAAGACGCTCCATTCAGCAGGAGCTGGCCCAAAAAGGCATTGTGGTGAAATACACGGGCCGGTTCACCATGACCGAGGAGATGCCGGAAGCGTACAAGGATGTATCCGAGGTGGTGGGCGTGGTCCACGGGGCCGGGATCTCCAGGATGGTGGCCAGGTTGCGCCCCATGGCCGTGGTCAAGGGCTGAATCGATCACTCACAAATACCCTTTTAAATCTGCTTGTCCGATGCTATATTCAGGTATTGAAATGCTGTGTAAAGGCGGTAACTCCGCCGTCAACCAGGCCATTACAGGAACTTTGATTATGCATGATGACACCCCCATAGGGGAAATGATCCCGTTTACCATCACCCGCTACCGGAACAATGAACTGTCTGAGGAAGCTTCCCGTGTGGCGGCGGAAATCCCTTTGACCTTTCATGTCAACGGCCGGGAACTGGCCACGCTCATGTGCACCCCCTCCCATCTCAAAGCGTTTGCCTGCGGGTTTCTGGTCACCTCCGGATTCATCAAATCTGCTGACGACATCCTCTCTTTTTCTCTGGATGAAACCAAATGGCGGGCCGACATTAAAGTCAGGGACCTGGTGGATCCGGATCTGCTGGGACAAAGGGTGTATACCTCGGGCTGCGGCAAAGGGGTGATGTACACCTCCATGATGGAACTGTCATCCCGCCATCCCATTCAAAGTGATGTCCAGATTCATGGATCAGACATTATCGCGGTGATTCACTGGCTCCAGCACTGTTCGGACCTGCACCGGATCACGGGCGGGGTTCATTCCGCGTCCGCCAGTATCAAAGGGCAGATCCCGGATTTCTTTATCGACGATATCGGCCGGCACAATGCCGTGGACAAGGTGCTGGGCACCCTGCTGCTGGGAAAAACCGACTGCGCCAAAGTCATGCTGGCCTGCACCGGCCGGATCTCTTCTGAAATTGTTCACAAGGCCCGGCGCCTGGACATTCCGGTCCTGGCATCCAGAGGCGCTCCCACCCACCAGAGCATCCTGCTGGCAAAAGAAATGGGCATCACCCTGGTGGGATTTGTCAGACCTACCAATTTTGCCGTGTTTACCCATGCCCAAAGAATCCTAGAAAATGGAGACAACAAATGACACCATCCCAAGACATTTTCACCACGGCCCTGGTCTATGAAAAAAAGATCCGGGATCTTTACCGGTCCGCCGTGGAAACCATTGACGATCCCCGGGGGAAAGAACTGTTCCAGGCCCTGGCCGATGATGAACAAAACCATGTGGCGTTTCTGGAGCACGGCCTGACCCTTTTAAGGGATGACAAAGACCAGGAACTGGAAAAACCCGGCACTTCGATTCCCTTTCCGGACCGGGATTTTGAAAAAATCAAGCAGATGGCCGACCAGATTCCTAAAGACATCCTGGGGGATCTGAAACGGGTGCTGAACGCGGCCTTGTCCCTGGAAGTGGAAACCAGCCGGTTTTACCGGGATGCCATTCAGAAAGTGGATCACGGGCCGGTCCGGGATATTCTGGAAAAATTCTATGACATTGAGCAGCGCCATGTGGAAGTGGTCCAGATCGAACTGGATTTCGCCTCCAACAACGGGTACTGGTTCAATTTCATGGAAACCGACATGGAAGACTGAATGCCCGCTGATCTGCTGACGTTTCTTTCGCCCGGCATGACCTGGAACATGCTGGTCGTGTATGGATTTCTGATAGGTGTCATTCTCCTGTTCGCGTTTGACCTGGTGCGGGTGGACATGGTAGGGCTGCTGGTCATGGTACTGCTGCCCCTGTCCGGTCTTGTCACCCCGGGTCAAGCCATTTCCGGGCTCAGCTCCAATGCCGTGGTATCCATCATTGCCGTCATGATTATCGGCCACGGCCTGGACAAGACCGGGGTGATGAACCAGGTGGCCGCACAGATCATCAAGCTGTCGGGGAAAAGCCGGAACCGGATGATGACTCTGGTGGCCGGCACCGTGGCCGTGATCTCCAGTTTCATGCAGAATATCGGGGCCGCGGCCCTGTTTCTGCCGGCCGTGAACCGCATGTGCCGGCAGCTGAACGTGCCCATCTCCCAGGTGCTCATTCCCATGGGATATGCTGCGGTCATCGGGGGATGCATTACCCTGGTGGGTTCCAGTCCGTTGATCCTGCTCAATGACCTGGCCGGATCCTGGTGGCATGCCAACCCGGAGCTGGTGGCCCATCAGCCTTATTCCCCGTTTTCCCTGTTCTTTGTGGCCCCCATGGGCATCGCCCTGGTGGTGGCGGCCCTGGTGTATTTCATTTTTCTGGGGCGCTGGGTTTTACCCAGATCCGAACCCATGGCAGATGCCTGCAACCTGTTGAACCATGACCTGGAATGCACTTACGGCCGGGAGGTAAGCAAGGTGTTTGAACTGGCCGTGCCCGGCAATTTTTTCACCCGGCGCCTGGAGGAACTGGAACTGCGGCCGAAATACCATGCCACGGTGGTGTGCATTTCCAAGCGAAACGGCCGGTACCGGGTCACTGAACCCGGACGGGCCGATGTGATCGAACCCTTTGATGTGATAGGCATTGTGGCCAACGAAGAACACGCCCGGAACCTGGCAGATGACCTGGGGTGGACGTTGCGATCCGAACTCAACGACCTGTCCGGGGTGCTGTCCATGGACAATGCCGGCATCACCGAAGCCATTGTCACGCCGAGATCCGAACTGGTGGGAAAAACCTTTCACGAATACGGGTTTCGCAAAAAACTGCGGGTCAACCCTCTGGCTTTGTATCGTCAGAACCAGCTCATTCTGGAAAACATCTCTGAAATTAAAATCCAGCCCGGCGATGCCGTGCTCCTGCATGGGGAATGGGAAAAACTTCACCTGCTGAAGCAGAAACCCATCCTGGCATTTACCGAACATCTGAAAGGGGAAATTCTGTATCCGGAAAACGCGCTCAGGGCGCTGAGCTGCCTGGTTCTGGCCCTGATTCTGGCCCTGGGGTTCAATATCCAGCTGTCCATCTCCCTTTTGGCCGGGGCCGTGGGCATGGTGCTCACCCGGGTGATGACCCTGGACCAGGCTTACCGGAGTGTGGACTGGATGACGGTGTTTCTGCTGGCCGGGCTCATCCCCCTGGGCATTGCCTTTGAAAACACCGGAGCTGCCGGGTTTCTGGCCACCAGCCTGACCCATATGCTGCATGATTTTCTCACTCCCGTGACCTTGTTCCTGCTGGTAGGCGCTCTCACATCCGCCTTTACCCTGTTTGTGTCCAACATCGGGGCCACGGTGCTCATGATTCCTCTGGCCATGAACATGGCCGTGCAGTGCCAGGCGGATCCGAGAATGGCGGCCATGCTGGTGGCCATTGCCGCATCCAACACCTTTATCCTGCCCACCCATCAGGTCAACGCCCTGATCATGCGGCCCGGAGGCTACCGGGTCAAGGACTATGTCCGGGCCGGCACGGGCATGACTCTGATCTTCATGGCCGTGGTCATGATCATGTTCCGGGCCGTCTACGGCATGGCTGCCTGAATTGGCCGCCAGGAATCAGCTCCTTTACAAATGATTCCGGATGACTATTGTGATTATCAGACCGGTTGTTGTTTATGACTTTAAACACTGTCAAAGGAGCGATCATGAAAGCATTGAAATTTTATTTTGAAAATACCAAAGGCACGGGCGTTCTGGCTACTGCAGACAGCAGCGGCAAAGTGGATGCCGCCATCTATTCCCGTCCCCATTTTCTGGAAGCAGATCAACTGGCCTTTATCATGAGGGACCGGCTCACCCATCAGAACCTGACCTCCAACCCGCACGCCACATTTCTGTTCATTGAAAACGGTCCGGGCTACAAAGGCAAACGTCTGTTTCTCAAAAAGGTCAAAGAAGAGGAAAATCCGGAACTGGTGGGAAAAATAAAGCGCCGCAGATACACGGATGACAAACAGGAGCCCCGGTTTCTGGTGTACTTTACCCTGGAAAAACAACTGCCGTTGATCGGTGACAGCACAGACTAACTGTCACCTTTTGTTACAAAATGATTTGTCCGGGAAATATTTTAAGAGACGGTCATAATATAAAATATTTCCCGGATTTTTTTTAAACATTACTCGATCAATCAGACATCTTTGGACACATCAATCTCGCATTGATTGTTGAGCCGGAGACGAAACACATACACGGCCAGAATCACAATCGGAATGACCACGGCAAATCCGACAATGGGTAAAATGGTGAGGCTGACAATCGTCATGGCAACGGCTGCTGCCACCAGAAATCCAACAAATAAGTACTGCATCATTTTTTGGGGAACACAGTTTCTTAATTCCATCGCGTCCTCCTTTCAAAATTAAAACCATCTGTTTCATTCAAACATCATGTCTGAATTGCAACCGGCTTGATACCAAAAACAATAATACATATATCGAAGAAAGCAACTGCGTTTGGACAAAATGACTTGACAATGAACAAATCTCTCACTAGAATGTGAATTGTGAATCACAATTCTGATTGGAGTCCATGATGTCCGCCCGGAAAACAGACACACAACAGCGCCAGGAACAGATCACCCAGGCCGCCCTTGACCTGATCAATGACCAGGGGGTTTCAGGGTTGAGCATTGCCGGCATTGCCCGGCGGGTGGGGATTGTACCCTCGGCGTTGTACCGGCATTTCGCCAGCAAGGATGCCGTGCTCGATGCCGTGCTGGACCTGATCCAACAACGCCTGCTGGACAATGTGGCCCATGTCCGGGAGCAGACTCAAGACCCGCTGCAACAGCTCAAGCGCCTTTTCACGCGCCATATTGCCATGCTCAACGAAAACCGGGCCATCCCCCATGTGGTGTTTTCCGATGCCGTATACAACGGACAGCCCGACCGAAAGGCCAAAGTCGCACAGATTATCACCACCTATCTCAAAGAGGTTGAATTCATCATAGAATCCGGCCGCCAGGACGGCACCCTCCGCAAAGAGGTGGTCCCTGCCACGTCGTCAGTCATGTTTTTGGGCATGATCATGCCGGCGGTGGTTCTATGGAATGTGTCAGAAGGAAACTTTGATATGACCGCCCACATCAACACGGCCTGGCCGGCATATGAACGAAGCATTGCCGTGCAGATCCCGAAAGAGGCATCATGAAACAGATCATTTACAGACTGGGAAAAGTGCTGCTGGTCCTGTTGCCCGTGGCCGCCGCATTGGGGATAACGATTTATCTGGTGACCCACAAACCGGGTCCGTCGCAAAAACCGGCCACAGAAGCGGTCCAGACCCTGCGGGTGATTCCGGCCCCCGTGGTGGACCTGATACCCCGGGCCGAAGGGTACGGGGTGGCGGAACCCGTGCGGGTATGGGAGGCGGTATCTGAAGTCAGAGGCCGTGTGATCACCACCCACCCGAACCTTCAGACCGGGCAGTTGATCAAAAAAGACAGCCTGCTGGTACACATCGATCCCACGGAATACCGCCTGACAAAGGCCCGCCTGGAAGCGGCCATTGCGGAAACCCGGGCAAAAATCGCAGAACTGGATCAGAATGAAGCCAATACCCGGCAGATGGTGGCCATTGAAACCCAGTCTCTGGCCCTGTCCCAAAAAATGCTGGAACGAAAACAGCAGGTAGTCTCTCGCAATGCCGTATCCAGAGATGAGGTGGACCGGGAAGAAAAAAATTTTCTGGCCCAGAAACAGGCATTGCAGCACCTCAAAAACACCCTGGCCCTGATCCCTTCCCAGCGAAAGGCCCTGGGTGCGGCCCTGGATCTGAACCAGGCCAGCCTTAAACAGGCACAGATCGATCTGGAAAAAACACAGATCCATGCCCCGTTTGACTGCCGTCTGGCGGATGTGAATATCGAACCCGACCAGTTTGTGGGAGCGGGCCAGGCCCTTTTCAAGGCCCATGGCATCGATGCCACCCAGATCAATGCCCGGTTCCGCATGGAAACCCTGCGGCATCTGCTGGGAACCCAGTTTGAAACACAGCTTTTGGGTCCGGGAATGGACACAGACATCTTCCGGCAGTTGTTTGGCAACATCACCGCCAAGGTCACCCTGCAGAACACGGACTGGTCTGTCACGTGGGAGGCCCGGGTCGACCGGCTCAAAGAATCAGTGGCCTCCGGCACCCGGGAAATCCAGGTGATGGCCGTGGTGGACCGGTCCTATGAGGATGCGATCCCGGGGCAACGTCCGCCCCTGATGCCGGGCATGTTCTGCCATGTGGCACTGACGGCACCGCCCCGGCCCGGACAGGTGGTGCTGCCCCGGACGGCAGTCCATGACAGGGCCGTGTATCTGGTGGGCACGGACAACCGGCTGGAAAAAAAACCAGTGACCGTGGGGTTTGCCCAGTCCGAATTTGTCATCATTGCATCCGGCCTGTCCGGCAAAGAACGGGTGGTGGTGTCGGATCCCGCATTTGCCATTGTCGGCATGAAAGTGCAGCCCGTCATGGATGAAGCATTGCTGGAACGTCTGAAACACCTGGCCCGGGCAAAAGGCATCACACCATGATCCGCTTTTTTGCCGACCATCCCACCGGGGCCAATCTGCTGATGCTGGCTTTTCTCATTGCCGGATTTTTGAGCCTGCCCCATATCCTGAAAGAAACCCAGCCGGATTTTGCCCCCACGGAAGTGGAGATCCGCATCAAATACCCCGGGGCCACGGCCGGAGAAGTGGAAGAGGTGATCTGCCAGCGGGTGGAAAACGCCATTGACGGCATCAATTATGTCAAAGAGATCCGGGCCGATGCCAGGGAAGGCTTTGCAGCCATTGTGGTTGAAATGGCTTCTGTCGGCGATATTCAGACATTTATCCGGGAAATCGATACCCAGATCAATGCCATTGATGATTTCCCCAAAGAAGTGGAACTGCCGGTGATACAGGAGCTGGGCCGAACCGATCCCGTGCTGTCCGTGCTGGTGTCCGGCCCCATGGACCTGCCGGATCTCAAAGCCTATTGTGAAGATGTCAAAGACCGGCTCCAGGAAGCCGGTGTGGCCCTGGTGACCATCCAGGGGTTTTCCGATCACCAGCTGCGGATATCATTGTCTGATGCCGCCTTGCGAAAAACCGGGCTGACCGCGGCCCGGGTGGCGGAACAGATCTCAGCCAAAAACAAAGATATCCCGCTGGGCCTGCTGGAAACCCGGGAAAGGGATATCCTGCTCAGGCTGGTGGACCAGCGCCGCACCGTGGCATCTTTGGAGAACCTGGTGATTTTCGCCACCCCTGAAGGCGGCGAAATCCGCCTCAAGGATATCGCCACAGTAACGGACCTGTTTGAGTTTCCTGAAGAAAAAATCATGATGAACGGGCAGCCCCAGGCCCTTCTGGCCATAGAAAAATCCAAGACCCAGGATGCCGTTCAGGTGGCCCAAAAAGCCACGGCGTTTATATCTGAAGAGCGGGACCGGTTTCCCCAGGTCACCCTCACCCTTACCCAGGACCACACACAGATTCTCACAGACCGCCTGAACATGCTGGTGAAAAACGGGATCCAGGGGATTTTGCTGGTGTTTGCCTTTATGTGGCTGTTCTTCAACATCCGGATCTCGTTGTGGGTGGTGATGGGACTGCCGGTTTCCTTTCTCGGGGCGTTTATCCTGGTGCCGCACCTGGGATTGAGCATCAACATGTTCACCATGGTGGGCATGCTCATGGCCATCGGCCTGCTCATGGATGATGCCATTGTGCTGGCGGAAAACATCATGGCCCACCGCCAGACCGGCAAGCCCCCCCTGACCGCGGCCGTGGACGGGGTCAGGGAAGTGGGTGCCGGGGTGATCTCTTCTTTTATCACCACCATCTGTATCCTGGGTCCTCTGGCCTTTATCGGAGGCCAGATCGGCCGGGTTCTCAAGGTGGTGCCCATGATGCTGATCCTGGTGCTGGCCATCAGCCTCATTGAAGCGTTCTGGATTCTTCCCCGGCACCTGAACCATGCCATGCATCAGTTTGACCTGAATCAGCCCAACCGGTTCCGCAAAGGATTTGACCGGTTTTTTGACTGGGTGCGCACCCGGGTGCTGGGACGGGCCATCCGGGTGCTGCTCATCTGGCGGTATCTGGTAGTCACCGTGGTGATGGGTCTGCTGATTCTGTCCGTGGGCATGGTGGCATCCGGAAAAATCAAGTTCCAGGGATTTCCCGAACTGGAAGGGAATCTGGTCACGGCCCAGTTGCTGATGCCCCAGGGAACCCCGCTGCCCGTCACGGAAAACACGGTGGCCCGGATCCTGGATGCCCTGTCCCGTACCAACGCACATTTTTCTTCTGCCCAGCCCGGCGGCCGGGATCTGGTGGAAAACACCTATGTCCAGTTCAACGTCAATACGGAGGCCTTTGAAAACGGTCCCCACGTGGCCACCATTTTTGTGGACCTGCTCACGGCGGAAAAACGGTCCGGCACCATTGACGCGTACCTGGCGGAATGGCGCAGACAGATCGGTGATCTGCCGGACGTGGTCAGTCTGACCTTAAGCGAACCCGGATTCGGCCCGGGCGGACGGCCCATTGAGATCCGCCTGCGGGGCAAGGATCTGGACCGGCTGAAACAGGCGGCAACCGATCTGAAAACCTGGTTCAACCAGTTTGACGGGGTGGTGAACCTGGCCGATGACCTGCGGCCGGGAAAACCCGAGCTGCGCATGAAAATCAAGCCCGGGGCCCACGGCATGGGGTTGGATGCGGCCGAGGTGGGCCGTCAGCTGCGGGCCGCATTCCAGGGCATTGCCGCCGATGAAATCCAGGTGGGACCTGAAGCCTATGAAATCGATGTCCAGCTGGCGGACATGGACAAAAACAGCCTGCAGCATTTGGAAGATTTTCACCTGATCCGTCCGGACGGCACAAGGATCCCCCTGCCTGCCGTGATGACCTGGGAAATGGACCGGGACTGGGCCAGGATCGCCCGGTTCAACGGCATGCGGGCCGTGACCCTGCGAGGGGATGTGGATACGCGCCTGGCCAACACCAAAGAACTCATGGCCCGGTTCAACAACACCTATGAACCGGAATTGACTAAAACATATCCGGATATCCGGCTGACCATTGCCGGGTCTCTGGAAGAAACCACCTATGCCCAGAAATCGATGTTCCGCTCCATGATGATCGGGTTTATCGGCATTTTTATTCTGTTGAGTTTTCAGTTCAGAACCTTTACCGAACCGGTCATCGTGATGCTGGCCATCCCGTTTTCTTTAATCGGGGTGATCTGGGGCCACGGCCTGATGGGCGTGCCCATTTCCATGCCCAGCCTGCTGGGATTCATTGCGTTGGGGGGCATTGTGGTCAATGACTCCATATTGCTGGTGCTGTTTTTAAAAAATGCCAGAGAACAGGGCAAATCCATTTATGAGGCTGCGGCCCGGGCCAGCCAGGACCGGTTCCGGGCGGTGCTGCTCACTTCTTTCACCACCATCGCCGGACTTTTGCCTCTGCTGCTTGAAAAAAGTCTTCAGGCCCAGATCCTGGTGCCGCTGGTCATCAGCACCTCATTCGGCCTGATGGCCAGCACCACCATGGTGCTGCTGGTCATTCCGTGCATGTATATGATTCTGGGCGATCTGGGCATCGTGGAAAACATCTCTGTGAATCCGGATGCCCGGCATAATGGAAAGACCCATCCACCGGAACAAAAAAACCATTCACATATCTAAAGGAGGAGCCATGAAACTCAGTGCGTTCAATGAATGCCGGCAGACCATTACTGACGAGGACATTGTCGGGGCCATGAAAAAAATCCCCGGATACCTGGACATCACCCCGTCCGATTTCATGGAGATCTACGGGGTGGCCTACGACCATGCCCTGCACCGGCTGAAACATGCCATCACCGCGGAACAGATCATGACAAGCCAGGTGGTAACGGTTGCGCAAACCGCACCGCTTGCCGATGTGGTCCGGCTCCTGGCCGACCATGACATCTCCGGAATGCCCGTGATCCAGCCGGACCACACCCTTGCCGGGGTCATCTCTGAAAAGGATTTTCTGTCAAAAATGGGAGGGGGCGGATCTCCTTCCTTCATGCATGTGATCCTGCAATGCCTGGAAAAAAAAGGCTGCATTGCTGCGGATATCAAAAAACTGACCGCCAGAGAGATCATGTCTTCCCCTGCCGTCACCATCTCCGGCACCACCCCGCTGTTTGAAGTGGCAGATATCATGGACCGCCACAACATCAACCGGGTCCCGGTCATTAATGACGCCGGACGGCTGGCAGGGATCGTTGCCAGATCCGATCTGATCCAGACCATGTGTTAATCTGTAAAAAAAAGGGGGGATATCGTGTCGGCATTTTTCCAAAAAATGAAAGGAGGCAGCCAGAGCCCGCCGGGTGTGGGATTTTCTGAAATTGCATGGTCCTGGCTCGGGGCGTTTCTGGGGATCATACCCGTGGCTTTGCTGCATTACCATTTTTTTTCTGACGGAGATCTGGTGTTTCTCATCGGGTCTTTCGGGGCCTCGGCCGTATTGATCTACGGGGCCGTGAGAAGCCCGCTTGCCCAGCCCCGAAACCTGGTGGGAGGGCATGTGATCTCCGCCGTCATCGGGGTGGCGGCCTGGCAGATGCTGGGATCCGCTCCCTGGCTGGCCGCCGCCTTTGCCGTGGCCACGGCCATTGCCGCCATGCACGCCACCAAAACCCTGCACCCGCCGGGCGGGGCCACGGCCCTGATTGCCGTGATCGGCAGTGAAAAAATTCACCGTTTAGGTTTTTTATATGTGTTTTTTCCCGTGCTCACAGGCGTTATCATCATGCTGATCGTGGCACTGGTTGTCAACAACATTGCCGAATCCAGAAAATATCCGGAGTTCTGGTGGTAAACAATTTCACTTAATAGTGTCGAGACATTGGCCATTGCATTCTACCACGAAGAACACGAAGGCCACGAAGTTTGGAAATGAAGGGAATGAGCGATCTTTCTATGATCCTTCGTGCGCTTCGTGCCCTTCGTGGTTCAAAAAAACAGTTTAAAGGAGATATCAAAAAACAGTTTAAAAAAATAATTTTTAAGATTATGATACTACCTTGATCCATATCAAGGAATTAACCGTTCATCTGTACTATCTTTCATCCAAGTAAAGGGCAGCCGGCTGGAAAGGCCATATGACCGGTTGACACAGACAGCAACTTAAACGCAACATATAATGAGGAGGCAACACCATGTTTTGTTTTCAATGTCAGGAAACCGCCAAAAACACCGGATGTACCGTCAGGGGCGTGTGCGGGAAAGAAGAAACCACGGCCAATCTCCAGGATCTGTTGATTTTCAATCTTAAAGGCATCTCGGTACTGGCCAAGCAAGGCAAGGCTGCGGGTGTGGACCTGACCCGGGAAGCGGGCCGGTTTGTGACCAAGGCGTTGTTCACCACCATCACCAATGTGAACTTCAATGATGCCAATCTGGTCAAGTGGATCAAAAAAGCCCAGGAATTCAAAAAAACGGTCAAAGATAAAGTGGAAGGTAAAGCTGCCGGCGCCCTGCCCGACGCCGCCGTGTGGTTTTCAGACAATGAGGCCGAATACCAGGAAAAAGCCAAAAAAGTCGGTGTGCTTGCCACGGAAAACGAAGATGTGCGGTCTTTAAGAGAACTGCTCGTTATCGGGCTGAAAGGGATTGCCGCCTATGCCGACCATGCCGCTATTCTGGGCGTGGAAAAAGACGAGATCTATGAATTCATCCTCAATGCCCTGGCCTCCACCACGGAAGACCTGTCCGTGGACGAGATGGTGGGCATGGTATTGAAAGCCGGCGAGTGCTCCGTGAACACCATGGCCGCCCTGGACCAGGCCAACACGGGTGCCTACGGCAATCCGGAAATCACGGAAGTCAACCTGGGCGTGGGTGCCAACCCCGGTATTCTCATCTCCGGCCATGATCTCAAAGACATGGATGAACTGCTCAAACAGACCGAAGGCACGGGCGTGGATGTCTACACCCACGGCGAGATGCTGCCGGCCAACTATTATCCGGCCTTCAAGAAATATGATCATCTCAAGGGCAACTACGGCGGTTCCTGGTGGCACCAGAATGAGGATTTTGAAACCTTCAACGGTGCGATTCTCATGACCACCAACTGCATTATTCCCATTAAAAAGAAAAACACTTATCAGGACCGCATCTTCACCACGGGCGTGGTGTCCTATCCCGGCCTGACCCATATCCCGGATCGTGAAGACGGCAAAACCAAGGATTTTTCTGAAGTGATTGCATGCGCCAAAAAATGCCAGGCCCCCCAGGAGATCGAGACCGGTACCATCGTCGGTGGATTTGCCCACAACCAGGTCCTGGCCCTGGCCGACAAGGTGGTGGAAGCGGTGAAATCCGGCGCCATCAAACGATTCATTGTCATGGCCGGATGCGACGGCCGCATGAAAAACCGGGAATACTTCACGGAAGTGGCGAAAAACCTGCCCAAAGACACCGTGATCCTTACAGCCGGATGCGCCAAGTACCGGTACAACAAACTGGATCTGGGAGACATCGGCGGTATTCCCAGGGTCCTGGATGCAGGCCAGTGCAACGATTCCTACTCCCTGGCCGTCATCGCCCTGAAGCTCAAGGAGGCATTCGGTGTGGGCCATATCAATGATTTGCCCATCTCCTTTGACATCGGCTGGTATGAGCAGAAAGCCGTGGCCGTGCTTTTGGCCCTGCTGCACCTGGGCGTCAAAGGCATCCGCTTAGGGCCTACGCTGCCGGCATTTGTGTCTCCCACCGTGCTCAACGTGCTGGTGGAAAACTTTGACATCAAACCCACGGGGGATGTAGACGAAGACATCGCCGCCATGATGGCCGGCCACTGATCCGGCCCATCGTTGAAAAACCTTTGAATGTTTGACCGCCAACAAAAAAGCGGCGGTCAAACATTCAGCCTGTTGCCTTCAGACATTTTTTGATTCAACCGTCAGACCCGGCAGAAAAATAATAATCCCTTCCCAAGGAGCCACCCATGAAATCCACGGACCAGCTGAAAAATGAGCATGAAGGAATAAAGATCGTATTTCGTGTGCTCAGAAAAATGTGTGAATCCCTTCAATCAAATCAAACCATTGACACCGGCCATTTTGAGGGAATCCTGGAATTTTTTGAAATATTTGTGGACAAATGCCATCACGGGAAAGAAGAAGACCTGCTGTTTCCAGCCATGGAACAGGCCGGCATTCCCAGGCAGGGACCCATTGAAGCCATGCTGTCGGAACACACCACCGGCCGGGGCCATATCAAAGCCATCCGCCGGAAATTTGCCCGGTTCCAGTCCGGGGACACCGCTGTATCCGAAGCCCTGGCCGATGAATGCGAACAATACATCCTGCTGATGCTCGACCACATCTACAAAGAAAACAACATTCTGTATCCCATGGGAGAAGCCCGTTTTTCCCGGGAAATCGATGAGAAACTGTATCAGGACTTTGACACCCTTGAAACCGAAAGAATCGGCACGGGCAAACATGAAGCCTTTCATCAGATGATCGATGAATTGACGCAAATCTATCTGGACTGATTTTTCATTTCTTAGCACCGGTTATTTCAAATAACATAAGGAGGGAGAATGGACCTGTCTGTTCAATATATGGGCCTTGATCTTCAAAATCCGTTGATCGTGGGAAGTTCGGGTCTGACAAGTTCGGTGAAAAAAATTCAGGAAATCGAGAAAAACGGGGCCGGCGCCGTAATCCTGAAATCCATTTTTGAAGAAGAGATCGCGTTTGAATACACCGATGTTCTCACAATTCCGTTGAGTGGATTTCCTATGCCCGGCGTATCGAAGAAGCCGGCGCAGATGCCCTTGAACTCAACATGTTTTTTCTACCTTCCAGTTTTGAAAGAACGGCACAGGAAACCCAGGGGCTCTATTTCAAGATCATCGAAAAAATGCTTGAAACAGTGGATTTCCCGGTTTCCCTGAAAATAAGCCCCTATTTCACCGACCTGGGACCCATGGTTCAAAAATTGTCCCGGACCGGCGTCAAGGGACTGGTGCTGTTCAACCGGTTTTTCAGCCCGGATTTTGATATTGACCAATTTGACATCCAGCCGTCTTTTTCGTTCAGCACACCCTCGGATCTGGCTGTTTCGCTTCGGTGGATCGCAATGATGTCTGAACGGACAGATTGCGATCTGGCCGCATCCACCGGCATTCACGACAGTAACGCCTTGATCAAGCAGATTCTTGCCGGGGCCAATGCGGTCCAGGCTGTCTCCTGCCTGTATAAAAACGGTACCGGTTACATCAAAACCCTGCTGGAGGGCCTTGAGATCTGGATGCATAACAAGGGATTCAGACAGATTGCCGATTTCAGAGGCAAGATGAGCCAGGCAAAAAGTAAAGACCCCGCGCTTTATGAAAGAACCCAGTTCATGAAATACTTTGGCAGAAAGAAAATGTAAACAACACCGGCCTAAGGAGGGTAACCCATGTCGCAGAAATCTGTTTTGTCATCGCTTCGTTTTTTCCGGCCCCGCGGGGAAAAGCAGGGCTGCCGGGAAGAAAAAACCGCAGCAGGCTGGGCTGAAACCCGCTGCGGTCAAAGAGAATGGGAGGACCTTTACCGGCGCCGCTCTCAGTATGATAAAAAAGTCCGGTCCACCCACGGGGTCAATTGTACGGGCTCCTGTTCCTGGGATGTCTTTGTCAAAGACGGTGTCCTGGTATGGGAGACCCAGGCCACGGACTACCCGGCCTCCGGGGAAGGGGTTCCCAACCACGAGCCGCGCGGCTGCCCCCGGGGGGCCACTTACTCGTGGTACACTTACAGCCCGGTGCGCATGAAACATCCCCTGATCCGGTCATGCCTGCTGGACATGTGGCACCAGGCCCTGGGGGAGACCCATGATCCGGTGGCTGCCTGGGAAAGTATTGCAACAGACAAAGAAAAACGACGACGTTTTCATCAGGCCCGGGGCAAAGGGGGGTTTGTGCGCGTGGACTGGGATGAGGCCGCCACTCTGATTGCCGCGGCCCTGGTTCACACCATCAAAAAATACGGACCGGACCGGGTATTCGGGTTTTCGCCCATTCCGGCCATGTCCATGGTGTGTTATGCCGCCGGGGCGCGGTTCCTGTCACTCATCGGCGCATCCATGCTCAGCTTCTACGACTGGTACTGCGACCTGCCGCCGGCTTCTCCCCAGATATGGGGCGAACAGACGGATGTGCCTGAAAGCGCCGACTGGTTTGAATCATCCTATTTTATTGTCTGGGGCACCAACCTGCCCATGACCCGCACGCCTGATGCCCATTTTTTCACCGAAGCCCGTTACCGGGGAACCCGTGTGGCAGCCGTGGCCCCGGATTACGCCGAATATGTCAAGTTCGCCGACACCTGGCTGCCGGCCCGGGCCGGCACGGACGCGGCCCTGGCCATGGCCATGACCCATGTGATTCTCAAGGAGTTCTACATGGACCGGCAGGTGCCCTATTTCATGGATTACGCCAGACAGTTCACAGACCTGCCTTTTTTAGTGGTGCTTGAACAGGGAACGGACAGCGAAATCCCGGGACGGTTTCTGCGCGCCGCGGATTTCGGTCTGAAAACCAACAACGCCCAATGGAAAACCGTGGTGTATGATGCAGCGTCAGGTGATTTTGCCGTGCCCAACGGGAGTATCGGTTTCCGCTGGAACGAACAGGGCAACTGGAACCTTGAAATGAAGGCGGATGGTGAGCCGGTCTATCCACTGCTGGGGTTTGCAGAACAAAATGACAGCTGGCGCACCGTGGCCTTTCCCGTCTTTACCGAGGCCGGCTCGACCGTCAGAAAAGGGCTGGTACCCTGTAAGACCGTCTCCACCCCGGACGGAGACCTGTGCGTGACCACGGTATTTGACCTGATGGCCGCTCACCTGGGGGTGCCGCAGAAAAATGCCCCCGCGACAACGGAACCGGACTCTTTCGACTATCCTGCAGATTATGATGATCCCGCACCTTTTACACCGGCATGGCAGGAAAAAATCACGGGTGTGCCGGCCCAGGATGCCATCCGGGTGGCACGTGAATTTGCCGACAATGCCGAAAAAACAAGCGGCAAATCCATGATCTTTTTAGGGGCCGGGACCAACCACTGGTACCACAGTGACATGATCTACCGCACCATCATCAACCTGACCACCCTTTGCGGCTGCCAGGGCGTAAACGGCGGCGGATGGGCCCATTATGTGGGCCAGGAAAAAGTGCGGCCCCAGGCAGCCTGGGCCCAGGTGGCCTTCGGCCTGGACTGGCAGCGGCCGCCGCGCCAGCAGAACGGCACCTCTTTTTATTATTTTGCCACGGACCAGTGGCGCTATGACACCCTTCGGCCGGAAACGGTTCAGTCTCCTCTGGCAAAACAGCCGGCAGCGCAACACATGGCCGACTACAACGTGACAGCGGCCCGTCTGGGCTGGCTGCCGTCTTATCCCCAGTTCAACTGCAATCCCGTTGAACTGGTCAAGGAAGCCATGGCTGCCGGGGCATCCACCGATGAGGAGATCGCAGATTTTGCCGTGAAAAAAATCAAAGCCGGCGGGCTGCGGTTTGCTGCACAAGACCCGGATCATCCGGATAATTTCCCGCGCATGCTCTTTCTGTGGCGGGCCAACCTGCTGGGTGCCAGCAGCAAGGGACATGAATATTTTCTCAAACACCTGCTGGGCACGGACCATGCCGTGCTCAATTCAGAAAGTGACCTGCGGCCTCAAGAAATAAAATGGCGGGAGCCGGCCCCGGAAGGCAAATTGGACCTGATGGTCACCCTGGAGCTGCGCATGTCCACCAGTGCCATGTATGCGGACATTGCCCTGCCGGCTGCAGGGTGGTATGAGATGCATGATCTGAGCACCACTGACATGCATCCGTTCATTCACCCGTTCAATCCGGCCATTGATCCGCCCTGGGAAACCCGAACCAACTGGGAACAATTCAAGACCATTGCAGAAAAATTTTCCGAACTGGCATCGGATCATTTGGGCACGGTCAAAGACCTGGTGGCCACCCCCCTGATGCACGACACCCCCGGAGAAATCGCCCAGGACCAGGTGCAGGACTGGCACCGGGGCGAATGCGAACCCGTGCCCGGAAAAACCATGCCCAACCTGACCGTGGTGACCCGGGACTACCCCAATACCTTTAAAAAAATGACCTCCCTGGGCCCCCTGGCCGCATCCGCGGGTGTGGGCGCCAAAGGCGTTATGTGGCATGCAGATGCGGAAACCGAAGCACTAAAAAAATCTCTGGGCAAAGTGACCGAAGGAATCGCCCAGGGACAGCCGATCATGGAAACAGAAAAACAGGCTGCCGAGACCATCCTGATGCTGGCCCCTGAAACCAACGGTGCCACAGCGGTCAAGTCCTGGGAGACGCTGGAAAAACGCACCGGCATGAACCTGCGCCACCTGAGCCAGGGACGGGAAGATGAACGGATCTGTTTCGACGATCTCACCGTCCAGCCGCGCAAGATCATTACATCCCCCATCTGGAGCGGCATTGAATCTGAAGAAAGGCGCTATTCCCCTTTTGTGATCAATATTGAAGAAAAGGTCCCGTTCCGGACCCTCACCGGCCGGGCCCAGTTCTACCAGGACCATCCCTGGATGCGCGATTTCGGTGAACAACTGCCGATTTACCGCCCGCCCCTGACAATCACTCCGGGTGATACCGGCAGTGTGACGCGGGACCCGGACCGGGAAATCGTACTCAACTACCTGACCCCCCATTCCAAATGGTCGATTCACAGCACCTATGCCGATACCCTCACCATGCTGACCCTGTTCCGGGGGGGAGAATCCATCTGGATCAGTGACGCTGACGCAAAAAAAATCAAGGCAAAAGACAATGACTGGCTGGAATGCTTTAACGCCAACGGCGTGGTGATGGCAAAAGCGGTGGTGAGTCCGCGCATCCCGCCGGGCAAGGCGTTCATGTACCATGCCCAGGAGCGGCTGATCAATACGCCGGGCACAGGAATTTCCGGCAAACGGGGCGGTACCCACAACAGCGTGACCCGGATTCTGGTCAAGCCCACCCACATGATCGGCGGTTACGCCCAGTTGAGCTACGGCTTTAATTATTACGGACCCATCGGTTCCCAGCGGGATGAAACCATCATCGTGCGCAAGGCCGGAAAGGTGGAATGGTATGAAGATTAAAGTGCAATACGCCATGGTGATGAACCTGGACAAGTGTATCGGCTGCCACACCTGCAGCATTCCCTGCAAGAATGTGTGGACCAGCCGGGAAGGTGCCGAATACATGTGGTTCAACAATGTGGAGACCAAACCTGGTATCGGGTATCCCGGAAAATGGGAAAACCAGCAGATTTACCGCGGCGGCTGGACCGTGAAGGGCAACCGGCTGAAGCTTGCGGCCGGCGGGCGGATTCACAAGTCAATGAACATTTTTCATAACCCGGACCTGCCAATCATTGATGATTACTATGAACCATGGGATTATGATTACGGCCGCCTGATCAAAAGCCCCCCAAAAAACCACCAGCCAACGGTCCGCTCCCATTCCTGCCTGACCGGAGAACCCATGGATCCTGCATGGGGCCCCAACTGGGAGGATGATCTGGCCGGCCTGTCGGAAACCGGAGCCGGGGATGTCAATTTCAACCGATTGGAGTTCGACACCTACCTTCAGTTTCAGAACCTTTTCATGTTCTGGCTGCCGCGACTGTGCGAACACTGCCTCAATCCGGCCTGTGTGGCATCCTGTCCTTCCGGGGCCCTGTACAAAAGAGACGAAGACGGCATTGTCCTGGTGGACCAGGAACGCTGCCGGGGCTGGCGCTACTGCGTGTCGGGCTGTCCCTACAAAAAGGTATATTTCAACTGGAAGCAGGGCCGGGCCGAAAAATGCATTTTCTGTTATCCCCGCATCGAGGCCGGCCTGCCCACTTTGTGCGCCCACAGCTGTGTGGGCCGCATCCGATATGTGGGGGTGCTGCTGTACGATGCCGACCGCATTCTTGAGGCGGCGGCAGCCCCCCGGGACAAGGATGTCTACCCGGCCCACCTGGATATCCTCATGGACCCGAATGATCCTGAAACAATCCAGGCAGCAAAAGCCCAGGGCATTGCATCCAACGTACTGTCTGCGGCACGCCGCTCTCCGGTATATTCCCTGATCCGGCAATGGCGGCTGGCCCTGCCCCTGCATCCCGAATACCGCACCCTGCCCATGGTCTGGTACATACCCCCCCTCAGCCCGGTCAGCCGCCAGGTGGCCGACACCTCTGAAATTCCGGCAGCCATTGACCAGATGCGGATACCGGTTACCTATCTTGCGAACCTGCTGAGTGCGGGAGACCAGGAACCGGTGCGCCTGGCCCTGGGCAGGCTGGCTGCCTTGCGCCATTACATGCGTCTGCGCCGGGTGGAAAAACAAACCGACACACAGGTGCTGGATGCGGTGGACCTAAGTGCTCAAGATGCGGACCAGATCTATCAACTGCTGGCACTGGCCCCCCTGGCGGAACGGTTCGTGATCCCCACGGCACCTGTGGATGACCCGGCCGTTTTCACCCGCCAGGGCAGATGCGGACTGGGAGAGGCATTTTAAAAAATGACAGAAGACAAAAAACATACACCCATGATCTCTTTATCCGGCACCACATGGCAGGTGCTCTCCGTGCTGCTCGATTACCCGGACAAAAGGCTGCTGCATGATCTTGATCCCATTGCCGCTGCCGCCCGGCAGATCCCCGAACCTGAATTCAAGCATGCGGTGCAAAATTTTCTGACCTATCTTCAAGCCCATGACCTGCTGCGCCTCCAGGAAAATTATACCGCTGCCTTTGATCTTGGTCCGGCCACGACGCTCAACCTGACCTATCACGCCTTTGGTGACAATGAAAAACGCGCTGCCGCTCTGGCAAAACTACAGCACCTGTATGACCGAACCGGCTGGGAACGGACGAGCGGGGATCTTCCCGATTATCTGCCGCTGCTCCTGGAATTTCTTTGGATCCATCCCCGCCTGGAACCGGCAGCAGCAAAACAGATATGGCAATGCCTGAATGCCACAACCCATCTGGTTGCCGGCCTGGAAAAAAAAGCGCCGGCCTATGCCCAACTTCTGCGCCCCCTGGCCCGCCTGGCAGCAGGGGCCGCCACCGGCACAGATCAACAAGACACCCGGATGACAACCCGCCCGTGCACACAAGGAGAATCGACATGACCCTTTGGCATACCCTTATTTTTACCGTTTTCCCGTACATATGTCTGACCACTTTCGTGGTCGGCCATGCTTACCGCTATGTCACCGACCGCTTCGGCTGGAACGTCCGTTCCAGTGAATTTCTTGAAAAAAAATATCTTTTCTACGGATCGATCCTGTTCCATTTTGGCATCATTGCCACCTTTATGGGGCATGCCGGGGGACTGCTCATCCCCCAGCGCGTACTTGATATTTTCGGTATCACGGCCCGGATACACATGACCATCGCCCACTGGAACGGCCTGGCTGTGGGAATTGCGGCATTTGCCGGTATCCTGGTGCTGGGATGGCGCCGGTTGAAACAGCCCCGCCTGAAGATTGTGACCACGCGCAATGACATGGTCACACTGGCGGCCCTGGCCGTGGTGATCGCCACGGGGATGTACAATGTATTGTTCAGCCACTTTAACATGCTGTACAGCGTGGCCCCCTGGATCCGGGGTATCGTCACCTTTACGCCTGACAGCACCCTGATGCTCGACGTACCCTTAAGCTTCCGGGTTCATGTCACCGCAGCCTGGGCTTTGCTGGCAATTTCGCCTTTCACCCGTCTGGTGCATATCTGGAGCGTTCCTTTGTTCTACCTGACACGGCCCTTCATCGTTTTCCGGCGGCAGGCACGGCAGGCCTGACCATGACAGAGCAGGTCAAAGGAAAACACCATTCCCCCCGGTCCGGCATCTGGGCCCGGAGCATCGAGAATCTGAATCCAGCCTATTTTGCCCTGGTGATGTCCACGGGGATCGTTTCCATTGCAGCCCATTACCAGGGATTCAATATGATTGCATGGATACTTCTGGGAATCAACATCCCCGCCTATATCATTTTATGGATCATGTATATCGCCCGGATCCTTTTTTTCACCCGGCGGTTTCAAGAGGACTTCAGGGATCATACCCAGGGCATGGGGTTTTTTACCTGCGTGGCAGCCTCGGGGGTGCTGGGCAGCCAGATACTGATCCTGACCGGAGCAGTGGCCATTGCCGCAACTCTGTGGTATGTAACGATCACACTCTGGCTCTGCCTGATTTACGGCCTGTTCACCGGATTGATCACCAAAGAAAACAAACCGTCCATTGCCGAGGGCATCAACGGCGGATGGCTCCTGGCCGTGGTGGCCACCCAGGCGGTCACCGTTCTGAGTACGGCCATTGCCCCGGATCTGCCGGCCTATCGTGAAACAATCCTGTTTCTGGCCTTCAACACCTGGCTGTTCGGGGGAATGCTCTACATCTGGATCATCGGGTTGATATTTTACCGGTACCTGTTTTTTCATTTCTCTCCCCAGGATCTGACCCCGCCTTACTGGATCAACATGGGGGCGGTGGCTATCACCACTTTGGGCGGTGCCGGCCTGATCGGCCAGGCTGCCGCATCCGGGTTTCTGGCAGAACTGACACCTTTTCTAAAGGGATTCACCTTTTTTTTCTGGGCCACTGCCACCTGGTGGATTCCCATGCTCATCATTTTAGGAATCTGGCGTCACGGAATCCGGCGGTTTCCGTTGCGCTACAGCCCGCTGTTCTGGGGGGCCGTGTTTCCTCTGGGCATGTATACCGTGTGCACCCACCGCCTGGCGGACGTGACCCAGGCCCCTGTGATCGGCATCATTCCCGCAAAATTTGTCTACATTGCCATGACCGCATGGCTCATTACATTTCTGGGAATAGTGCGCGAAATCTGGTCGGCACAAAAAATCAAGCAACGGGAAAAAACTTGACCTGGATCAAATCCATGCAAATGTTGATATGGTACAAAGGAAGTGAACGTTCAATGGTGCTCATGGTCAAATACCGCCATAAGCAGATATGAGAATTTATTCAGAAAAAGGAGGGGTCATGAAAAAAGGAATCAAAGAAACCCGTTTGAAAGTGTTTATCGAAAACGCCCGGATTGTTCCTGAAACCGAATTATCCGACCTGCCCGCGGCAAAACGCGAGGCGGTTACCGGCAAAGCAGGTGTGTGGCTTGAAGTGGCCTGCCCGGACGGCGCTTGTTCCCTGGATGAGAACAAGATCACCCTGCCGGCCGGCGGTGTCGTTCCAAAGGAAACCAAAGGCCTGTGGCTGAACCTTTTCTGCCCGGACAATCAATGCGAAGTGCAGCAGGGGTCTCAACTTCCGTAATCCTTTGAAATATGTTCCACAAAAACTCGGGCACCCTGGTTTTCATGGGTGCCCGTTTGATCAACAGGGTGTGATTTTGCCTGACCGGCCACACCCTGCGTACAAAGGAGAGAATCAATCATGAGTAAAAAAGTGTTCATCGAAACAGAAGAATGTATCGGCTGCGAAACCTGCATTGAGCTTTGTCCGGATGTGTTCGGATTTGACGAAGAGACTGAAAAAGCGTTTGTCATCCAGGCTGAAGGTGGTCCTGAGGATTGTATTGACGAGGCCATCGATACCTGCCCGGTGGAATGTATCCACTGGAAGGAATAGAAATTTTTAATAAATCATTTTGACAACAGAATGTATCCCGCCGTAGGGAGAAAAAAGGGGGTGCCGTGGACATCACAACCAATTACCTGGGTATGAAATTAAACAGTCCTGTCATCGCCGGCAGCTCAGGTCTAACCGATTCGGTGGATAAAATTGAGGCCCTGGCCCATCACGGTGCCGGGGCCGTGGTTCTCAAGTCGATTTTTGAGGAAGAGATCCTGTTCCAATTTGAAGATGTTCTCAAGGATGCTGAAAAAGACGGCGTTGATCTGGACCAGTTCGATTATTTTGATTTTCATCTCAAAGGCAAAAAAATCAACCACTATATCAAACTGATCCAGGCCGCCAAAAAGGCCGTGGATATTCCGGTCATCGCCAGCATCAACTGTGTCAGCTCCCATGAGTGGACGGCATTTGCCGACCGTCTTCAGGATGCCGGAGCCGACGCTTTAGAACTGAACATGTTTTTCCTCCCCTCGGACTTTGAGCGGACTTCTCTGGAGCAGGAGAAAGCCTATTTCAAGGTTATTGACAAGGTGCTGGCCGCCGTCTCCATACCGGTGGCGCTTAAAATCAGCTATTACTTTTCCAGCCTCGGGCCGATGATCCAGCGCCTGTCTAAAACCGGTATCAAAGGGCTCGTTCTGTTCAACCGCTTTTTCAGCCCGGATTTCGATATCGACAAAATGACCGTGAAACCCTCTTTTGTGTTCAGCAGTCCGGCCGAACTGGCCATATCTCTGCGCTGGATCGCCATCATGGCAAACAAGGTGGACTGTGACCTGGCCGCATCCACCGGGGTTCACGATGGTCCGGCCCTGATCAAACAACTCCTTGCCGGTGCCAGATCTGTACAGACGGTCTCCAGCCTCTACCGCAAAGGGCCGGCGCACATTGAAACCATGCTCGACAATCTGAAAACCTGGATGAAGACACATGATTATCATTGCCTTGACGATTTTCGCGGCAGGTTAAGCCAGGAGGCGACCGCCAACCCCGCTGCTTATGAGCGGGTGCAGTTCATGCGTTATTTCGAAGGGGAAAAAGACCTGACTTGATGACACCGGGCATCCTGGTTTTCAGGGGTGCCCGGCATCTTTCCCGTTTTCCGGAACCCGACTCAGAGCAGCCCGATCACCCGGTCGCTGTAAGGGGACGACCCCAGCATCACTGTGATCTGTTTCATAAACCCTCCATAAACGTTGACGTAAAAAAAAATCCCTGGATGTTTTTTATCAGATGGGCGGGGCGATGGTGACGATGATTCTCATCTTTGTATCCGCTTCGACCCCATGGGGTTCCCTGATTTCCGAAATCAGGATATCGCCTTCTTCCGCGGGGATTTTTTCATCGTTTTGAGCAAGGAACCACCCTTTTCCCTCCAGGACCTGAATGGACAGCTCACCGTCCAGATCATGGGAATGAACCGGAAACACCACCCCGGCATCCAGATTGAAATTGATGATTTTAAAATGCTCTGACGTTTCCACCAGAAAAAACCGGTTCATCACGCCGGGCTTGAATTCATTGGTTTCACTGAGTTTGATCACGCGCATGGTTTTGTCTCCTTGAAGTTTCCCTGTTTACGATTGATCCGGTTTCTCCCATAAAGGATCATGACCGAACCGGTCTTTCCACCATGATAGCTTTTATGGACAATATTATGAATGCAAATACCTTGAGTTGTCAACCTAAGCCGCAAAGTCTTTCCTTATCCCTGGCAAACCGGAATGAATGCGAAAAACAATCCTTGACTTTTACAGGCATGATCCCTTTAATCCATAAGGGAACGGTTCATTTAAATCAAGGAGGCAGTCATGCATTTCAAAATCAAAGACAATATTTTCATGGTGGGAAAAATCGACTGGGAATTGCAGCATTTCCACGGGGAAGAATATTCCACCCACCGGGGGTCCACCTATAACGCGTATCTGGTGAAAGATAAGAAAACTGTGCTCATCGACACGGTGTGGTCCCCGTTTTCCAAAGAATTTGTGGAAAACCTCAAAAATGAAATCTCTCTGGATCAGATCGATTACATCATTGCCAATCATGCGGAATCCGATCATTCCGGGGCCCTGCCCGAACTGATGCAGCACATTCCCGACACCCCCATCTACTGCACGGCCAACGGGGTAAAATCCCTCAAAGGTCTGTATCACCAGGACTGGAATTTCCAGGTGGTCAAAACCGGGGACAAGCTCAATATCGGTTCAAAAGACCTGATTTTTATCGAGGCCCCCATGCTTCACTGGCCGGACACCATGTTCTGCTATCTTACCGGCGACAATATCCTGTTCAGCAATGACGGCTTCGGCCAGCACCTGGCCACGGAACTGATGTACAACGATCTGGTGGACCAGGGCGAACTGTTTCAGGAGGCCATCAAATACTATGCCAATATCCTGACCCCTTTCAGTGCCCAGGTAACCAGAAAAATCAAGGAAGTCCTGGCCTTGAACGTGCCCGTGGACATGATCTGCCCCAGTCACGGCGTGATCTGGCGGCAGGATCCCACACAGATCGTGAACAAATATATGGAATGGGCCGATGCGTATGCAGAAAACCAGATCACCCTGATCTACGACACCATGTGGGAAAGCACCCGGAAAATGGCGGAAAACATTGCCAAGGGCATTCTTGCAGCAGACAGTTCCGTCACAGTGAAACTGTTCAATGTGGCCAAGTCCGACAAAAACGATGTCATCACCGAAATTTTCAAGTCCAAAGCGGTTCTGGCCGGATCCCCCACCGTGAACAAGGGGATTCTGTCCGCACTGGCCGGGCTGTTCGAAGAGATCATCGGGCTGCGGTTCAAGGGCAAAAAAGCGGCTGCATTCGGGTCCTACGGCTGGAGCGGGGAATCCGTGAAAGTGATCTCCGACAAACTGGAACAGGGCGGATTTGAGCTGTTGAACGAGGGGTTGCGTGTCCAGTGGAACCCGGACACCCAGGCAAAAGAAAACTGCTTCGATTTCGGGAAAACCCTTGGAGAAGCGCTCAAGTCATGACAAACCAGCCGGCATCCGGCCAGAATTCTCATGGGCTGCAAGCAGAAATTGTCTGTGCCAATACCATTTTATACTGTGAAAAATGGCCGGAAACCGTGGCCTTTTACCAAACCGGGCTCCAGCTGCCCGTGACCGTGTCCAAAGACTGGTTCGTGGAGTTCCGGCTCACGGACACGGCCCGCCTGAGCATTGCCGATGCCGGCCGCACCACCCGGAACACCAGCCGGGGACAAGGGCATCTCATCACCTTTCAGGTCAAGGACATGAAAAAAACCCGGTCCCGGCTGTGCCGGGCCGGGCTGAATCCCACGCCGGTTACCACCCATGCCTGGGGCGCAAAAGTGATGTATCTCACCGATCCTGAAGGCAATTGTCTGGAATTCTGGTGCTGACCAGATAATATGGTGTATCTTCCCACCTTCTTCCGACCTTGAAGAAGATCCAATTGAAAATGCCTACATCCCTTTGCCGAACGGGCAATGGGGGTAGACGCATTCCGGGCAGTCCATACACAACCCGCCATGGCCCAGGAAGGCCAGCTCTTTTTTACCGATATGTTCGCCGGTCAGCAGCCGGGGCAAAATGAGATCCAGCACCGTGGTCCGGTGGTGAAGTCCGCAGGCAGGCACCCCGACCACGGGGATTTTTCCGATATAAGCCACCATGAACATGGCTCCGGGAAGGGCTGCAGCCCCGTAATGCATCTCATCGGCCCCGGCCCGGTGTATGCCTTTCCGGGTCACATCGTCCGGGTCCACGCTCATGCCTCCGGTGAGCAGAATTAAATCACACCCGTTCTTGAGATGGGTTTCGACGGCCTGTTGAATCAGATCGGCATCATCCGGCGCAAAAGAAATGCCGGACACCACGGATCCCAGATCTGCCAGCTTGCTTTCCAGAATCGGAGTAAATTTATCCGTGATCAGGCCGCTGAACACTTCATTGCCCGTGATCACAATACCCGCACGCCGGGAGATCAAGGGAAGGACTTTCAAAATACCGCCGTTTCGGGAGGCAATGGCTGCGGCCCTTTCCACCGGGGCTTTTTGCATCACCAGGGGAACAGCCCTTGTGGCTGCCACCTGACGGCCCCGGGTGACCCGGGTATAACTGTGCAAGGCGGCGCACATCACCTCATCCACCATGTTGAAGGCGGCCAAGCCGGCCTTGTCCACATTCAGAAGCCCGTCCCTTTCCGCATACAGGCAGATCTTGCCCTCTTTCGGGTCATCATGCCAAATGACCCCTTCTCCGGCCAGCCCCTGAGCCAGGATGGCGGCGGCCTGGTCCTCATGGATTTCATCTTCGTCCAGGTCGATGAGATACAAATGGTTTTTCCCCAGTTTCTGCAAATGGCAGATATCTTCATCACATACGGTGTGGCCTTTTCTGAACGCCGGGCCTTTGAACTCTCCAGGCCTGATTTCCGTGATGTCATGGGCCAGGGGTTTTCCCACCGCATCTGTGACACGAATTTTTTTCAACATCCTGGATTCTCCTTTTCAAATGACCGGTGACTGGTCCATATCCGGCCAGGTGATCTCCCTGGCATGGGAAAAATACCCCTGGCCGGCGCACAGCTTGCACACAGGCCGGCCGTTTTCCATTCTGTGCCGGCCGTCTCTGACCACCTGGCCGCACCGGGTGCATGTCTTTTTCTGCCGGGTGGGACCGGGCAGGTCCAGTTCATCGACGGCCACATGGACGGACTGCACCCGGAACAGCACACTTTCAGGCATACGCTGATAAGCGGTCAGCTGTTGTTCTCTTTTATCAGCAATCTCCGGGGCATAGACATCACAAAGATCCCGGGATTCTTCCGTGGAAAGCACTCGAAAAGACTGTCCCGTTTCCAGGTTGACAAAGGTGGCGGCCATGATCCCGTAATCCATGAATTTGAGACTCCGCCGGCCCAGTTTGACGCCCGTGACATGGGCCACGGCATCGGCCGTGCACCGGTCCATCTCCACATACACCAGCAGTTTTTTGATCTGCTCCCGGCAACCGGGGTTGTCCAGACCGATCAGCCGGCATCCGAGCATGGCCATTCTCACCCCCACCACCTGGCCCGGGCACAGGTGCCCGTGGGCTGCGGCTGAACTTTTCAACAGCGTTTCAAAAGCGTCCATGTGGGTCCTTGATTCAATAAAGGGTTCAATACATAACGTAGACTGAGTATAAAGGCAGACCAGAGGTGCCGTCCTTGATATAGATCAAATTCCGGAATAAAATCAATCCATCTTTATATGAAACACCGTCATCGTTAAGGACACACTTCACCACTGGCTTTGTTTGTCTGCAAAGTCCATGATGAAAACCCGATTTGAATTATATTCAGGAAGTGCCTCCTTTGTCTGCTTGATTATCTTTTACAGGTTGTTTTTTTAAGCAGGTGGCCAGCCAAGTTTCATACAGTTTTATATGCGTAGTTCCTTTAATTAAGGACTGACAGTTAGTTGTGCAAAAGGCCGACCAGTCATGTTATTATCGCGCTCTATGGCTTCATTTCTTCATCGACTTTTTTTCTGCTCAAAAAATCTTACCCATAATCTTCACCTAAAAAAATTATCAATTCGCACATGGAACCAATTCATAACCAAGTTGATTGGCTCGCTTTTTAATGCTGTTGATAGCCTTTTGTCTTGTCTGGGCAGTCAAATAATCTTCACCAAGGTCCATGAAATGATCTCCATTTTTTATGATATTGAAAATTGCTTTTGATATTCTATGTGCAATTGCAACGATAGCTTTTTTTGCGCCACGCCTGGACTTCAGCTTAAAATATTTGGCCCTGTAGTATGACCCTTTTTTCCGGACTGCTGCCCAGGCCACTTCGATCAATATGGTTTTGAATGGGTGACTTCTCACAGAAGCTCTGCCACTCTTCCTTTTGCCGGCACTTTCATTATTTCCCGGACATAAGCCTGCCCAAGAGGCAAGCGCAGCTGTACAAATAAATTCATCGAGGGTCACACCAATTTCGCTGACAATTGATTGCGCCGACTTCTTATCAATACCTGGTACCTCATCCAATCGATCCAATAGATCCTGGTGGCCAGAGGTAAGATCTTCTAATCTCCGGGTAATTTCATCGATTTGTTTTTCCAAAGATCTCATTACCTCCATCAGGCCAATTAATTGAAACCGATGATGATCTTCAAAAAAACCCTGAATACTGCGATGCAGTTCGACAACCTTTTTTTTCAGACCGGGTTTGGTATTCTGTTCAATTGTTGCCAAATTCAATTCGGATCCGTCGCATAATAATGAAATCAAATTTTGACCTGTAACTCCAAACAGATCAGATACAACGGAATCGATTTTAATGTTGGCGGTTTCAAACAACTTGTGCACACGTCGTTTAAAATCAGCCAGAGATTCGGTATACGTTCTTCTGATCCTTGTCAGTTCTCTCCACTGGCGTATCTCTTTTGCCGGAATAAAGCTGCCTTTTAAAAGGCCATGTCTCAAGAGCCCGGCAAGCCATTTACTGTCGCTGATATCTGTTTTACGTCCCGGAACATTTTTGATGTGTCTGGCATTTACAAGAATCACTTCCATAAATCCTTCGAGAACGTTATGAACCGGCCGCCAATAAACGCCTGTGCTTTCCATTGCCAATACCGGGCATTCATTGTTCAGCAACCAATTCTTCATCTCGACAAGATCGTTGGTGAACGTACCAAATTCTTTAATCTCATACTGTTCCTTACCGTTATTATCCACAGTGATAAGACAGGCTGAAATTTTTTTCTTATGAACGTCCAAACCGCAACAAACAGGGTGAACAATCTGAATAAATGTGGTATCTAATTTCTTGGTCATAATTATCCTCTTCATTTTTATCGGCTAAATAAAAAAAATTTGATAATTATGACCATTTTTCCAATTTTGCAAGTGTTTCATGTTTTGTTGTGCCCGTCAGGGCATGGATGTTATTAAAAAAAAAGGCAATATATCTCACCGATTTTGAGGAAAATTATCCGGCGTTCCGGTACTGAAGGTCGCACCCGCTACAAAAAAAGTTGTAAAACTTGATCTGAATCAATTCCCGATGAATCCGGCTGTGATATGTCCATATCATAAGAACAAACATACTCTAAAAAAACTATCAAGCCAAGGGAGGAGTTGTCATGGGTGTCAATCGCCGTGAATTTATCAAAACCAGTCTGGCTGCCGGGGCGCTGACGTCCCTGGACCTGAAACTGATGCGGTTTGCAGGGCCGGAAGCCGCATCTGCCGGCGCAAGCGGTGAAACAATAACCCGGACCACCTGCTCCCCCAACTGCACCGGGGCCTGCGGGTTCAACGTGCATGTGAAGGACGGCCGCATCACCACTTTGATCCAGGCGGCGGACTATCCGGAAGACAGTTACAATCCCAGGGGATGCCTGCGGGGACTGTCCATGATGAACCTGGTGTACGGCAAGGACCGGATCAAATATCCTTTGATCCGCACCGGTCCCCGGGGCAGCGGTGAGTTCCGGCGCGCCTCCTGGGATGAGGCCCTGGATTACACTGCGGATAAACTCAAGAAAATAACGAAAAAATACGGGCCTGAAGCCATCGCCACCACGATCCAGGTACCCGGCACAGGCTATGTGCACAAAGGCGCGTTTGTGCGCCTGGCCGGCCTGGCACAATGGACCATCCACCACGGGTATGACCAGAACGGAGACCTGCCCATGTTCTGGCCCATGACCTTCGGGGTCCAGACCGAAGAGCTGGAATCCCTGGAATGGCCCAATGCCGGGTATACCATTGTGCTGGGGTCCAACCTGGTGCAGACCCGGCTGCCGGATGTGCACCATCTCATCGAAGCCAAGAAGACCGGCAAGGTGGTGGTGGTGGACCCGGATTTCTGTTCCACCGCATCCAAGGCTGATGAATGGGTGTCCATCAAGCTGGACACGGACGCGGCCCTGGCCTTAGGGCTCGCCCGGGTGATCATTGACCGGGGGTTGTATGACAAGGCATTTCTCCAGGATTTTACGGATATGCCGGTGCTGGTACGCAAAGACACGGGCAAGCGGCTGCCGGCAGAACAGGTCAAGGCCTTGAAAGCACAGGCTGACCAGATGAAAATCCCCGAATACCGGGACCTGTTTGTGGTGTCCCGGGAAAACCGGCTCACCATTCTGGATCCCGAACACCTGGGATCCACCCATGCCGACCTCACCGGGTCCTACCGGATAGAACTCACCGACGGCACCACGGTGGAGGCGGTCACGGTATTTTCCCTTCTCCGGGAGATGCTGGCCGAATATTCTTTAGAAACCGTGGCACAGATCACCGGGGCCCCGGCCCAAACCATTGAACGCATCGCTGTGGAGGCAGCCACCCGCACCCCGCTGCACATTGTGTACGGGGCCTCCAACTACCAGTGGTATCACGGGGACCTCAAGGGCCGTGCCCTGTCTCTTTTGCCGGTGCTCACCGGCAGCATCGGTGTCAGCGGAGGGGGCATCTCCACCTATGCCGGCCAGTACCGGATCCGGTTTGACGTCAGTGAATGGTGGTTTCCCAAAGAGGGAAAGCTCAACTGGGTGCCCTATCTGCATTTTCTCAATGGCGGCGGCCCCCGGTATCCTGAAAAAGGCATCAAGGCCATGATCGGCGGATGGGGCAACCCCTTTGACCAGCACAACATGTCCAATGCCCTCAAAGACCGGTCCGCATCCGGGGACATCGAATTTGTGGCCACCTTTGACTTCAACATGACCACCACCTGCATGTGGTCGGATGTGGTGTTCCCTGCCACCACCTGGTATGAAAACTATGAGCTCACCGCCACCATCCTGCACCCCTATCTCCAGCTCCAGGAACCGGCCATCGCCCCGTTGTTCGAGGCCCGAACCGGTCTGGCACTCATGCGGGGGCTGGCAAAACGACTCAATCCGGACTGGGAAACCTATTTTTATCCGGATCTGGATGACACAAAAGCCTCCCTTGAGATCATCGATCTGCTGTTGAAAACAGGCGGCATGGAAACCCGCGGCATCACCCTGGACATGGTGAAAAAAGGGCCGGTGCGGCTGCATTCCACTGCTCCTGATGACCGCCAGGTGCCTTTTTACGAGCAGATCCATGACCGGGTGCCGTTCCCGCCCCCCAGCTACCCGGCCCCGCTGCCGGCCACGGCAAGGTTCGTGAAATCCGGCCGCATTGAATTCTACAAGGATGAAGACCTGTTTCTGGCCGAAGGCGAACAGCTGCCGGTATGCAAACCCACCTTTGAAGACACCGAATACAAAGAAGATCCAGACGCTTTGACCAAATACCGGCTGCGGTTTGTGACCAAAAATTCTTTGTACCGGGTTCATTCCACCCATTCCAACAATGTGTGGCTCAATGAACTCCAGGGCCACAAACCCAAGATGTTTTTGAACCCGGCTGATGCGGCGGAGCGCAACATTGCAGCAGACGATCTGGTGGAGGTGTACAACAACCGGGGCAAAACCCGGGCCTGGGCCGTCATCGATCCCGGCTGCCGCCGGGGCACCCTGATATTTGAACAGGGGTGGTGGGCCAAATACCTCCAGGATCAATCCTATAATTCTTTGACCCGTGCCTGGATCAAGCCGCTTCACGAAATCTATTTTGTACCGGGCATCTGGTCCCCCACCACAGTGTGGAACGAGTGCCTGGTGGATGCAAGGAGGATCACCACATGAGAAGAGGAATGGTCATCGATCTTGAAAAATGTATCGGGTGCCGGTCCTGTGCCGTGGCATGCAAGCAGCACAATGCCCAGCCCGCCGGCAGCTGGTGGAACCGGGTGGTCACCCCGGGCAGCGACCGCCACCTGACCGCATCGACCCCGGAGAATCTGTATTTTCTGCCCATCCACTGCCAGCACTGCAACAACGCCCCCTGCGTCAAGGTGTGTCCGGTGGGGGCCACCTATCAGACCGACGACGGCACCGTGCTCATCGATTTTGAACGGTGCATCGGGTGCCGGTACTGCATGGCGGCCTGCCCTTACGGGGTGCGGCAGTTCAACTGGGAATCTTCCAAAGACGGCATGCAGCGGTATGAATACCAGAACAACTATACCTATGGATATCCGGAACCCTTCCGCCTGGACAACCGCCTGGTGTATTCACCTGTGCGCATCAAGGGGGTGGTGGAAAAATGCAATTTCTGCGTGCATTACCAGGACCAGGGGCTGGATCCGGCCTGTGTCCGGGCCTGTCCGGGAAAGGCCCGGCACGTGGGGGATCTGGATGATCCGGACAGCCGGGTATCTGAAATGATCCGGCAGATGAACGGATTTACCCTGCTGCCGGAAAAAGGCACCCGGCCCAATGTGTATTACCTGCCCCCCAAACGAAAGGAGGTGTGAAAATGGATACCCCAAAAAAAATCAGCCTGACGGTTTTCGGCCTGCTCATGGCCGCAGGGGCTTTGATGTGGGCCCTTCAGCTGGGCAGAGGCATGATCGTAACCGACATGCACAATGCCTATTCCTGGGGGCTGTATGTATCTGCCCTGGCGTTTTTTGTGGGCAACGCCGCCGGCGGCCTGGTGCTCAGCTCCATGATCTATATGTTCGGGGTCACCTCCCTCAAGCCTTTTGCCCGGATCGGGGCCCTTTGCGCCTTCGCCAATGTCACGGCGGCCATGCTCATTGTGCTGCCGGATCTGGGGCAGCCCTTCCGGGTTTTGAACCTGCTTTTGCACCCCCAGATCATGTCACCCCTGGTGTGGGATGTGATCGTGCTGAACCTGTATGCCGGCCTGTCTTTGATCTATCTGTATCTGCTCATGCTGCCGGATCTGGCTGACCGCACCGGAATACTGAAAAAAATCGCCCTGCCGGTAAAAGACCCTGCCGGGTTTTCCGATACATGGGCCCGGAGGCTGGCCCCTTTTTCCCTGGTGGCGGCCGTGGGCATCCATGTGGTGACCGCCTGGATTTTTGCCACCCAGGGGGCCAGAGGCTGGTGGCACACCGCGGTGATGGCCCCGGATTTCGTGGCCGCGGCCCTGGCTTCCGGCACGGCCGTGGTGATGCTGGTGGCAGTGCTGTGTTACGGCACGGCTGAAAAATTCCAGAACGCCTTTCGCATCATGGCGATATTTATCGCCACCGCATTTTTCATCCACCTGTTTCTCATGTACAACGATTTTGTGATCCATGCCTGGTACGGCACTGATCATGCCAAAGAGATCCTGGCCATCACCCTGCAGGAATACGGCCTGGCCCACGCCTTTGAGGTACTGGCACCTTTACTGGGAGTGGTGGTGCTGCTCAACCGGCATGTGCGCAAAACCGTTTCCGGCATCATTGGGGGCTGCCTTTTGATGATCGCCGGCATCTTTGTCCACCGGATCCTGCTCATGCCGGCCGCCTTCAACCAGATACCCCTGACCCTGGCGCCTTTGGGAAGCCAGAACACCCTTTGGCCCGTTCCCATTGCCTCGGGCCGGTACAATCCCCTGGCCGACACCTTTGTCACCCATCACAGCTATTTTCCCACCTTGGTGGAGATCCTGATTTTTGCCGGGGTCCTCTCCTTTGTGTGCGCCCTCATCCTGGTGGCCGTTCACAAGCTGCCCGTAGTAAAGGAGGGATAAAACCATGGGTCAGATATCCGAAGTTCAGTTTTCCGCGGAACCGGAAACCCTCATGGCCCTGTCCCGGCTGTTCACCTACCCGGAACAGTTGCCCGATGGCAGGGATCTGGCCCGGATCTTTACGCAGGCAGGGCCGATCCCTGCCTGCCCCTCCCTGACCGGGCTTCAAAACCGTTACGTGTCTTTGTTCATCAACCACCTGCCGGAGGTGCCCTGCATCCCCTGCGGCTCCTGGTACCTGGAGGGCACCCTCATGGGGCCCTCCACCCTGAAGCTTTCCGCCCTGTACCGGGAATACGGATTTGAGGCCCGGGAAATACCGGATCACATTGCCGTGGAACTGGAGTTTCTGGCGATCCTGTCCACCCTGGTGTGCCGTGCTTCTGATCCGGAAAACAGGACCCGGCTCACCGCGGACCTGAAGTTTGTATCCGGTCATCTGGCCGCCTGGACCCCGGAATTTTTCGATCGGGTCGTCTCATGGGATGAAAAGGGATTCTATGGTGCCCTGGCCCGGGCGTGCCAGCCCTTTTTCTGATTTTTCCATCAGGCACCTGACCTGAATAACGTCCCTGTCTCCAAATCGTCCATATCGGAATGGATTCCGAAAAAGTCTTGACTATTTCGGAATGGATGTCAGAATAGTCTTCATGGAACGATATATCACACCCTATATTCAACAAGATTTGGATCAAAAAATCATCCTGTTGACCGGGCCGCGCCAAACCGGAAAAACGACGTTGTCAAAAATGCTGAAACCTGATTTTGATTATTTCAATTATGATCATGTTGATGACAGATCCAGCTTGCAGGAAAGATCCTGGGACCGGTCAAAACCCCTGATCATATTTGATGAGCTGCATAAGCTCAAAAACTGGAAGTCATGGGTGAAGGGCATTTATGATAAAGAGGGGATTCCACCGTCTATACTGGTTACAGGCAGCGCCCGGCTGGATACCTATAAGAAAGTGGGGGATTCCCTGGCAGGACGATTTTTCCAGTTCAGACTGCATCCCCTGGATCTGAAAGAGATCCACATGTTTTTAAACCCCGGCGACCTTGAAGCAGCACTGGACACCCTGCTTTCGGTTGGTGGTTTTCCAGAGCCTTTTTTAAATGGCACAACCCGTTTCTATAACCGCTGGAAAAAATCCCATCTGGATATCATTCTTAAGCAAGATCTCATGGATATTGAAAATGTTCAGCAGATCACTCAGATGGAAACGCTGATCCAACTATTGAGACACCGGGTGGGAAGCCCGCTGTCATACAGTTCCCTGGCCCGGGACCTGCAATGTTCCGATAAAACAGTTAAAAGATGGCTCACGATCCTCGAAAACATGTATGTGCTTTTCAAAGTGCCGCCCTTTCATAAAAACATTGCCAGGGCGATTCAAAAAGCACCAAAATTTTACTTTTACGATACCGGGCAGGTTCTGGGAGATCCAGGCATCAAGCTGGAAAACGCTGTGGCATGCGCCATTCAAAAAGAACTGCATTTCCGGGAAGATTGTCTGGGAGAAGAAGGACGGCTCAATTATTTGAAAAACAAGGATGGCAAAGAAATTGATTTCTGTATTTCAACAAACAGCACCCCGGGTTTGTTGGTAGAGGTAAAATGGAACGACAACAACCTGAGCCCGAATTTCGAGACATTTAACGCATTTTTCCCTGGAATTAAAATGGTCCAGGTGTCAAAAAAACTGGACAGGGAAAAAACGTTTCCAAACGGGGCGGAAATCAGGCGTGCTTCCACCTGGTTGTCTCAATTACATCTGCCCTGATTTCCTGGAACGGGTAAACTCATCCACGCGGCAGCCGGTCAATCCGGATGAAGAATCACAGGATTTTCTCCTGTTGCATTTTTAAATTTCTTTTACTATACAGGAACTCAGTCTTTTTCCCCATCGGTCTCAGTTCCTGTAACCGAAAGAGAGGAGCAATTTTTCCATGCCATTCTTCAACATATCCGATCTCATCTGGGACGAAACCATCTATCCCCGGAGCGCCCGAAAACAGCAGACCATCGATGCCTACGGCGAAGCTTTGACGGCCGGGGCTACATTTCCCCCCATCACCATCCAGCCCGTGGTCAATTATCCGGCCCCCAACACCAGCCTGTCCGAAATCCTCTTGCTGATCCTTGACGGGATCCACCGGTGGAGTGCGTACAAGGTCCTCGGCCTGACGGAAATCGAGGCCGTGATCTGGCAGGAACAGCCCCTGGATTATGCCACCTGCAAAGACGACATGCTCCTGGAATCGGCCCGGCGCAATATCAGCCACGGGGACCGGCTCAGCCAGACGGACAAGCGGCAGGTGGCCAGAGATATTGTTTCCCGCGATCCAAATTATCAGTTGTCCGAGGAAATGCTTGCCGGCAGTCTCGGGGTCACCCGGCAGACCGTCAACAACTGGATCAAAGACATCCGCGCCAGGCAGAAAGCCAGCAGGGACAGTACGATTCACCGTCTGAACCGCCTGGGATGGACCCAGCAGAAAATAGCTCAAGTGTTGGATATCAGCCAGGCCCGTGTCTCAGGAATTATCAATAATGCAAATTTTTGCATTATTGATAATCTGATTACCCAGGGACGTGAAATGCCTTATATAGCAGGGCATTTGAACATGGACCTGGCCACGGCATGGGCGATAAAACTGATGGGCCTCAAAGACCAGGAAAAATTCAAGGCCCTGGGATGGGGGCTTCGCACCTGGGACCAATGGTATTTCAACGACTGCGACGACCGGTTCGGCACGGACTGGCCCGGCCGGATACCGGCCCAGCTGGTGGCCCATACCCTGTTTTATTTCACGGACCCCGGGGACCTGGTGATGGACCCCATGTCCGGCGGCGGGGTGGTCCCGGATGTGTGCCTGCTGTTTGAACGCAAATGCCAGGCCTTTGACCTGGCCCATGAAAACACCCGCCCCGGCGCCATCCTGGCCTTTCTCAATGCAGACTGGCGTGATTTTGAATCCATCCCGGCAAAAAAAGAATCTCCGGATCACGCCATCACCCTGTTTGACTTTCACCGGCTCCTGTCAGAAACGGGATGGCAACTCACCCACCGCATTGAATGTCCCCTTTCGTCTGAACGCCTCAGCGGCACCCTGGTGCAGAGAATGCAGGACAAGCGGATCCTGGGCACCGTCAGCAGAACCCTTTTAATCGCAAAACACATATAACATGCAGACAACCATTTCCAGCAAGTATGTTGACTCCTGAAGGCATGATTTCAAATGATTCCAACACAGCGGTCGAACTTGACCGGCTGTATCTGTCCTTTGACGGCCAACCCGTGTTGAAAAACCTGCATTTAAGCATTTTTCCAGGGGACAAGGTGACCCTGACCGGTCCGTCCGGTTCCGGAAAATCCACGGTCCTCAGGTGCATACTGGGCCTGGTGATGCCGGATTCCGGAACCATCACGATCCTGGGAGAACCCGTCACCCGTCACAATATCTGGCAGAAAAGGCGCCACATCGCCTATGTGGCCCAGGAACCGGATCTGGGGGCCGGCAGCGTCAAAGAAGTGATTGAAACCCCGTTCTCCTATCGGGCCAATGCCGGTCTGCGTGACAATCTTGCCCGGCTTCCCGAAATCATGGAAAGATTCAACTTGCCGCAACTGTTGCTGGACAAGCAGATCACCCGGCTTTCCGGCGGAGAAAAACAACGGATTGCTCTGACCATCGCCATTTTGCTGGACCGCCCCATTGTGCTGCTCGATGAAGCCTCTTCCGCTCTGGACACGAAAAACAAACAGGCCGTGGCTGATTACTTCAGACAGGCGCAAAACACCACCTTACTTTCTGTGGCGCATGATTTTGAGTGGCTGGGATTTGCCACCCGGGTCGTTGACATGAACGAGATCCAGAAGACGTAAAGGGAAAACCGGATGAACCGAATTATTGATATCAGTCTGCTGAGTCTTGCCGGCGGATACCTGCTGCTGATTTTTCCTCTGGCAATCATGCTGTATCTGCGGGTGGGCATACTCAAAGAAACATCGGTGGCCGTACTGAGGATGACCGTGCAGCTGCTGTTTGTAGGGCTGTACCTGCAAGTGGTGTTCAAGCTCAACAACCCTTTTTTAAACCTGGCATGGGTGGCTGCCATGATCCTGGTGGCGGATTTGTCCATTCTCAAAGGCTGCCGCCTGAAGCTGAAGCCTTTTCTGCTGCCGATGTTCATCGCGCTGGTGGTGGGTACCGTGCTGCCCATGATATTTTTTGCCGGCATCATACTCAGGCTGCCCGGATGGTTTGAGGCCCAGTACGTTATCCCGCTGGCCGGAATGATTCTGGGCAACTGCCTGCGGGCGGACATCATCGGGCTCAACCATTTTTATCAATCCATCCACAAAAATGAAAAATCGTATCACCAGGCCCTGGCATACGGAGCTGCTTTGACGGAAGCGGTAAATCCTTTTTTCCGGGATGCGCTCAGATCCGCTATTGCCCCGACCATCGCCTCCATGGCGACCATCGGCCTGGTGTCTTTGCCCGGCATGATGACAGGGGTCATTCTTGCCGGAGCCGATCCCTTTACAGCCATCAAGTATCAGATCGCCATCATGATCGCGATTTTTTCAGGTACCGCCGTCACCGTGTTTCTGGCGATCCGGCTGACGGTGGCAAACAGCTTCAATGCGTTTGGCATTCTACACCCGGATATTCTGCGGGATCAGTGACATTGGCGGAGGCAGCCGGTCAATCCAGATGAATCACCACGGAAAAACAGGAGAAAAAAGCCCACACCGGATCACCCTGCCGGATACGGGACAGCCAGGTACCGCTGGATGACATCACCGCACAAATATGGGTCGTATCCGAGACTTTGACAATACATTCCGTATTGATTTTTCCCCGGGTGATCCGGGTCACGGTCCCCTTGAACCGGTTTTCCGCACTGCCTTTGAAAACGGATGTTCCGTCCTGGAGCATCACCATGGGGGCCTTGACTTCGGCGACAATCCATTTGCCCGGGGCCAGTCCCAGTTGGAACACACTGTCATTGGTGATCACCGTCACCACCGGGTGGCCGTCCATGGTGATCATCTCCACCCGGGTCTGGATGTCCCCTGTGACGATATCGGTCACCTTGCAGAAAAAAGCGTTCCTGGCACTGGTTTTGCGGCCGGACTCCTTTTCCATGAACCGCCGGACAATGTCCTGAATTTCGGATTCTGAAAATGTGACATAGGATGATGTCAGGCCGGCAGAGGTGTGTCCCATGATTTTCTGGACCGCCGGCAGGGGCAGATTCCCCTGCATCAATTCAACGGCCCTGGCCCTGCGGATCGCTTCCGGGCCGCCCAGTTCCTTGGCAAACCCGCAGGCAGCGGCCCGTTCATAGAATTTGCGGCGCACAAACCCGGGGTCCAGGTCAGGCATCCGGCCCTGTTTTTCTTCGAACTGCGGCGTTTGGACCAGTTTCAGGATCTCATGGCACAGGCTCTCCGACAGATGGACCGTCCTGGATTTTGAACCGGTTTCAGACCCGGTGCTGCCAAAGGTCACCGCATGATGTTCTGTGTCGATGTCTGTCAAGGGGTTGACCCCCAGCACCTCATTCAGCTTGGCGCCGGTATACCGGATCAACAAAAAAATGATCAGAATCCGGAGGCGGGAAAACCGCACATCGGCCCTGGGCGAATCGATCGCCCATTTTCGGAAGGCCTGTTCCAGCTGATGAAACTGAGCCGTATCCAGGCATGGGGCTGTATGATCAACGGAGATAATCCGTCCGTGATCTCTTGTGTCATCCGATACCCATTCCGGGTTATCCAGGTTTTTTTTTTGATCCGCCATTTCAGCCTTTCCGTTTTTCAAAAAGGTGCAATCCATTGATAGAACAATTCAATAAAATACTTGACGGCACTTGTCAACAATTATACTATCACGAATAGAAAATTTTACGTGACTATATAGGGGGAATGATCATGTCTGACCGATTCAAATTTGACAGAATGGAACTGGCCGGTTCCCTGGGGGATCTGGGGGCACTGCTGCCGATAGCCATCGCCATGGTGCTGTTCAATGGTCTCAGCCCGGTGGGGTTGTTTCTCAGCATCGGGGTGTTCTACATCCTGTCAGGGACATATTTCGGCATGACCGTGCCGGTCCAGCCCATGAAGGTCATCGGGGCCTATGCCATTGCCACGGCCATGACCGCCGAGCAGATCCTGGCATCCGGATTTCTCATGGGAGTGTTTCTGCTGATCGTGGGCATGACCGGGGCCATTGACGTGATCCGGCAATTCACCCCGAAATCGGTGGTGCGCGGGGTGCAGCTGTCCACCGGTGCTTTGCTGATTTCCGGCGGGGTCAAGTTCATCATGGGAACCTCGAAATACCAGGCCCTGCAGGAGGCAGTGGAACCCCATCTCACTGTACAGGCCCTGGCCGGCATTCCAATAAGTGTCATCATCGGAATCATCGCTGCCATTGCAACCCTGCTGCTGCTGGACAACCGGAAATTTCCGGCCGGGTTGATAGTTGTGGCCGGCGGGCTTTTGCTGGGCCTGGTATTCGGGATAAGAAGTGACATCAGCAGCATCACTATCGGAGTGAACCTGCCGCAGCTGTTTCCTTTTGACTTTCCGGCCGGAGCGGATTTCACCTTTGCCCTGTTTGCTTTAGTGCTCCCCCAGCTGCCCATGACGATGGGAAATGCGGTCATTGCATACACGGACCTTTCTGCTGAATATTTCCCTGACAAAGCATCGAAACTGACCAACCGGAAAGCATGCGTGAGTATGGCTCTGGCCAATTTTTTCAGTTTCAGTCTGGGGGGAATGCCCCTTTGCCACGGTGCCGGGGGGCTGGCCGCCCATTATCGCTTCGGCGCACGGACCGCCGGTTCCAATCTCATGATCGGCGGGCTGTTTGTGGGCCTGGCCATTGTTTTCGGCAACAGTATCGTCCAGGTGTTCAACTTAATCCCCATGTCCATTTTGGGGGTTTTGCTCATATTCGCAGGTGCGCAACTGACCCTTGCCATGATAGACCTGAATCAGCGCAAAGACCTGTTTGTCGCCACATTGATACTGGGCATCACCCTGGCATCCAACCTGGCGGCCGGATTTATTGCAGGCATGGTGGTGGCCCATGTTTTGCGCTGGGAAAAGCTTTCCGTATAGATCAGCAGAACAGAACAGATGTCTATGTACGCTTCGATGCCAGGACATAGATACAGGGCATCAAGAAAAGGGCCACCAGCATCTCCATCCCCAATCCACCGATGGCGGCTACGGCCATGGGTTGCAGCATGTCGCCGCCTTCTTCCAGGTTGAGCGCCAAGGGCAAAAACCCGATCATGGTGGTCACACTGGTCATGACGCGGGGACGCAGCCGGATTCGGGCGGCATCCAGAACCGCCTGCCGTGGGGGACAGGCATGCCGCTCCTGCAGCTCCCCTGCGTAGGTCAAGAGCAAGACACCATCGTTGACCGTGGCTGCCACCACAACCAGTATACCGATAATGACCGTGGCCCCCAATGGGAGGCCAACGAAATACAGCAGAAACACCACGCCTGCCAGACAAACCGGTACGCTGCCCAGGATCAGACCCGGCAGTTTGAGACTGTTGAACTGCACTGTCAAAACGATGAAGGAAAAGAACAGGGCAAAGGCAAACACCGCGAGCACTGTATCCTTCATATCGGCCATCATCTCCGCCCTGCCGCCGAACTCGAACACATATCCTGCCGGTCTTTCGAGCTCGGACAAAGCACTTTGCAGTCCTCTGACCGCACCGGCCAGATCACCGGTCGTGATATCCGCTTCAACGGTGATTTGCTTGACCTGATTTTCTCGGATGATCTCCACCGGACCGGATGCCGGTACCACGGTAGCGATATCCCGCAGCCGAAGAACATCACCCTGGGCACCAATAAGCGCCAGGTTTTCCACATCCTGCCGAGCGCCTATTTGTTTTTCCGGAACCAGCAGACGAATATCGTAATAACATCCACCGTCACGGTAGCGCGTCGCCACCGCGCCGGTAATTAAAGAGCGCAGGGAGGAGGCCACATCCGCAACCGACACACCAAGTTCGGCAGCCTTGACCCGATCCACCTTGATCTGGTATTCGGGTTTGGACAGGTCCATGGAAACGAACACGTTTTGAAAATGATCCAAACCATTGATCGTTCGTGCCGTCCGGCTCGACAGATCCGCCAAAGTCTCCATATCCTGGCCGCGAACCTGCACGACAATATCCGATGCCTGCATGCCATGGATGCCTTTGATGGGCATCTGTTTGACCATCACTTTACCGCCAGGCGGTTGGATCTTGCCCACAACCTTGCGGAGACGGGCAACGTATTCCTCGGTGCTGATATTCCGCACTGCCTTGGGAACGAGCTGGATATCCACCTGTCCTTCGTTGGCAACCTCATAAGTGGTCAATCCCTTTACATATCCGCCCGCCAGCGTGAAAGCGCTCTGAATCAACGGATCATCCTGAATCTGCCCCTCAATTTTACGAAGAACCCGGTCGGTTTCAATAACAGAGGCCCCCGTAGGCATCTTGACCTTGACCATGATTCGACCGTCATCAATGAGCGGCAGAAATTCGCCGCCGAGCTGTCCCGACAACATAACGGCCCCGGCAACCACCAGGAGGAAAACCGCCACAACAAGCCACCGCCAGCCGATCATCCGATCCAGCACCCAGCCGTAGCCTTCCGTGAACCTGCCAAACAACCGTTCAAATCCGCCGGATTTGCGTGCCTGGCGGCTGCCACTGAAAAGTGTGGCCATGATCATGGGCGTGACCGATACAGCCACGACCAGACTGATGACAACGATGCCCGCAATGACCAGAATCAGTTCACGAAAGAGCAAGCTGGTCAGCCCGGGAACGATAAGGAACGGCACGAACAGGGCGAGAAACGAAAGTGTGGCGGCCAGCAGCGCCGGTCCGACTTCGGTGGTGGCATCAACGGCGTGCCCGGCCGCGTCCTGGTCGGGATTATCCCGTCGCAGGCGGGAAATATTTTCAACAACAATGATGGAATTATCGAGTACCACGTCGATGGCGACAACCAGTCCACCCAGGGATAAAATATTCAGCGAGAAACCGGCAAGTTTCATGAGTCCGAAATTGAGCACCAGGGTCAGCGGCAGGGCGATTGCCATAACCACAACCTGCCTGACGCTGCCCAGAAACAGGTAGACCACGATGATCAACAGCACCGCAGCCGCTGTCGCCGCATTGCGCACGCCTGTGAGCGCCTGTTTCACGTAAACTGCCTGATCTTCCACGTAATCCAACTGGAGTCCCTGGGGCAATTCCGCTTTCAACTCGTCCAGGAGTCGGACGACTGCCTCGGCTGTCTGTACGGTGTTGGCCTCGGCTTCCTTGAGCACTGAAATCTTGACGCTCTCGCGTCCGTTGAAACGGGTGATCAACCGCGCTTCCTCATGGCTATCAATGACCTGGGCTATATCCCGCAGGTAAACTTTCTGGTGCCCCTCTCCGGCCACAACGACCGTGCGAATATCTTCAAGATTTGAATATTCGCCCATAGTGCGGGCGATGATTTCCTTTGGCCCGACGGTGACCCGGCCGCCGGTCTGCTCGACATTTTCAGCGGCAACCCGTTTGATAACCGCATCCAGGGAAAGCTGATGTTTTTCCATGGCGGCGGGATCGAGCAGGATGCGGATTTCACGTTCCAGTCCGCCGACCACTTCGGCTCCGGCTATCCCCCGGACGGCCAGAATGCGGTCCTGCAGCCAGTTGTCGGCCCAATCCCTCAATTTTACGGGATTCCAGCGGTCGGAACTGACTGTCAACTGCATTACCGGAAGCTGAGATGGGTCGGCCTTATACACATAAGGGGCTTCAATGTCGTCAGGCAGATCCTGCTGGGCGCGGGTCAAAGCGGCGAGGGCATCCTGAAACGCTATGTCGACATCCGCGCCGTATTCAAAATAGACGTTCAGGTTATACAGCCCTTCAATGGAGGAGGATTCGAGATAATCCAAACGATCCACCGTGGACATGAGACGTTCAAGGGGATCGGCAATGTCCGTATCGATCTCTTCCGGGGTGGCTCCAGCCCATTTTATTTGAACCTTGACCAGCGGGTAGGTGATGCCCGGCAGATAATCCACCGGCAATCGCCAAAGGCCATAAAGCCCAAGAACAACGAGCGCGACAACGATGGCGCTGGTGGCCAGGCGGCGGTGGACGGCGTACTGAGTTATCTTCATTGCCCGTCGTCTCCCGCCTTGTTATTCTGCGGGACGGGTTGCTCAGCCATGCCTTTGTTTTTCCCCATGCCCGATTTTTCATCATTCGCAAGGCTCACCTCTACACCACTTTTAAGTTTCTCGTTACCGGCAATGATGACCTTGTCGCCGGGCTGGACCCCGGAGACAAGTTGAATGCGGTTGTCCGCCTCGATGCCGGTTTTCACAGCTCTTGCGATAGCATTGCCGTCCTCCACCACGAAAACCACCGGGCCCTTAGGTGTCGTGACCAGCGCTTCCAAAGGCACGATGACGGCATCGTCAATGTTTTTCAACAGCACGTTCAAACGGGCAAACATACCCGGAAGCAGATCAATGGGTTTTTCGAGGGTAATTTCCATGGTCCGGGTGCGCAGGCGGGAGTCGAGATAGGGGTACACACGTTCAATCCGGCCTTGCATAATATCACCAGGATAGGCGTCCAGTCTCACATCGACACGCATTCCGGCGGTTACCTCGGTGGCGTGTCTTTCGGGGACGGCCGCCAGGATCACCAAACTGGCCGGATCAAAAATTTCCAGAAGCACGGCACGCGGTGCAACGAACTCCCCTTCCTTCACATTGACCCGAGACACCACCCCCTCCCAGGGTGCGTAAATGGCGTAATCCCGGGCTGTTTCCTCCGCCTGAACCAGTTGAGCGTGAACCTTTTCAAAGGCGCTCCTGGCCTGATCGAGTTGTTCACCGGGCAGGGCCTCGCTTTCGACAAGCTGACGGGTTCTGCGCAGGTTATCCTCCTCTTTTTTGAGTTCTTCCCGAAGCGAGGTGATCAGTGCATCGGCACCTTTTTTTCGTCCGATGAAAAGCAGCGAGTCACCGGCTTTTACGCGGTCAGCCTCCCGCACACGGATATCCGCAACCGGCCCTTCGGCAGGCGAAGCCAAACGCGCAACCCGGTAAGGCTCCACAGAGCCGGTTAATTCCAGTCCGCTCGAAATCGCTGCTTCGGTCGCGGCAATGGCACGAACCCGGGGAGGCTTTTTCTGATTGTTGGATTGATTGATTTCAGATTCCCCGGAAGGGCTGACGCCCCGGATAAAAAATATTCCGGCCACGGCAAGCACGCCGATGATCAGTCTTATCAAGACAGTTTGTTTGTTCATTCTTCACCCATCGCCAATTTGAGTTGGGCCATTGCCGTATGAAAGTCAGCCAGGACCCGGTAATATGTGGTTTCCGTTTCCAAAAGGGCGGCTTGGGCATCAAGCACATCCACAATGGCCCCTTTACCGAGACTATATTTTTGTTGCTCAATGCGCAGACTCTCCTTGGCCTGGGCAATGGATGTTCGGATTGCAGCCGCACGCTCGCCGGATGATTCAACATTTAGCAGTGCGGATTCCACCTCCAGGCGCACCTGGAGATCCAGTAAGCGCAAGCGTTCCTGTGCTGCGGCGAGATTTGCCCGCTGTTCACGAATACCCGCGTCCACCTGTCCGCCCTCGAAAATCGGTACTTCCAGCACCAGACCGGCCCGTCCCACATCTCCCGTATCATCACCCGCGCCGGTAGTCGGTCCGCTTGCCCACCGTCCGCCATATGAACCTTGAACAGAAACCGTCGGCCAATTGCCGGATTTGGCTATGTCCACATTTCTGGCCTGGGCTTCAAGCGAAGAACGTGCCGCGAGATAGTCGCCACGCTCTTTCCAGGCTCTTGAGAGTGCTGTCTCTAAATCGGGAAGCACTCCCTTTTCCTGAACCTCCAGCTTCCCTTGCGGGGATATTTCTTCATCTTGATCCTCCAGCCCAAGCAGGCTTACTAAAGCGCGGCGCTGGATGGCCAGGAGGTTTTTTTCCCGGACCAAAAGCTGTTCGACATCAGCTAAACGAACCTCCGTGCGCATCCGGTCAACCCGGGCGGCTTTTTGTGCCTCGACCAGGGCATCAATACGCTTCAGGTGCTCCGCCAGGGTTTGCCGGGAGAACGCCAGGGATTCGATGACATGCTGCTGGGCAAGCATGTATAAAAAAACACTGGATACGTTAAATACAAGCTCTTCTCTGGAACGAACGAGTCGATGATCGGCCGCCTTCTGAAGCAATTCTGCAGCTCTTACCTGGTTCACCAGCCGCCCGCCGGTGAAAAGCGGCATGGTCAGAACGAGATCGCCGGAAACGATATCCCGTCCAAAAAGACCTGGCTCTCCATCCTGGCTGGCGGCAATGAGCCTTTGTTCATCCATGTAGCGGGTATATCCTCCCACAGCGTCAAGCCTGGGTAGTCTCACCCCGAAAGCCTGATCCCTTCTGGCCTGAGCTGCCGACGCGTCCCATCCTCGTGCGGCGACCTCCGGATTGTTGGCAAGCGCTGTTTCGATGGCCTGTTGCAGCGTCAACAGGCCTCTGGGAATTCTGGGCGCTTGATGCGCCACTTCAAATCCCGTGGAGAAGACTTTTCTCACTTTGACCGAAGCGTATGGATCTGTCGGACCCATGGCGGCGCATCCCCCAAGCAATCCCACAATCAGTAACAGCGGCAGTATCTTCATGGTGACTCTGTTTTCTCCTTGCCCGGCATGGGACCGGTTTTTTCATCCAACACCCGGCCAAACCCTTTTCCGGAAACCCTGCCGCTATCATGACGACATTGCTCGCAGAGGGATTTCATCAGTTTCTTACCCTGTTCTGGAGAGAGGAGCGCCTTTTCCTTGAGCAGATGGTCGATAACCAGATTCTGCATCCGGCGCTGACCCGCCAGGATCTCTTCCTGTTTTTCCCGTATGGCGGCTTCGTCCACCTCGGGGAGGGTCAACATATCCATCAATTGGCCCCTCAGAGCGCTTATCTTCTGGCGCTGCTTTCCGGCTTTTTCCCGGAAGTCCTGAACCAAAGGCTCGATCTTTCGCCACTGCTCTTCCGTCACGCCGATCTCACGATGAAGCGCTGAAGGAACCGCGCCATCGACCTCCGGGCGGAAAAGACCTCCCGCATCACCTGGGGCCGATAGTGAATGAAGCAGCCACATGGCGATGAACGCCAGATTCAAGCCCACGGAGAGGGCAAACAGCGGTTTACGCAAGTTGTTGTTCCACATGGTTTTCCTCATTTTTTGTCATCCAGAAGCGCCAGCGTGGCAGCCTCGATGGAGCCTTGCGGTTCCGCACCCAGGACATCAAAGGCATACATATTCTCCGCCATAACCTCATGGGGGGTCATCCATGGTGCCGAGCCAGAACCCAGGTAGCTTGTCCACCCCATCCATGCCCCCATGGCCAGGCCGGCGATCAAAGCGGCAGTGGTCGCCCCGGTGGCCAGCCAGGGCCGGAAAAGGAACCTCTGCGTTTCCCTGCCGGACATTTTTTGCACCTGTTCCCGCTTCTGCCGGACCGCTGCTTCGGCCAATATCCTGGCCGGCAATCCGGCAGGAACCGGAGGCACGTCATTGTTCTCCAAAAACGGGGCAAGCCCGCGTAACCCGTCAAGCTCTTGAAGGCACGCCGGGCACCGGGCCAGGTGGCGTTCGATCCTGAAACGTACCCGTTCCGGCAGTTCCCCGTCCAGATAAGCGTTCAGATGCTTTCTGTTTCTGGCGCATGACCATATAATAACCCACCTTGTGACCCGCATCGTTGCTCTCCTTGTTATTTCTTTAAACGAATGAAGACGGAAAAACCCCCGCTCAAAAATCAAAAAAATTTTCCCGGCGGCCGAGTGTGCCCTTCAAATGCTTTCTGCCACGCGCCAGAAGCCGCTCGACAGCTTTGGCTGTTGTCGAAAGGGCCGAGGCAATCTCCGCATAACCCAGGTTCTCATAATAGCGGAGCACAACGGCCAGCCGTTGATTGGGGGGCAGTGCGTCAAGGGCGGCACGGACCGCCATGTTTTTTTCCTTGCGCATCATGGTTTCCGTGATATCAAAAGTAGGATCCGGGGTTTCGGGTAGGGTTTCGACAAGAAGGGGCCGCTTTTTTTTGGCATGGTCCAGGCAAAGACGGGAGATGATCCGATAAAAATAGGTCCGGAATCCGGCGGTGGGCCGATAGCGGGCAGAGACATCCAGGAGGCGCAGGAAAGCCTCCTGGACAATGTCCGAAGCATCCAGCCTGTCCCCTGTAAAGCGGTAGGCGATCCGCCAGGCCCAGGTTTGATGACGTTCCACGATACGTGAAAAAGACGTCAGGTCACCCCGGCCGACAGCCTGCAGCAGAAACGCATCACTGTCCGGGCATTCAGGCAATCCACCGCCGCCGGATGTTGTACAGGCTGACAGCAAACAGGCCGATGCAGAAAACCGCCAGAACCGCCAGATCCACCAGATACGGCAGGATATGTTCCCCGCGCACGGCCCCGTGCAGCAGGTCGGCCCCATAGGTCAAGGGCAGGAAATAGGCAAGCGGTTCCAGGAAAAACGGCAGCGCACTGACGGGAAAAAACAGCCCGCACAGAAAAATCATGGGAAACCGGAAGAAATTGGAAAAGGTCTGGGCCTCGAACACCTCGCTGACCGCCACGGCAATGAACAACCCCATGAATGTGGATGCCACGGAAATAAGAAATACGGCCGGCACCAACACACCCCAGGCCACCTGTGACAGATCGGTCAGCCATACCGCCAGAAAAAGGGGCACCAGGGCGTTGAGTATTCCGAACAGAATGGCTCCGCTGGTTTTGGCCAGCATCAGGATTTCAAAGGAAAGGGGAGCCAGCAGGAGGCGCTCAAAAGAGCGGTTCTTTTTTTCAAAGGTGATGGTCACCGCCAGCATGGAGGTGGTGCCGAAAAGAATGGACACCGCCATCACGCCGGGAAGCACCTCTGGAATGCTGGAAATACCGCTGCCGGTCTTGACGAAAAACATGCCGGTCCAGGCCAGGGGAAAAATCAGGCCCCAGCTGATATTGGGGGGTTTCAGGTAATAGGTTTTCAAATCCTTGACAAAAATGTTCCAGAACGCGATCCATTGATTCATCGGGAACCTCCGCCGGTCTTTTCTTTTTCTCGGCCCATGATCTCCGCTTTGATGCCGGTGATGTCGATGAACACCTCCTCAAGGCTGGGCCGGATCTTTCTGGCCTCGGTCACCTCCACTGCCCGGTCCTCCAGAAACCGCACCAGGGGGCCGACTCGCACCGGGCTGCCGGATGTCACCCGGATCATTCCCTGTTCCGGAAACGCGAATGCCAGGTCCGGGAATGTGCGGCCCAGGTCGCCTGCCAGATCTTCGGTCCGGCCGATGCAGGTCACTTGCAGGACATGGGTGTCCCGCACGGGCTGGATCAGGTTATCCACCGTGTCTGTCCGGATCGTTCTGCCGGATACGATGAAGGCGATCCGGTTGCACAAGCGCTCGGCCTCTTCAATATAATGGGTGGTCAGAAATATGGTGGTGCCTTTTTTGTGCAGTGCCTGGACCAGCTGTCGCAGCTGCCGGGCACTGGCCACATCGATGCCGGTGGTGGGTTCATCCAGAAACAGGATGTCCGGCCGGTGGATGATGCCGGCGGCAATGGCGAGTTTGCGCTTCATGCCCTTGGAATATCCGCTAAATTTCCGGTTTGCGGCCCCGGCAAGATCAAAGGTGTCCAGCAGTTCCCGGGCCCTGGACCTTCGCTCGGTTTTACCGATGCCGTACAGGGCCGCACAGAAACACAGGTTTCCAAAGCCGGTCAGTTCCGGATACAGGTTGCTTTCATCGGGCACCACCCCGATGAGATGCTGGGCGGCCCTGGGATTTTTCGTGCAGTCGACGCCGCTGATATGGATGGTGCCGGCATCCGGCCGGGCCAGCCCGGTGAGCATGTTGATGGTGGTGGTCTTGCCGGCCCCGTTGGGACCTAAAAACCCGAACAGCTCACCGGACCGGACCTCGAAATCAACGGCCGATACCGCCTGGACCTTGTCAAACCGTTTGGCAAGGCCCCGGGCCTGGATGGCCGGAGGTGGGTCAGGAGTCATCCCTGCCCTCTGTCCGGGCTGTGTTGTCAGTGGGACAGGTGCACGGATGCTGTGCTTCATCCCCATGGCATTTTCTGATCTGTTCCGGGGTGCAGTCTTCTGGACGTCCCTTGAGTTCCACCGGGTTCTGACACCCGCAGGTCTGTTCACACATGGTCATTCCTCCTTTTTTTGTCATTTTTGTCTGATAGATGCCATTCATCTTGTCTTTGTTTTAATTTTCCCACATGCACGTTTGTTTCCAGTCATCAGGAGCAAAGAAACCCGCCGGGGCCGGGTGACAGAATCTGATCGGCTGTCTTGCGCCACCGTTCCAGGGTCTGCTCATTGATCCGGTAGTGAACAAAATACCCTCTTTTTTCGGCAATCACGACGTCGGCATCCCGCAGGATCCGCAGGTGCTGTGACACCGCCGCCGGCGAGATGTTCAAGGTCCGGGCCAGGGCGTTGACACACAGGGACCGCCGCCTGAGCAGGTCGATCATTTTGACCCGGGTTTCCACCGATAAAATTTTGAACACCCTTGCCGCTTCTTCAACAGGGGGCATCTTTTCCTCCATCTGATTAAGTGCATGCGCATATAATTTATTAAAATCCGATTTGTCTGTCAAGCGCAAATATCACCGGGGAAAAAATTTAATTTTTCCCCGGCTCCTTCGGACTTTTACATACGGGGCACGGCCTCATGCCCATCTACATAACATCATTTTTTTTCATCTGGTATAAAAGAAAAAACAAAAGATAGGCCGGCTGATACTTGAGCAGGATTTGTTCTGGAAGACCAGATGAATACCTGGTTCCTACTTTTGATTGCGGTTTCCCCACAACGGATCATTGCCGAACCGGTCCATCCACCACTCTTCTGCAGACAGGTATTTTTCCACTTCCTGTTTTTCAAATGAATAGGCATACTGGTCGCAATAGGCAAGAATCGTTTTATAGGCGATGGTGATTCTCCGGGTCATCTCATGGCACCGGTCCGGGTCGGCCGGGTTCTTGTCCGGGTGCCAGCGCTTGAGCAATTTTCGGTAGCTGGATTTGATTTCCACCATGGTGGCCCGTTCCGGCAGGTTCAATATCATTTTTGCCGCAATAATATCATTATATGTCATTGTGCTTATTTCCTTGGATCACAACCGGCCCTGCCTCTTGAGCTTTGACATCAGAAAGGCAGCGCCCCGGTTTGACAATCCAAGTTTTCCGGCAATGGCTTTTTCATCCAGGGAGGCATTTTTTTCAACACATTGAGGACCTCGGTTTCCAGTTCTTCCAGCCAGTCTTCAAACATAACCAGCAAATCCATCTCCACAATAGAAACCAATTGCTCGGATTGTGCCACCTTGTCCACCAGACTCTGGCACATCTGCGTTGGGTCGACACCTTCGCCCATGCATTCGGCCAGTCACAGGTGCACCAGTCCGGAAATCTTGTCTCCTTCGGATTGACTGATCAGGCCCATCAGGAACCGTTCCCGGGCATCACTGTCCAGATCGGCCAGAAGCCGTTCGATGGTGCCGGAAATCTGGGATAACGCTTTTTCCGGCGCCATCCCCGAAACCAGATCGAAAAGTTCATTCATATACCGGTATTGCCTCCATTGTTAATTAAAAATAATTTTTCCGTGCGGCCAGAAGATCCCCGGCCACCCGGTTTAATATCTGCAATACGTCAAGAATCCGGGGATCAGCCAGTTCATAAAAAACAAACGGGCCTTCCCTTTCCACTTTCACCAGAAGCGTGCGCTTCAGCTCCTTGAGGTGATGGGAAACCAGGGGCTGGGACAGATCAAGGGCTTCGATAATCGCAGAAACCGACTTCCTGCCACTGCTGATCATCTGCAAAATCCGCAACCGGTTGCCGTCGGACAGGCTTTTGGCAAGAAATGCTACCTGCGTGAGGTGATCATCATCCAATGGTTTTGAGTTATCCATTTTTCAAACCGTCTATAGCATTCCGATCACCCGGTCGCTGGACGTCATCAAATCCACCAGGGTTTCATATGTCCCCCCCGAAATCTTATCCGGAACGGCTGACATATCCAGACCCCGGAGTTCGGCATCCGTGGTGAGATAGCTCACCTGGAGCCCCTTGTCAACCTGCCGGTCAAACGTTCCTGTTAAACCGGTTTTCAGGTCCGGCCGGCTCAAGTGAACCGCATCCTGCAGCAGATACAAGTGAACAGTGTCTCCCCGGGACATCATATCCGATGTCACTTGCAGGGCACGCTGTGCTTCAACCGAGGAGGGGCCGCTTTTCAGTACAATGGCAATTTTCATTTCAACCTCCTAAAAAACCAGTTGCAGAGTGTGGATGCTCATCAATTCCGAAACCTTTCCATGACCAATGGGCTCCAGACTTTCGATCAAATCGTCAACACGCAACCCCCGCTCCTGAAGCGATTCTTTTTCCACATAAAATTCAGCGGGATTATCTTTGTTTTCATAAAGCCCCCGGGCGATAATCTCATCAAATACCTCGCTCAGGGCCAGCCACTGACTTTGACCGGGATCCTGGCCTTCCTTTGCCAGGTAAACCCCGTCATCCACAAGGACAACGATAGGGCGGAACCCCAGTGACAGCGACCCATTGGCATGACGTAGGGCCTCGGCCGCCTGAAAACCGCCATACGGCCCTTTGCGGACAACAATCAATATATCTTTTTCTTTTGTCATGGCATCCCCCTTTTATGGCCCGGCATTGATCACAATGTCTGTTTCGCCAAGATGTTTGAACAGGCTTCTCAATGTACCCGGTTTTGCGCCGTCGATGAACTGTTCCTTCCGCAGACCGCGGAAGCTGAAGCAGGTGCCTCACAGATCGATTTGGGCGCCTTGTTCCGCCAGTGCGGCGAATCCCTTCCCCGCATGCGGTGCTCCGGATGCGCGCTGATCCTTGAGGAACCCATAGGTGCCGTCGCCTGACCCCACAATGGTGACCTGATGCCCTTTTTTCAAGGCGGCATCAGCTATACCTATAACCGTATCCACATCCTGCCCCCCATAAGGAACTGATCCCAGCATAAAAGTGATCTTTTTCATAAATCCTCCGAAAATATTACCTGACAAAATGTTTCAAGATTGCCTTCTTTCCTCTGCCAATCGACCATACCAGATTCTGGAAGGTTTTAATATATATCAATCTTTTTTTCATCAAAGCTCAGCTGCACCGGATGCGGCGTCACTTTGCGTTCGATTGAGGCCCTTTTGTTTAAAAAACACCAGGGCATAGACAATGACCACGGCCACTATGGAAAGATAGTTCAACCACATAAGAACGGAACTGGCAAAGTAGTTCCCGTAAAGATGTCCTCCCAGTACCTGGGAGCCCACCAGGGCTCAGATCATTCCCCACTGGGCCGGTGAATAGCTCTCTCGCATAAAGTTGCGCAGATAGCCCATCAGCAGACAGATGCAGAAAACCCCCCAGCCCAGGGCGATGACATACGCAAAGTTCAGAATCAAAAATGAGGGTACCATGACCTCGAAACCAAAATGGTTCTTCAGATACCCCATAATGCGGAAGAGGCTGATACCGAACAGGCAAGAGATCGGAATCACCAGAAAATAAGCCGGCAGCATCGGGGCACTGGGCAGGGTGTGGGCCCTGGCCTGTCCATGAATCACGCTGATGATCTTCACAGTGAACACAAACAGGCCGATACAGATTGAAAAAAAGGAACCAAATGCCGCCACCGAGGCAATTGCAGCATCACCTGAGATGGCGGCAATGCCGGTCCCTGTCAGGCTCACCAGGCCAAAGGCGAATACATCCAAAAGCCAGGGGAAATTCAATTCGACCGGATCCACCGGCTGCACCATCCAGACATTGAGCACCTTGGCTTCCAGTGCCAGAAGCACCAGCAAAAGCACCATGAAATAAATCAGCGACGGAAGCATCAGTCCCTGAAGAATGCCTGAGAGACTCGGAACAAAAAACGCCAGCGGCCCCCAGAGCACATTGGCGGTCATGGAGATGGAGGCGATGGGAGAAAAAAGACCGATATTGAACTTTGGGTTATTGATAACGCTTTTGAACTGCTCCCGGTCTGCCAGCCAGCCAACCAGCCCTTTGAGATAAACCACTGTCAGCAGCAGATGGAGAACCACAAACAGAAACATGATCCCCACCAAGGGAGCATAAACAATCTGCTGCACAAGTCCCATACCGGACCAAGGCAGAGAGTTCAGGGTAATCATGCCTTCCCCGTGGGGCAAAGCAAACTGCATCAGCACAAAGGGCATCAGGGCCACCCCACCGGCTGCCACGGAAATCTGAAAATTCATGGGTGTGAACTTCATAACACGTCTCCTAAGATAGATTTTCATTTTAACTCAAGCAGCTCATTTCTGTTTAACAAACACATAAACGTTTATTTATATGTTTGTTAAGGCTTTGTCAAGCCATCATTTTTTTCACTGAAATCATTCCTGCCGGGAAGAAATGGGGAAAAAAACTTTCTTGAAAAAATTGACCTGAATCAATGCGCCCGAGATCCGGCCCTGTTATAAGTGAAAATTGACACCAAAAAATAACAGGACAAACACGCATGACAGACAAAAAATATCTTATCGGTTCATTCTTATCCGTCAGACGATGGTTTCAGCTGATATTTCTGGGAATCACCCTTGCCATCGGCATTCAGTTCACATGGTTTGTTTTTCATCTGGAACAAGGGGTTGTTCCGGATTTCAACCGGCCCCCGGGGGTGGAAGCGTTTCTGCCCATCAGTGCCCTGGTCAGCCTGAAGCACACCCTGTCCACCTGGACCATCAATGATATTCATCCATCCGGGCTGGTGATCTTTCTGATCGTCTGCGCCACGGCCCTGGTGGTCAAAAAAGGGTTCTGCAGCTGGGTCTGCCCCTTCGGTCTGTTTTCCGAGATCCTGGCCAAACTGCACTTCCGGCTGTTCCACCGGACCCTGACATTGCCCAAATGGATCGACACCTCTTTGCGAAGCCTGAAATACTTTTTGGCCGGATTTTTCATTTATTATATTTTCTATAAAATGCCGCTGCCGGCCATCGAGCAGTTCATCCACAGCCCCTACAACCGGTTTGCCGATATCCAGATGCTGGCTTTTTTCACGGACATCTCTCCTTTGGCTTTCAAGGTGATGGTCGGCCTGATGGTGCTGTCTTTTGTGATCCCTTATTTCTGGTGCCGGTATTTGTGCCCTTACGGTGCGGTGCTGAGTGTTCTCGGGTTTCTGAGCATCGGACATATTCACAGAGATCCAGACCTTTGCACAAAATGCGGAAAATGTGAAAACCACTGCCCGGGGTTGATTCAGATCCGGCAGAAGCAACAGATCCGATCGCCTGAATGCTCTGCCTGCCTGTCCTGTGTTGCGGTGTGTCCGGAAAAAAACGCCATCCGGTTTTCTTTGCCTCCGGTCCGGTCATCCTTCCGGCATGCCCTGCCCGGCATTGTCATCGCCGTCCTGTTTGTGGCCGGCATTGCCGCTGCCCGGCTGTCAGGCAACTGGCATAACAGTATTTCCAAGCAAGCCTACCTGGCCCATGTGACCCGGCCTCCATCCGTTCAGACAGGCGGACACCCGGAAATCGATGTTGAAAAAATGAAAAAAATGATTCAAGCTATGAAAGCACGGCGCGCTCAAACCGCGCCTTTCATAGAGATGAAAGGAGAGTGACATGACCATCCCCGGTAATCTTTTGACCACAGCCATGGCCGTGATGCCCCACACGGATGTGGACCCGGCCCTGGACGCGGCTCTGACCCTGGATATTCCGTTCTGGCCCCAGCTGCCCAATTATTCCTATTACGAAGACATGTATGTCCAGGCAGGCGAGCATTTTCCCGGCATCATTCTGAATCTGGAAAAAAAGACCCTGCGATTTTCCATGGACCGGTTTGTGGAAGAATTTGAAGAAACCATGGCCCATTTTGACGACCCGGAATATTTTGATGTCAGCAACACCTATTCCGCCGTGTACCACCGGTTTCTGGACCTGGACCTGTCGGACCGGCCGGCCGTCCGGGGCCAGCTGGAAGGCCCGGTGAGCTTCGGATTCAATATCCTGGACCAGGATGAGCGGCCCATTCTGTTTGACGACACGGTGCGGCCGTTCATGTTCGAGTTCATGGCAAAGCGCATCAATGTGCAGCTGGCAAAACTCAAACAGAAAAATCCCAACGCGTTCATGTTCATTGACGAGCCGGGCATGCAGTTCGTGTTTTCCGCCATGTCCGGGTATGGGGAACAAAAGGCCAAACAGGATCTGGATCTGTTTTTCTCCTCCATTGACCGGCCCCGGGGCATTCACCTGTGCGGAAACCCGGACTGGGATTTTCTTCTGGGCCTGGACATGGATATTCTGTCTCTGGACATCTATACCAATGCGGATATCTTCGGTGCCAGCACCCGGTCGGTGAAACGGTTTCTGGACAGAGGCGGCATCCTGGTGTGGGGGATCGTGCCCACGGGCATGGAGACCTTTGAAACGGAAAACCTGGACCTGCTGGCGTTCCGGCTCAAAACCGTGTGGCAGGCCCTGGGCAAAAAAGGGATTCCATTGGATCAGATCCTGGCCCAGAGCCTGATATCCCCTGCCACCTGCTGCCTGGTGAACAAGGACAGGGAAAAAACTGTGGAAAAGGCGTTTAAACTGACCCGTGCCATATCACAGACCCTGCGGGAGGAATACCACCTGACATAAAGGAGGAAGGCCCATGCACGTCACCCGGGTGTTAATTCAGGAACATGTGCTGATCAAACAGGTGCTGATTCTTCTGGACCGGTCCCGGCAGGCCCTGGAGACGGGAGATCCCGTGCCGGCCCTGTTTTTTGAAAAAGCCGTCACCTTCTGTGAACAGTTTGCCGATCAATTTCATCATTTCAAGGAGGAGTTTCTGCTGTTCGGGATGCTGTCCTACAAAAAACAAGGGGAACTGGACACGGCCATGGGGGTGCTTCGGTATCAGCATGAACGGTGCAAGCAAAGTATCGCCCGAATCAAAACCGCGTTGCCCCGATATGAAGAAAATGATGAAATGGCCGTGACCCGGGTCCTGGAAAACTTAAGCGTATATGTATCTTTGCTGCACCGCCACATCAGCATGGAAGACCGGATCTTTTTTCCCATGGCGGAAAAAGCGCTTTCTTCTGAGGAAGCAGACAGCCTTGAAGCGCAGTTCGCGCAGCAGGCACAGCGGTTCGGATCCGCTGAAACGGTTTTTGCCACCCATCAGACCCTGGCGGATGAGCTCAATACCATCCTGGCCACCGGATAACCCGCCATGACCCGGAAAATCAACTGCTGGGAATACATGGGCTGCGGCCGGGAGCCGGGGGGCCGCCATGCTGCGGACAAAGGTATCTGTCCGGCTGCTGTGGACCGATCCCATGACGGCACCAACGAGGGCACCTGCGCAGGCCGTTTCTGCTGGGCCGTGGCCGGCACTTTATGTCATGACCGGGTCCAGGGCACCTATGCCGGAAAACAGGAGGATTGTCTGGACTGCGAATTTTATCTTCAGGTGCGGGCTGAGCAGGGCAGCACCAATATCCGTACCAAATTTCTGAAATTCATCCATCCCTTTGCCGCATCCCCGATCCTCAACCACCTGGAACCCGTGCAGATTCCCGGAGGCGCCCGGTTCATCACCCAGGGCAGCCGGACCTCAACCGGGTATATCATTCAGCAGGGGGCCTGCCTGGAGCTGGTGGAAAACGAACACGGGCTCCATCCGGTGGGACACCGCAGCGAAGGGGACGTCGTGGGCATGATCTCGCTGTTGACCGGGGAACCCATGGGATTTCACGTGGAAGCGGAAACCGACCTGGAAGCCTGGGCCATCCATAAACCGGATTTTGACCGGATCCCGGAACAGGACCCGGACCTGTACGCTTTTTTAACCGAACTGGTGGCGGACCGGTTCGACCGCAACGGCCCCATTGCCGAACGCCGCATCGGACCCTACCTGATCACCGACATCATCGGCAAAGGCGGGTACAGCATTGTGTACAAGGCCGTTCACCTGGATCTGGAAACACCCGTGGCCGTGAAAATGCTGCGACACCATCTGTCCATGAACAAAGAATTTAAAGACAACTTCAAAAACGAGGCCCGGATCATTGCAGGTCTGGATCACCCCCACATCCTGAAAGTTTATGATATCACCTCCCGTTTCAAAACCGTGTTCATTGCCTGTGAATACCTCACAGGCCTTTCTCTGGAAGAGATGATCACCCGACAACACCGCATCCCGTCTGATCTTGCCCGGAGCTTTCTGGATCAACTGCTGTCCGCCATGGCCTATGCCGGAAACAAGGGCCTGGTGCACCGGGACATCAACCCGGCCAATATCATGGTATCCAAAGATCACCCGATCAAGCTCATCGACTTCGGCCTGGCCTGTCCCGTGGGAACGGATGATTTTATGATGGGCGGGAAACTGCATTACCTGGCCCCGGAAGTGTTTGACGGAGAACCGGCGGATTTTCGCAGCGACCTGTTTTCTCTGGGGATCACTGCCTTTCACATGATAACCGGCCGGCTGCCCTGGGATGCCGTGGATTCGGGTGAAATCATGAAACAGATTCGTCATCAGCCGCTGCCCGATCCGGGAAAACAGGTGAAACACCTGCCCGGATCCCTGAGACAGTTTATCCTGAAAGCCTGCGAAAAAAATCCGGACAAACGGTTTCAGACACCGGAGGAGGCCCGGAAATGGCTGATGAATGCCACGGACTTCGGTCCTGACCCGGTTCGAAGATCCGGACCCGTGCTTTTACCGGGGCGGTACTGCTGCATGAGTTCAGGGCAGCATGAAACCCGGGATGCCCTGCCCGGCCGCCACATGGACATTGCCGCTGCCACCCATATCGGCCATCAGCGAAAAACCAACCAGGATCGGTATCTGACCTGCCTTGAAAATCAATCTGACCCGGAAAACCACGATTTTGCATTGCTGGCCCTGGCGGACGGAATGGGAGAGGCCATCGGCGGCGAAATTGCAGCAGACCATGTGATCCAACATCTTCAGGACCTGGCCCTTCAGGATGATGGATCCCCCCTTGATTCGCTGAAGCGGTTTTATATGACAATGGACCGGGATATCTGCGACATGACGGACAAAGACCCGTATCTCAACGGCATGGGAACTACCCTGGTCTGTGCGGTGGTGTCAAACAATACCGTGTTCTGGGCCCATTCCGGCGACAGCCGGTTGTATCTTCTGCATGGGGATCATTTAACCCGGATCACCCAGGACCAGACCCTGGCGGATTTCCTGATCCGTGAAAAACAGATCACCCCGGATCAGGCACAGACCCATTACTCCCGGCAGGTGCTGGAGCAGTATATCGGATGCGGGGAACTGGCAGTGCAATCCGGCCGGTTTGAACTGGCGGAAGATGACATGATTCTGTTGATGTCGGACGGATGTTACCGCCATATCTCATTAGACACCATCATCACCACCTGCCGCCAAACAACTGACCCGGAGACTGCCGCAGATGCCCTGATAAAAGCCGCCCTGACTGAAGACGGCAGTGACAATATCACCGGGGTGATTTTAACCTTGAGAACAGACGACTGAAATCACACCTGCCACCGGGTTTTCAATACCGGGACCGGATCGATCAAATGGCGGTTCAGCCATTCTCTGGAGGCTTTTCCATCCCGGGCCAGAGACAGAATTTCAGAAAAATGAAACACGGGGATCCGGTTTTCAGGGGCGCACCGGATCTCCAGATTCAGATGACACATGGCGCAGGCCGTGACAATACATTCCGCGCCGGATTGAATGGCTCCTTTCATGATGCGGTTCACCAGCCTGGAAGATATGGCCGGCCGACTGACGGACAGAAACGTGCCGCAGCAGGTGCCTGAATATCCCCATTGCACGGGATCCCCGCCTAAAGCGGTCATGGTTTTTTCAATCAACCCGTAATGATTGGGCTGTTTGTTCATCCGGGGAGGCCGTGCCAGCATGCATCCGTAATAGGCGGCGATTTTCAGATGTTTCAGCCGGCCGCTCAGGTCTTTGAACCGCCCGGCACAGCTCATGTCCGCCAACAGTTCAAAAAAATGCAGCAGCTTGAGATCAGCATGAAAGGATTCCCCAAAACGCTGTTCCACCCGGCGTCGTTTTTCAGCATTGGTGCTCAGGGTCAACTTCGCCTCTCCCAGCCGGAGATGGCATCCCGGGCAGGCGATGAGCAGTGGCTTGTCATCCGGGGCCAGAAACAGGTTCCGGGAGGCCAGGGCCAGGGCCAGTCCGGCATCGATGCTGTGGGTGGACGATGATCCGCAGCAGTTCCAGTCCGGGATTTCCTTCAACCCGATATCAAACTGTTCCAGAAAATAGATTAACGAGGCATTATTTTCTTTGGCCGTGGTGGCCAGGGAGCAGCCCGGAAAATAATTCAGTTGTGTGTGAGAAAAGGTCATGACAACTCCTTTGCCAGCGTGAACAGATCCTGAACCTGTTGCCGGTCTTTTACTTTGGACGGCATGAGATCCAGTTTCCGTTTGGACAGCATTTTCAGGCCCAGGTCCATGTCCGAGAAAAAATCTTTTTCAGACAGTTTGTACCGCATCATGATTTCCAGTTTATGGGTCCGCCCGTACCGGGAGATGGAATCGATTACCTTTTGATGAAACGACAGCACCGCAGGCTCCGCAATTTTCACCTTTTCCTGAATGGCGATGCGGCGAAGCGCATCCATCACCGCGGCCATGTCCACGGCATTGGGGCATTCCATGGAACAGGTATTGCACCCCACGCACAGCCAGATGGTGGAACAAGACAGCACCCGGTGTTTCATTCCCAGCTGAACCATGCGGATGACCCGGTTGGGAAGCATGTCCATATCCTGTGCAAACGGGCAGCCGCCGCTGCAGCAAAGGCAGTGCCAGCAGCGGCTCAGGTTTGACCGGCTCATCTCTTCAACCATACCGGCGAAATGGTCGTTGGACTCCGGGGTCAGTATTATTGTATCCATTGTTCCGCCCTTTAGAATTTTCTGGTTGTCGGTCTTTTTTTGTGAACTTACCGGAAGTATATGACATAGACCATGACTATTTCCTTGATATATGTCAATCCGGATCATAAAAATCCGGCGCCCCTTTATCAAACACGCCCTTTATTGATTAATTTTTATAGTCAAAATATAGTCAATCATCCATGGTTGATTATTCGATACACGGCAGTTAAATTGTGACCTATGGTAAATTAAACTGTTTTATTAATACCCTTGGCATTGATAAAACAAGACATCCATATCCAGTGCTCCAATTATTATAGAAGCTCCGAAAACCTTTTGGATTGAAAAACGTAAACCGGAAGACAAGGGAGAATCCATGCAAACCATCAGGGAAATGATAGAAAACACGGTAACTGCTTATCCAGACAAACCTGCGATTATTTACAAAAACAAAAAGATCACCTATCAGGAACTTAACAACATAATTCACAGGTTGGTTTGCGGCTTCAGCCGACTGGGATTCCAAAAGGGCGACTGGGTCATGGAATTGATTCCCAACAGCCCGGAAATCATCTTTACTCATCTTGCCCTTATCAAGCTGGGTGCAGTGGCCGTTCCCCTCAATGTAATGTATAAATTTCACGAAATCGAATATATCGGTAATGTAACTAATGCCAAAGGAATTGTCGCTCAGGCTGATTTGTGGAAAACACTTGCCGATGAAGTGATGGCGGGGCTTCCCTCTTTACAGACGGTGGTTTCAATTGGAGAAGACATTTCCGGAGCGGTCAATTTCGCTCAACTCAGCATGGATACGACGTCAAAATTACCGACTATAAAACCAAAACTGGATGATATAGCAAGTGTGATTTTCACCTCGGGAACCACCGGACGACCCAAAGGCGCCACCCAAACCCACCGGTCTATCCTCAGTGCTGTGGACGGCTGTCTTATCCAGAACAAACACAGTCAAAAAGATATTTTTCTTTGCGGCCTGCCTATTTTTAACAATTTCGGCCTGAATATGGTGATGATGCCCTGTTTTGCCATTGGGGGAACACTTGTCATTATCGACCGGTTCGAGCAGCAGGCGGTTATGGACTCGATCCAGCAGAATAAGGCCACCTACTTTGCCGGAACACCAACCATGTTTGCCTATATGCTTGATGCATACAGTCCCGGCAAAAATGATCTTTCTTCCTTGCGTGTAACCAACAGCGGTGGCGCCCATTGTGCCCCGGAGCTTATTAAAAATATAGAAAATACATTTGGAGTTGTTCATCTTGATGGGTATGGTCAGACAGAAGCCTGCGGGTTTTCTACACTCAACCCCGTTGTCGGGGTTCGCAAACCCAATTCAGTGGGAGTGCCTTTATCCAATACCTGGATAAAAATTGTTGATTCCGCCGACAATGAACTGCCGGCCGGAGAAGTCGGAGAGGTTGTTGAAAAAGGTGACGTTTTTTCCATCCACGGATACTGGAATCAACCGGATGCCAACCGGGATGTTTATAAAAATGGATGGTACCACAGTGGCGATCTCGGATATCTGGATGACGACGGATATCTGTATGTTGTTGATCGAAAGCAGGACCTGATTATTACGGGCGGGTACAATATTTACCCGACAGAGGTGGAAGACGTTCTCTGCAGTCACCCGAAAGTTACCCTTGCCGCGGTTATTGGGATCCCGGACGAGGTCAAGGGCGAACTGGCAAAGGCTTTTATATTGCTCAAGGAAGGCGAGACTGCCACAGAGCAGGAAATTATTGAGTATGTCAGAACCAGGATGGCAAAATTCAAGGCACCAAGGATAGTTGAGTTTGTTGATCAACTACCCTTGGGGCCAACAGGAAAGTTACTCAAAAGAAAATTGAAAGAGGAAATTCTTAATGACTTGAAAGCCTAAAAGGATAGCTATCCCTATTTTAAATAGGGATAGTTTTTATTAATGCAATAAAGATAGGAGGCACAAACATGAGGTTGTACGCAAAAAAAGTCACACAACTTTGTCTGATCTGGTCTTTAGTAGCAGTAACCCTGATTATCCCATTCTCAGCTTCAAGCAGCCCTGCAAAGGAAATCAAAATCAAAATGTCCTGTGTGCTAGGTCCGGGCACAGCTATCTGGAAAGCATCACAGGCTTTTTCCAAACGCATTTCAGAAAGAACCGGTGATCAAATCAAAATCAAAGTGTACTCTCCTGGGTCCCTCGTCGGACCGACCGAGGTATTTGAGGCACTGGGCAAGGGCCTGATAGACATGGCATTTACCACTGGAGAATACTGGGCTGGGAAAAATAAGGCCTTTGCATTTGTGACCTATATGCCCGGCGGATTTGACAGCCCAGTGCAGCATGATTTCTGGCTCTACGAAAGAGGCGGGCTGGATTTGGTCAGACAGTTGTATGAACCTCACGGCATCCACCTATTATCCCTTCCTTATTATCCCGCAGAGTTTTTAACCTCACGGACACCCATCAAGTCCCTGGAGGATTTAAAAGGGAAGAAACTCGTATTTTCCGGCGCCATGCCGCACATGCTCTTCAACAAACTCGGCGCATCCACAGTTTCAATGCCGACCGGCGAAAGGGTAGCTGCACTGGAAAGAGGTGTTATCGACGGTGGCGATCTTGGTGCCCCGAACCTTACTGTAGGTATTGGCGCCCACCGGGTTGCTAAATATATGCTGAGGCCATCTTTGCATCAGCCGTCTTCCGCACTGGAGCTGTCAATCAATATGAAATTATGGCAGTCTTTACCGGATAATTTTAAAACCGTATTCACAGATGAAGCTTACGAATTGGCATGGAGAAACTATCGTTATAACGTAGACATGGATCTCAAGGCTCTGGATAAAATGAGAGCTGGCGGTCTTAAAGAATTTACCCTTCCTGAATCCGAGGTTAAAAAGGTTCGGGAGCTGGCCAAAACTTGCTGGCACGAGGCGGCGATGGAAAGTGAACTTGGCAAAAAGTTGCTTGAAAGCCAGTTGGCCGTCATGAAGGAATTCAACCTGATTGAATAATACAATACCTCATTTTTTACAGGATTGAGGTTAAGGGTGCAGTGTACCCAGAAGCCGGATTTCACAAAAAATCATGAGCATGCTGCACCCTTAACCGCTTGAAAGGGAAAATTAAAACTGGCTGAAAAGGAGTTGGTTTATGGGTAATACCAACAGAACCATCCGATCCATCATTAAGACAATTGACAATTTAAGCAGAATAACCGGGAAGGCAATCAGCTATATCCTTTTGATAACAATCTTGGTCACGATTATAGAGGTCGTTTCAAGATATATTTTCAACAACCCGACTACCTGGTCCTATGAAGTGGAGATGTTCACCTGTGGCATTTTATATGTCATCGTTGGTGCCTATGTTCAGCTTGAAAAAACACACGTGGGTGTCGACCTTGTTTCTCAATTGGCCGGGACAAAAACGCAAAGGATTCTCCGGCTGACTGTCAATTTTCCTTTAATCCTGATTTTTTCAGCCGGTCTGACATACATGGGGGCTGAATATGCCTGGACGTCAGTAAAAATGTGGGAACGGAGCTACACATCCTGGGCACCGTTTATCTGGCCGGTCAAACTGATGCTGCCTGTCGGAAGCTTTCTTCTTCTGTTGCAAGCCATTGCTGATTTTTTACGAGATCTTTTTCAAGTAGAAGGAGATACACAATGAGCCCTATATTACTCAATTTCTCCATGTTCGGCATACTCATGATTTTACTGATGACCGGCGCACCACTGTATGCCGTTATCGGGGCTGTCGGGATCGTATTCGGTATAATTCTTGAGGGTGTTGATATTTTCCCGCTTTTTGCCATGCGAATTTATGGACTCATGGTGGCCTATTCTCTTGTGGCCGTACCGCTGTTTATCTTTATGGCAAACCTGCTCCAGCGCAGCGGTATCATTGAAGAACTGTTTGATGCTGTATTTCAGTGGTCGGGAAAAATAAGGGGGTCCCTGGCCCTTGCCACGGTGCTGACCGGGGTGATTCTTGCAGCTATGATTGGCGTTGTGGGGGCATCGGTAATTACCTTAGGGCTTCTGGCCCTGCCCGCAATGCTTCAGAAAAATTACAACAGGCACCTAGCGGTCGGCACTGTCTGCGCTGCCGGATCGCTGGGCATACTTATCCCGCCCAGTATTATGCCGATATTCTATTCTGCCGCCACACAGGTTTCCGTTATCGATCTTTTTGCTGGCAGTATCCTTCCCGGCGTTCTCCTCTGCCTGGTCTTTTGTTTATATATTATTATCATGACTCTGATAAACCAGGAAAATGCTCCCTGCATAACTGAAGAGGAGCAAATCAAGGGTTTTTGGAAAAAAGCCGCCTTGGGCAAAAGCCTGATTCCGCCTATTATTATCATCGCCTGTGTACTGGGATCAATTCTGGCAGGGGTGGCGTCTCCCACCGAAGCCGCAGGGGTCGGGGCTTTTGCCGTAATCGTCCTGCTTGCCTTGAGGAAAAAACTCACATTTAATATCATCAGCGCCTCCCTGTATTCCACCATTTCCGCAACCGGAATGGCATTGTGGATTACCTTTGCTTCAACCTGTTTTGTAGGGGTTTATGCCATGGGGGACGGCCACGAGTTCGCCAACCAGCTGGTGAGCGCCCTGCCAGGCGGAAAGTGGGGGGCACTTATTTTTTGCCAGGTCCTTTACATCTTCCTGGGGATGTTCATCGACTGGATCGGCATCTGTTTGCTGATCGTTCCTATTTTCAGCCCGATCCTGGTTGGGCTGGGTTTTGATCCGATTTGGGTAGGCATTGTTTTCATGTTGAATATGCAAATGAGCTTTTTAACTCCGCCATTCGGATATGCGCTATTTTTTGTCAAAGGGGTCGCACCAAGCTCCATGGAGATGAAGGATATCATATTGGGGGCGCTGCCGTTTCTGCTGCTGCAGGCACTGGTGCTTGTTTTATGCTCTGTTTTCCCCGATATCGTCATGGTCCTCCCCAATTTGCTGGGATAAAATTTTAAGCACGATGTACCTGAGACTTTCAGCTGCTTTGTCAGATCTATACTTCAACTAACTGATAATAAAAAGGATTTGGATAAAATGAACTTGAACAAAGAACAGAAAATGATCATCACAGAAGTCCGAAAAATAGTTCGAGGAGAAATTGAGCCGTTTGCAGCCGAACTGGACCAAAATGGCGGATTTCCGGAATATACTGTAAAGTGTTACATTAATATCCCAAAAATCCGGTCAAAAATCCCAATTTGGAGTGCCTAAGTGAAAAAAAGCAAGGTATGGGAAAATGATAAGATTAATTGATGAATTTGAGCAGGTTGAAACCAAACAGCAGGAACCGCTGCATGCCTTTATCCTCCTCCCCCCTTTCGGGGGGGATAAGAGGGGGGGATTCTCAATATACATGGCCTAAAAAAAATGATGAAATTGTAAAGTGGGATTTGGTAAAAAAGCGTGAGAACATTTTTCCTCTACAAATCAGCATGTTACCATCTGTTTTTTAGCGCGCTTCTGCACCTCACAAATCCCACTAAAAAATGTATAAGGTCCATTCTCAAATTTTCTGAAAAAAGGCCTGATTTTGGCAAAAGATTGTGACATTTTGTTGGGATGCGAAAGTGACAATCTACAATATACCCACAAAGCCTTTGCTGAAAATGATTTGCTGAACCCTCTTCTTCCAGCGGAATACGGTGGTGTCAATCTGCCCTACCTGATGTTTTCATTAATTCTCAGTGAAGTGGGAAAAGTCTGTGCGTCTTCTGCCGTACTCCTGATTGCACAAGCCGATGGTATGCTGCCGATCCTTCACAGCGGCAGTACTGAGTTAAAAAAAAAAATACCTCCCGCGCCTGAAAGACGGGTCAATGCTTCTCACTGCCCTTGCTGCCACAGAACCAAATGCGGGATCAGATCTCCTCAGCATGGAAACCACGGCTGTTCGAAATGGAGACCGATATATCATAAACGGTCAGAAATGCTTTATCAGCAACGGGTCTTTAGCTGATTTTTTTGTGCTCTACGCATACACAGACCCCGATAAAAAAGCAAAAGGCATCAGCGCCTTTGTGGTTGAAAAAGATTTCCCGGGTCTGTCTTATGGAAAAAATGAAAACAAAATGGGGATGCGGGGTTCGGTCACGTCTGAACTTTTTTTCAAAGACCTTGAGGTGCCGGCCGAAAATCTTGTTGGACAAGAGGGAGAAGGATTTGGCAACCTTATGCAGACCCTGTCATGCAGCCGGCTTTTCTGTGCTGCCCAGGCAGTCGGTATTGCAGAAGGCGCCTTGGAATATGCGGTTAAACATGCAAAAAACCGTATCCAGTTTGGAAAACCCATTGCGGATTTGCCCTCCATTAAATTCATGATTGCAGATATGGCTGCCGCTGTTGAAAGCGCCAGGCTGATGACGACAAATGCGGCAAAATTATTTGACGAAGGCGAATTTAAAAAGGCTTCAGTTCAAACGGCCATGGCCAAGTTCATAGCATCTGATGCTGCAATGAAAGTCACATCTGATGCCGTTCAAGTGATGGGCGGGCACGGGTATATGAAAGATTACCCCGTCGAACGGATGATGCGCGATGCCAAATTAACCCAGATTTATACCGGGACGAACCAGATCATGCGACTGGTTACAGGCAGGTCCATATTGGGCATGTAAAAAAAGGGTGCTAAACAAGACTTGATAAGAACAATTGTGCAACAGAAAAACTCACTTTTAAGGGAGCCATGTGATGCCGTTTAAAAACATTATACTCAATACTGAAGAGAAAATTGCAACGATTCTCTTCAACCGCCCCAACGTGCTGAATGCTTTAAATTCCGAACTATTTGATGAACTTGACCTAGCATTGGACCGGATCTCTGCCGATAAAAACATTAAGGTACTTATACTCACAGATTCCGGAAAAAAAGCATTTGTCGCAGGCGCGGATATAATTGAGCTTTCAAAAATGGACCTTTGCCAGGCTAAATTTTTTGCAAGAAAAGGCCAGAAAATTTTTTCCAAGCTTGAATCCCTTCCCATACCTGTGATTGCAGCCGTGAACGGACTCGCTTTGGGGGGTGGATTTGAGGCTGCTATGGGGTGTGATTTTATTTATGCAGCATCCACCGCAGTTTTCGGACTGCCGGAAAGCAACCTTGGACTGATCCCCGGGTTCGGGGGAACGCAGAGGCTGGCAAGGCTTGTGGGACCAAACCTTTCAAAAGAGCTGATACTTACGGGCATAAGCATCCCTGCTGAAAAAGCCCTGGAGTACGGCATTGCAAACTTGATATGCGACCCTGAAAATCTGATGAAAACAGTGATGAAAACCGCCGTAATACTGGCAAAAAAAAGCAGGACTGCATCCCGGGCAGCAAAAGAAGCAATCCAGTCCGGAATGAACACAGACCTTGAAAGCGGGTTTCTGATTGAAAACGAAATTTTCGAATCAGTGGTAACCGGCGGCGACGCTAAAGAAGGTATCCAGGCATTTTTTGAAAAAAGAGAACCCACGTTTATATAACAGGCCATGCCAATGATGAAATCATACCCTTTTGATCCTACACCAGCAAGAGAGATCCATGCCCGAATTTCTGCTCTCAAACAGCACATAGATGCCCATAGCATGGACGCCATTTTTTTAACCCACAAACCTGATATTTATTATTTTTCAGGAACTGCTCAGGATTGTTATCTCTATGTTGAAAAAGATCATAATCCTGTCCTTTTTGTTAAACGGTATCTTCCCCGGGCTAAAGATGAGACCGCTCTTAAACATATCGAACCCATCACATCCTTAACAAAAATCCCCGGTTTGATTATCTCTTTGTTCAAAAAACTTCCGAAAACCTGCGGTCTTGCTTTTGACGTGGTCCCGGTAAAGGATTTCAAATTCTACCAAAGCCTGTTTAGCTCAACCTTTTTTGTGGACGGCACCCCTGTAATAGAAGCCTGCAGGCAGATAAAGTCTGCTTGGGAGATTGACCAGATGGAAAAAGCCGCCATAGTTTCAAAACAGACCTTTGCATTTATGGAATCATCCCTGGAACCGGGAATCTCTGAAATGGCATTCTGCGGAATGTTCGAAGCCTTTGCAAGGACCCTTGGGCATTCGGGAAAACTTATGGGCCGGCATTACCGATCTGCGGTTTACCCCTTTCATCTGTTGAGCGGAAAAAACGGAGGCCTTGCAGGAGGTCTGGACTCTCCCCTATGCGGAACAGGCGTCTCAAACGCATTTCCGTTCGGTGCAGGCACTAAGCTGATCAAAGAAAACGAACCCATCCTGATTGATTTTGGAACCATTGTGGATGGGTATCACATTGACGAAACCAGGATGTTTGTCCTGGGAAAGATGCCGGAGAAGGAACATTCCGCATCCCTTGCATCCATAGAAATACTTCATGCCCTTTTAGACAAAATGGCCCCTGGAATTGTCATTGAAGAAATATTCGAAACCGCTGTCAAAATTTCAAAAAATCAGCGTTTTGGGAAACAGTTTTTGGGACTGCCCGGCTTGAAATCCAAGTTTATCGGTCATGGGATCGGGCTTGAACTTGTTGAAAATCCCATTCTTGCAAAAAACAAAAAAGCTATTTTAAAACCCGGCATGATCCTTGCTCTTGAACCCAAATTTATTTTTGAGCATCAGTTTGCCGCAGGTATTGAAAGTGTTGTCCATATCACTGAAACCGGTAGTCGGTTTCTAAGTGCCACGGAAAATAAAATTTTTACCTGTTAAAATAGATACAACTTTTTTCGAGCACAGGGAGGAACGAATGTCTACCCCACAGGTCAGTCAATGGAATATCGCTGAATGTTTAAGATCATCAGCTAAAAGATTTCCGGACAAAGTTGCCCTGAAAAGTAAAAAAAGGAACCTGACCTATGCCCGGCTTGATAACCGAACCGATCAGCTGGCCCGTACGTTAATGGATATGGGCCTGAACAAAGGCGACAAATGTGCATTTATGACCCACAATTCCATTGAAACAGTAGAAATTTTCATGGGGCTTGCAAAAACCGGAATTGTAGGCGTACCAATTAATTTCAGGAATACTGAAAAAGAAATACAACACCTGGCAAGCCATTCTGAGGCAAAAGCATTTATCATTGAAGATACTTTTCTGGACCGGATCAGCTGGCTGTCTGAAACGGATATTCAAAAGCAACAGGTACTGCAGATAGGTGGACAAGATCATGAATACCCGCTATATGAAAAAGAACTATCCGCAAGGCCTGACACTCCTGTGGAAATTGATATACAGGAAGATGACGTCTGGTATATTGGCTATACCTCGGGGACTACGGACAAACCCAAGGGCGTGGAAACCCGACATCGTGCCCTGCTTCAAAACGCCACGCAGTGGATGGCGGATTACGGCCGCTACACAGAGGACGATCGGTTTCTGTTGACCATGCCCCTTTTCCATGCCAACGCCATCATGTGCAGTCTTTTAATGATCATTGCCGGAGGATACACCTATATCAATCATTCCAGAGGATTCAATCCTGAAGAAATCCTGTCACTGATTAACCGGGAAAAAATCACTATCACCTCGATGGTGCCGACCATGCTTACCCTGCTTATCGGGCTGTCTGAAGACGTGGCAAAAAAATATGACAGGAGTACGCTTCAAAATATCCTGGTGGCATCCGCTCCCCTTTGGACAAGCATTAAAGAAGGCACCCTGAATTTTTTTAAGGACGTTAATCTTTATGAGGCCTATGGTTCCACTGAACATCAGATCGTTACTGTCCTCAAACCCAAATACCAGTGGAGTAAAATCCGCAGTATTGGCAAGCCGGTTATCTACAAGGATGTCAAAATCCTGGACATGCGAGGAAACGAATGCCCACCGGGAGTCCCGGGAGAACTTTTTGTCCGGGGCTGGGGCATTCCCCTGGAAGAATACTATAAGGACCCAGAAGCTACCCGCAATGCCTACAGAGAGGGCTGGTCCACTGTTTCGGATATTGCGGTGATGGATGAAGAGGGGTTTTATTATCTGGTTGACCGAAAGCATGATATGATTATCAGCGGCGGAGAGAACGTCTCTCCATCAGAGCTGGAAAACCATATTGTCCTGCACCCGGCTGTTCACGAAGCTGCCGTTATCGGTCAGCCGGACTGCAAATGGGGGGAAGCGATCACTGCTGTTATTGTCCTCAAAAAAAATGCCCGGGCAACTGCAGATGAGATCCAACAATTTTGTCGCGGTAAAATGGCTGAATTCAAAGTTCCCAAGTACGTTGTCTTTGCAGAAGACCTCCCCAAAAATGCCACGGGAAAAATTCTCAGAAAAAAAATCCGGGAACCTTTTTGGAAACATCATAATGAGGGTGGAAATTCTGTGATATAGACAAACCTGTGTTCGACAGTCATAAAGGGTGTTGAAATCGATGGTGCAAATTATTCGACGTCCCCGGGCGACGGCCTTGCTTACCGCCGCCGTGGAAATGCCGAAACACCCGGCCAAGGACCGCATGGTTACTCCAATCTTGCGAACGGCAATGTAGCACACCAGGCTTCGTTCCTCTACCGTACGCTTGTAGCGCCCCGGCAGCCATACCTCCTTGACCGGCATGGCAAGAAGCATCGCGACCTTTTCAGCGACGGCATCCACGGTTATTCTCCGTGCATTCAAGGCGTGCCACCGTTCAAATTCATCTTCCCCAGCGGTAAGCATTCATTTAACAAAGTCGCTGTCGCCCAGAATGCCCTCATCGCCGGTAGCACGGAGACCCGCTTCATGAAGATTTCTCACGGGAGTCCATCTGCCATGGCTGCGAACAAGACCGCCACCGGTAAAATCCTACCAACGGCCCTGTTCGATCCCTTAGGTGATAAAGCCCCGGTATTTCATTCGCGCCTGTCCCTGCGCTTGCC